>PBVH01000053.1 GCA_002728175.1 Flavobacteriales bacterium | reverse complement strand
GAATATCTTTTGTGTTAATTATAACGTCATTAATACCAATAGTTGTTCCATTATCTAGTTGTATTAAATTATCTGCCTCTAACTGTTTTATTTCATTATCGTTTAACGCATGAATTTTTTTGGCAATTTCTTTCATTTGTTTTCCAAATTTTGGCCCTAATGTTTTAAAATTAGCTTTAATCTCCTTTTTTAATACATTGTTGTTTTCATTTAGATATTCTATTTCTTTTACATTAATTTCATTTAATATAATTGTTTCAACATTTTTTATCAAGTTTTTATTATTGTTTACAACAGGAATTAGAATTTTTTGTAGAGGTTGTCTTACTCTAATATTTTCTTTTTTTCTAATAGATAATGCAAGGCTAGTTATATTTTGGGCTAACTGCATCTTTTTCTCTAACAATAAATCAATATTTTTCTCTTCTATTTTTGGATAATTAGCCAAATGTACAGACGTTATTTTTAATTTATTCGCAACATTATTTAAATCTTGAAATAGATTATCCATAAAAAATGGCGCTATAGGAGAGGATATAATTGCTATTTTTTCTAAACACTCGTATAAAGTTTGATAGGCAGAAATTTTTTCAAAATTGTAGTTGCCTTTCCAAAAACGTCTTCTACTCAGTCTTACATACCAATTACTTAGTTTATTAATCACAAAATTTTGAATTTCTCTAGTTGCTTTATTAGATTCATATTTATTAAGGCTTGTTTCAACAGTTTTTATTAAACTGTTAAGTTCAGATAGAATCCACCTATCAAGCTCGTCTCTTTCTTGTACTGGTATATATTTTTCAGAAAAATTAAAAGAATCAATATTGGCATATAAACTAAAAAAAGAATAGGTGTTAAAAATGGTCCCAAAAAACTTTCTTTGTACTTCTTGAATACCAAGTTCGTTAAATTTTAAATTGTCCCAAGGTTGAGAGTTAGTAATCATATACCACCTTGTTGCATCAGCACTATATTTTTTTAGAGTTTTGAATGGATCTACAGCATTTCCAAGTCGTTTAGACATTTTATTTCCATCTTTATCTAAGACTAATCCATTAGAGATAACGTTTTTAAAAGAAATATTATCAAAAAGAATTGTAGATATCGCGTGAAGTGTAAAAAACCATCCTCTTGTTTGATCAACACCTTCTGCAATAAAATCTGCCGGAAAGTTAGTTTCAAATTCTTTTTTATTTTCAAAAGGATAATGTAGTTGAGCATATGGCATAGAACCGGAGTCAAACCATACGTCAATTAAGTCTAACTCCCTTGTCATTGCTTCACCGTTTTTAGCGGTTAAAATAATCTCATCTACAAAGGGACGATGTAAATCAAAAACAGAATAATTATCATCACTAAAATTATTTGCTTCAAATTTTTCTAATGGATTTGAGCTCATGTTTCCAGCTTTAATAGACTTATTTATTTCTTCTTTTAATTCTTCCATTGAACCGATACAAATTTCATTGTTGCCATCAGCGGTTCTCCAGATTGGAATAGGTATACCCCAGAATCTTGAACGAGAAAGATTCCAGTCTACTAAATTTTCCAACCAATTTCCAAAACGCCCCTCACCAGTAGATTTTGGCTTCCAATTAATTGTATTATTTAGCGCAATCATTTTTTCTTTATACTCAGTAGTTTTAACAAACCAACTGTCCATTGGGTAATATAAAATTGGTTTGTCTGTTCTCCAACAGTGCGGGTATGAATGCTCATATTTTTCTGAATGGAAACACAGACCACTTTGCTTTAGTTTGATAACAATTTGAATATCAGCAGAAAGATCAGGCATACTTTCGCTAGAGTAATATTCATTTTTCACATACATTCCAGAAAAATCAGTTACGTCTTTTGTAAATCTTCCTTGTTTGTCAACTAAAGTTAAACTTCCTATATTGTTTTGCTTTGCTAAACGATTATCATCTGAACCAAAGCTGGGAGCTATATGAACAATACCCGTTCCATCTTCAGTAGTAACAAAATCTCCAATTAGAACTTTAAACGCGTCTCCATCTGTTGGTTGTTTATATTTTAACAGTTGGTCATAACTAAGTCCATTTAATACTTCGCCACTAAAATTAGAAATGATCCTGTATGTAATCTTTTTTTCACCAACAATATATTTATCAATTTTAGAAACCTCCAATTCAGAACTGAAAAATTTAGTTAATAACTCTTTGGCAAGTATTACAGCTATTTTTTCTCCTGTATATTTATTAAAAGTTTCTAAAAGTAAATATTCTATATTTTTCCCAACTGCTAGAGCAGTGTTAGATGGTAGCGTCCAAGGTGTTGTTGTCCAGGCTAAAAGGTATATTTGTAGGTCGGTTTGTTTATATAAAAATTTTGAATTATTATTTTGTAAAAGCTTAAATTGAGCAACAGCTGTTGTGTCTTTGACATTTTTATAGCAACCAGGCTGATTAAGTTCGTGTGTACTTAGTCCTGTTCCTGCTTTTGGTGAAAACGGCTGAATAGTGTGACCTTTATATAGTACATTTTTTTGATGCATTTTTTTTAATAACCACCATACGCTCTCGATATACTTGTTGTCATATGTTACATACGGGTCTTTCATATTTACCCAATACCCCATTTCTTTTGTGATTTTTTCCCACATGTCCTTGTACTTCATCACATTTTCACGACAAGCATCATTGTATTCTTTAATTGAAATGGACTTACCAATGTCTTCTTTTGTAATGTTGAGCATCTCTTCCACACCTAATTCTACAGGTAATCCATGGGTATCCCAGCCGGCTTTTCTATCAACTTTATAGCCTTGTAATGTTTTATATCTACAAAATAAATCCTTGATAGTTCTTGCCATTACATGATGAATACCAGGTTGTCCATTTGCAGAGGGAGGTCCTTCAAAAAAGATATAGGCCAAACTATTTTTTCTATTGTTAACACTTTTTTCAAAGATTTTATTTTCCTCCCAATATGCTAATATGCGATCATTAATTTTGGATAAATCGAAAGAAGAATATTTTTTGAATTTTTTCATATGATTAAAAAATATGATCTGCAAATATAAACATGAAATTAAGAAATGCTAGTTAGAAATAAATAAACAAACGCCAGTAATTATCTTAAAATAAATATTTGCTTCATTTCATTGTGTTTCCATCCTTCAAAGTCCTGGTAGTAGATTTCATAAACATACGCTCCTGCTGGTAGCTCCTCACCTGTTTTTATGTGACGACCATCCCAACCATTGTTTTCACAATTTAAATCATTTATATTGTTTGTAGAATACACAAGATCACTAAAACGATTATATACATTAAAAACGAAGGTATTTTCTCTTATACCATTATATGAAATGCAGAAGAAATCATTCTTTTTGTCATTATCTGGAGTGAAAGAGTTTGGTATATAAATCCAATAATCATCAGTAATATGTACATATTTTGCGGTTGTATCTACACAACCTTGGTCATCACTTATAATTAAAGAAACCTCATATATACCAATAGAGTCTTTATAGATATGAGTAGGATTTTGAACATACACCACAGGGGTATTATCACCAAAATACCATTGCCAACTAACAATATTACCAAGTGACTTATCTGTTATATTAGTTGTTGAATATAAAATAGTCATACTATCAGGGTATGCTTCAAAATCTGCTTGCGGAGCATCTAAAACAACTACCCTAGCTTGACCACTTGTTGCACCATTTCCATTAGCATCACTAAAAGAGGTTATGGTATATAAACCAGCTTGCTGAGTTTTAATTACATACAAATTTTCTGATGTAGAGTCGCTATATTCATTAATACCATCCGTATATGAAAAGAGAAATGGAGGATTACCAGTAAAGAATATTTCTAACTCTGCATCTTCATTCTCATTGGAACACAAAGTGTCATTACCGAAAATTTTAGCACTGATATTGACTATATTTAAAACTATCGTATCATTAAACTGACAATAAAAAGAATTATTTGCAGAACCCCCATTAACAAAGAAATTACTGTCAGAAGACCAAGAACCAAATGCAAAAACTGGATCAATGATAGGACTTAATGTAATCAATTCGTTATAGTTGTAAGTAAATGAGGCTGGAAATATATTTATATTCACTCCATCAATATTAATACTAGAATTTGTACCTATTTCGTTAATAGTATATACTACAGTTGGATTCAAACTAATATTAAGAACTATAGTATCATTATAATCTGCAACAAAACTGTAATTATTACTAGAGTTTGTTATTAAATTATTTTTTGCAGACCAACTTTTTAAATAATAGCCTGGAGCTATATTTGCTGACAACACAACATTATCTCCTTGAAAATAGGATTTAGTTGTTGTAAAAAAGTTAATAAGTTCTGTATTCGCATTAATTGAGGTTGTTGTGCCATTTATATTAATATCATATACAATATTAACCCCTAAACGTTGATGTATTACAGAATCAACAAATAACGTATCACAACCATCTAAAACGTAACTATTTGAAAAAAACAAACCTGTATCAATAGGACTAAAAACCATACTATCTGTAAAAATAGTATCATAAGTATTATTTACTGAAAAACTCCCCTCAACCATACTCATTTTCCAAACAAATATATCTTTTTTTCTTCCTGAAGCATTTAAAATTGTACCATCAAAATTGGCAAAATCTTCATAAAAACCTATAGCATAAACATTACCAAATCCATCAGGACACACATCATTAGTTCTATCATCATCATCTGTATCACATCCTCCCATTTTTGCCCACACCCAATCTCCAGTATTAGTTGAACCATCTAGTTGAGCAACCCATGCAGAGGCACTAGTGTCATTTGGAATTTGAGGACCAACAACTAGATTGCTACTGAAAGTTGCTTCTCCTTTCATCGTTCCTCCAAGAAAAACTTGTTTGTTGGCATCAACAGACATTTGATATGGCTTGTCTGTTCCCGAACTTCTTGCTCTTTTGGCCCATTTCCATTCTCCTTGGCTATTAATTTTAGCGACAAAAACATCTCGTTTTTGTCTATGACTTAACGTGTCAGATCCGTTTGATGCATTTGCACCTAAAAAAACCATAGGATTTCTATATTCACCTGTAATATAAATATCATCGCACACATCGACAGCTATCCCATTTGCACGATCTGTTTTGTTACTACCAACACCTTTTGCCCAAATCCAATTACCATCCTTATCCATCTTAAATACGAATGCATCCCATTCTCCATTAGATGAAAGTGAAAAAGGACCATACTGAGCAACTTGATTAGCCCCCCTATTTTGAAATCCACCAACAACATAAATATTTGAATATTTATCTATAGCAATTCTGTTATCACGAGACCCTCTTTGATCTTTTATACCATCGAATTTATCTACCCACAACCAATTTCCGCTTGCATCTAATTTTCCAATATATCCCATTGGTTGACAATCATTACCCCACTCTGGATTTGTTATTGTAAAGTTATCAAAATCTGCATCATATCCTGAAAAAAAGCCAGTAACATATATAAATCCATCTTTATCAACTGTAACATCGTATGAATGATCATCAGCGTCATATATAGGATAAGGACAACCTCCACCAGTGTTATCACCTCCAAATCCAATAACCCAAACTGGATTTCCATCAGTATCAATTTTTGCTAAAAGTGAATTATCATGTGCATTAATTTGGTTGTTTCCTGTCACGTTAATGGTTCCT
>PBVH01000055.1 GCA_002728175.1 Flavobacteriales bacterium | reverse complement strand
CTATTGCTTCAGATGGTTTATTAACAATAGGTTCATTTTCATTAAAAGAGGTATTTAATAAAATAGGAACTCCTGATATTTCAAAAAATTTGTTTATTAAAGAAAAAAATTTAGGATTTAAATCTTTAGATACAGTTTGGACTCTTCCCGTACCATCAACATGAGTTACTGCAGGTATAAGATTTCTCTTTCTTTCTATAATATTTTCAACTGCAGACATATAAGGATTTTTAAAATTTGTATAAAACCAATTTAATTTTTCATTCTCAATTATAGAAGGTGCAAAAGGCCTAAAATTTTCTCTCCTCTTTATTTTAAGGTTAATAATTTCTTTTATATTTTTTTCACATGGATTAGCTAATATTGATCTGTTACCAAGAGCTCTTGCGCCAAATTCCATTCTTCCTTGAAAATATCCAACAATTTTATTTTCGTATATTGAATTTACTATTTTTTCATTCAAATCAGATTGATTTGGAATAAAAATAACTTTAAATGAATCAAGCTTTTTGTTTTTTTTTATTTCCTTTTCTATTTCCAAATTTGAAAAATCATTACCCAAAAAGGGTGACTTTAAATTTGATACTTTTTGTTTTTTTTGGTTAAGAAAATATAATGCTGATCCAATTGATCCACCACCATCACCTGGAGCATATGGGATAAAAACATTTTTAAAAATATTACTTTCCACTATTCTTTTATTAGCTAAAGAATTCAGAGCACAACCACCCGCATATACTAAGTTTTCAGAATAATTCATTTTAATTATGTCATTACATATATCTAAGAGTTTTTCTTCAAAAATTTTTTGGACCGATTTTGCAATATTTTTTTTTAAATTATTATCATATTTAATCTCATCTTTAGTATTTACATTAAATATTTCACAAATTTTATTATTAAATAACTCTGGTTGTTTTGGAGAACCTTCAAATTTGTAAACAAAGTTCTTATTTGTATGATTAAAGTATTTTAAATTTAGTTTTAAATTTTTATAATTAAGAAATAGATTATTTTTTATTTTGTCAAAAAAAACAGGACTACCATATGAAGATAATCCCATAAATTTGTATTCGTCTCCATATCCATTAAAACCAGATAATTGCGTAAATGCTTCATACAAAACGCCCAATGAATCTGGGAAGTATATTTTTTTGACAAACTCTATATTTTCATTGTTACATTTTGCAATGGCTAAACTTACAAAATCACCAAAACCATCGATAGAAAGGCCTATAGCTTTATCAAATCCTGACGGAAAATAAGCTGATGCAATATGAGATAAATGATGATCTATATAATTTATTTTTACTTTCTTAGAAATTTTTTCAGGAAAAAAATAATTATTTATTTCATCTATTATAAAATATTTTTTTTTTAATCTTTGGTAAATTTCAAATTTTTTTTTTCCGAAAATATAATTGCCAAATAAATATAAACTTTTTTTTAATATATTTGATTTTGGATTGGTATTAATAGTAATATCTGTAATATCTGAAATTTTTAAATTTAAATTATCTAAGCAATTTTTTATTGACCCAGTTGGTAAACCTGCCCAATGTTTTACTCTATTTAATCGCTCTTCTTCAATTGCAAATAATAATTTACCATCTTTGATTATGCATGCAGAAGAGTCTGCATGGTTACAATTTAGTCCAAGAACTATACTCATTTATTGATTATGTTTTTTTCTAATTTCTGAGTAAATCCAATTGTAAGTTTTTTCTAAACCCTGATAAAGAGTAAATTTTGGCTCCCAATTTAGTTGTTTTCTTATTAGAGTATTATCACTATTTCTTCCTCTTACACCTTTGGGTTTATCTAATTGATAATTTTTTTTTACTTTTTTACTTGAAATGTTCTCTATTTTATCGATCATATCATTTATTGATACTTTTTCTTCACTTCCAATATTGATTGGTCCATGGAAATTAGAGTCAAATAATTTTAAGGTTGCTTCAACGCAATCATCAATATACAAAAAAGATCTTGTTTGTTCACCATCACCCCATACATCAATTAAATCCTCATTTTTTATAATTGAATTTATAATCTTTCTGCATAGAGCTGCGGGTGCTTTTTCCCTGCCACCATCATAAGTTCCGTTTGGTCCATAAATATTATGATATCTTGCAACTTTTACATCCAATCCATAATCTTCAAGAAAATGTCTACACATTCTTTCGCTGAATAATTTTTCCCATCCATATCCGTCTTCTGGGTTAGCAGGGTAAGCATCAGATTCCTTTAAACCTTGAATAGTAGCATCATTTTGTAAGTCTTTATTGTATGCACATGCGCTAGAAGAAAAAAAATATTTTTTTATATTGAATTCTTTGCAAGCCATCAACAAATGTGTGTTTACCAAAACTGAAAGCATACAAAGAGCTTTATTGTTTTCTATAAATCCCATACCACCCATATTACAAGCCATATTTATTACATGATCAACACCCTCAACCATTTTAAAACAATTATTTTTATCTGACATATCAAGAGTGAAATTTTCCGATGCCTCAAATGTTTGAAACCAATCTTCTTTTTGTTTGATGTCTACTGCTCTAATATAATATCCTCTGTTTAATAATTCCTTAACTAAATGACCTCCAATAAAACCACCAGCACCAGTAATGAGTATTTTTTCCATTTTGTTATATTTATATAAAGTTAATTAAATTTTTTTATTGTTTATTTTTTTAGCTTATTTATTAAATTAAGTTGCTATAAGCAAGATAATTTATGAAACTAGCAATAGATTTAATTTGCACTGGCAATAATAGTGGCACAAAGTCATACAATTCAAATTTTTGTAAAAGTTTTTCTGAATGTTTACTGGAAGATAATGTAACTATTTATATATGTAATAATTTATATAATGAGATCAAAAATGATCTTAGGATTAATAAAAAAATTCATTACGAGATAAAATCTAATATTCTGTCAATAACTTTTTTTAGATTAATATGGATGCAATTTATTTTACCTATTAGTTTGAAAAAAAATAATATAGATATTCTTTATTCTCCAATGAATTTTATTCCTTTAATTATTAAAAGATTAAATATTAAGAGTGTATTGTGTTTACACACTAATTTGCCATGGGTTCATTTTGAAAAAATGCCAGGAAATATTATAAGAAAAATTTTTACAAAAAAAATTATGGAGTTGTCTATTCGTGCTTGTGACAAATTAATAGTTAATTCAAATTATGCAAAAAGTGAAATAATAAATCTTCTTAACTTAAAAGACAAAAGTATTGAAAAAGTTTATTTAGGTGTTGATGATAAGTTTTTAAAAAAAAGTATAAAAAAAAAAAGATTGGAAAATTTTAATTACAATCAAAATTATATTTTTTCAGTGATGTCATGTGTAAAATATCACAATATACTAAATATATTTAAGGCTTTTAATAATCTTAATAAAGATAGAAACTTCAACTTTAAATTTGTTATTGTAATGCAAATTCTCGACAAAAAATATTACAACACTTTAAAAGATTATATATACAAAGAAGGACTTGATCACTCTATTCAGATATTTGCTAATATAGACAGTGAATATCTACCGGATTTATATAAATTTGCTAGTTTATATTTGTTTACCTCTTACTCAGAAGTTTTTGGATTAACTACTTTGGAAGCAATGACACAAAATTGTAATGTGATTGTTTCAAACACATCATCACTTCCAGAAATTAACTCAAATGCTGCAGATTATTTTAACCCAGATGATATTAAAAATATAGAGGATATTATTTTAAAAAATTTAAAAGATGAAATACATAAAATTGAAATTTTAAAAAATGCAAAATTGAGATATCAATCATTTAGCTGGAAATTAAACGTTCGTGAAACCTTAAAAATAATAAAAAAAATTAATAATTAATTATTTTTTATAAATAATATCAAATGTAAATTTTTTCGTATAATTTAATTTGTCGAGATTTTCATTACCAAGAGGACTTGCATCAATCCAACCATCATAATAAATAAAACCATCTAAATTTCTTTTTTTTGGTGTTTGATACCAATTAATTTCTTTAATATGCGATATTGGATCATTTTTATAATTTGATTTTATTATTCTATTTACATTTTTATTTAACGTGAAACTAAAACATATTATTAATAATATTATGAAATAATTTTTTTTCAGATTTATTGATGAGAAATTAAGAAAAAATGTTATTAATATAATGCCAATCAAATAAAATACATGATGAAACATTCTAATTACAGGAGTTTTTGAGGCTATAAATAGTGATAACATCAACAGTATTAAACTTAAAATAATTATTTTTTTATCATATTTTGCACTTTTATTTTTTTTAAAAATGATAAATGTAAAAAAACAAGAGACAAGTAACACTAAAATATAGTCGAGTAATTGTTTATAATTTGTTAAATACCAATTTTCTATCCAATTCATATTTTTTATATAAACAATTGGAGATAAATTTCCTTGATAAGTATTGTAACTTTTATTAACTACTTCTGCACCAAAACTTAAATTAGAAGCTATTTCTTTACTATTCCACTGCAATACTTCGATGCAAGTTATTTCAATAGGATAAATTAAGCATCCACTTATTAATATATTTTTTAGTGCAAATGAAAGACCAAAAATTAAAATAATTAAAATTTCTTTGCTAGTAAAAAGTAATTTAAGTTTAATTTCATAAATAAAATAAATTAAAGATAAAATTAAAAATGGTAAAAAAATTATTTTAATCGAAAATAGAAAAAATGTTAAAATAAACAAATTTATAAAATGAAAAATCTGAATATTTTTTTTATAAAAAAAATTATTTAAAAAATAATAAATAGTAAATATAATTATCAAAAATCCAGGTCTATCAATTCCAAATTCCTTAAGCCTAGAATATTTTAATATTAGAAAAAAAATCAAAAATGTAAAAATTGGAGTAAAATTTAATTTATTTTTTAAATTACTATTGAATAATATTTTTTTAAATAGAACGCATAAAACAAGAAAAAAAATAATTCCATTTAAGACATGAATATCCTGTAGCAAAGATGTATTAAAATTTAAGTAAGAATGCAATATTAACCAAATAGAGGATAAACCATAATGATGATGAAGAAAATTACTACCGATTATTAACTTGGAATTATCTATATTTGAAATATAGCTAGCATGATAGTGATTTAAATCGTCAGAAAAAGGACTTCCATAAATTAATATTACTGTAAAGATGAATACAAATAAGTAAAAAAAAAATTCAATTTTTTTTATTTCTAGCTTGTAGTAATTAAAATTATTAAATAGAAAAAGTAAACAAATAAGAATGTTGAGATATAAAATATAATTATTTAAAGGTATAATAAAATTAAATATTTGCGCAATAAATCCAGTTATAATCAAGCCAAATAAACTAGTTTCAAAAAAATTTAAATTAATATTATTATTATGAATATATTTAAAATAAATTTTTCCGTTACTATAAATTAAAAATAAAAAAAGAAGGAAATGTAATATTATAATATTCACTTAAGCACTTTTTTTTAAAAATAATAAAATAGAAAAATATATAATTATAGATAATATAAAAGAATAATAAGTTTTTAAAATCGTTAAGCTTAGAATAAAAGGTAAAATTGAAAAAATAATATAAATCACAAAAACATAATTAGCATTTACTTTTTTCATTAGTAAATGATGAAAATGGTTTTTATCAGGTAAAAAAGGCGAAGCTTTCTTTAAAATTCTCTCTATAGAAATTCTCGCAGCGTCTACAGCTGGTAAAAACATTAGTAAAAATATTT
>PBVH01000052.1 GCA_002728175.1 Flavobacteriales bacterium | reverse complement strand
TTTGGATCCAACAATCAATTTTTCTTTTCAGGTTTATTTGCAGGTAATTTCAGAATTGATTTAAAAGATTCTTTATCCAATAACATATTAGATCAAGAATTTATAACAATAACTGATCCAAATCAAATCACAACTATAATTTCAGCAGCTGATATAACCTGTAATGGGTTAAGTGATGGTTCAATTGATCTAACAGTTTCTGGAGGAACAGGAAACTACACTTATCAATGGACTGGTCCTAATGGTTATGTGTCTTCATCTGAAGATATTAGCTTTTTATCTTCAGGAACATATAATGTGACTGTAACTGATGATAATGGATGTCAAGTAACAGATGTTGCACCAATAGTTAGTCCAAGTACACTTACAGCAAGTGGTTATATTTCTCAATCCATAGTTGGTAATGGAAATTTTAATGGTCAACTTACAGCACAAGTTAGTGGTGGAACATCACCATATCAATACAGTATAGATGGTGCCACTTATCAATCCAGTCCTGTTTTTAATAATTTGGGAGCGGGTACCTATAACATATATTATCAAGATGCAAACTTATGCCAAACTATTGAAACAATTGTATTAACTGAACCAGTTGGCGTTTCAGGATCAATTACTATTGGTTCAAATGTTAGCTGTAGCGGATATTGTGATGGGGAATTAATCTTTAATACATTTGGTGGTACATCTCCTTTTGTATACAGTATTAATGGATTGCCATTTCAAAATAGTTCAGTATTTAATAATTTATGCGGTGACTCATCATACGCAATCACTGTAAGAGATGCGGATTCTTCTGTTTTTACAAGTGTAATTTTTCTTAATCAACCATCTGAGTTTACATACCAAATTGATGTCCAAGAAATTAACGGATATGGTGTTAGTTGTAATTGGGGATGTAATGGTCAGATTTCAATTAATTCTGTTTTTGGTGGGGCAGGTGCACCAATTTTATATTCTTTTGATGGAGGACTGTCATTTACTCCAGTATGGGCACAAGCAAATTTATGTCCAAATGATTATTTTATTGCAGTTCAAGATGGTGCAGGTTGCACCTATTTTGATACAGTATCAATAAATGCTCCAGATTCCTTAGAAATTATTTCTGTTTCATCAGCAAATATTTCTTGTAATTCTGCAAATGATGGATATATTTCTATTGATAGTGTTAATGGCGGAGTGGGACCATATTTTTATAGTTTAAATGGATTATATAATCAAGACAGCACTTCATTTTTGTTTGATTCACTGTCTGTAGGTACTTATGTTTATAAAGTTGAAGATGCAAACGGTTGTATATTAGAGGATGTTATTACTATTAGTGAACCAAATTCCTTGGATGTAAATTATACAATTGTTCAAAATACTGCACCTGGAGCATCAAATGGGAGTATTGTTGCAAATGTTAGTGGGGGAACTTTAGGCTATAATTATTCTTGGTCTTCTTTCTCTGGCTTATCATCATCTGGTTCTGGAACGGCAATACTTAACAATTTACTATCTGGATTTTATATCTTATCTCATATTGATGCAAATGGATGTTCTGTTACAGATACTTTAGATTTAATTGAAGCAGATACTATCTTAGGCTGTATTGATCCATTAGCATTGAATTTTGACCCTAGTGCAAACTTTGATAATGGCTTATGCTATTACTGTAGTATAAATTATAGTGTATATTCAAATAATCCATCAAGTCCAACTTCTTGTGATGGATGGATTGCCGCCGTAGTTCCTCAAGGTTCTGCTACCTATCCAATCAATTATTATTGGAGTAACGGGGTGACAGGAACAAATAATTATGTTGTGTCGGCTTTATGTAATGATATTTATTCTTTAACTTTAATTGATGCTGATTTATGTGGTGCAGATACCACAATATTGCTCAGTAATTATATAGGTTGTACTGATTCAACTATGTTTAATTATGATCCTTTAGCATTGTTTGATGATGGTTCTTGTATTATGTCAGTTTTTGGTTGTATTGATAGTACAGCTCTAAATTTTAATCCTTTAGCTAATACTGATGATGGTTCATGTATAGCAACAATTTTTGGTTGTACGGATTCATTAGCAATTAATTACAATGTCTCTGCTAACGTAGATGATGGGAGTTGCATTATGCCATTAACTGGATGTACTGACTCAACAGCATATAATTACAATCCATTTGCTAATATTGATGATGGATCATGTACACCTGTTATTTTTGGTTGTTTAGATTTTAATGCAGCTAACTTTAATCCACTAGCAAATACATCTGATGGTTCTTGTTGGTATTGTGTATATGGCTGTATTGATTCTTCAGCTTTTAATTTTGATCCATTAGCAACATGTAATGATTCTACATGTATTCCGTTTATATATGGCTGTACAGATCCATTAGCAGCAAACTTCAATATCAATGCTAATACAGATGATGGTTCATGTTTAACCGCAATTTATGGATGTACAGATAGTTTAGCAACGAATTTTGACCCAACAGCTAATATTGATAATGGAAGCTGTTATACTTGCGGATTTTCAAATCCTTCATGGTTTGTTGATACAACAAATTTAGATTCATGCCAAGCCTTTGCTGCCTTGTCCATATCATCTAATAACGGTGGATTATTATCTTATAATTGGAATACATTAATTGGTACCTATACATCAATTCCATCGTTTTCATGGGCTCAGAATTTATGTATTGGTGTTTATTCTATTACAGTTGAAGATGCTTTAGGTTGTATATACTCAGATACAATTACAATTGGAAATGTCGTACTAGGTTGTACTGATCCAATTGCTATTAATTATAATCCATCAGCTACACTTAATGATGGAAGTTGTTGTTTGCCTGCTCCAATTGATTTAACAGTTGGATCATGGAATGTTTCATATGATTGGGGTTGTACTGGTATTCCATCTAACTATTACTTTACTTATAACAATGTAGGGGTATGGTCAAATTTTTCTCAGTCAGGTTTGTGGGAGATGTGTGGAAATAATTACACACATACATACTTTGTTGATCAGACTGTTTATACCGGATTCTATAATAATGGAGTGATTACTGGAACTATGTCTAATCCGAATTCATCACTTACTGGGTGTTTTACAATTACTCTAGATAGTTCAAGTGTTGTTTTAGGATGTAACGATATTACTGCTATAAACTATGATACAAATGCACAGGTAGATGATGGAAGTTGTATTTATCCAATTTTTGGATGTACTGATTCTACAGCATGTAATTTTGATGTTCAAGCTAATACTGATGATGGAAGTTGTCTTATAATATCTGGATGTACAGATGCTCTTGCTTTAAATTATGATTCTTCCGCCTGTATTGATGATGGTTCTTGTGCTTATTCAACAGCATGCACAACACCAACACCAACTGGTATACATGCAGTAGATACAATTCATACTCGTGTTAGAATTAAATGGGATAATATGAGTTCATCATCATGTACACCAAATCAATATAGAATACAGTATAGAGTTCAAGGAACTTCAGCATGGAGTAACAAAAATGTACTCAACACCTCTAATTGTGGTCCATTTAACCAAACTGGTAAGTTGCTAACGAACTTAATTCCTGGTACAACTTATGAATACAGAGTTAAAGCATGGTATTGCTATACAACTGGTTCTTCAACATGGTCAGCAATACAAACATTTGCAACACTATCAGAATGTCCAAATGTTGGTAATTTTAATGTAATTACACCTCTTTCCTCTAGAGCAGTCTTTACTTGGGATGATAGTAATGGTCCATATAGTTTTGTACGTATTAAGCTTAGAGTAGATACAATTTCTAATCCAACTGGATCAGACTGGCAGAATGCAGGAGGATTTGGAGTTAATTACGGTACTTGGAGTAGAACTAAAAATGGTTTAGTTGCTGGTGTAAGATATAGAGGACAATCAAGAACATGGTGTGACCCAAGTGGAGGTCCATATAAGTCTGCCAGCTGGACACCGCTTATTTTTTGGACACAGCCTTCTAGTGTAAGAACGGGAGAGGATTATGGTATAAGTAACTTGGATGTATATCCAAATCCATCCAGAGATGTTTTTAATATTAGCTTTACCAGTGAAGAAGTTCAAGACTTCACATTAAGGGTTGTGAACTTATTAGGAGAGGAAATTATAAAGGAAGACATGAAACAGTTTGTTGGGCAATATGTTAAATCTCTAGATCTATCACAGTATGACAAAGGTGTTTATCTTTTAGAGATAAATACGAATTTTGGTAAGATAAATAAAAAGATGCTTCTACAATAAAATTCTTTCAACCTAATCAATTTAAAAAAAGAGTATGTTACAGCATACTCTTTTTTTTCTATTAAATGTTAGTTGTCAAAAACCTAAATTTAATCCTAAAAAGACATAAATTTTACGTATTATTGCAAAAAATTAAAATTTTACATATATGAAAAAGTTATTTACTCTAGTAATAATGCTTGTTTCAGTTTCGCTAATTGCGCAAACTGTATACATGCCTAATGATATTTTTGAGAATGTTGCTGAAGGAAATGGTTGGGGTGATGGAATTCCTGGAAATGATTTAGTAGATTCAGCAGCAATAGCAAATGTAACAAATTTAGATCTAAGTAATCTTTTGATTGATGACTACACTGGTTTAGAAGGGTTTACAAGTTTGACTAATTTTGATTGTTCAAATGTTGCAAATCAAGGGATTGCTAATATTAGTATATCTTTATTACCTATAAGTTCTCAACAATTATTAACATTTGATGCTAGTGGTAACCCATTACTTTTTTGTATTGAAGTTACTGATCCTGCTGTAGCAAATGCTAAAGTAGTTAGTGGGCTTTGGACTATTGATTCACATGCAAGTTTTAGTACTGATTGTGGTACTGCTTTTGGTTGTTTAGATCCAACTGCTTGTAATTGGGCTCCAACTCATTCGATAGATACAACTTCTGGTTTTTCGTATGAATGTAATTATGAATTTTCTACTAATGTTACAGTTGATACATGTGATTCCTTCATATGGGATGGTGTAGTTTATGATTTAACTGGAATATATTCTAATGTTTACACAGCTCTAAATGGATGTGATAGTACTGTTACTCTTGATTTGACAATACGTAATTCAACTGAATCTACTACTATTGACACAGTATGTGATTATATAATATGGAATGGTGTCCAACATGATTCAAGCGGTACTTATGAATATTTTACAACCAATTCAGTTGGATGTGACTCAACGGCAATATTAGTTTTAACTGTATATTATTCTTCAAGTGGCTCTTCAACAATTACAGCTTGTGATAATTTCACTTGGGATGGAACAACTTATACATCTTCAGGATCATACGACAAAGTATATACGAATTCTGAAGGTTGTGATTCTATTCATACTTTGAATCTAACTATTAATAATAGCAACTCATCTAGTACCACTATAACTTCATGTGATAGTTTCACATGGGATGGTGTAACCTATAATTCTACTGGTGTGTATTCAAACACCTATACTAATGTTGATGGTTGTGATTCAGTACATACTCTGAACCTAACTATCACAAATTTTTCATCTGGATCCTCAACAGTTATAGCTTGTGATACTTTTACTTGGGATGGTACTACTTATACAACTTCAGTGGTTGATACTAAAACATATACGAACTCAGCTAATTGTGATTCAATTCATATTTTATATCTTACTATAAACAACAGCCAAATTGGTTCATCTTCTGTAACTGCATGTGATTCTTACACATGGGAAGGTCAAACTGTTACAACGTCTGATGTTTTAGTTCATACTTATCAAAATGGGGCAGTTAATGGCTGTGACTCCACCCATACACTAAATGTTACAATTAATTATTCTTCGAATGCGTTTGACACAGTAGTTGCATGTGATTCGTATACCGTTGGTGGTGCAACATATGATACTTCTGGTGTTTATTTTTATCAGATTCCAAATGCTGCCGGATGTGATAGTAATATTATTTTAACCTTAACCATTAATTATACTGACACAAGTTGGAATGGTCAGTCAACTTTCAATACTGTACAGGATAGCGCATGTGATTTTTACACATGGAACGGAATTACTTACACAACTTCTGTAACAAGCATTGGAATTGGTTCTCACTTATTAGAATACAATACACTAACAAATCCAGGGTGTGATAGCACTGCTTATCAAAACTTATATTTAGGTTCAACATCATCCGATACTACAACAGTATTCACATGTGAAGATTATTATTGGATCAATATCTATGGGGATACCTTATTTGAAATGCTAACTCAGGGGGCACAAACATATACAGTGACTTATACAAATGAAATGGGTTGTGATAGTGTTCATGTTTTAGATATCACATATAATGAAGCATTTATTGCAACCAATAGTCCAATTGATACATTTGCATGTGAACAATTTGTTGATTTAGCTGGAAATGTATTTACCACTACAGTTTATAATCAAAGTATTGTAGTTGGTCAGGGTGCAAATGGATGTGATAGTGTTTTAAATTATAATATTATTATTGCCCCTGAAAATAGAGTTGATATTTTTATAAATTCATGTGACGACTATTTATGGGACAGAACAGGAATAACATATACATCATCTACCGTTGATAGCGTTGTATTTTCTGCATATGCGTATTTCAATGGCGGTCAAGACTCTATTCTATGTGATTCTACTATTTATCTTAACTTGACCATTAACAATAGTGTCTTTATAAGCGAAAGTGATACAGTTTGTGATTCTTACACATGGGCAGTTAATGGTAATACATACGATTCTTCTGGAACTTATTTAGAACCATTTATAACAGTAGATGGGTGTGATAGTATTCGTGAGCTTAATTTGGTTGTCAATTATTCAACATCAACTCATTTAGTTGATGAAGGTTGTGATAATGAAGAATATATATGGATAACTGCATCTAATGATACTTTAATTCTTAATAGTACAGATTTATATATTCATACTA
>PBVH01000051.1 GCA_002728175.1 Flavobacteriales bacterium | reverse complement strand
TGAGGAGCTACCAGCAGGAGCGTATGTTTATGAAATCTACTACCAGGACTTTGAAGGATGGAAACACAATGAAATGAAGCAAATATTTATTGTAAGATAATTATTTTTTCAAGCTATTAATTTTTCTTTCTAAAGAAGTTAGTTTCTTTAGTATTTCATTTTCCTTAGAAATAATTTGTTCTTCTTTTTCTAAAATATCACCTTGATTTTTTAGTTTTTCTTGCTCATTTTTAGCAAACTCAGCTGATACTATTCCTGTAGGAACAGCAATAATTGCATAACCAAGTAGCATGATTAAAACAGAAATAGTTTTTCCTAATCCTGTGCTAGGTACAACATCTCCATAACCTACAGTAGTTAAAGTTACAACAGCCCAATAGATTGAATCTGCAATGCTTTCGAAACCATTTTTTTGACCTTCAACAATATACATTAAAGTTCCCAGTACTACTACAACTAATGAAATATATAATATGAACACAATTATTTTTGGTCTAGATGATCTTAAAGCAATTTGCATCCTGTGTCCACTTTTAAGATACGGTGTTAATCTAAAGATTCTAAAAACTCTAATTAATCTCATTATTCTAATATCACTTAAATGACCAATAGGACCTGCAACAAAAAGTGTTAAGTATGTTGGTATAATTGACAGTAAATCAATTATACCCATAGTAGAAAAAATATATTTTTTTCTAATTCTAGAACTGTAAATTCTTAGTGCGTATTCAATGGTAAAGAAAATAGTAAAAACCCATTCAATTGTTAAAAGAAGAGATCCGTACTTATTATGAATTTCTTTATCACTATCCATTATCACTCCAACAAGTGAAAGAATAATTGCAGCTAATAATACTATGTCAAAAATTTTTCCTGCCCTGGTTCTATAGCCAAAAATAATTTCTCGCAGCTTATCTCTAAACATATCTTTACTCATAAAGTTCATTTAAAGCAAAACTAATTGTTTTTTTTTATTTTAAAAGAATAATTTAATTAAGCTTAAAAAGACTATCAAAATTAATTAAATTTATGGCGATAGAATACATAAGCTTTGATAAAAAATTTTCAGACATATAGGTCCTCAGCTGGTGCAGGTAAGACATATATGCTTTCAGTTAGTTTTATTAAATTATCCTTACATGGATATTTTAATGGAGATGTTAAATATTACCAAAAAATATTAGCTATTACATTTACTAATAAAGCTGCTGCTGAAATGAAAGATCGTATAATTTATTATTTGAGATGTTTATCATTAGAAGAGGATAAGGATAATATTTTGTACAACATTACTAAAGATACAAGCTATCAAAATCAAACAGTTTTTGATGCTGCTAAAAATATATATAGTCATATTATTCATAATTATAATAAATTAAGTGTTTCAACAATTGATAAGTTCACTACTCATGTGGTTCGTTCTTTTTCCAAAGATTTAGGTTTGTCATATAACTTTGATTTAGAGTTGGACAACAGTAAAATTATGCAGCCTGTTATCGCTCTTATGTTGAGTGAGATTTCTGCTAACGGAGATAATTTGTCAGAACTTTTAGTTGGTTTTGTTATGTCAAAGGTAGATGAAGGAAAAAATTCAGATATAGAAGTTGATTTAAATGACTTTTCTTCAGAGTTATTTAAAGAAGGTGTTTATGATTATTTCAATAAAAATAAACTTAGTTTAAAAGATTATATTGATGTCAAAAATAATTTTTCTAATAAGATTAAAGAATTAGAACATGAGATCAAGCTGCTAAGTTATAAAGTTAGTAATTATTTTACATTAAATAACTTAACTAAAGATCATTTTATAAGAGGAACTTTTTATGATTTATTTGTAAAAAAACTAGGCAGTAATAATTATGAAAAATGGGTACCTTCAAAGACACTACAAAAGAATATAGAAAATGGAGTCTGGTATTCAAAAAACACAAAACAAATTATAAAGGACCAAGTTGATTTATGTGCTAAAGAATTAAATAATTTTTATCAACAATTAATTGGTTTACTTAGAGAGTTTTTTTCTTATAAAGAGATACTTAAAAATATATATCAGCTATCAGTTCTTTTAGAACTAAATAAGCGAAAGGAAAAATATAAGAAAGAAAATAATATTGAACAATTATTTGATTTTAATAAAAAAATTAATGAAATTATTTCTTCTGAATCTTCTGCTTTTATTTATGAAAGGATTGGTGAAAGATATCATCACTATTTAATTGATGAATTCCAAGATACATCTATTATGCAATGGCAAAATCTTCTGCCACTTTTGGTTGATTCTCTAGATTATGGTAAAAGTTATATTGTTGGTGATGGTAAACAATCTATTTATAGATGGAGGGGTGGAGAGGCAGAGCAATTTTTAAAGTTGCCACTTATTTATAAATCTCAAAATTTAGTATCAAAATCAGAATGGGAAGCTAAGTTAAATCAACATTATCATTTAAATATGTTAGACTTTAATTATAGAAGTAGAGAAGAGATTGTCAATTTTAACAACTTATTTTTTGAAAAAACAAAACATTTACTAAATGAGGATTTACAAGACATGTATAAGAATCATAATCAGAAAGTAGTTAGAAAAGGTGGTGGACTTGTTCATGTTGAGTTGTTTGATGGAGATAAACAGCAGTATAAAGAAGAAATACTTGAGAAAATTGTTAGAATCATTAACGATTTGACATACGAAAAAAAATCACTTTACAAGGATTTTACAATATTATGCAATACTGCAAAACGAGTTTCATTGGTTGCAAATTATTTGTTAGAAAATAATATTCCAGTTGTTTCAAGCGAGGGTTTATTGTTATCAAGTTCTTCAAAAGTAAATTTCTTAATTTGTGTTTTAGATTATATTAATGATCCATATGATTATGTTGCCAGGGCAGCAATCGTTTCTTATTTAAATAAAAATAAGTTGATTAATGATGAACTACATAAATTAAACTTACAGTTAAAAGATTTAAACAAGTTTCGTAATATTTTAAAGAAATCTAAAATTATTATAAATGAAGTTAAATTATTGAAGTTATCTTTCTATGAAATGATTGAGCAATTAATCATTGATTTAAATATTAAAGCAGATGTTTATATTGATTTTTTTCTTGATTTTGTTTTTGAATATTCAAAAAATTTAGATTGTAATTTACCATCTTTTTTGAGGTATTGGGATGAGAGAAAACAAAAAGAAGCAATTGTTATACCTGAAGGCTTAAATGCTGTCCAAATCATGACAATACATAAATCTAAAGGCTTAGCATTTAAAAACGTCATAATTCCTTTCAATTGGGAGGACACAAAAAATAAAAATGATATATGGGTTAATAGTTCACATAATTTTAATGGCATTCTTCCTAGTGCATTGGTAAAATCTAGTTCAAAGCTTGAAAATACTTTTTTTTCAAATGATTTTAAGAGAGATAGTAATTTAAGGTTGCTAGATAACCTTAATAAGTTGTATGTCGCGACAACAAGAGCAAAAGATCGATTGTATATTTTTTCAAAATCTTTTTCTAAAAATATTAAAAACGATTACAAGTATAAAGGCAATTTAAATTCTTTTTTATACAATTATCATGATATTTATCCTTTGTATATGGGTAATGATAATTTTGCAGAAGATAAACAAAAGTTTTCTTATGATTTATTTAACGTTAAAGAAAAGAATAAGTTAGATTGGAGAGAAATTATTAGTATTAAGAATTCTGCATCAGAAATTTTTGATATTGATAAAAGTAAAAATAAAAAAGACCAAGGAAAGTTACTACACAAAATACTAGCAGATATTCATTATTTAGAAGACAAAAATATGGTTCTTGAATCATATTGTAGTTTAAGTGAGTATAAAAATCAGAGTTTTAGTAAAATAAAAAATACAATAAATAATTTCTTTTTATCAGAAGATATTTTGAGATATTTTGATCATAATTGGATTGTAAAAACAGAAAAAGAAATCCTAATGCCTAGTGGTAAAACATACATACCTGACCGGCTTCTTTTTCATAAAAAATCAGATGAAGTTGTAGTTATTGATTATAAAACAGGTAAGGCTAAAAAAGAACATGAAAATCAAATACTTAACTATGCTAGAGCTTTATCTAATATGGGTTATAATAATATTAAGAAAGTTTTAATTTATGTTAATAAAGAAAATATAATTAAAGAATTATGAAGCCTTTTTTAGAAAAAATAGCAGAAAGACTTATTGAAAAATATCCAAATAATATGCATCAGGTTCATATTATTTTACCCTCTAAAAGAGCTATCGTTTTTTTAAAGAATTACATTTCAAAAAAAATTAAAAAAGCTGTATTTCTTCCAAAAATAACATCTATTGAAGATTTTATTTTAGAAGTTTCAGCACTAGAAATTTTGGATAACATTTCTCTTCAATTTAAATTATTTAAGTCCTATAAAAGAGTATCAAAAAAAAGTACAGATTCCTTTGATGAGTTTTTGAAATGGAGTACTATTTTACTTAACGATTTTAATGATATTGATAGAAATCTTGTAGATGCAAAACAGTTATTTACAAACTTAAGAGATTTAAAAAAGCTGGATAGTTGGACAATTGAAGACTGGAGTCTTGCTGAAAAAAAATTAACTAAAGTTCAACAAAATTATATTTCTTTTTTTGAAGATTTATACTTGATTTATAATGATTTTACAATGTTATTAATTGAATCGTCTCTTTCTTATCAGGGACTAGCATATAAAACAGCTAGTGAAAAGATTACTGATTATGAGCTTAATGTTGAGAAAGTATGGTTTGTTGGTTTGAATGCTTTGACTAAGTCTGAACAAGTAATAATTGATTATTTAAAGAATAAAGATATTGCAAGAGTCTTTTGGGATGCTGATAAGTTGTATTATGACAATCCAATTCATGAGGCAGGTAGTTTTTTGAGAGAGCAAAGAGAAAAATGGCATGAAATAGATTTTAATGGAGTAGGAAATTATTGGTCAGTTAGAAAAAATAATTTTCAAATTATTGCTTGTCCCAAATCGATGTCACAAGTAAAAGTTGCTTCAGAAGTTTTAAGTCAATTTAATTCTGATGATTTAGAAAAAAGTAAAACTGCTGTTGTTTTGGCTGATGAATCTTTGTTGTATCCAATGTTAAACTATTTACCTTCTAATGTTAAAAAGCTTAATGTTACTATGGGAAGTGAGCTTAAAAAAAGCAGTATGTTTTCTTTTTTTCAACTTATTTTTGATATGCAATTACACGCTCTTAATAACAAAGAAAATAAATTTTATTATAAACATGTTTTAGACTTAGTATCTCATCCATATTTTATTAAGTTAATTAATAGAGATAACTTCTATAATTTTAAATTACAATTAACTAAAGACAATGTGATTTTCCTTGATCACTCTTATATATCATCTTTTTTCGAAAAGAATAATTTATTTAAATATATTTTTAGCAAATGGAATACAGGCTTTTATGCGGTTAACTGTGTTAGAGAAATAATTCAGCTGCTATTTAATCATATACTTGATTCAAAAAGTTCATTTGATTCTGAAATTATAGTTTTTTTCGAAAAATTAATAACACATTTAGAAACCATAATTAATAAGATAGATTTTGATTTTGAGCTTAAAACATTTCATGTTTTATTTAATCAACTTGTATCGCAAGAAAAAGTCCCTTTTCAGGGTGAGCCACTGCAGGGGTTGCAAATGATGGGTATTTTAGAATCTAGAACATTAGATTTTAAAAATATTATTATGTTAGGTGTAAATGAGGGTATCATTCCTAAGAATCAAACTAATGATTCATTTATTACTTATGACTTAAGAAAGTTTTTTAAAATGCCAACAAATTCTCAAAAAGATGCTGTTTTTGCATATCATTTTTATAGATTGCTACAAAGATCAGAAAATATAACTCTAATATACAACTCCGAAATTGACCGATTTGGTTTAGGAGAAAAAAGTAGATTCATAACCCAATTGCTTTCAGAATATAAGGTTGGGAAAATAAAGCAATCAATTTACCAATCTGATATTCCTGAACTAAAAGAAAAAAAGAAAGGAAATCTGACAATTGAAAATAAAAATTTAGAGAATGACATAATCAATTGGATGAAAAGAGGTGTTTCAGCTTCTTCATTAATAAAATATATTTCATGTAGCCTTTCCTTTTATTATCATTATATAGCTAAAATTACACCAAAAAAAGAAATAGAGGAATTTGCAGAATCTAGTACTCTAGGAAATGTTGTACACAAATCGTTAGAGGAATGTTATCCAACAGGTTTTTTAACTGAAAAAATATTGTTAGATATTCAAAAAACTATTCCAAATAAAATAAAGTTGTTGTTTCAAAAAAATTTATCAAATAATAGCTTTAGTACCGGTAAGAATTATTTAAGTTTAAAAGTTTTACAAAGATTAGTATTTTCATTTTTGAGTTTAGAAATTAAGATGTTGAAAGAAAATCTCAAAAATAATAGAAAAGTTAAAATTTTATCTCATGAATTAGAAATTAACCATCGCTTGTCTTTTAGTGGAGTTGATATAAATTTATTTGGTTTTATTGATAGAGTTGATAAAGTCGGTGATGACTTAAGAATAATTGATTACAAGACGGGAAAAATTGATGTTGCTGATTTAATCTTTGAAAACATTGATGAACTATTTGTAAATCCAAAAAAATCTAAAGCATTTCAATTGCTAATGTATGTATATTTGTACGTAAAGAAAAATCCAAAATCTGTCAATAGTAAAATTAGCGCTGGAATATTCTCATTTAAAAATTTAAAAAGTGGTCTATTGTGCTTATCAGTTAAAGAGAAAAACAAGATAAACAAGCTGACAATTACTAATGAGATAATAAATACTTTTGAAGAGAAACTTAAATCTCTTTTGTCGCGTATATTAAATGATGATTTTATTGAAACTGATGATAAAAAGTCTTACGAATGGATAGATTATTCTTCAATTTATAGAGTTTAGATTTGTGAATAAAAAACAATTTTTTTTTCTCTTTTTTTTAGCAATATATTATAGTAGTAATTGTTATGGTGATGGTGTTGGTATATTTGATTTTCTTTCATCTGATAAAACTATAACTCAAGATAAAAATAATTGTAAATTAATATCATTTAAAGGAGACAATTTAGATTATATAATACAAAAAGATTTGCAACAGTTTGAGTTGGATATTCCAACAATAGATAATAATTTTATTAGATGTAGTTTAAAAAAATTTTCTGTTACAAATTCAGATCATAAATTAATTATTCAAAAAAATAACTCACAAAAAAGTGAACAGTGTCAATCAAATATACATTCATATTTAGTTAATTATTTTGGAGAATCTTTAGGTGTAATGATTTATTATGATAATAAAATAATAATTAGTTATAAGTATAAGGGAAGGCAGTTTGAAATTAATAAAGTCGATAATCAATTTTTTTTATTTGATGTGAATGATACTAAACTAAAAAATAGTTTCACATGTCAAGTTGAAGAAAAAAGATCAGAAATTGTAAGAGAAAATAATTTAAATGAGTCTTTTTCTAATACACCTAAGTGTTTAGAGCTTGCCATAGAGATAGATCAGTATACAAGAAACACTTTTAACTCTAGTACGTCAGCTTTAAACTGGGCTCATGCAATTATTGCAGGAGCTAATCAGCTATATGCTTCAGAAGTCAATCTTAATATTACAGTAGTTAGTACTATAATTTGGGAAACAGTAGATCCATATGCTAATTATGTCAATAATGCAAGTAGCATGTTATCTGCACTTAGAAACTATTGGATTAATAATAACACTTCTGTTTCTAGAGATCTTGTTCATTTAATGACAAAGCGAACAAATACTGGAACTGGTGGTATTGCTTACAGAGATGTTTTATGTGACAACTCTTGGGGTTATGCTTTTAGTGCTAACTTAAATAATAATACAAATTTTAGCTTTCCAAATCCTTCATATACATGGAATTTAATGGTTGTAAATCATGAAATTGGACATAACATTGAATCGCACCATACGCATTGGTGTGGTTGGCCTGGTGGGCCAATAGACAATTGTGTTTCTGTTGAGGGGAACTGTACAAATAATCCAAGCCCACAACTTGGGACAATTATGAGTTATTGTCACACTACTTCATCTGGAAGTATTATTGATTTTCATCAGGTTGTTGTTAATAATGCTCTTAATCCAGGTATTTTAGGGGCAAGTTGTTTAACCTTATGTCCTTTTTATGGCTGTACAGATTCAAATGCAACTAATTATGATTCTACAGCAACTGTTGATGATGGTAGTTGTATGTATGCTCCGCCTCAACTTTCAGCAGTTGTTAACAATATTAGTTGTCATGCTTCAAATGATGGAAGTATCGATTTAGTTGTTAGTGGTGGTTTGACTCCTTATACATTTATTTGGAGTAATGGACTTTTTACTGAAGATATCAATAATCTATCACCTGGAACATACACTATTAATGTTTCTGATGCCTTAGGTCAAATTTCATCAGCATCCTACCTTATT
>PBVH01000054.1 GCA_002728175.1 Flavobacteriales bacterium | reverse complement strand
TCATTAATGTGAAAGCCTGGCAACTTCCTACTCTTCCATGTCTTAAGACAAAGTACCATCGGCGCAAAAAGGCTTGACTTCCGAGTTCGGAATGGAATCGGGTATTACACTTTCGCAATAATCACCAGGCAAGTCTTAATACAAATCTTTTGTGTTATTGTAAAGCAATAAAAAATTCATATTTCATGGTATTTAGTTAAATTTTTAAATATTTATCATATATCTTATATCTTTTTTAAAAAGTAAAAATATGTGTAATTAATTTTAAATAAAAAAAAACTATGACATCAACAAAAAATTATTTTAAAGTTTTAAAATTGGATGAAAAAATAGTTTTTATTTCAATTATTCTTTTTCCTATATTGTTGACCACAGGCCCACTGATGCCTGATTTAATTGTAATATTGTGTGGTATAATTTTCATTTATAAATTTTTTAAGGATAAAGAATTTTATAATTTTTTGATATTAAATTATAAAAAAGAAATATTTTTATTTTCTACATTTTTTATAATAATTATCTTAAGTCTTTTAAATTCATCAATTATAAAAAATTCTTTTTTATCAAGTTTTTTTTATTTTAGATTTTTTTTATTTTTATTAGTTGTTTCATATATTTTTTATAAATATCCCAAAACTATAAAAGTATTAACAATCTCAATTATCACGATATTAATAGTGTTATTTTTAGACTCATTAATCCAATATTATTTTGAAAAAAATATATTTCTTCAAGATGTAAAAAAATATACAGATTTGAAATATGTAACAAGTTTTTTTGGAGATGAAAAGAGGCTTGGAAGTTTTGTAGCAAGGATACTTCCCATATGCATAGCTTTAATTTTTTTTGTTAATAATGAGTTAATTAATAAATATAAAATAAAAGAATTGTTAATTTTGTCATCATTAATAATTATTATTCTCTCTACAGAAAGATTAGCTTTTTTTTATTTTTTTGTATTTATTTTTTTTATTTTTTTACATTAAATAAAAAAAAGAAAATATTTTTTTCATTCTCTATAATTATTTTGATTATCGGTGTTTTAAATATATTCCCAAACTATTTAGAGAAAATTTATAATACGACGATTAACCAAATTTATGAAAAAGAAAAAAAAATTGTACAACCTCTTAATCTAGAATGGATTAAATCCTCAGACAAACCTTTGTTCTTTTCTAGAAACCATCAAAATATGATTTTAACTTCATATTATATATTTAAAGAAAATATTTTTTTTGGGAGTGGTATCAAAACTTTTAGAGAGGAATGTAAAAAAGAAAGATATAAATTAACTCAGAGATGTAGTACACATCCTCATAATACTTATTTACAGCTTTTGAGCGAAACAGGAATATTTAGTTTCTTATTTATATTATTTATTTTTTTCTTTTTACTTTATGAAAACTTTAAAATTATATTTAAAAAAAATTTAAGTTCATACAATCATTCAATTTTAATTAGCAATACAAGTCTTATGATACCCATTATGCCTCTGGTGCCCTCCGGTAGTTTCTATAACAATTGGATTTGTAGTTTATTATTTTTAAGTTTAACAATTAATATCTTTATTAAAAAAATTAAGTTAATTTATACTTAATTATTGTCAGTATAGCCTCTATACCATCTGAAAACTTAATTTTTTTTCCTTCATTATATTCTCTTCCTTTGTAGGATATAGGGATTTCAATAATATCCTCTCTTAAATTTGAGAGTTTTGTGGTTATTTCAGGACAAAAACTAAAACCATTTTCTTGCAAATTCAATTTTGCTACAAGATTTCTCCTAAATACTTTGTAGCATGTGTGGGCATCAGTTAGGCTTTGATTGTTAATGAGATTTGAAAAAAATGTTAAAAAATAATTAGCCAAGACTCTTAATCTATTTGTAAAATTATTTGATATTATTCTTTTACTTTTTTTTAGAACCCTAGAGCCATACACAACATTTGTTTTATTTTTTATAATTGGTCTTATTAAATTATAGTAATCTTTTGGATTATATTCTAAATCAGCATCTTGTATTATTATAATTTCACCTTTTGCCTTCTTTAAACCTTGTCTTATTGCGTTTCCTTTTCCTTTATTTTTTTTTAAATTTATCAGTATATCAAAATATTTTTTTTTATAATTTTTTAAAATATTCAAAGTATCATCTCTGGACCCATCATTAATCACAATTATCTCTTTTTTAATTTTTATCTTATTAATTCTTTTTAATATTTCTTTTATTGTATTTTCTTCATTATAAGCTGGGATTATTATGGATATTTTGGATTTGTTAACGTTTTTTAAAATATTAGGTTTTTTTATCACAATATTTATTTTCCTAGAAAAAAAATTAAATTAAACTATTAGATATAATAAATAAATTTAATATATAATAAATATGTTTTTCATTTCACACAGAGGAAATATCAGTGGTCCAAATCCTAATGAGGAAAATAAAATAGAATATATCAATGAAGCAATTAACCAAAATTTTGATGTTGAAATAGATGTTTGGTTTAAAAATGATCAATTTTATCTAGGTCATGACGAGCCTCAATACATCATTAATATGGAATTTTTAAATAACAATAAGCTTTGGATACACACTAAAAATTTAGATTGTTTTTATAAACTTGGAGAAACAAATCTAAACTTCTTTTGGCATGAGGAAGACAAAGTGGTATTAACAAGTAAAGGATACTATTGGAATTATCCAGGAACAAAACTGTCTAAAAAAAGTATATTTGTATTACCAGAAAAAACTAATATTAAAAATTCAGAATGTTTGGGAATTTGCTCAGATTATATAAAAGATTATTATGATAGATACAATAATATTTGATTTAGATGGTGTATTGATAGATTCTAAAAAAATACATTTTTTAGCTCTTAATAAATCTCTTAAAGAAAATAAAATAAATTATCAAATAAGCTACGAGGATCATTTAAAAAAATTTGATGGTTTGCCTACAAAAAAAAAATTGGAAATACTAAATAAACAAAAAATAATTCTAAAGTCTTCTTTTAAAAAAATTTCTGAAAAAAAAAATGAAATCACTAGAAAATTATTAAATAAAAATATTAAATTTGATATAAAAATTTTTAATTTATTAAAAGTTTTATCAAAAAAATTTAAAATTGGAATTGCTACAAATGCAATCGAAGAAACTTTAGAAATTGCAATTAAAAAACTTAAAATTAAAAAATTTGTTAAATTTAGTATTTCAACCAAATCAATAAAAAATCCAAAGCCTCATCCTGAAATTTATTTAAGGTGTATAATTAATCTTAATAGCAAACCAAAAAATACCCTAATTCTAGAGGACTCTCATAATGGAAGAATAGCGGCGAAAGAAGCTGGAGCAAAATTATTGCCTATCAAAAATCTTAATGAAGTTAATTATAATAACATTATTAATTTTGTACAAAATGAAAAAATATATTCTGAGAAATTAGATACATGGGACGATAACGATTTAAATATTGTGATACCTATGGCTGGCGAGGGTAGTAGGTTTGCTAAGGCTGGATATACTTTCCCAAAACCATTAATAGAGGTACACCAAAAGCCAATGATACAAATCGTTGTGGAAAGTCTTGGTCTAAAAGGTAATTTTATTTATATTGTAAAAAAAGAACATTTAGAAAAATATAATTTAAAAAGTTTCTTAAATATTATAACGCCAAAATGCAAAATAATTACAATTGATAAACTTACAGATGGAGCTGCTTGTACAGTATTATTATCAAAAAAATACATTAATAATTCTAAACCGTTAATAATATCTAATTCAGATCAATTCATCGAGTGGAATACATCTGAAAGCATGTATAGTTTTTCAACTAATAAAGTTGATGGAGCTATTCTTACATTCACTGCAACTCATCCAAAATGGTCATATGCTAAAGTTGATAAGAATAACAATGTAATTAGAGTTGCAGAGAAAAAAGTAATTTCAAATAATGCTACGGTAGGTGTTTATTATTGGAAACATGGCAAAGATTTTGTTAAATATGCAAATCAAATGATAGCTAAAAATATTAGAGTTAACAATGAATTTTATGTATGTCCAGTTTACAATGAGGCAATCAAGGACAAAAAAAGAGTAAAAATAAAAAGCGTTGACTCAATGTGGGGATTGGGAACTCCAGAGGATCTTGATTATTTTTTAAAATATCATTCAAAGAGTAAAAATTAGTGCTCAATATAAATGATTTTTAGTTTAGTAAAAACTTATTTAAAAAAAAATTTTCCAAAAATTTCAAATAAATTAATTCAAATAAGAGACAATGGATATTTAAAAAAATTGCTTAATAACACTATATTAATTAAATTTAATAAGAATATTCATGGTAAAAAAATTGTTAATGATGAGAAAGGTTTTGTATTGGATTTTTCAAAAGATAATTATATTTCATACACAATTAGACCAAAAAAATCAAAAAATATTGCTAAACAAGAAAAAATTTTTGATGAAAAAGATACAGCTATTATTATTCAAGGAAGTTTATATGGCATAAAAGATTTTGTATCAGAAACAATAGACTTATATTTAAAAAATTTTAAAAATTCAAAAATCATTTTATCTACTTGGAAAGGTGATGTAAGTGAAAAAATTAATCTTAAATATAAAGATAAAATTTCTATTATTGAAAATGAGAAACCAAAAAATAATATTTTTAATACAAATCTACAAATAATATCAACATATAATGCATTAAACTATGCTAAACAATTAAATTTAAAGTTTTGTTTAAAAACAAGAACAGATTGTAGAATTTATAATAATAATACAATAAATCATTTAAAAAATTTACAAAAAATATTTCCTATTGATGAAAATTATAAAAATTTAAATGAAAGAATTATTTCATGTTCGATAGATACTAGAAAATTTAGAGTATACGGATTAAGTGATATTTTGTTATTTAGTAATACAGATAATTTATTAAAGTATTTTAATAATGAAATGTATGAAATTTCTTTAAAAAAAAATTTTGGAAATTACCCATGCTTAATTAATGAAACTGCAGTAATAAATGAAATATTTCTGTGTGCAAGATTTCTTAAATCTTTAGATTTAAATCTAGATTGGACTTTGGAAGATTGGTGGAAAAAATGTTCAGAGATATTTTGTGTTATTGACCCATCGTCAATCGATTTTTTTTGGTTTAAATATCATTGGAAATATGAACAAAGATTTTTAAAAAATTATACAACTAACAACTCACAAGCTTTAAGCTTTGCAGATTGGCTAAATTTATATTTAAATAAAGATTTTTCTTTCGAAAAAAAAAATAAAGAAACTTGGAAAATAAAGAATGGGATTTTTGTCCAATAAACATACCAAGAATATTCTATACACAGTTTTTCCTGGTATATTATCTATAATTTTAACTTTCTTTACTATTCCAATTTTTATTAATTTAATACCAAAAGAGTTATATGCAAATTATCTGATCCAACATTTTATACTTACTTTGGGAATGATATTCAACTTTCAGCTAGGCAAAATAGCATCAATCAAAATTCAAAATTTAAATAAAAAAATAAAAAAAAATATAATTTTTACAACAATTTTCTATACAGCAATTAGTGGAATATTTAGTTCAGTAAGTATTTATTTAATTTTACTAATATTTTCAAAGTATTTTAAATTTTTTGATTTAAATATCTCTATTATATTTGGATTATTTTTTACAATATTATACATAACATTGGAATACATTGTAAGAGGAATCAGGGGATTTAAATCAACAAGCTTAACTAATTTATTGTTTTACAGTTTGTCAATTTCAATCCCTGGTATTCTTATATTATTTAAAGACTATAATGAATATATAATAAATAACTTGTTTAATATTTCAGTTTTAATTAAACTTTTTTCTTTATTGCTTTTATTTATTATTTTATTTAAAGAAAATTATTTTAAAAAAGTAAGTTTAAATTTTAATTATCGAAAAACTTTTATCTTTCATTCTAAGTGGATGACTTTAAATTCCATTTATAATCAAGTTTATGATTATTTTGATAAATACATAATCAAATTATCTATCGGTGCAACGATGTTGATAAATTATTCAATATCACAACAAATAGCAGCAAAAATGACAATTTTTTCAAATGCAATAATATCGGTAATTTTACCAAAACTATCTATTAGAGGAAAGACTGAAGAAAAAAAGAAAATATTTTCAGCAAATTTTTATATGTTCTATTTTTTAACAGCATCCATCATAATTGTAACATTGCCATTTTATGAAATAGTTTTAATGTGGTGGCTTAAAGACGGTTATAGTAAAGAGATATTAGATTTATTTAAAATATTTTTAACTTTAACTTTTCTTGGAAGCTGCTCTAATATTATTATTTCTCTCTATGAAGCAACTTCAATTGAGAAAAAAAATACTAAATTAGAAAGTATAACATTTTTACCATTTTTAATTGCTCTATTTGTGGGTATTTATTTTAAAAATATTTTTTACTTTGCAATTATTTTACTCATAAAAGAGTTTATTTTATTAAAAATAAGAATTTTTCAAATAAAAAAATTTATACTTAATTTCAAATTATTAATAATACAAAATTTTTTATTTACTTCAGTCCTATTGTTTTCTTTAATCGATTTTAATTTTATGTCGATCTTCGCTGCATTTATTATGATTGTTATTTTGACTTTAATAAAACCATTCAAATTTTTTAAAAAAGAATTTTTAATAAAATGAAAAAGTATGCTATCGTTTGTTTCTATACAGCTTCAAAGGGTGGTAATGGAGCGGCAGAAGTCTCATTGGGAGTTTTAAATGCTATTAAATCTAATAAAAAACTTTTTGAAATTAATGATCAAAATATAAAATTAGATTTCATAAGATTTTTTTTTAAATTTACCTGTATTATAAAATTTGTTTTTAAAATCAAAAAATACTTTAAAAATGTAAAAAAAAAAATAATAATAATAGAAGGTGCAAGTTGGGTTGGCTATTCTTTTCTATTTTTTATTTTATGTAAAATATTTATAAAAAAAATAATAGTCATTTATCACTCTCATAATATCGAATATGACATTAGAAAAAAAAAAAATAAAAATATAATAATTATTTCACTTACTAAATATTTTGAAAAATTAATCTTTAAATTCTCTAATTTTGCTACTGTAGTATCAAAAGTTGATCAAAAAAGAATAAAACAATTATATAATTTAAAATCTTATATTTTAGAAAATGGAATTAATATAAATAGATTAAAAAAAAGGAAGCCAAAATTTAAATTACCAAAGAAATATTACATGTTTATTGGTAGTTATTGGTTTACTCCAAATAAAGAAGCAATCGATCTTTTAATAGAAAAAATTTATCCCAAAATAAAAAAAAAATTTCCTAAATATAAGTTAATAATTACAGGTGAGGGATTTCCTACAAAAAAAGAAAAAAAAAATGAAATTATATATTTTAAAAATGTTAGCAAAAAATCATTAAATTATATAATTTCTAAATGTGGTTTTTTGTTATTTCCATTAAAAAAAGCAACCGGTACAAAATTAAAAGTTATTGAATGTTTGGCTTT
>PBVH01000050.1 GCA_002728175.1 Flavobacteriales bacterium | reverse complement strand
GGGAATACCTGGCCAAGATGGAGCTGATGGATTACCAGGACCTCAGGGAATACAGGGAATACCTGGCCAAGATGGAGCTGATGGATTACCAGGACCTCAGGGAATACAGGGAATACCTGGCCAAGATGGAATAATAAATTATGATTCTTTAGTAAGTATAATTAGTTTGGATACTAATTTTATTACTAATGTTGCAGGAATTATTGGAGGTAGTGGAAATAATTTTGAATTTCCAGATGGTTTAAATGGTGAACCCATAACAATGACATTAAATAATTTAAGTTCAGGGCAATTTTATATTGTTCCTCCTGGAAAAAACTTAATTATAACTTCTATTTTTAATGATAATGAAACCGAAATGGTATATATAAATAATATTCCTGTTTTAAGGGGTTACTCTAATAATGATTTAGGTGAATCAGATGGAGAAAATATTTATCTTGGAGCTGGTGATTCATTATCAGCTACTGTTACTGACATATCAATTACCGGTTTATTATTCGATGCAGTTGTTGAACCAGTAACACTAACTGATTTATTATCAAACCCTTATGAGGTACCAATAGGTAAATCTTTATATATAAGTTCTATTTTTAATCCCCATGCTGATTTAATATCTATTAATGGAATTAATATATTTGAAGGTGAGACTAATGATTATTACAATTCTTCAATTAAAAAATCTGATGCAGGTCCATGGTTTTTAAAAGAGGGGGATATATTAACAAATTGTTGCCAACCAATGTATAATGGTGAGATATCCTACAATGGTTATCTCTTTGATGCTAACCTTTTTTCAAATTATAGTTCAAGTGGAGGAGGTAGTTCTTCTGTGACAATTGATTATGATTCGTTAGCAAACATAATTACTTCAGATTCCACTTTTACTACAAGTTTTGGTATAGGTACAGATGTTAGTAGTTGCAATATTAAATTTCCAGAAGGATTAAATGGTGAAGCAATTACAGCTGAAGTATGGAATACGAATCCGTATGAAGTTCCTTCAGGAAAGAGACTTTATATAACAAATGCTTATGTTGATGCAAATCATGCATTAACTATTGTAGGTTACGGTGCTGGACAAATACTTTACCCAAATGAGGTTTTATCTCAGCCTATAATATTAAATGCAGGTCAAAAAATAGCAACTGATGCTGCTTCTCATGGCAGAATTAATGGTTATTTAGTAGATGAAACTTCTGATGTATTAGCAATTACAGCTGAAGTATGGAATACGAATCCATATGAAGTTCCTTTAGGAAAAAGACTTTATATAACAAATGCTTATGTTGATGCAAGTCATGCATTAACTATTGTTGGTTATGGTGCTGGTCAAATACTTTATCCAAATGAGATTTTATCTCAACCTATAATATTAAACGCAGGTCAAAAAATAGCAACTGATGCTGCTTCTCATGGCAGAATTAATGGCTATTTAGTTGATGAAAACTACTTTGAAAACTGTAATAGTATATCCAATTCATCAACACTTTCAACTACAATAGTTAATGGTAATAATGACGGTGATATTTTAGTATGGTACAATAATGAATGGACTAATCTTCCAGTTGGATCTAATGGATCTGTTTTAACGATTCAAAACGGCTTACCAGTTTGGACAAATAATAATCTTATTGGAACTTCTTATGAAGGCGGTGTGATAGGATATATTTTTCAACCCGGAGATTCTGGTTTTGTTTATGGAGAACAACATGGAATAATTATAAATATTGATGCTAATTTGTGTGAACAATGGGGGTGCAATGGCATATTCACCGGAGTTACGAGTTCTCTTCTTGGATCTGGATCACAAAATACTAATTTAATTGCTTCTCAAAATTGTAGCTCAAGTGGTTCAGCCGCAAGTACTTGTTTTGGATTATCATTAAATGGCTATAATGATTGGTTTTTGCCAAGTCAAGATGAAATGCAAAAAATTGTAGATGCATTTCCTGATTTAATTAATCATTTTTCTAGTGGTCCACATATTAGTTGCACAAATGCAGCTTGGCTTTCTACAGAAGTTAGTTCAACAACTGCAAAAATTGTTGCAAGTGGTACTCAGATTGTAAACGAAAATAAACTAGATTTCAGAACAATCTTCCCATGTAGATATTTTTAGTTAATATGAAAAAGATAGCAATTATAATTTTAACTTTTCCAATTACTCTAATATTGTATATATTGTTAATTAGTGGAAATATAAAATACAGCGAAGAAATAGTAATTGATTCAAATATTGATAAGGTAATTGATTTGTTTGATAATCCACATAATATGAAACAATATATGTACGGATTTGAAAGTTATACTGTAATTAAAGGCAATATAAATGAAATTGGAACTATTTCTGAAATTAATATTAATTTCAATGATAATGGTAAAAAAGAAAGTAAAATCATTATGATTGAAGAAATATTAAGCAACAATTTACCAATAGAAAAAAAACTCAAATATACATCTAATGGAATTTTAAATATCGTTACTAATAAATTTGAGAAGATTTCTGATAATCAAACTAAATTTATCAATGAACAGGAGTTTGTTTTTAACACATACATGAAATTGCTTTTTTATTTCTCAAAATCTTCACTTAAATATCAGACTAGGCTATACTTAAATAATTTCAAAGATTTTGTTGAAAATTAATAATATGATATAGTATTGCTATTAGTTATAGAGCGTCCTTTTGTCCGATAATTAATATTATGTTAAATTATTAATATCGATATATATTAGCTTTAGTTAATAGTAACCTCTACTAATTATTTTTGATTTGATCTATTAAATATATAATATACTGTTTATGTTGTCTAGAAGCTAAATTTGCTGATGAGGTATTTATATTATTCTTTAGCCAATTTAAATTATAATATGCTGCGGACCTGGAAACATTATCATATTTTGATTTATTACTGATTATCCCTATTAATCTATTAACATAACTAATCTGAATATTTTGTCTAATTGTTGAAATATTAGTGTTAAAATCATCTTTAAACAAGGAATTTCGTAAATCAATCATATATGTAGTTAATGTATATTTATTTCCGTAAAGTGAAGAATTTGTAATTCTTTGAAGAACATTTGGATGTAATAATTGATCTAATAACCTATTTTGATAAGTTAAAATTCTTTGATGAATAGATGGATCCTCTGAAACTTTAAAGCCTCTTCTTTGACTTTGTAAGTAAGGAAAAAGATCTGGTTGAAGTAAAAAATTATTACTAAAAGCATATTTATTTAAAATATCCATTGCTTTTTTCTGATCTTTTTCACTAACACTTTTAAATGGTTTTTTATCAGTTTTTTGTGTTGTTTTTGATAAATCTATATGTACTCCCCCAATTTGTCTAGATACAATGTTTAAAGACTGATAATAAGAATAAACTAAAGTTCTGTATGCTCTATATAGTTCCTCATATGTATCATTATCAGATGTATAGTTGACTTTCAATTCTTTGAGAATATTAACAATCATATTAATTTTATCAATTGAATGATCCATCGGATTACTAGATAAATCATATATCATTGCATCTGGATCTGTGCCTTTTCCAGGAGATCTCATGTCTAGTGCATCATTAGCAAATGCTAATTGATCTTCAGTAGATCGTGAAAGTATTTTTTCTAAACCTTCCGTTTCCTCTGCGTCAGAATTATATGATGAATATCCATACTGAATTGCCCAAATATCATAAACACCAGGCTTTATATCAAAATATAAACCCTGATTACTAGGATCCTTTGCAATATTAATAGCTGGATACTCCATTACAGAGTTACATACTCCCCTTCTGTTAACAATGTTTTTATTATTTAATTCAGAAGTACTTAGAAGTGTACTTCCTTTGAAATTATGAGATAATCCAAGAGTATGTCCAACTTCATGTAATACTAATCTATATAAAGACTGTTTTACAAGTTCTTTTTCCATATCTTCTCCTAAACCATAATTTTTAATATAATTTAATCCAAAATCAGTTTCAATTTGTTGATGTAAGCCAGCTACGCAATTATGATGATTATGTAATTCATTATTATTAAATAATTCATCTTCATAAATTCTTCTGGTTATATATGTCCATTCTAGCATAATATCAGCACCCAAAATTTGCCCAGTTCTTGGATTAACAAAAGATGGACCATACCCTCCCCAAGGTGGTGCAGGAGAAGAAGTCCATCTAAGTACATTGTATCTAATATCCCCTGCATCCCAATCTGCTGTATCTGGTTGGACTTTAACCTGTACAGCGTTCTTAAATCCAGCTTTTTCAAATGCTAGGTTCCAAGATTCTACGCCATCTTTAATAATTTCTCTTAGCTCATGTGGAGTAGTATTTTCAATCCACCAAACAATTGGTTCCTTTGGCTCAGAAATAGATTTTGTTGAATCTTTCTTCACCAAATTCCATCTATTAATAAAATCTCTGTAATTTGTTCTATCAGTGGTTGTCATATTATCAGACTGAGTAGTAAAAAAACCAACTCTTGGGTCATCAATTCTAGGCTTATAATTATTCTTTGGAAGTTGTATTAAACTATGTTGAACTATAACTGATACACTTCTTGCATCAGTCATGGCAGAAGATCCTCTTTTTGAAGGATATTTACTTTCATAAACATAATTAACTACTATGTCAGTGTTTTTTGGATAATTTCTTATCTTGGTATATCGTGTTTTAGTTTTACTTAAATTTCCTAACCTATATCCTTTATAGCCTGGATAATATGAAGATTTTACTTGTTGAAATGCTTCAGTTAAAAATAAATTATCTGCATTAATTAAAAATTTTGTTTTACTTGCATCTTTAGCAATAATTTTTTCAGATATAATTATAGGCGTATTAATGTTAGTTTTAGCTGCTCTGGACAGTGGATTTTCTTTGTCAAAAAAATATTTAGTATTTTCTATTGTAATATCTATATTTTCATAAAATTTATTGATTTTTATAATTTTTGAACCTCTAAAACGACCCTTAACTGAACCAGCCTCCAAAACACCGTTTTCATAATAACTAAAATATATAAATTCTTTATCTAGATGTGACGTATCAATTTCTATATATGCTTTTCCATCTTTTTTGTTTTGATAAATATTAAATAGTCCATTGTATGTTTCACATCCTTTTATCTTTTTAGTAAATTCATCAATCTTTACAACTTCTTTTGGTTTTTTATTATTAAAGATATTTTGTGAGTAAATCTCTATTGAGAAGATACTTAATGTAATTAGTGTGAAGAAAAAAATTCTAATTCTCATATTATATTTAGTTATTTTAATTCAGCTATATTTTTTTTCATTTCTTCTGACTTTTTATAATCTCCTTTTAGGTAGTATAATTGTTTAAGAGATAATAAAGTATTTTTATCTTTAGGTTCAAGATTGTATGCTTTTTCTAAATATGGCAATGAGGCATCAAACTTAGATGATGCTTGAGCATTTAACTTTTTATAAACTTTATCATTATCTGAATCATTAGCCTTATTTTTAAGTTCAACACCTTTATTGAAATACAATGCACCTAAATTATAGTTAGAACCAAATGACTCAGGTTTTATTTTAAGTGATTGTAAGTAATCACTTTCTGCATTAGAGAAATCACCTTGTTGATCATATATTGTTCCTCTATTAAAATATAGTAAATGATTGTCTGGTGAAATTTCTATCGCCTCAGCTAGCTTGGCTATTAGTTCTTTAGTTCTTCCTAATTTTATATAAAGATTTATTTCACTATTTATAATACCTTGATTTCCAGGAAATTTATTTCTACCTAATTCTAAATATTCTAATGCTTTGTCATTGTTATTTTCTTCAATGTATATATCACTTAGATGAATAAAAATAGCAGATTCATTAAAATCAATATTAATTAAATCTTCTAATATTTTTTTACATCTATCATTATCATTTAACTTTTTGGCAGCAAAAAATGAATTATATAATATAGTTTCTTTTTTAATATTTCCTTTAGATAATCTACCCTGATTGTCAAAAGGTATAATATCAAATATTGCATTGTAGTGCTTGATTGCGCTTTCATATTCGCCTATATTGTATTTATCAATAGCTGAATTAAATAATTTAAATCCACAATTAATTAATCCTTCCATTACTTCTTCTTCAGGTGTCCATTTTCTAACAACAACTCTACCTTTTTTATCTCTGTTCATACAATTTATATACGCTTCAGTTGCTTTAAAAATAGCATTATCATCTAATTGCGAATGTTTAATTGCAATTTGTAAATATATTTTAGATCTATAATTCCACATTTTTGGATCGTTTGAAGTTGATTCATTATTGAAAGCTTCATCAATATATTTTTTTGCATCCTTAATATTTTTTACTATATCATCTCCTTTTGATTTTTGAGATGTTTTAAGATATAGTGCAGCATTAACGATATTTTTCTTTTGTCCAAATACCGTTGAAAAACTTAAAAGTAGAAGTAGAGAAATTATAGAAATTTTTTTCATTTTATTCATTTTCAGATTCAACATTAATATCATGATTTTCTGAGTTATTAGATTTATCACTACTAGCATCTTCATCGGCCTTTGTTACTTTAGCGACAGATGCAATACTATCATCTTCTCTAAGCCTAATTATTTTGACTCCTTGTGTAGCTCTACCCATAACTCTTAAAGTATCTACACCTATTCTGATTGTAATTCCAGACTTATTTATTACCATCAAATCTTCATCATCAGTAACATTTTTTAAAGAAATCAAATCACCTGTTTTTTCAGTCACGTTTATTGTTTTCACTCCCTTTCCACCTCTGTTAGTTATTCTATAATCTTCAACTGCAGATCTTTTTCCATATCCATTTTCTGAAACTACAAGTACACTTGATTGAATATCATTAACACATATCATACCAACCACTTCATCTTTATCATTAGCTAGTCTAATCCCTCTAACGCCAGCTGCAGTTCTACCCATTGCTCTAACTTTTTCTTCTTCAAATCTAATTGATTTTCCTGATCTTACTGCCATCATAATTTGTGAATTTCCATTTGTCATCTTTGCTTCCAAGAGTTGATCACCCTCACGAATTGTAATAGCATTAATTCCATTAGTTCTTGGTCGAGAATATGCCTCTAATGATGTTTTTTTAATAACACCTTTTTTGGTACACATAACAATAAAGTGTGAATTAATATACTCTTCATCTTTGAGGTCTTTAGTACTAATATAAGCCATAACCTTATCATCTTTTGGAAGATTTATGATATTTTGTATGGCTCTTCCTTTTGCTGTCTTACCACCTTCTGGTATTTCATAAACTTTTAACCAAAAACACTTACCTTGTTCGGTGAAAAAGAGCATGTAATCGTGGTTGTAAGCCATAATCATTTCCTCAACAAAATCTTCTTCTCTAGTAGATGCACCTTTTGACCCAACACCTCCTCTACCTTGGGCACGATATTCTGATAATGAAGTTCTTTTAATATATCCTAAATGAGATATGGTGATTAAAACTTCTTCATTAGGAATCATATCTTCAATACTAACTTCTGATGAAGAATATTCAATCTGTGATCTTCTATCATCAGAATATTTTTCTTTAACTTCTTTTAAATCATCTACCAATAGTGATAGTCTTAAATCTTCATTTGAAAGAATTTCTTGAAGATTTTTAATTTTTTCCATAATTTCTTTGTGCTCGTCTTTAATTTTATCCATTTCTAAACCAGTCAACTTTTGAAGTCTAAGGTCTAAAATTGCTTTTGCTTGAATTTCAGAAAGATTAAAGTTATTTATTAGTCCGTTCCTAGCATCTTCAGGAGTTCTAGAACCCCTAATTAGTTCAATTACAGCATCTAAGTTGTTTAATGCAATAATTAATCCTTCTAAAATATGAGCTCTTTTTTCAGCTTGTTGTAGTTCATATTTTGTTTTTCTTATTAAAACTTCATGTCTGTGCGCTACAAAAAGCTGAATCAACTGTTTTAAGTTTAAAAGTTGTGGTCTTCCTTTAACTAATGCTATATTATTAACTGAAAATGATGATTGAAGCGATGTAAATTTATATAGTTTGTTTAAAACAATATTAGGAATGGCATCTCTTTTTAAATCATAAACAATTCTCATACCATTTCTATCTGATTCGTCTCTAATATCAGAAATACCATCCAACTTTTTGCTATTAACTAAATCTGCAGTTTGTTTTATCATGTTAGCTTTGTTTACCATGTATGGAATTTCTTCAACTATAATCTGTTCTCTACCATTATTTTCTTCAAATCTAACTTTACCTCTAATAACAATTCTTCCCCTGCCTGTTTCAAATGCAGCCTTTACGCCTTCATATCCGTAAATTATTCCACCAGTTGGAAAATCAGGAGCCTTGATATGTTGCATTATTTCGGAAACTTCAATATCACCCTTTCTTTGAATGTATGCAATAATCCCATCAACAACCTCAGTTAAATTATGAGGTGGCATATTTGTTGCCATACCAACTGCAATTCCAGTTGTTCCATTCAATAGCAAGTTCGGAAGTCTAGCAGGAAGTACTGATGGTTCTTTTAATGTATCGTCAAAATTTAATTCCCAATCAACTGTTTCTTTATCGATGTCCATCAACATATCCTCAGAGGTCTTTCTCATTCTTGCCTCTGTATAACGCATTGCTGCGGGATTATCACCGTCAATAGAACCAAAATTTCCTTGACCATCAACCATCATATATCTTAAGCTCCATTCTTGAGCCATTCTTACCATAGCATCATAAACTGAACTGTCACCGTGTGGATGAAACTTACCTAACACCTCCCCTACAATTCTAGCAGATTTCTTGTAAGGTGTTGTGGATCTGATACCTAGTTCATGCATTCCATATAATACTCTTCTGTGCACTGGTTTTAGACCATCTCTAACATCTGGAAGAGCTCTTGAAACAATAACGGACATTGAATAATCAATATACTTTGTTTTCATTTCCTCTTCAATATTTACTGGAAGTATCTTTTCACCTAAAGCCATAATTTATTATTTAAGTTTTAAGGTAACAAATTAAATAAATTTGCGTTCTATAAAGAAAAAACATGTGTATTTTGAGTGCCAAGTTATGAACAATTTTTGTTAAAAAATATGATAGATAAGTATATAGTATTTCCAATTTTTAGTAGGTATCTTGCAAAAGATTTTAAGTGAATAAATTAATTAAAATTTACAATAGATGAATACAGGTTTTTCAAATAGAATGAAAGATGTTTTTACATATGTTAGAGAAGAAGTTATTAGGCTTGGAGATGAAAATATAGGTGTAGAACATTTGTTTTTAGGCATATTAAGAGAAGGAGGTGGTATTGCAGTAAACATACTTAAGGATCTAGGTATAAATCTTGATACTTTAAAATCATTAATAGAAAATAATATTCCTAAAAGACCAACATTAGACCCCTCAATTTCTAGGGAAAAGATTGAATTTAAAAAGCAAGCTGAAAGAATATTAAAAAAAGCAATTATGGAAAGAACTAATCTTGGTTCTGAAGATATTAAAACAGTTCATGTTCTTTTAGCTATTTTATTGGATGAAAACAATATAGTTACATCAACTCTTAAACAATTACAAATTAATTATGAAATTGTACTTGATGAATATGAAGGCAATTATTTAGATTTCAAGTCCGAACATGATGATGTTGATGATAATGATGATGTTTTTGGTTCCTCATCTCAGCAATCATCTGGAAGAGAAAACACCAACGCCAAAAGCGCAACTCCTGTATTAGATAATTTTGGAAGAGATTTAACTCAATATGCTATTGATGGGAATTTAGATCCAATAGTTGGAAGACATAAAGAAATAGAAAGAGTTTCCCAAATATTAAGCAGAAGAAAAAAAAATAATCCTATTTTAGTTGGGGAACCAGGTGTAGGTAAATCTGCAATAGCTGAAGGTTTAGCAATTAGAATTGTTGAAAGAAAAATACCTCGAGTTCTCTTTAATAAGAGAATAATAATGCTCGATCTTGCTGCACTTGTTGCTGGAACTAAGTATAGAGGTCAATTTGAAGAGCGCATGAAAGGAATTATAAGTGAACTTGAAAAAAATCCTGACATAATATTATTTATCGATGAAATTCATACTTTGGTTGGTGCTGGAGGAGCATCCGGATCATTAGATGCATCAAATATGTTTAAACCAGCTCTTGCAAGAGGTGAATTACAATGTATTGGTGCAACAACTTTAGACGAATTCAGACAACACATAGAAAAAGATGGTGCTTTAGAAAGAAGATTTCAAAAAATTGTTGTTGATCCTACATCAATAGATGAAACAATTGAAATTTTATCAAATATAAAAGTTAAATATGAAGAACATCACAATGTGATTTTTACTGACGAGGCAATCAAATCATGTGTTGTTTTAACAGATAGATATATGAACGATAGGTTTTTGCCAGACAAAGCTATTGATGCTCTTGACGAAGCTGGATCAAGAATTCATATTACCAACATTAAAATTCCTCAAAACATCACTGAACTTGAAGAAAAATTAGCCAAAGTTACTGTTGATAAAAAATTATCAATAAAAAAACAAAAATTTGAAGAAGCTGCTGAACTCAGAGATACAGAAAAAAAATTATCTATTGAACTTGAAAAAGCAAAGGATAAATGGGAACAAGAACTTAAGTCAAACAAAGAAACTGTAACTGACGATCATGTTGCAGATGTAGTTTCATTAATGACAGGTATTCCCGTAAATAAAATAGCATCACATGAAATGAAAAAGCTTTCTGAAATGACTAAAAATATCAAATCCAATATTGTTGGTCAGGATGATGCAATAGAAAAGGTTGTAAGAGCAATTAGAAGGAACAGAGTTGGCTTAAAGGATCCTAACAAACCAATCGGATCATTTATCTTTTTAGGAGCGACGGGAGTTGGAAAAACACAACTTGCAAAATCTTTATCTAAAGAAATGTTCGATTCAAAGGAATCTTTGATTAGAATTGATATGAGTGAATATATGGAAAAATTTGCTGTAAGTAGATTAGTAGGTGCGCCTCCTGGATATGTTGGATATGAAGAAGGTGGACAACTAACTGAGCAAGTTAGAAGAAAACCCTATTCTGTAATATTACTTGATGAAATAGAAAAAGCTCATCCAGATGTTTTCAATTTATTATTACAAGCTTTAGATGATGGGCAAATAACAGACAGTTTAGGAAGAAAAGTTAGTTTTAAAAATACTGTTATTATAATGACTTCTAATATTGGTGCGCGTCAACTTAAAGAGTTCGGACAAGGAATCGGATTTAATACCAGTGCAAAAAAAGCTAATGCTGATCAACATTCAAAAGGTGTAATAGAACAAGCATTAAAAAGAGCTTTTGCTCCTGAATTTTTAAATAGAATCGATGATATTATATTATTTAACAATCTTAACCAAGAACATATATTTAATATTATTGATATTGAGATGATTAGTGTTTTAGAAAGAATCAGAGCATTAGGATATAATGTAAAAATTAGTAATGAAGCAAAGGAATACATAGCTGAAAAAGGTTTTGATTCTAAATTTGGAGCACGTCCCTTAAAAAGAGCTATTCAAAAATATTTTGAAGATCCTATTTCAGAAGAAATAATTAATTCTAATCTTGATGAAGGTGACACAATTAATGTTTCATTAAATAAAGATAAAACTGACTTAATAATTAAAATTACAAAACCAAGAAATAAAAGTAAGAAAAGTAAATCTAAAGCTAAAGAATAATATTTTTTCTACAAAAAACCCTACTTTAAATAAGTAGGGTTTCTTTTTTACTATTTATTAGTTTACTGTAATATCAGTTTCTTATTAATAGTTCCATTATTGGTTATGATT
>PBVH01000049.1 GCA_002728175.1 Flavobacteriales bacterium | reverse complement strand
TTTTTAGCAACTCTTTATCAAATCTCTCCCAAAGATCATTTGAATTTACATCTACTTTTTCATCCGCAAAATCAACATTTTTAGGCTTAATAATTGAAAAAACTGCATATTTATTTATAAATTCATTTTTGTAAGTTTTATCATCTAACTGAGAATTAGTAAATGAAATAAACAAATATGCTAAAGCTAAAATTACAACAAATACATTCATGCTTAATAAATTAGATTTCATATATTAAAGCTAGAAATTAAAGACTTAAAACTTGATGCGCAAGCGTCTTTTTTTGAAACTATTGGATTTTTTATGCCCCAACTAATATTTAAATCTTTATCATTATATAAAATAGATCCCTCAGAATCTTTATTATAAAAAGATGTACATTTATAAGAGAAAATAGTATTATCTTTTAAAGTTAAGAATCCATGAGCAAATCCAGGTGGAATCCAAAAGATGGTTTTGTTTTCATCATTTAATTCAATTGAGTAATACGACCCATAAGTATCCGAACCTTTTCTAATATCAACAGCAACATCTAAAACAGATCCTTTTATAACTCTTACTAATTTACCTTGCTCATAAGGTGGATTTTGAAAATGTAAACCTCTCAAAACATTTTTTTTTGAATACGATTGATTATCCTGAACAAAATCTAATCCATTCGTTATTTTTTTAAAAAGATCTTTATTCCAACTCTCAAAAAAATTACCTCTAGAATCTTCATGTACTTGGGGATGAATGACTAATAGATCTTTGATAGGTGTTCTTTCTATTTTCATGTAAAAATTTTATCAGGTAAAAATATGGAAAAATAGAAAACTAATTGTCATTTAAACTAAACAATAATTGTAGATTTGCAAACAAATTATATACTATGAAAAAAACTTATTTAATATTATCAAGCTTACTTATTTTAAGTTCTTGTTCAAACAATAAAACTCCTGAAAGTGATCTAGAAGCTGTAAGCTATAGTTTAGGAGTAACTTTTGGTTCAACTGTAAAGTCACAAGGATTAGAAGATTTAGATATCAATTCATTAACAAATGGATTTAATGATATTCTTTCCGAAAATGAACTTCATATAAGTGAAGACTCATCACTAAAGGTAATTCAAAACTATTTTGAACAATTATCTAAAGAAAAAAGTATAATTTCTGCTGAAGAAGAAAAAAATTATTTAGAAGAAAACGCACAAAAAGAAGGNGTANTTACTACTGAAAGTGGACTTCAATATGAAATCATTTTGTCATCNAANAANNAAAATAAACCTCAAGANACAGATACTGTTACCGTTCATTATCATGGNACACTAATTGATGGTACTGTTTTTGANAGCTCAATTGANAGNGGTGAAACTATTTCTTTTCCACTTAATATGGTTATTCCTGGATGGACTGAGGCACTTCAACTGATGAATGTTGGTGATAAATGGAAATTAACGATTCCATCAAAGCTTGCATATGGAGAAAGAGGTGAACCTAGAGCAGGTATAGGACCAAATAGTACTTTAATTTTTGAAGTAGAATTGATTAAAATAAATTAGAAAAATAAAAAACCGAGAAAATTCTCGGTTTTTTTTAAACTATTTTGCCCTAGTCCAGGTTGAAGTTCTGCCTAAAAGCGCAATACCCACATAACCTCTCAGATCTAATGTGTTTTTATCTTTTAAAGTAATCATCCCACTATAAGTTTTTCCAGTTTTGGGATCATATAATGTACCACCATCCCATACATTATCTTTTTGATAAGCAAATTTAGTCATCATAACCATGCCTAGTCTAGCACGATCTCGTAAATCCTTATTTGGATTTAGCGGATCTTTTTTTGGATTTCCATTTTCATCATTAGGATTTAGCATCCAAGTGATTTTTCCAGACAAAGTATTATTATCCTCAAAAATTGTTATGATAGCATCTTTTTCTGCATTATACCATTCACCAGTAACATCAGAGTTTTTTTGTGAAAAAGAACTTAACGATATTGAAACAAAAAGCAATAAAAATAAATTTTTCATAATTGTAAATTTTTTTGTTAAAATTAAAAAAATATCTTTTATAAAAATTATTTCTTTCTAAAAAACAAGTTTAATGGAACTCCTTCAAAATTAAATACACTTCTTAGCTGATTTTCTAAATAACGTTTGTAAGGTTCCTTAATATATTGAGGTAAATTTGCAAAAAACACAAAAGAAGGAGATTGAGAAGTTAACTGAGTGCAATACTTTATTTTAATATATTTACCTTTATAAGAAGGTGGAGGATATTTTTCAATTGCTTTCAACATTACCTCATTAAGTAAAGATGTTTTAATTTTTTGTTTTCTACTTTTATAAACTTCAATTGTCTTTTCTAAAGATTTTAGTAATCTATTTTTATTTAAAGCTGATATAAANAGTATTGGTATATCAGTAAATGGAGNNANTTTNTCTTTNATTTTTTCTTCAAATTCTTTAGCAGTTTCTGTAGATTTATTAATCAAATCCCACTTATTTACCAATATTATAATACCTTTATTATTTCTATCTGCAATATGAAAAATCCGTTGATCTTGAGACTCAAAACCTCTTTCGGCATCAATTAATAAAATGCAAATATCAGAATGCTCTATTGCTCGAATAGAGCGCATTACAGAATAAAATTCTAAATTTTCATGAACATTTTTCTTTTTTCTTACACCAGCTGTATCAACAAGTATAAAATCAAAACCAAACTTATTAAACCTAGTGTCTAATGAATCTCTTGTTGTACCAGCAATATCTGTAACCATGTTCTGATCCTTACCAATTAAAGAGTTAACAAAAGATGATTTACCAACATTTGGCCTGCCTATCACAGCAAATCTTGGTATATCAGATATAATATTTTCATTTTTATGAACAAAATGCCTTGTTATCTCATCTAGTAATTCTCCTGTTCCACTTCCACTTATAGACGATAATGGAATGTAATCACCAAGACCCAAATTGAAAAATTCTATTGATGCATCTAGTAACGTCTTATTATCAACTTTATTCACACCCAAAACAAATTTTTTATTAGATTTTCTAAGTAGACTTACTATTGCATAATCTAAATCTGTGATTCCTGTTTTAGCATCTACTAAAAATAAAATAACTGTTGCTTCATCAATAGCAAGTTCAACTTGTTTTCTAATTTCAGTTTCAAAAATATCTTCAGAACCCTCAACATATCCTCCAGTATCAATTAATGAAAAATCATAACCATTCCAATCACATTTTCCATAATGCCGATCTCTTGTTACACCACTTATCTCATCAGTAATTGCTTGTCTAGTTTGAGTTAAACGATTAAATAATGTAGACTTACCTACATTAGGTCTTCCAACTATTGCTACAATATTACTCATGATTGATATCCAAATTTTTTTAGCTGACTAGTATCTTTTCTCCAGTTTTTTTTTACCTTAACTGGTGTGTGTAAATAAATATGCTTTCCCAGCATGTTTTCAATATCTTTTCTAGCTTCACTTCCTATTCTTTTAAGCCCCAGACCTCTATGTCCTATAATTATACCTTTTTGACTTTCTCGCATAACGTAAATTACTGCTCTTATTTCTATAGAATCTTTACTTTCAATAAAATCTTCTACTTGTATTTGAACAGAATAAGGTATCTCTTTTTTATAATGAATTAAAATTTTTTCTCTAATTATTTCTTCCACAAAAAATCTTGAAGACTTATCTGTAATAGCATCTTTTTCAAAATACGGTGGCGAGATAGGAAGTAAATCTATTATATTTTTTTTTATATTACTAATATTGAAATTATTCAAAGCTGATATAGGAATAACTTTTGAATTTGAATATTTCTGAGACCATTTTTTGATTTCTTTTTTAACTATATTTTGATCATACAAATCAATTTTATTNATTAAAATAAGTAATGGAACCTGTGTTTCTTCTATAATTTTGAAAATTTGATCATTACTATTTTGATTTTCTTCTGGTTCCACCATGTAAATTAATATGTCAGCATCTTTGAAAGCAGAATATACATAATTCATCATACTCTCTTGAAGCTTATATGAAGGATTAATAAATCCTGGGGTGTCAGAAAAAACTATTTGATAATCATCACTATTTAAAATACCTTTTATTCTATGCCTAGTGGTTTGAACTTTATTTGTTGTAATAGATAATTTTTGACCGATTAAAGTATTCATAAGTGTTGACTTTCCAACATTAGGATTGCCTATTATATTTACAAAACCAGATTTATGTTTCATTTTGCAAATAAACAAAAAAACATATTAATTAATTGAATAATAAATTTTAGAGAATTAAAATTTTCTAGACGCTCCAAAAATAGGAATGATTCTTTCAAATTGAGGATTATATAAAAACTGTATATCCCACGTACTTGCTCCAGCACCATTTCTTGAAGTAACTCTATTTACTTTTCTAAAATACCTAACTCCAGGACCTCCAAGAAAAGTTGNTTCATCAGTTAACACATTAAACAACCAGGCTTCTAAAAGCAATGAAAATCTTCTTTCTACCCTTCCAATTGCTCCTATATTAAACACAAACCTACTTTCACTTGAAATTTCAGTGCTTAAATTATAACCTGTTCCTATTGTAAAGTTTGTTTCCTTATTTCCAAATGTTAATACTCAATAAGGCATATTTACAATCGGATCTCCTTCAAAATCTCCCCAAAATAAATTCCCAACCCAAAACCAACCAAGTGAAAAATTAGAACTTGAATCAATTTCCATTGAAAATTTTCCATTAAGCATTGCAGGAAATCCAAAAGGAGTTGTACCTCCACCAATAGAAAAATAATCTGATAAACCATATTGAAACTGCCATAACATCCAATAACCGTGATGATAATAACCTTCTCCTTGTCTTAAACCAAAAGCAGTTGGAGAGAAAAAATATCTTGTATCATGAAGATTTGAGAACCAAAACTCATTTCCCTTTACATTACTTTTATTTGATTCATGAACTTGAGCAATCATTATTTTAGGAATATATATCTTCACCTTTTAAGTCTTTAATATAGATGTTTCCTTCTCCTTATTTAAGATATTTTCCAATAGCAATGGTACCATCTCTAAATTCAAAAACATATTGCTTTCCAACAATATATTCTTGTTTTTTATCAAGCATATAATCAGAATCTATTTGAGCATGAATAAAATTTAATGTTAAAATATAACTGCAAAAGAAAATTATATTTTTTTTCATTCTTTAAATTTAATAAAAATTATTTAGTTTTTTTTAATTTTTCAAGAAGCTCAATTTGACAGTTCCATTCATCTAACAAATTGTTAATTTTATTTTTTCTATTTTCATACTTTTGAAAAAAATCATTACTTTTCGATAGCTTTTTAAATTCAATTGGATCTGAAAGAATGAAATCATCATTTTTTTGATTATTTTCCAATTTTTCTATTTGTCGTTCTAAACTACTAATTTTCTTTGAAAGTAAATTAATTTGTTTTTTTGTATTCTTTTCACTTTTTTTATTTTTTGTATTGGCATTAGCTTCATATTGTTTCTCAAGCTGTTTAAGATTATTTAATTTCTTTTCTTTTAAAAAAACATCAATATCTCCGATATACTCTTTAATATTTTTATCATAAAATTCATAAACTTTATCAGTCAAATTAGATAAAAAATCTCTATCATGAGAAACTAAAATTAATGTGCCATCATATTCTTGAAGAGCTTTTTTTAACAAATTCTTTGATGTTATATCTAGATGATTGGTTGGCTCATCCATTATCAATAAATTTATTGGTTTTAATAATAATTTACACAATGCAACTCTAGCTCTTTCTCCTCCAGACAAAACCTTAACTTTTTTATCAACATCTTCATTAGAGAATAAAAAAGAACCTAATATTGATCTTGGATTTTTATTAGTACCTATATCAATGGATTCTTCAATAGTTTCTAAAATCGTTTTTTCATTATCTAAAAAATCTACTTGATTTTGCGCATAATAACCGAGTTTAACTTGGTGTCCAAATTCAATTTTACCACTAAAATCAATTTCGTTCATAATCATCTTAATCAAAGTTGTTTTACCTTGTCCATTTTTACCAACGAAAGCTACTCTATCACCTCTTACCAACTCTAATTTTACATCTTTTAAAACATTTAAATCTTCATATGATTTGGATGCTTGATTGATGATTAAATTAATTTTACCTGAACGTGGCGCCTTAGCAAATTGAAACTTCATACTTGCATCATCAACTTTTTCAATTTCAATAATTTCAAGCTTTTCTAACTTCTTTATTAACGATTGCGCAAAAGAAGCCTTATTTTTTTTTGCTCTAAATTTATTTATTAAAATCTGAGTTTCTTTGATATATTTATCTTGATTTTTTTTTGCTTGTGATTGCTTTAAAATTCTGTCTTCCCTTAGTTTCAAATATTTGGAATAAGATACCTTATAATCATTTAATTTAGAAAAAGAAATCTCTATTGTTCTATTAGTTAATGCATTAAGAAACATTTTGTCATGAGAAACTAGCAGAACTGTTCCATTATATTCTAGCAACCATTTTTCCAACCAAATTATAGATTCTATATCTAAATGATTTGTTGGTTCATCCAATAATATTAAGTCTGGTTTTTTAAGTAATATCTTAGCTAATTCTAATCGCATTCTCCAACCACCACTAAATTCATTAGTATAGCGATTATAATCTGAATAACTAAATCCTAAACCATCTAAAATATGACTGATTTGAGATTCAATTTCATAACCACCATTTATCCTAAATTTTTCTTCTAATATATTGAAATCATTAATTATATTTAAATATTCACTGCTTTCATAATCTGTTCTGCTTTCAAGCTGTTTTTGTAATTCAGCTATTTTTTTTTCTATATTATTTAAATGTACGAAAACTGTTTTTACCTCTGCTATAACAGTTCTACCGTCATAAAAATCTAAATCTTGTGGCAAATAACCAATGATTAAATCTTTTGGGAAATTTAAATTTCCACTATTAGGACTTTGTTCTTTAGATAAAACTTTAAGTAAAGTTGATTTTCCTGAACCATTCTTTCCAACCAATCCAATTTTTTCACCTTTATGAATCATGAAAGAAACATCAGAGAATATATCCTGACCACCAAAATATAATGAAAGATTATTGACAGAAATCATATTTTAAAAATAAAGCTAAAAATAATATAATAAGTTGCATAGAATAAATATATAGCTTTATATTTGCATATACATCGCGGGGTGGAGCAGTTGGTAGCTCGTTGGGCTCATAACCCAAAGGTCGCAGGTTCGAGTCCTGCTCCCGCTACTAGAAAAGAAAGACCTCTTAATTGTGGTCTTTTTTTTATAAATTTTTTTCATAATAACAACAGTTCATTAATTAAAAAAATCATCATTAAAGTTAATTAGATATAATTTTTTGTTTGCACGAGTAAATGCAGTGTAGAGCCATCTAAGAAATGATTTATCTAACATATCACTTGTAAAGTAGCCAATATCTACAAATACATTATCCCATTGTCCTCCTTGTGACTTATGACAAGTTATAGCATAAGCAAATTTGACTTGCAATGCGTTAAAAAACATATTTTCCTTTATTTTTTTATTTATATCTTTCTCACCTTTATAATCTAATCCAACTTCTCTGTATAGCTGTTGATATTGCTCATAAGTTAAGGCCGGTTTTTCACTTATTAAAGTGTCTAGTAATAATATCACATCTAATTTTTTCTCATTACCATAGTCAGTCATTTTAATAACAGCTTTCGCAAAACGAAAACCATATCTTTCAATTACATCTTTTATCTTAATCACTTCAACTATATCTCCATTTGCAATAAATCCTGCATTACTATTTTCATCTAACCAGAAATAATTATTTCTAACTATCATAAGCTTATCTCCTGACGATATTTCATTTTCCTGCCATCTAATTTTTACTCTTACTTGCTGATTGTATTGATTTGCTCTCTTATTTGATCGACATAGAATAGTTGTATTATTTAAACCTTCATTGCTGTAAGCACATTCTAAAGCTTCTTGTAAATCCTCACCAGTACTAATTCGTACAACTTCTGAATTAGTTAAAAATTTTGGATAGGAATGGTTATCAACTGAGATTTTTTTTCTGAGTCTTGTTGCATTTTCTAAAATTAACGATTCTTTCTTTTGTCTTACAACTTCGGTAAGCTCCTTAGAAATGACTTGTTTGTTATAGTTTAGAAATAAAAACTCTTCATTTAAAGCAGGACTTATATCTAAATTAACAGGTGGAAGTTGAGCTTTATCTCCAATCAGTATTAATTTACAATCAATTCCTTCATATACATATTTAATCAAATCTTGTAAAAGTGAACGATTTCCAAATCCCCTATCTGAACTTTCAGAAATCATAGATACTTCGTCAACTATGAAAATAGTATTGGTATGTAAATTTTCTTTAAGNTTAATAAAAGTATTTCCACTTTTATTTGTTCTAATCCAGTAAATTTTTCTGTGTATGGTACTTGCAAATTTTTTAGAGTATTTTGATAATACTTTAGCTGCCCTTCCTGTTGGCGCTATTAGAACTGATCGTTTACCTACAACGGGTAATGACTTTACTAATGATGAAACTAAAGTAGTTTTGCCTGTGCCAGCATAACCTTTAAGCATAAATATACTTCTATTTCCTATTGTTGTTACAAATTCAGAAATATCGTTAATTATTTGATCTTGCTGGCTTGTTGGTTGAAAAGGAAAATTTAATCTTAGTTTTTTCTGTATTTTGTTACAATTCATCAAATAATAAGAAAGTAAAATAAATTATTGTTTTTATAATATTAATATAATTAGTTATTTGAGTACCATTTATTTTATAGTAACTATATAAAATGAACTACTATATTCATATAGTTCTTAAATGTAAAAGCAGATAAATCGGTCAACTGACGTTTTTTATTTTTTGATATTATCGCACTTAGATGCCATAATAAAATCATTTTCATGCAATCCATCAATTTTATGCGTAAACATGATTACTAATATTTTCTTAAAATTAATATGAATATAAGGATGATGTTGCTCATCTTCGGCTAATTTCGCTACTGAATTTACAAAATTAATAGCATCAACATAAGTAGAAAACTCATATTCTTTTTTTAATTTTTTATTATTCTCAACATACCATCCATTTAATTGTTTAATTAATACATTAATTTCTTTGGCATTTAATGGAGGTATGCCTCCTTGACATGGTACACATGTTTTTTTATTTAAACTCATAGTATTTATTTAATAATTATTTTCTTCACTGATTGATCATTATAAATGTAAAATAGAATCATATTTTTTTTTGGCCTAACTTCTCTTCCAAAGATATCTATAATTTTAAGAATTTTTTTTTCTTGATTGCTTTCTAAATTATATGTATTAGTACTTATTTCAGTACAATTTAAATTACTCATGTAAATCGATGCGTTACTTGGCGTATCTAGTAAATAAGGACAAAAACATGAATCACCTAACAAAAAAGTTTGNAACCATGATAAAGTTTTTTTTCCAACTTCTCCTGATCCAGCATTTGGACCACTAAGAGGATCATGGGTTGCGAAAGCTATTTCATATTTTAATTTTTTTGTTGTTTCTGGGGTATACATATAATGAACATCAGCATGTAATGAAGGCGGAGCTATTATATCTAAATTACCACTTACAATAAAAACTGGTACATCATGATCCAAGTCAACAGCAGAAATATTTTCTAGCCATGGATAAAGTGCAATGACAGCTTTTATATTTTGACCAATGGATGCTGCAAGTTGAGCACCACCACCTCCTTTTGAAAATCCTCCAACTGCTAGTTTTAAAGTATCTAAACTATTATATAATGGTGAAGATGATCTTACATTTTCTTGTTTTATAGTTATTAAAGCATCAAGAAGTGCATCTTTTCTCTGAATATGTGAATCTAGCAAAGTATTGGTCCCAATAGTCATTGTAACTATACCATAAGATGCTAAAAATAATCCCCAATTTTGAATTGTAAATTGTGTATTTGAATATCCAGGAACAAACACAATGCTAGCTAAATTAACTTGATTTCCTTCAGGGTAAAAAATTGTAGCACCGTTATAATCTTGTCCATTTCTAATTCCATCACTTTCGTCAATACTCAAAACATTGTATGGACCAGCACTAGTAAAAGATTGAGATAATATAGAATCACAACTACTCTGAGAAAATGAGAGTAAAGTACTTAGCAAACAAGCTAACAAATAATACTTCATAAAATATTATTGTAAAATAAGTTTTATATTTTCAATTTTAAATCGAGCTTTTAATTGTAATAAATATATTCCTTTATTATAGTTTGTTAAATCAATCGTTTTATTGTAATTGCCTTCAAATTGTTGTCTCTCATCTCTAATAATCTCTTCCCCTAAGACATTTATTACTTTAACTGTAATGTCCTGAGCCTTTTCACTCGTAAACGATACATTGAAAATATCTCTTGATGGATTAGGGTAAACATCTAAGTTACTTATACCATACTCCTCTCCCATTCTAA
>PBVH01000048.1 GCA_002728175.1 Flavobacteriales bacterium | reverse complement strand
TTGCAACAAGAACATAAGGCCAAGCAGTAGGTCCCGAGATAAAATCACTGCACGCGCTAATTAATGATGTAGATGATGGAGGTAATGGTGCCACGCATGTCGATGCAACTCCATTTAAACTCAAGGCATCAAATTCTACNGNNCCGCTTGAAAATTGAAACTTAACNGCTCTATCAAAAGTAACTGCAGNTACTGTAATACTATTAGANCCAAGTGTTAGAGCTATNGGATTTCCGAAAAAAGAACTTCCNTTTGCAGTAGTTTTATATACTCGAACGTTTGCTCCACCNGCAGGTAATGANATTACATTCATAGTATATGTNTGAGAAGCTTGACTTGCNGCTCCTNCACTTATAGTTGTTGCCTCAAGTACATAAGGCCAAGCAGTTGCACTNCCANCAACAAAATCTCCACAAGTACTAATTAATGAAGAAGTTTGTGNAAANACATTAAAAGAAGAAATAAAAAATNTAATTAACAANAAATATGTTTTCATTTTTTTCAACAAANGATTGGANAAATAATAAATACAAATAGAAATTAANTTCACANTCCTATGATTAATANTAATATTAGTTTTTTTCATATTAAAGTATTNAANTATCTACTCTTTAAAATTGTAAAATTATTTTTTGTTCTTGTTNGATTCTTTATAAATTTTTGGTTCATTATAAACTCTTCNAATNACAGTATCTGTCATTTTTTTCATCTCTTCTATTGAACCATCATCTTTATATTCTTCTCGGAGTTTTTGAAGTTCTTTTTTAAGACTTTCAATCAGTTCTGGTGAAGCCTGAGCGTATATATTATTCATTTCATTAGGGTCTGTTTTTAAATCGTATAATTCCCATTCATCCATTGAATAATAGAAGTGCATTAGCTTATACCTATCTGTTTTTATCCCATAATGTGGTTGCACCTTGTGCCATATAGGCCATTCATAATAATGATAATAAACAGATTTTCTTTGATTCATTTCTTTTCCTTCAAAGACTCCTTTAAAACTTTTTCCTTGCATCTCTGAAGGAACTTCTATNCCAGCCATATCAAGAAGTGTTGGGGCAAAATCAATATTCATAATCATAGCATCTGAAGAGGTGCCTGCTTCAATGATTTCTGGATTTTTAATTACAAACGGCATTCTAAACGATTCTTCATACATCCATCTTTTATCAAACCATCCATGCTCACCAAGATAAAATCCTTGATCGGAGGTATACACAACAATAGTATTTTCACTTAAACCATTTTCTTCTAAATAATCTAAAACACTACCTACTGCACGATCAATACCAGCAACACATCTCAAATAATCTTTTATATAAGTTTGGAATTTCCAATACTTTAGAGCATCCCCTTTTAGTGTATCGCTTGGAGACCAATATTGTCCTTTATCCCCATAGGCAAGCCAACGTAATGAATCTCTCCTTGAAAGTCCTGAAGGAGGTATTTGTTTCATATCTCTTCTNTTAAGATGTTTACCAATTTCCATCATGTTTTCACTTGCTGCAAGTCGTCCCTCATAATTATCATTAAAGGTTTCAGGAAGTGGGAAATCAAAATCACTGAAAAGTTCATGATACATTGAGTCCGGTCTCCAATCTCTATGAGGAGCTTTGAACTGATACAACAGCATAAAAGGTTTTGTAGTATCTCGATTTGACAACCAATCTATACAATCATTTTCAATAGCTTGAGTTACATGGAGTTTAGTTTCGACTACAGTATCAGTTCCATTAATACAAAATTGAGGCTTATAATAAGTTCCTTGTCCGCCCCAGTTTATTAAAACTTTGGAGTAGTCAAAGCCTGTAGGAGTAGTTCCTAAATGCCATTTCCCAATAACTGCTGTTTCATAGCCATTTTTTTGGAAAATTTTAGGAAATGTTAATTGTTTTCCATTAAAATCACCACCATCTACATTTTTATAAAATCCATTTACGTGTGAAAATTTACCGGTTAAAATAGATGCTCTACTAGGTCCACAAATAGAATTTGTACAATAAACATTATCCATTCTTGCACCTTCNTTAGCTATTCGATCTATATTAGGAGTTGGTGCAAGTTTACTAACTTGTGAACCATATGCACTAACAGCTTGATAGGCGTGGTCATCAGCCATAATATATATAATGTTTAATGGTTTTTTTTCTTTTTTTGCTTCATTTGAGATATTACATGCACTTAAGATGAATAATAAAAAGATTGAAAAAATTAATGTGCTAATAAAATTGAAAGATTTCATATATTTTTTTTATAATTATTNAGCTAGAGTATTATAAATNNACTAAAANAATTGTNATGAAATTATAGAGACTAGCTTAGTNTTTTAATGACACTAAAATAATTAATTTAATTAAATTTGAATAATAAAAAACATAAAACTTGAAGATATATATACTATCAATATACCTCTTAATATCTACAATTTGTTTTGGAACAGAATCTCCAAATTTTTTGTGGCTTGTCTGTGAGGATCAATCTTTATTTTTTTCAGTGTATGGTGATTCAAGTGCTAAAACTCCCAACTTAGATGAGCTAGCAAAAGATGGAATTGTATATCAAAATTGCTATACACCTTCGCCTGTTTGTGCTCCAAGCCGAAGCAGTTTAATTACAGGTATGTATCCAACAACAATTGGAACTCATCATATGCGAGCTTACAAAAAATCAAAAAAAAGTAATTCACTAAATCCGCACAGTTCATTACCATATTACAGTGCAAAACCCAAAAAACCCATTCGTTTTTTTACTGAATATCTTAGAGCAAATGGATATTATTGTTCAAATAACTCAAAAGAAGACTATAATATGACTACTTCTCCACTTGCTTGGGATGAAAGTGGTAAATCAGCACATTGGAGGAACAGACATAAAGATCAATCCTTTTTCTCTGTTTTTAACTTTTATGTTACTCATGAATCCAATATCTGGAAGAACAAAAATAATTATTCAAAAGAAGAGTTAGAAAAGATATCGAAACCTGATTTTTTGCCTGATAATGATAAAATTAAAATTGATCTATTAACCAACTATAAAAATATTGANAAACTTGATCAGGAAATTGGAGTAATTATTAATCAACTAAAAGAAGATAGCCTTTATGATAATACAATTATATTTTTCTTTAGTGACCATGGGGGTCCTTTCCCAAAATATAAGCGATCGATTTACGAAACAGGAATTCGTGTTCCCATGATAGCTAAGTGGATTACTGATACTATCAAAAGAAACCAAAATCAGTTTATTAGTTTTGTTGATTTTGCTCCAACTATACTTGAAGCTGCAAATGTTAAGGAGGAATTCCCATTTGAAGGAGTTTCCTTTTTTAAAAAAGAAAAACGTCAATATATATATGCTGCAACAGATCGCTTTGATGAATATACAGATAAGCGCCGAAGTGTTCGCGGTGGAAATTTTAAATTAATTTATAATGCCGATACTACCACATCAATATACAAACCTATCAGCTATAGAAAAGAAATGAAAATGATACAGATATTAGACTCTCTTAATCAAAAAAATGAACTAAATACCTATTTTTCAAATTGGTTTTTAGATGAAAAAGAACGTTTTGAATTGTATGAAGTTTCTTCTGATTACTATGAAAGTAAAAACCTAATACGTAATCCAAAATACAAACAAATTTTCATAAGATTACGAAAGCATTTATTTGAGTGGATGGATAGTTCTGATTTTGGAAACATAAGTGAATCAAATATGCTAGAGCACATGTTTACTGAATCTATTTCAATACCAAAATTAAATGCCCCAAACTTAATTGAAAGTGATGCTGGATATCTTATTGAATCCAATAATCTAAATACCTCTGTTGGGTGGAGAAATAAAAATGAAACTACTTGGAATGTTTATCAGAAAAACGAGATAATTCAACCTAATAATGATTTTGAAATTTTACTATTTCGACCAGGACATGAAACATTTATAAAAGCAGTTAAAAAATAAATCTAATTTGTTATTGAATAAGAAAAGGTATATTAGCTACTGAACTTTGTCCTTTATCATTTTTTACAAAAGCAAACAACCTATATGCTCCTTTCTTTTTAGGACTTATAAAAATGAGTTCATTTTCAGTTTGCCTAACTATTTCAAATGGAATTGGATCAGGTGATTTTTGAATATCGCCTCCAATTTTGTTGCTAAATGCTTCAGGATATAGAACATATTCTATATTTACTTTTTTGTTATTATATTTAAAATACTCTATTTTCACAGTTGCCTGCCTTGATGGTTCAATTATATGATCTTTTCTCCATCCTATATTTTCTAATGATATATCTCTTATTGATGGAGCTCGTGAATTTGGCCATTCTCCTTTCCAGCAATAATGCATTACATCGACTGCTTCAGTTGGGTTTCCATTCTTTAAAAACATTCCATGCCATGTTGCTGTTGATTCTTGTTTTTGCCCCCATAAAAAACAGTAACTTCCTAAACAACGCTCTTTATCTTTTACAATCAATTCTTGATATCTCCTCAACCGCTGGTCTGCTTTAAAGCCGTTTGGAGGTTCAACCTTAGCTTTCCACGATGTTGTTTTCGCTTCAAAAGGTCCATTAACACCCCATTCAGTAACTATATAAGGCTTATCCCAATTAAACTTTCTGAGATTTGCGCCAGCATTTTCTATTGAACCATAAACATTGAGGCCTAAAATATCTACACTTGGACAATATTTTTTAATATAATATGCTTTAGAAGGATCTACTCCAGCAATTACAGTCATTGTAGGATGGTTTGGATCAACCTCTTTTATAAATTTTGCTAAAATCTCTATAGTTTCCCAAACTTTAAAATTACTATACTTAAGGTCAACCTCATTTCCGATACCCCAAACTAATAAGGCAGGATGATCCTTATATTTTAAAACTTCATTCTTTAGTTTTTCAATTTGACCTTTAACAGCATATTCATTATTGTAGTCCATACCACTTCTTTCTGGCCTAACATGTAATCCAAGAGTAACTGTTAAACCATGTTGATGAGCAGAATCTAAAAGAGAACTGTTGTTTGTACTCCAAATTCGAATTGAATTGGCTCCTGAATTTACCAACAAATCGAAATGATCTTTAGCTCCTGCACCTTTTATATAATAAGGAATACCATTTTTTAGTAATTCAAAATTTCCTTGAGTATTAGTAGAAACTTCAACTTTACTAACTTGAGAATATGTTATGTTAGAAAATGCAATAAATAACATCAGTAAAAAAACAAAATTTATATTCCTTTCCATTGCGTTGGTTTTTGAGGGTTACCACGAAATTCAATTAGTTGAAAATTTCCAACTTCAAACTGATTACCACTGAGAACTTCAAATCTAATTTCTTTTAATGATTCCCATGTAAATTTCTCATGTTCTTCTAATGATTTTAGTGGAAGATAAGCATCATAAATTCCATCCCCCCTATTTATAAAGTTACTATCATTTAGTACTATCTGTAATCTTCTTTTTTTACCTTTATATGAAAATAAAAATACCTTTAGTTTTGGTAACTCGTTTGCTTTTATTTTAAATTTAATTGCAGATGTTCTATAAATTGATGATATATCTAAATGCATCCACTGGAAAGGAGAAAATCCAAATGTATTCCATTTTAAATCTTTTGATTCAGGATAATCAACAACTACACTTTCATTTTTAAAGGAATTTCCAAATTTAAGACTAGATGAATATTTTGTATTTATGCCCCACCAATATTCTTTTCCTACCCCAAGATCTTGTGGGTGAGAATCAAATGATTTAGTGAATTTATCTTTTGACTTAGTGTAATTATAATTATAAGGTACAATTTTGATATTATCTATATGTAAATCACCCTTTCTTTGAAATTCAAGACGAAGTTCTTTGATATTACTCATATTAACTCCTTTTTTTTCATAATTGAAGGCTTGTAGAGGAATTTGTATTCTTCTCCACATAGTGTCAATTTTTCCTCCCTCAAGATCTAAATAATTAATATTAGCTCTACATTGTTTGCCTCCGTAATCAACGAGAATAAAAAACATTGGCACATTAGACAGTGTTCCCGAATCTATTCGTACTCGCAGCTCAATTGCTGTAGATTCTAGAATTGGTTTAAGGTTTTTGACTTTGTAATTACTCCATTTTAAACCAATTGCCACATATTTACAATCAGACTCATTCCATTTTATATGAAGATGGTCTTCTCCAACATAACTATTATTATTTTTGTAAGATACTTGTTTGCATGCGTTAGTTTTTACACCCCACAACCCATTTTCTTTAGAATCTTTGAAAAGTATTTTATAAGGAAATTGCTCAAATGGCGAAACAGATTTTGATGGCTCATAAATACTAACATCTCGCATTGTACCGCAAGAAGCTACAGAAAATACAAAAACTACTATTGCTATTTTTTTAGCTATTTTCATTACTGATCTAATAAACTAGAGTTTACAGTGAAAATAATATGATCAATATCTGTTCGAACATCTTTACCAAAATTTTCTGGGCATACTGGATTTCCAGAGGATGAAGGGCAAGCTTGACATGAGATTCTAATCGCTCTAATATCGCTTGGGTTCATATTAAAATTAATATTTGGATCGTTTGCAGAGACTGGCTCAAAATCTGAGTATCTAAATGATTTTAGTTGCCAACCTTCCCAATCTACAGGTATCTTCATTTTATAAACTTCCATATTTGACTCAAAAATATCNGATGCATTATTGTTAGTATTATCATTAAATGGAACCACTGTTTCTTCAGATATTAAAATATTAATAAATTGTCCAGTATGTANGTCTTGTAAATCTGATAGAATACCTATATTTANATATAATTCTTCTGGATTTTGTGTAGCATCAGAAATANTTAATGGTAAGTCAATAGCTCCTAAAGCCCAGTCCCAATTTACTCTACCACCCATTTTGTAATAGTAATTTCCTAATAGAGGGACATCACTTGCTAAAGAAAAAGTCATACCTCCTCCATCATTATTATAATGAACCAGGCCATTTTCAGGAAATCCATTTTCAAAACTCTCTACCCATATTCCATCCTCATAATTTTTTGCTGAAATAATATTAATTGTATCTCTAATTGTATCAATTTCATTTTNAATAGTNANTTCTACAACACACTCTTCCTCAGAAAAAAATGGAATCTGTGATGGTCCNCCGTTCCANAAAATATTATTGGAATCAATNACACTTGAAAAACCTGTTATTAATCTAGTTGCATTAGTGCTTGTTCCCATAATAGAAATTCTCCACTCAACAGGTTTGTTGAACTTACAATAAAAACCAACTTGTTCGTTATCAGTAAAATTAGGATTTTTATTTGTTATTGAAAGTGATTCTATTAATTCAAAATCTGCATATAAAGTTTCAATTAATGGACCTTCAAACTCTTTTTTTGTACAACTATGTGTTAAGCATAAAACGCTAATAAAAAGAAAAATTTTTGTTTTTATTTTCATAATTTAACTGATAAAATTAATAATAATCTATTGTATTTGTAATCTAAACTTGGTTGATCAACAAATTTTAGTCCCCACCAATTGTAATGAAGATTAGCATAAACATTTTTTCTGAACTTATACATTGTTCCTATAGAAAGCATATGATCTTTTTGATCTATCTGAGATGGAGTGTAATATGTTATATTACCAAAATTATCTCGTTGAATCAAGAATTCATTACCATTAGCATTAAATTGCTTATATGATGCTTGAACAAAAAACTTNTNAGCTAGTTCAGCATTAACTGATATATTCATATGATTACTAATTAAATTTAATGAAGAAATCTCATCTCCTCCTCTAACTGTGCGTTCACTTTCTGATGATGCAATAAGACTAAGTTCCTTTTTTAAATTAAGTGATTTATGTAAATTAATTTTTAAAGAACCTTTTAAAAGTCTAAAACTTCTTTTTTCTAGAGCTCCTTGACCTATTATCTCTTTATAAAATCCAGTCTTAATTTTAACTAGAATAAGCTTATTGCTATTATTTATTTTTGCGTTCAAATAGACTCCACTTCTATTAGGAGTAGCGTCACCATAAGGAAGTATATTTGAATATATTGGGTTGAAAGCCATTAATAAGCTAGAAATATCTTGATTATACAATTGTTCATCTGAAACCAAATCAAACAAAGAAGGTTGTCTTNGAACAGACATATTGGTGTAAAATGGATAAATCGTATTATTATTACCATCAATATAATCGATACGTCTTGTTTGAGAACCTGCACTTCTAAAATCAGGATCTACATAACGATAACCTAGCTNAAAAAGTAATGTGGAATCTTTTTTAATGTATCTGTTGTCTATTTCAAAGTACATTCCTTGAGTTTCATTTGAAGTAGAATCTTCTATTTCATTTTCTAGTTCAGAGTGCAACCAATATCTGNTAGAAAAACCTGTTTGAAGCTTTTGTTTTAAAGAATAATTGGTATTATCAATACTGTGTAGTAATGATAAATCATAAACAGGATTTCTTACTGAAATATTTTTAGTTCCACTTGACGGCACCTCAAATAAGTTAATATGGTTTAAAGATAATGAGAGTTTTTTATTGATTTTAGAAAAAATAGATCCACCTGATAATAAAAGATCACTTGTATATGTAGTTTCATTTATTTGACTNGATCCATTTGGTCTGGAAATAAAAAAATCAAAGTCTAAGTTTCTAATATATCTATCAAATTTAAAAGAAAAATCGGTTTGTATACCTTGCAAACGCCATCTATTATCAATGTAAAAGTTTTCATAATGAATAATATCACGATATGGTTTTAAAATCTGATTTTCAAAAAATGAAAGTTCTTCATCATAATTATAAAGAGTAAACTTAGATTGCTTTAAAAAAAGATCACCAACACTAAAACGAATCTTATTATTTATGATACCTTTAGCNCTAAGCTGTCGAACACTTATTTGAGTACCTGATCCAAAAAAACTACCAAAAGAATTACGTATACGAAGTTGCGCAAAAATTTCAAGATCCTTGATTGGATTTACATGNGTGTTAAGGTCTAACAAATTATAGCCATTTGACGAATTNTTAGNAGATAATGTGTCGCTCATACTNTTATCAATAGCATCACGAGCAAAATAAGAACGAGAAAGTCCATCAAACCAAATATTCTCATTTAGCTGTGCATGAAGACTCATGGCAGANAAAAAGATAATTAAAATTAATATGTTTCTTTTCATATTTTAAAAGTTTATTTTTAATTCAAGTATCATCTCCCAACCTTTTAAATGATTTTCTATAAAATTAGGATCAAAATACCTGTACTTGTTGTAGCGGTAAAATACCATTGCATTATGACCAATTTTATAGTCCAAACCAAATCCTAAGAGAGTATTTTTTTGGTTTCTATAGTTCGTATATCTATATAGATTTTCAAAGCCCAATTTTTCAAAAAAAACATTTGAAGAAGAAGACTTTTCACTATCTCCTTTATCAGTATAGGTGTTTCCTAATATTTTTTCTATTCCATAACTTAAAACTAATGCCGCTTTTTCATTTAGTTCTATGCTGAAATCTATTTCTTCACTAAATTGACTAATAAATGCTTGATTTCCAATCTGAGGCAAAATNTTTAGATTTCTTTGACAAGTATTTAAGCGTGTTAAAGAAAATATATAGTAGTTCTTGCCAAAAATCTTGTTGTTATATTTAGCTTGAAATTCAATGGTATTGAAAAACTTCTTAAAGTTTGCTAATCCACTTGCAGTTGTATCACTAAGATTAACGTTTTCGTAAACACCTCTGTATGTTGAATTTAATGCATTGTACGGACCCCAGTTTTGAGCAAAAAGATAGATTCTAGACAGAGTCTGGCTATTAACATTATGGATGTAAGACAATGCTGCATTTGAAGTATCAATCTCTGCAAANAGACCAATACCTCCATTAAGCTTTAATTTACCTATTACAACGTCGGCATTTACAGAGATACCTTGTCTATTATTTACAGGAAACCCTAGGCCAACCATTGGACTTTGATAAGGAGTTCTTACAGTGGNTCCAATACCTTCAACATTTGGAAAAACTTCTAGTACAGATGTGTTTAAAAAATTTCCCGTCACGTTAACAAATTGTGGAGAAATTCTATAAAGCTGNAAATTTAGTGGTATCTTATATGTTTTAGCAGTTTTAATATTTAAAAGTATCGCTTCTCCGTANCCAAGTTTTTTATCAGGATCATCATAATTTCCAAGTGCAAATTCCATTTGTACTTGTAGTTTATTCCATTTCTTATCAAATTCAAAAGAATGAATCAAATAACTTCTTTTGTCATAACTGAGNGAATCAATATCTGACCATGAAGAAAGATAATTATAAGAAATTTTAAAGTCAGAATTTATTGTTTTTTTGATCTGAAATGAGCCAGTAAAATTATCAAGAGTTTCAAAGAAAGAGCGATTAAAATTGCTTTTACCAATAACTCCTTTTAAAGAAAAATTATAAGGCATCCTTATGCCTTGAAGAAATATTCCTTGAAAAGCACGGCTTCCATATCTTATTCCTTGATCTATCAATCCACTATTATAATATTTTGAATAGCGATTTATTGGAAGTTTATTCAGTGGTGTTTGTGGTCTTCTTTCATATATGCTTAATCTGTTGAAAGAGCGATTTCCCCAAACAGTTAGTCGACTTTGTCTGTACCAAGAAACACCTCCTACTTTAAAATTTAACAAACCATATTTTGTAGCAATTGANGTAGATAAGTTAAGTCCGAGATTTAAAGTTAAGTCTTGTGAAAATTGCGGGGAAGGACCTTTGTATAAACTATTTAGCATAAGATCTGCTCCAAACGTTATTTTATCTTTTGTCTTTCCGTTTAATTTTAAAAGAAACATCGGTTCTCTATAGATATCCCCTGAGCTTATAACAACTGTTTTNCCACTATTATTTGGAAATGTTTCTTTTTGATTNCGNACAAATCCTAAAAACCTATAATATCCTGAAAAAGAAATAGAACTTGAGGGATTCTTAAAACTCAAAATATTACTACTAAAAGACCTTTGCTCGATAATTGTATCTTGGCTATATGAAGACACCCCCCACATAAAGAAAATGATCAAAAATGATCTCCTCATAACATATAAGAAATGTTAAATTTTTACTAAATTAATAAATATATGTTGTAAGGCAAATCTTTTAAGTGTGATATTTACACTTAGAATTATTTACAAAAAATTTAATACCTCGAATTAATTTTTTTTAAAGGTATATTTTTCCAAGTAATTCCATCTTTCCATTTAGGAGCTTGTACATCTTTTAGATAATTTTCTAAAATTTCTTCGAGTTCTTTGGCTTTCTGTGGATTTTGATGAGCTACATCCAACTGCTCCATTTTATCTTTTACTAAATTAAATAGAAGAATTGATTTGTCATCCTCAAATTTGATTAGCTTGTAATCACCTTTTCTAACCGCTGAATGTGGTCTTTTTAAAGCAATACCATTTTTATAAGGAACGTGGAAGAAAATACCTTCAACTTCTCTTTTGATTTGCTTTATATTTTCATTAAAAAGGACTGATGCAAAACTTCCGCCATCGATTTCAGATAAAACAATTTTCTTATTACCAGCAAGTTCAATTAATGTTGGTAAAATATCCGATCCTGAAACAGGTNCTGAAGATTCTGATCCCTTTTTAATTCCTGGCCCTGCAACAATTAGTGGCACTCTTATTCCTCCTTCATAAGCATCCCACTTTCCTCTGCTTAAAGGATAATTATAACTTTTATCATACTTTTTAGCTCCTGGAATATTTGGAACAGATCCGTTGTCTGACATGTAAAAAATATATGTATTATCCTCNAACTCTAGATCTTTAATTTTTTTTAATAAAATTCCAAGGCTCTCATCCAAATTAAAAGTCATNGCTGCGAATCCCGGATCTATGTGTTGATTNCCTTTGGGTTTTTCTTTGAAGTGAGTGTAGCTTTTCGATTTTGATTCTATCTTCGAATGCACAGCATAGTGTGAAATTTGAAGAAAAAATGGTATGTTTTTATCTGAACAAATATCAATAAACTGTATTGCTTTATCAGTGAGAGAAAAAATATTTTTTGGATCCTTTTTAACTACATTTTTCCATTGACTTTTATTATTATCAAAATTTCCGTGCTTATTTTTAGTTGGACCATCGCTGATGTCATAACCCAAAACTGAAGGATTACTTCCCATACCCCATTTACCAAAATGAGCTGCTCTGTATTNATTATTAATTTTTTTTAGTGCTTTAGGAATACTTATGAATCCCATGTGATCAATATGATCAGTATTCATTCCAACTCGAATTAATGAAAGTCTAGCTGGAGTTTTACCAAATTGAATACTGTAACGTGAGGGAGCACAAACTGGTGCGCTTGAATAAGCGTCAGAAAAACGCATACCTTCTTCTGCAAGAAGCTCTAAATTTGGTGTTTCAAAATAATCACTTTTTGAGCCAATCTCATTATGCATCATTTGAACTGACGTCCCATTCCAACCTTGATCATCAGCAAGTATAAATATAATATTAGGTGAATTAAGGGACTTTTCTTTTGATTGATTATTGTTTGAACATGAATAAATACATACTAAAACTCCAAAAGTGAAAAAAAAATTTTTAATNAATTTAGAATATCCAATNTGCATCATATAATTATAAAAGTATTTATATATTGGTTATTGATTTATTTATCTTTAAAATATATTATTTCTCCATTTAAATCATGAATATCACCAGAAGTAATATTTTTCGCCTTGTACATAGATTTTGCATTTTCAAATTGTCTACCCAGTCCCTCAGGCTTACTTGATGCTTCAGCAATTCTTTGATTAATTAATGCTTTTAAAGTATCCATTACATCTCGATNTTCTAGATTACTTGCAAGATTTATTAGTTCATTCTTATCATTTTTATGATCATAAAGCTCATAACCTAATTCTCCATTTACTCCCCATTTTGTAAGTCTGAAACGTTTTGTTTTGATGGTATATCCATTTCGCCACCTTGTAAGTGCACTTTCTCGAACTGAAGCATTTGTATCTTTCATTAAAGGCACCAAACTTTTTCCAACAACGTGCAAAGGGGTATTAATATTGGTTAAATCCATAAGAGTTGGATAGACATCTATTAACTCGACCGGACTAATAGACTTAACATCCTTATTTTTTATAGATGGGGAAGAAATAATTAATGGTATTCGTGTTGAATTTTCAAAGAGGGTTTGTTTTTGCCAGTGACCGTGTTCACCCAAATGATAACCGTGATCGGAGGTGAACACTACAACAGTATTTTTATCTAAGCCTAAAGATTTTAGATGATCAAGAATTCGGCCTACCTGTGCATCTACAAATGTAATTGTAGAANAATAAGCTTCTTTAATTTCTTGAGCTAGCTCTTTTTCTAGATTAAGTTGATTTTTTTTTGCTCTAATTGATTTAACAGCGGGCTCAGGTAAAGTGGCTAGNTATTCATTAGAAACTTCTGGTATTTCTATTTTTTTTCTATCGTAAAAATCAAAATATTCTTTTGGAGCAACAAAAGGTGTATGTGGCCTAAAAAAACCTACTGCTAAAAAAAAAGGTGTTTCACTACTAGCAAAATAATCAAGTTTTTTAATTGCTTCGCTTGCAGCAATACCATCAGTTTGCTCATTATCTTCACCTTCTGCAGCTAACCAACTCAATGTNCCTCCATATTTTCTTGCACTTAAGGTCTTNATTTTATATTCCTCAATTTTATCTCTNCCATATGGATTTACGGTTTGATCCCAAGAATATATATCGTCGTTTCCTGAAGTGCCAATCGCACTTGGGTTATCATAATGAAACATTTTTCCAATTCGAACAGATTGATAACCTGATTGTCTAAAACGTTGACCTAAAGTAATAACATCTGGTATAGAGTTTCTAAGATTCATATTATTTCTTGTAATCTTAGTTTGATTGGTATACATACCTGTCATAAATGAAGCTCTTGAAGGACCACATAGAGGATATTGATTATGAGCATTTTCAAACAAAATTCCCTTTTCAGCAAAACGATCAATATTAGGTGTTTTAACTACCAAATTTCCATATGCACCCAAATCACAGTTTAAATCATCAGCAATAATCAACAATACATTTAATTTTTCNTTAGAATTTGTATTTCTTTTAACTTCANAACAACTAAANAAAAAGAATAAANCNAGAAAAAAAAGAAATTTGATTATATATTTATGCATAAAAGCACGTTTATAAGCTTGTTGTTTAATTTAGTATAATTTTTCTTGTTACCCATTCATTTTTAATTAAACAACTTAAAAAATAAAATGAATTTTTTAGTTGCGATGTATGAATAAAAACTTTTGTCTTTTTAGGTGACATTTCAAATACTATCCTTCCTGATAGATCTTTAATTTCTAAAGACTCAATTAGATATTTTGATTCAATAAATAAATCACCATTGGTTGGGTTTGGAAAGGCTTTTAGAGAAACATAATTTTTATCTATTTCAGTGTTTGTTGTATTTGAGATGCAATCTGATGGCACTCCATTTAAACTTAAGGCATCAAATTCTACATCACCACTAGAAAACTGAAACTTAACGGCTCTATCAAAAGTAACTGCAGGTACTGTTATACTATTAGAACCTAATGTTAATGCTACTGGATTTCCAAAAAAANNATTNCCGTTNGCANNNGTTTTATANACTCNAANGTTNGCTCCACCAGCTGGTAANGATGTTACATTCATAGTGAATGTTTGAGAGGCTTGACTAGCTACTCCATCTGCAATAGTTGTTGCAACAAGAACATAAGGCCAAGCAGTAGGTCCCGAGATAAAATCACTGCACGCGCTAATTAATGATGTAGATGATGGAGGTAATGGTGCCACNCATGTCGATGCAACTCCATTTAAACTCAANGCATNAAATTCTACNGNNCCGCTTGAAAATTGAAACTTAACNGCTCTATCAAAAGTAACTGCAGNTACTGTAATACTATTAGANCCAAGTGTTAGAGCTATNGGATTTCCNAAAAAANNANTNCCGTTNGCANNAGTTTTATANACTCNAACGTTTGCTCCACCNGCAGGTAATGAAATTACATTCATAGTATATGTNTGAGANGNTTGACTNNNTGCTCCNGNANNTATAGTTGTTGCNNCAAGNACATNNGGCCAAGCAGTTGCACTACCAGCAACAAAATCTCCACAGGTACTGATTAATGAAGAAGTTTGAGCACATAAATTAATTGAACTTGATGAAAATACTATCAGTAATAAAAATATTTTGACTTTTTTTAATAACATATTCGAAGATAAATAATTATAATGGATAATTGAGTTCATAATTTTCCTGTTTATTTTTAATTTGCAGTTCAATATTATCAAAATTAAAAATAATTTTTATGATAATTAAATATCGTACTCAAAAAAAATATTGAGAACTTTTTGATACGTAAAGAATCTTTTATTTTAAAAGATAAGAAGATATAATACCCTTCGCTATCACTTTATATTTTTTACACATCTAAACCCAACATGAAACAATGAACTTTCAGGAGAAGTTGCAGATCTTGCAGAAAGCCTATAGCCATGACAATAATTTGAATTACATAAGAAAGAACCACCTCTTTGCGCTCTCCCCTGTAGATCTAAAGGAAAAACTTCTAAGTTACCTTCATAAGGTAAATGCCAGTTATAGCACCATTCCCAAACATTACCTGCCATATCAAAAATGCCAAGAGAATTTGCTTCAAAGTAACCAATAGGAGATGTGTATTTAAATCCGTCTTGATAACCGATTGTATCTGGATATCCAGAAGTCCAAATATTACACATGTGATTGTCACCATGTAAAAGATCATTCCCCCAGTAATATAATTGGTTTTTCTTTTTACCCATTTCACTAGCAGCATACTCCCACTGAACTTCGCTAGGAAGAGTTTTATCACAAAATTCACAATAAGCTAACGCATCATTCCAGCTTACTTGAGTAACAGGGTGATTATCTGAAGCAATAGTATTATTCTTTCCTAAAGGATACTCCCAATTTGCACCATCAACCAATTCCCATACATCAATTGAATCATTATATACAATTGCATTACCAAATTTTTCTGCTTCTGTTGTGTAATTACTTAAATTAATAAAAACTCTAAAATCTTCAACTGAGACAAGATTTTTATCCATTAAGAAACTCTGAACAACAACTTCATGTTCTGGTTTTTCTCTATCTAATCCATTATTATTACCAAAAATAAACCTTCCTCCTTTGACAAAAACCATACTACTTGTATCATATTTATCTTCTATTTTAGTAACAATATCATTTTCATTTAAATTTTCTATAATGTAAAACTTATGAGTATTGGAAAAATAAGTTTTATCATTTTTATTAACACAACTTAAGAAAAATAATATATTAAAATAAAATATTTGTTTTAATAAATAAGGCATAAACAGTTTTAGTTTATAATTAATTTTTAATCAACAACACTAATAAGCTAGAGTTAAATTAATCTAATTGTTTAGATAAAAATTTTCAAACAAATATAAAACAGATTTTAAAACGTCATCTAAATTTATTTTGTTTCTTTAAATGAAATAAATAGTAAATTCTAAATTAAATTATAAATTTTCATGATTAATTCGAATATGATTTGATGACTTAATATATTAAACAAATAAATTAGATAGTAATTATTATTTAAATTCATGAATTTAAAATTAATTTAAATTGTTTTTTTTTTATTTAAATTTGATAATTGTTTTTTTAAGAAACTGTGATATTTATTATTCTATTTTAATTTTTAATATGTTTCAATTAATCAGTTTAATTTCTAAAAAATTCATGCTTACAACTTCAGTAATATTTGTACTTTTAAGTTCTAAAGCTCAAGTATACTATGTAAGTAGTTCTCAAGGAAGCGATATGAACAATGGTTTAAGCAATCAAACCCCATTTCAATCGTTAGAGAAGTTAAACTCAATGCAATTTGACGATGGTGACACTATATATTTTAAATCTGGTGATTATTGGGAAGGTATGTTTTGGTTAAGCGGTTCAGGCTCGCTAAATCAACCAATAGTTATTGATATATATGGTGGAACTAACAGGGCAATTATAAATGGATTTGGCTACCAATCTTCAATTTTAATTTTTAATGATCAGCATATACATATTAATAATTTAGAACTATATAATTCATTTAATCACATTGACTCAGTAGTGGCAACTTCAATTTCAGCACAAACACCAACTTTATTTGCAAATGGACCAAATAGTACATGGACTAATGTATACACAGCTTGTCAAATAGGAGATGGAAATAATGGATCTCAACAAACATTTGTAATAAATGTAACAAGTTTACCCCCTCAAGGAGCAAATTACAGAGTAGCTAGAACAGTAGCAAATCAGAATTGGTACTTTGCTCCAGCTCAATCATTAACATTAGGTCTAAATACTATTACTGTTAATCAAGTAAATTTTGATAGAACAGTGAAATTTCAATTTAGTAGTGGTTCTGTTGAGTTTGATGCAATATCATTAAATAGTACACCAGTTTATGAGGGTTTAGCTAAAAAATTAGCTGGTTTTGGAGGGGCAGAAAATTCTTGGGGGTCTGGAAAAAATGTTCGTTTTGGAATAAAAGTTGTTGCTTCAACAAAAGATCTTGAAAATTTTTCATTTAATAATCTCTATATTCATGATATTTATCCTAGTCCATATATAACAAACAATATTCATTTGGGTTATGGAATCAAATTAGAAACTCAGTCTGACATTGCATCGGGACTAATTAATACTATATCTGATGTTAAAGTTCGTAACACAACAATAACAAATACTGGACACTATGGATTTTGGATTAAATCTTTGGGTCTTGTTGGTATAGATTCCATAAAAAATAATCATATACTAGTTGAAAACTGTGTCTTTGAACATACAGGTGGTTCTGGATTTGTACCGAATAAAAGTGAGAATGTTCTTGTTCAAAATTGTATTTTTAATAATACAGGATCATCTATTGATAATAGAATGTGGAAAAGAGGTAGTGGTATGTGGCCATTTGATTGTAAAAATGTAGTAGCTCAGTACAATAAATTTATGAATGCTAATGGTCCTATGGATTCTTACGGGTCACATATAGACTATGGCAATGAAAATGTAGTGTTTCAATATAACTATAGCTTAAATAATGAAGGAGGATTTGCGGAAATTTTGGGTGATAATATAAACTGCGGATACCGCTACAACATTAGTGTTAATGATGGTTACCGTGAAGATCCAAATGGCGCTTCTTGGGATAAAAAAGGCAAAATCTTTTGGATATCTAATTTTTGTGGCCAAAACCCTATAAGATGCCCAAATATTGGTACTTTCATTTATAACAATACGATTTTTGTAAGTGATACATTAAATCCTGAAATCTATTTTTGGCCAAATATTGGTGATGTTCATGTTTATAATAATATAATTGTGGCAGGAAAAAATGGACAATCAATTCCCACATTAATTGAGAATAATCTTAATGATCTGAATATTAGTCACAATCTTTTTTATGATTCTTCACGCATTAGTCTTGATAGTGACTTACAGAACAATGCGCTTTATGGTGACCCGCTACTTCTTAATACAAACAATTTGGGAGAAGATAATCCTCAAGCATATCAAATTCAAAATAATAGTCCAGCTATTGGAAGTGGATTTTTAATTAATGGAAGTAGTGATACAAATAAATACTTAGAACATAATGGAGGTTTAGATTATTTTGGTAATAATGTTTCACATCTTTATCCGTCAAATATTGGTGCTTTCAATGGTACAGGACCGGTAAATATTTTATCAATAAATTTAGATGAAATTAAAATTTACCCTAGTATAACTCATGATTACGTGAATATTTCTACAAATGAATTTGTTGAATCCATCAAAACAAATATTTATGCACTAAATGGGAATTTTTTAGAAACTCAAATTGGAAAAAAACTATCATTTAAAAAATTTAAATCTGGAATTTATTCTTGTGTCATTATTTTTGGAAACAAAAAAACAACTATTAAAATAGTTAAACTATAATTTTTAATTTAATTATAAATTTTAATAGATTAAAATAATAACAAGTTAGTTTTCAATTGATTTAATAATTATTTTCTTCTCAACAGTTCCGTCATCATATATATAAAAAAGAAGTTGATTATTAAAATATGTAGACTGTCTTCCAAACAAATCAAGCACTTGCAATAATTTTCTATTAATTTTACTATTTTCATTAACTACTGTGGAAGAACTTACTAATCCATTTATATCATACTTCGAAAAAAATCTCCATATTTCTACGGAAGCATTTATATCATAATTTGTAACACCGCCTCCTAAGTTAGGGAAATCACTTCCTGGCCAAGTATGACCTCCACCAATAATCTTTAAATGCTTTACTTCAACGTCATTAATCCCATTTTTCCAAACATAATTAACTACATGACTACTATCTAATAAGTTGATATTTGGAACCTGTGAAATAATACTTTGAGTATCACATAGATTGTGGTTAATCCAATATGAAATAATACTTGGAACAGATTCAAATGCAGGCTCACCATAGTAAAATGAAGTACTATCGGCATCACCGTGAATATGTAAAACAGGCGTTGGATGGATAGGATTACATGTATTCAACATATAAGAAAGATATGATCCTGCAACTGGTGCTATGGCGGCAATTTTTTCTGAAAGTTCACATGCTAATCTATAACTTATCATTGCACCATTTGACAATCCAGTAGCATAGACTCTATTCATGTCAATATTATATTCTGTGTTTAAACTATCAAGCAATTTAGATATAAAGTCGACGTCATCAACAGATGATGTTGGTTGGCCTATATTCCAATGTGTTTCTCCAGAACTATTTAATAATCCTTGAGGATGAACGATTATGAAATTTGCTGTGTCAGCTATTGATCTAAAATCTGCATGCCACATCGCAAAAGTTGAAGTTCCTGTTTTACCATGAAAATTAAAGATTAATGGAGTTGGGTCTGAAGAACTATAGATTGCTGGCACATAAGTCTTATAACTTCTATACAAATTATTATGATAAATACTATCATTAATAGTTTGTTGGCAAAAAAGAAAATATGGTGCAAAAAATACTATTAAAATAATTTTTTTCATTTTTATATTACAGGAGAATTAATAAATTAGTTATACCAATGATTTACTGAATTAAATTTAATTACAATTTTTCTCAATATATTTAACAACATGTTGATTAAAACTAGATGGTTTATCAATATTAACTACATGCCCCGCTTTTTCTACTGAAATATAGCTAAACAGATCATTCTTTGAAGCAAAACTTTTAACATCTTCAGAAAACAAATAATCATCTTTTCCTGATAAAAAAAGAATTCTTTTATGAAAACTAGTTGGTTCTAAATTGATAATAAATTTTTTTAACTCAGGTATTAAACTTAACCATTTTGTAAACACTTTTCTACTAATTAATTTAGCTTCCTGAATAAATATAAGCCTAGATTCTTTATGATTTGGTTTAGGCATTATTATATATGCAAATAATTTATACAGGTACATATTTGGTAAAATTCCTTTAAGTAAGTTTAAACATAGTAACAAAAATTTAGTGAAGTTGTTAAACGAAGTGATTGCACCAGCCAGAACAGACTTATTGATATAATTATTGTAGTTTTTAAGTAACTTTAAAATTAGTAGAGATCCAAAAGATATACCAATAAAATGTGAACTTTTAATTTTTAAATAATCTAACACATTAATTATATCCTTACAAGCTATTTCTAAATTAAAATTTGATTCTAAAGCAATGTTTTTTGATTTTCCATGTCCTCTTAAATCAATAAACAATAAATTATAGTGTTTACTTAACTCTCTGATCTGTCTATGCCAAATATTACTACTTCCTCCAAAACCATGAACAAATGTAATCCATTGCTTTGTATTTTTATTTATATGCGTTTTATATTTTAACATTTAGTCTAAAAAATTTATAGTAAGTAACAACTTTAAATCTCTTGTTTAGTTATTTCAACTAATTTCAGTGAAATGATTTTGTTTTCTTTTATAAAACTTAAAGTAGCATTTGTTACAAGCACAATAAAAATTTAAATCTAACAAAAGTAATTAATAAATTTGATAGCAATAAACTAAGTTTTGTTAAAATAATTAATTTTGTAAAAAATTAATTATGACAACAAATCAGCTATTAGAAATTGGAAATAAACTTTATAGTCTTGAAGAATTCGGTCTCTTAATAAGAAATAATTTTGGTGGTGATAATAACGTATCTAATATAATGTTAGCAGAAATATTTTTATCAAAATATCCTCAATATTTATGCAATATTAAAAAGGCTGATTCTAAAAAAAGTTGTAGCTGTTGTTAAAATAAAAATCCTTGATTTTAATTTTTTCAATTATTTTTTTAATTTTAAAAGAAAAATGAAAAAAAATTTAACACTTATTTTATTATTTTTTCTTTTCCTAAATAGCGCATCAGCTCAAATATTTAATAACAAAAAATATATTGAAGAAGCTTTTGAAGTTCTAGGGAATTGTGATATGTGTAAAAAAAAGATACAAAATGCTGCCATAAAATTACGAGGTGTTAAAAAAGCAATATGGTCAACAGAAAAACAAATATTAACAATAAAATATAACCCAGAAAAAATTAGTTTGGAAAAAATTAAGCAAAGTATAGCTGATGATGGTTACGATACGGATGATATCAAAGCAACTCAAGAAGCATATGACAATTTACATTATTGTTGTAAATACAAAAGATAATTTTAAACTATTAAAAAGTTAACCATATTAATTCTATGCGTATAAACGGACACGGACATATACTACCAGAGCCTTCTCAGATTCCAAAATTTATGAAAGAAAAAAAACTGTTTTGGATTGATGACAATAAAAAATTTATGCGACAAGATAATTGGGCTAGACCAATTACAAGTTCAAGTTTTTTTAAAAAGGAGAAATTAAATTGGATGAATCAAAATGAGATCGACCATAGCGTAATGCTTTGTTTATCACAACTGTATTGCAATGGATGGAAAAAAAATGATTGTTTGGATACAATCAAATTTCAAAATGATTTTAACGCAAATATTCAAAGTGAAAATCCTAAAAAATTTACTTGTGGTTTTGTAGTTCAGCCTTTATACATGGATTTTGCACTAAAAGAAATTGAAAGGTGTGTTAATGAATTAAATTTAAAAGTATTATGTTTACCTACTCATTTTTTAAATAAAAAAAATGAATGGTTATCAATAGCTGAAAAAGATGTAGACCCTATCTTTCAACTTGCAAACAAGTACAAATTAGCAATTCAAATTCATCCATATGATGGTGAAAAAATGATTGCGTTAAAAAACGAATATTGGAGATTTCATTTAGTTTGGATGATGGCTCAATGTGCTGATACTATTCATTTGTTTTCACTAAGAGATTTACCAAATAAATACCCTAATATTAGAACAAGTTTTGCACACGGAGGTATGCTAGGAATTGCAAATTACGGAAGAAGAATTCAAGGTTTTGATGGACGACCTGATATTTTTAAAACACTTGAAGATCCTAGAAAAACACTGGGACATAAAAATTTATATTTTGATACTTTAGTACATGATTCTCATACTCTGGATCTTCTTAAAAAACGTGTGGGAACAAGTCAAATTATTATGGGCTTAGATGATCCTTTTCCACTTGGTGAAATGGAAGGTGTAGGAACATCGTATCCTGGTAGAGTTATAGATTACGCCATCGAAATAGGAATTTTAACAGAAAAAGAAGGAGCAGATATATGGTGTCAAAATGTTCTAGATTGGCTAGGATTTAGTATTGATATTTAAAAACAATGTCAAAATATGACGATTCTTATTTATCATTACCAAACTTTTTTTACCAAGTAAATAAGCCAACTATTTTTTCTAAATCTAAAATTTTTATTCTCAACAAACTTTTATTAAAAAATGTCGATCCTTTTATAACAGAATTAGATTTAAAAAAAATTTTGTTAGAAAATAAAAAGAAAAAAAAATGTTTTTCACAAGCATATTCTGGACATCAGTTTGGACATTTCACAAATCTAGGAGATGGAAGAGCAATGATTATTGGAGAACATTTATTAAAAAATAATCAAAGAGTTGATGTTCAACTTAAAGGCTGTGGTATAACAAAATACTCTAGAGGTGGTGATGGTAAAGCAACATTAAGATCAATGTTGAAGGAGTACATTATTAGCGAAGCTATTCATTATTTAAAAATACCGTCTTCTAGAAGTTTAGCTGTTTTTAAAACTGGAGAAAAGATAAATAGAGAGAATCTCAATGATGGAGCAGTACTAGCTAGAATTATGCATAGTCACATTAGAGTTGGAACATTTGAGTATGCTACTTTTTTTGGTAATATAAATTATTTAAATTCACTGACTAATTATACTGTAAAAAGATTATATCCTAATATCCAAAGTAGTAAAAATATAGCTTTAAGTCTTCTTGAAACAGTAATGAATAAACAAATAGATTTAGTTATAAATTGGATGCGTGTTGGTTTTATTCATGGAGTTATGAACACTGATAACACATCTATTTCCGCTGAAACTTTTGATTATGGTCCATGTGCTTTTATTAATAATTACAATCCAAATGCTTGTTATAGTTCAATTGACTATTACAAAAGATATTCATTTGGTAATCAAACTAAAGTAATTAAGTGGAACATTTCTAGATTTGCTGAAACTCTCTTGCCAATTATTAATAAAAATCAAAAAACAGCAATAATATCAGCACAAAATGTAATAGACAAATTTGATGAAATTTGGAATAAGAAATTTTATGAGATGATGTTAAAAAAAATTGGCGTTAGAAAAGTTAATCAAAAATCATATAAACTTGTAGATAATCTTTTAAAGATAATGTTAGAAAATAAATTAGATTACACAAATACTTTTTATAATTTAACATATAGTGATATTAAAATAAATACGTCTCCAAAATCAAAATTTGATATGTGGAAAAATGATTGGCAGAAGTTTATTGAAGACTTTTGTAATAAGAAAGAAATCAAAAAAATAATGAAAGACAACAATCCAATCATTATACCAAGGAATCAAATAGTGGAGCAAGTTATTGAAGAAGCTGTTAACGGAAATAAAACTATGTTTAATAAACTAAATAGCTATTTGACTAGACCTTATGAATATCAAAATGATATTGAAAGATTTATGCTTCCCCCAAGTAAAGAATTTGAAAATTGTTATAAAACATATTGTGGAACATAATAATTTTTTGGTGTTTGTTAATTTTCCTTGAAAACCTTATCGTATGTATATAAAAAGGCAGGTTTATGAGCAACACCTTCTTGCTTTTCATTTGTTTTTTTAATTACATCTATTTTAGAAATATTTTTTCTGAAATTTCTTTTATCCAACTTTTCATCAAGCAAAATTTCATATAAATTTTGCAATTGTGATAATGTAAACTTAGAAGGGAGTAAGTTAGAAATTAATTTGTGATCTATTTGTTCTCGTAAATATTCTATTCCTGAACTTAATATATGATTATGATCAAATGCTAAATCTTGAGATAATTTATTTACTTCAACCCATTCTGCTTCAAACGCAAAAGATGATGCTTGAGGAACATATTCTTCCATATTAACTAAAGCTATGTAACCTACAGTAACAACTCTTTCCTCTGGTTTTTTTCTGTACAGTCGAAGCCAAGATTGGTCTTTTTTCTCTTTGGTTCTATTTGGGTTACCAAAAGTATAAAATTGTTTAAGATATATATTATCTAAAGATGTTAAGCTCTTTAATATTCTTTTAGCTCCAGTTAATAAATCTTCATCAATTTTTACTAAATCACCTGGTAAGGCATATTGATAATCATTTTTTTCATTAATAATCTTTTTAATTAATAACACTTTTAATTTTTGATCATTATCAAAACCTAAAATAACACAATCTATGGATAAGTTAATAGGTGACATTATTTTGTTTATTTTTTAACATAAAATGGAATATTGGCAGTTGCAACATTATTATATTTATCACGAATATATATAAAAAATCTATAAGCACCAGTTTTAGATGGAGCCTTAATTTCTATAGTTTTTTCAGACTTACTTATGATTTCAAATTCAATAGGTTCTGGTGTTTTTTCAAAATCCCCTCCTGCTTTTTTATCACTACTTTCAGGCATGAGCTCAAAAAAATAACTTAAACTATCATTATTATTATCAAAAACATCAAAACTAAATAGACAGTTTTTTCTTCTTTTTATTTTTATACTAGATTTTGAATCTTGACCATTCAAAAAAAAGTTATTTATAATTGGAGCTAAGTTTTTATCACTCTTAGCCCAAAAACTATTTAAAATATCTACACTTTGAGTTGCTCTTCCTTCTTTGGTAAATAAACCATACCAAGTTGGAGTTTGTTCTTGCTTGTATCCCCATAAGAAAGCATAACTACCAATACACAATTGTCTATCCTTAAGGATTGCTTCGTAAGCAATTTTTCGAAATTCTGCTTTTTCTTTACTTGTGGCTTCTATAGCAACCCCCCAACTAGTTGTTGGAGACTCCCAATGTCCATATGGACCCCACTCGGTAACCATATATGGCTTATTCCATCCACTTTTTCTAACCATTGATGACAAATTATTAATTCCTCCATATGTATTTATTCCTAAAATATCAATATCAGGACAATATTGCTGAATCATATACACTTCTGCAGGATCAATACCTGCTGTAACTGTCATAATTGGATGATTAGGATCTATTTCTTTTATCATCTTAGCTATATCTCCAACAGCCTGCCACACTCTGAAGTTTTTATAGAACAAATCGACTTCATTTCCAACAGCCCACATCAACAACGCAGGATGATCTTTATATTTTAATATTTCATTTTTAAATGATTCAATTTGAGCTTTAATAGCATATTCATCATTATAGTCAAATCCATGTCTTTCATGACCAACCCAAAGACCCAGACACACAGATATTCCTTTTTGATGAGCCTCGTCCAGTATAACCTTTGCATTATCAGTACTCCAAGTTCGAATAGAATTTCCCCCTATTGATTTTAAAACATCTAAATATTCATTTCCACCTGCTCCATTTACATAATAAGGATGACCATTTCTTAAAAGTTGGAACCCTTCATTACTTTTTATAATTTCAGTTTTACCAGAAATATTAATTTGAGCTGAACTAAAATAGGAGATTAGAAAAAATATGTAAAGGAAATAAAATCTCATACTAGTGAGCTATTTGAATTTGTTTTACTGTAGTATTGTCTTTTGTTTGAATTTTAATAAAATATGTACCAGAAACAAGATTAGACACATCTAATTTAACTCTACTAGATTTATTAAATTTTTGATAATGTGAAATCTCTTTACCTAAACAATCATAGATTAATATTTCTTTGATATTATTATCAGATTGTATATTTAAAGTATTATTTGTTGGCTGTGGATATATATTTATATTCGTCTCATAATTGATGAAATTATGATCTAATGGAGTAGAAGACAAATGAAAGTCGTCTAAGTGATACGTATCCCAATTTACTATTGATTGATCTAAAAACAAAACAAAACGACCTATACTCTGGGTTGCAACGCTACTCAAATCAACTGTAAACTGTTGCCATTGATTATTACTACTTAGTGCCGATGCATACCCTAACACTTCATTATTATTGTCATCTTGAAATGATATGTAAAGAGGTCTTGGAGGACCATACACCTTAAAATTAAAAAACTTATTTGACGATAAATCTAAATTTCCAGAAGTAAAGTATGATATTAATACATCCTCTCCATTAGAATCAGGATTTCTTGTATATTCTCCAGAGTACTTACTAGTATTTATTGTTGTATTATCTGGATTATATACTTGATTTAACCAACCACTTACATAATCAAAAGAACCACAAGCAGAGGCAGATGGACATACGCCAAGATTCCAATTGCAGTCCCAGTCTGCAAAATTTACAGTCGGATCAATTGAAAGTCCATCACATTGATTATTAAATTCTGGACCGTATAAATTATCAAAATAATAAGTATCATTTGTATTATTGCCTATATCGAAAAGCAAAATTAGTGATGTAACATTAACATCTGAAACAGAATTGTCAGGTCTTGAATCAAATGTAAATTCAATAGTTTCCCACTCATTAGCTACTGTTGTTACAGCTGTATAAATACTATGTCGACCATCTGGATAATTTGTTGCACCTGCAACTGATGAATCTTCCAATGTTATTTGTAATGGTATTCCAACTGCGGGGCTATAAACATCTACTTTCATTTTTTTAGTACCATCTAAATAATTTTCTAAATTCAAAAATGATCCATTAGCAACGATTACTATAACATCATATGTTTCACCTGGATTTCTAACATATTGAGCACAGAGTGTTGAACTATTTACAGAACTAGACAAATCTGGATTTTCAAATCTAGTCGTCATTCCTCCGTGTACAAACTCATAGTATCCAATACGTGTATCTTCAAAGTTATCCCATAATATTTGAGAAAATACACTAGTTGGGAAAAGTAAAATTAAAATTAAGTGTTTCATATTATTATATTTTTTTAGTTAGTTTAATATTATCAATTTTTAAATTTGTATTCTCTGTAAAAGAAAATATAATACTTTTTATTTCCTTTAAATTTATTTCTGAATTTCTTATCGGAAACTTTTTCATAGGAATGCGAACTTGTTGCCAATCTTTGTTATCATGTTTAACATAATCTAATAAGTTAACTGACATTTTTTTTCCACTATAATCATCAAAAGTTATATTAGCACTAGTTAAATTGCTAATCTTCAAATCAAATTGTAAATCAACACTATAAATACTTGAACTCAAATCAGTATATAGCCAATTGTTCCAGCTTATAATGAAGTCTTTCCAATTACAATCATTTAAAATATGAACATTGATAAAATTACCATCATTATAATTAGGTGATGTTTTTAACTTAAAATTATTACAATATTTATTGTCAATCGCTAATGATGATTTTAATTTACTTGAAAAAATATCGATAGGAAAAATTGTATCAACCACTGTCAAAGAAGAATCGACTTTTTTATATTTATGCTTATGAGACACAATCTTTATATCATCAATGTATATATCTATTTTATCATAACATTGTAACAATAATTGCTTAATATTAGATAAATCAATATTGTGTTGATTGTATGAAAAAGTTGGTAATGGAATTTGAACCTTAGTCCATTTGTTTGTAACCATTCCTCCATCTATTCCTAAATAACTTGCAGTGGCATAACACTGATTAGCAGAGTAATCTTCTAAAATAAAAACAATTGGAATATTATATATTGGGCCTTCATCGACTCTTGCCATAAATTCAATAGCAGCTCCTTCAATAATATTTGTTAAATCTTTTCCTTGCCATCCGTCCCACCCAATTCCCATGCCAATCCAGTCACATGTTGCAGGATAATCTGTTTTAATATGTAAAGAATTTTTTTCTATTCCTTTTTTATCTTTTACTTTAACAGTTGGCAAATCAACTTTAAAATCAGCTTTAGTTGATTCTATATTGCTTGAACCCATATTGTTTAAGCTATAATCAATACTAGCATCCATTGATGAAAAACTCATAGGATTACACAATTTATTAGAATTACCCCACACCTCATCAGTTCCTCCGGAGCTAAAAATATTAATAGATGTAAATCCATTTATACCTTCGGTTGATTTTATTTCGGCATCATATAGAGTAACCTTCTCCAGATTCGAGCAAGAGATTAAAAAGATTAATATAATTGGAAAAATTCTTTGCATAAATTAGTTTAGTATTGGTCCACCAACACTCCAAATTAAAAAATCAACATCAGCTTTTGCAAAACCAGAAATGGGATTTGCTAATAATAAAGTTCTCAAGTTTGATATTTTGTTAGGCTCTCTTAATCCATTACCTGAATTATTTGAAGCCGGAACAAGGCGCTCTGAATCATTATAGCAAATAGAAACCATTTTCCAACCATTCCAATCAACATCAAACTCATAATCATATCTATCTTCACTACTAGCATCATAATAACCATCTTGATTCTCATCTTCGTAAAATTCAAGCTTAAATAAAGAATTAGGAATTCCATCAACTTGAGATATTGTGCTATCACCTTTTATCATTATATTAAAATAAACTTGTGATGGATCATTAACTAATGGTTTTTGATCTAACCAAAAATTAGAAAAATAATCAATATAACCAATTAACCAATCCCAATCAACTACTCCATCTTGTTGTAAATATTTTTCTCCTTCTCCTGAACCTCCTATGGTTAAAGATTTAGTTGTTCCTGCATTAAAATAACCGGTAAAATTTGGATTAAAACCACCTTCAAAATCAGTTATTAGTATTGTGTTTTCGTTAATATAATTTTTTGGTTCAGAGATAAATACATTTAAAAATTCGGTTTCTTCATGCATTTCAAAACTTAAACTTACATCGCAAATTTCTGAAACAAAAAAAGGAAGATTAGTTGAACCTCCAGTCCAGCTTGAATTTGATTCATTAATATAATTTGAATTACCAGTAATCAATTTGATCGAACCTGAGCTTTTACCTTCAATTCTTATTGTCCAATCTACCTGTTTTGAAAATTTGGCGGTAAAATATATACTTTCACCTACTGAAAAATCTGCACCATCTCCTACTGCTTCAAGTGATTCATCAATATTCAAATCGCCATACAAATCATTCAAACTAGGTCCTTCAATATTACTTTTCTCACATGAATAGAAAGTAAATAAAAACATAAAAAATAAAATATTGAGTTTTTTCATAATTATAAATTCATATTAAACATAAAAATAAATCTTCCCATAGAAAATTCATCCTCTAAATTATTATTGTCCAACACATTAAAATAATTATATTGTGTTGTTATATAAATATCCTTAGATAAGGAATACTGTAGACCAGTAGTTAAAATTGTTTCATTATTATCATAGTTAACAGCGTCATAATCAATTATCTCATCATAAATGTTTCTATCTGCTAAATATTCATTTCCTTTAGATGAAAAGAACTTAGCACCAAAAATCAAATGTAAATTATTATTAATTCCAACTGTTATTCCTGTGGAATAAAGAAGATTATTTAATTTAATTTCTTCAATATTGTCTCCATCTCTTTTAACATTTTCATTATTTACACTAAGCTCAAGTATTAATGGAAAGCTGAAATTTAACATTTCATTTATCATTACTTTATGAAAACTATTTAACACAAAAAATTGTCGTTTTTGAGTTGTTCCTTGACCTCTAACTTCAGAGTAAAAATTCAAACTTGATGAAGATAAAATATAATTTAGAACAGTTGCATCTTCAATTCCTAATTTTATACCAACTCTGTTTGGAGTGGCATCTCCATATGGAAGTGTGGAATTATATATTGGATTGTAATCCATTAGTGATGTCGCTAATTTTTGGTTGTATATGCTTGGATCAGTTAAAATATCTAGCAAAGTAACTTTTCTTTGAACATAATTGTTGTTATAGTATGGATATGAGATGGGATTGGAAAGATATTGTATTCTTCTTGTTTGTGCTCCAATACTTCTAAAATCTGAATCTACATAATTTAAAGATATAAAATACTTTGATATTTGATTTTTAGTAAATTTTAATGAACTGGTTATAAACTTTCCATTTAACTCAGGAGCATTATTATCTCCATTCCATCCTCTTTTAGATAATCCACCTTCAACAAAGAATTTAAATGGTAAATTATTTATCTTTTCAGTAAAAATAATTTTTGATGATAAAACAGGATTGTAATATGCTATATCAGTATTTGATGAAGAAGCAATTTCAAAAGTGTTTATATAATTTGAACCAAATTTTAATTTTTCATTTATTCTTATAAATGTTGTTGCTCCAGTCATTAACAACTCTGGTTTACCTAACCATTGCGCACCTCTAACTCTTGTTGTAAAAGCATCAATATCTATTTGTTCAATGTAATTATACATGTTGTACGAAAAATTCGTTTGAATTCCTTGAAGTCTCCAATAATTTTCAAAATAATAATTTTCATAATTAACATATTCATTATAAAAATTGAAAACAGAAGGTTCATTTTTCGATAAATCTTGATGATAATTATATAGAGTAAATTTTGATTGTTTGAGCATAATATCTCCTACACTAAACTTAACTCTATCATTTATAACTCCTTTTACTGAAAGTGATCGAAGACTAACTAAATTTCTATTACCCCACATACCTCCAAAGTCATTTTGCAGCCTAATTTCAGAAAAAATTTCTATATCTTTAATTGGATTAAAATGAATCCCCAAATCAATTTTAGTAAAACCTTTTCCGTTATTTCTACTTGAAATGGTATCTCTTTTATCCAAATCACTTCCCAACAACATATCTCTGTCATACATAACTCTTGCATTACCATCATACCAAACCTTAGATTTGATTTGACCACTTAAATTGATCAAAAAGAAAATTTGAAATACTATTAAAAATGATAGAAATTTATTTTTCATTAGAAGTTTATTTTTAATTCAATAGTTGATTCGGTACCTTTTATATTTGTTGCACTAAAATTCTTATCATAAAAATGAAAATATGAATGTCTTAAAAAAAGATAAGTACCTGTGTTTAATTTTATATCAACACCTGCTCCAAAAATATTACCATACTGATCTCGTGGCTTCATTGAAGGTACATACTCATCTGTTACACCCCAGTTCTGATCTGTTGGATAAGGATCTTTGTTATCTATGTCTGTAAATTTATTACATTTTACTCTTTCGGTAGCATGTTTCAATACAAAAGTTAACTTATCTGAAATTTCATAACATATATCAAATTGATGATTAAAACTTCTAATAAATGCATTAGAACTTAGCACAGGAAAAACACTAAAAAAGTCTTGAGCAGTATTATAATTTATTAAAGAAAATAAATATAAATTTTTTTTAAATAATCTTGTCTTATACTTCAAATGTAAATCTGAGGAACAATAATACTTATCAAACAAAGGGAGCCCATTTGTATCCAGTAATCCAGAAGAAATCATTGTTGTATCGTTTAAGTATATGCTATCAGAAATATTTACATTTTCAAAGACACCTCTGTAATAAGAGTTAAACTGAGCATAAGGACCATATCCTGAACTAAAATATGAAATTCTTGAAAGCATCAAGCCAGTAGTGTTGTGTGAATATGAAAAACTAGAATTTATCCTTTCTATTTCAGAGTAAAATCCTATACCTGCTGAAATTATTAAATTTCCTAAATTAAATTCTGTATTAATACTGATTCCTTCTCTGTTATTTGCTAAATAACCTAAGTTATTTACTGGTCCACCAAATGAATTTAAAATAGTAGCATCTGATCCTTCCTCAATTACAGTAGAATTAACTAGTTCTAAAACTGTGGTATTTTGAAAAGATGAGTTAACATTAACTGCTTCAGGTGAAATTCTCGAGTACTGAAATTTATAATAAATATTATTATTGTAATTGTAATCTTTAGGTAAATCTAAATTAAATAATATAACTTCACCAAATTTTCTTTCAATTAATTCTGATTCATACGATCCGACTCCTATTTCTCCAGAAAATCTTATTTTTTTTATTTTAAAATCAAACTCAGTTGAATAGATTGAAAATTGTCGATAATTATTTTTTATCGAATCTGTTGCAGTAACCGAGGTAAAATAATTTAATGCCAAATTTGTATTATTTTCAAATTTGTTATTTACTTTGGCACCTATTGAATAATCATCTTTTCCATACGAAATTATTTCACCTATATTATTTTGAGTTTTTCCTAAAATAGATTGAAATGATATTTCTGAACCATTAAATCCTTGAATACCTGATCCACTGAAAGTCAAACCTTGGAAGGCTATGTTCCCAAAACGTAGATCTTGAGATATAGAACCTTTATTATAATACTCAACATATCTGTCAGAAACTTCTTTGGTAAGCGGATCATATGGAGCTCTTTCAAAAAGGCTATACCTCAAATACCCCTCCTCTGCCCAAGCTGTTAACTTACTTTGTCTATACCATTTTATTCCTCCAGCATGTAATGAATACCTGCCATTTTTAGAATTAAAAGTAGAATATAAATTTGAGCCTAAATACAGTGATATTAAATTATTATCAAAATCTCCATTGAAAGGACTATTCATCATTAAATCTGTTCCAAATGTGAAGTTTTTTTTCGCTGTTCCAGAAATAGACAACATTAACATTGGTTCTCTATAACCTGTTCCAATACTTATTGTGGTAGGCTGAGGATAAGGACCTGAATAGTAGTTAGCAATATCAAGTGGATACATATTTTGAAAATTGCGCACGTAACCTAAAAATCTAAAATAGCCAGACATTCTTAAATTAGCAATAGGGTCTTTGATTGTATATGATGTACTTTGAAATGATTTATCGTCATTAGTACTTTGTGAAAATGAAAAAATAGGTAATAGTATTACAATACAAATGACTAGAAAAATATGATTTGTTGTCATTAATTTTTAAAATTAAATTCAGCTTTTAAATCATTTATAATTACACTGAATTTTCCGTCTTCAACAATCCAATCATTATTAATGCCATAGAACTTTAAATCTGATTTAGAAATTTCAAATTCAACTGTTTTTTTCTGATTAGGTTCAAGTTCTATTTTAGTAAATCTTTTTAATTTTCTCAATGATGGTGATATAGTTGCATAGTGATCTCGAACATATAGCTGAACTACTTCTTTTCCTTTTAAACCACCAGTGTTCTCTACATCAACCTTAATTTTTAAGATCTCTTTATTACTAATTTTATTTGAGCTAAGTTCAAGGTTGGTATATGTAAAGTTGGTATAACTTAATCCAAATCCAAACCTAAACTGTGGATCAAAAAAATCATTACTCCAATTATTTCCATTAATAAGTTCAGATTGTTTATGATCATAATGCATAATCACACCATCATATCTAGGGTATGTGTATGGTAATTTCCCAGATGGATTAATATCACCTAATAAAATATCAACAATTGCTCTTGCTCCCTGATCGCCTGGAAGATAAGCCTGTAAAATTGCTGAACAATAAGGTTCAATTTTATTAATAATTTTTGGTCTTCCTTCTACTAAAACTAATATTATTGGAACTCCGGTTTTATTTAATTCTTCAACAATTCTTAATTGTTCTTGAGGCATATTTAAAGAATAAATGTCACCAGGTCTTTCTGTTGATGGTAATTCACCCAAACATACAATTGCATAATCTAATTTTGAAGCAATATTTACAGCTTTTGACAAATCTTTTGACTCAATATCAAGTTCATCTCCATTTTGCATTAACATCTTTGACCCTTCAAAGTAATAAACAGTACTAAATCTATTTTCTATCTCTTCCTTTATTGTTGGATAATCATTATTATACTTATCTTTTATTCCTTGCCAAGTATGTGTCCATGCACCATTTAAGACATTTAAACTATTAGCAGCAGGACCAATTAAAAGAACTGATTTATTATTATCGATTGGTAAAATTTTATCTTCATTTTTTAGAAGTGTAATAGATTCAGCTGCTGATTTATAAGCCAATTTTTTAAATTTATCAGATGCAAAATCAGTATATATGGTATTATCAAATTCCTTTTTATCTAAAATACCTAACTCAGCCTTAACTCTTAAGATTCTTTTGACCGCGTCATTCAACCTATTTTTACTAACTCGACCTTCATTAACTAGCTCAATTAAATTTTCACAATACTTTTTATACTGCGGATTATTTGGAACCATACTCATATCAACGCCAGCATTTATTGCTGTTGCGATAGCATCTTTAATTGTAGAATCGGTTTGTAACTCAGTATGTAACTTTATAAAATCTTCCCAATCTGAAACTGCAAAGCCTGAAAAACCCCATTTATTTTTCAAAATATCAGTAATCAAATATTTGTTTGCATGACCTGGAATTCCATTTACTTCACCACTATTAATCATTACTGTAAGAGCTCCTGCATCTATAGATTCTTTGAATGGAGGTAAATATAGTTCCTCCATAGTTCTATTAGGTATCAAAGCAGGTGTTCTGTCTCTTCCTGTATGTGGATAGCTATAACCAACATAGTGTTTTAAACACGCTGCTACATTATTTTGACTTATTGGAAAATCTCCTTGGTAACCTTCAACAATTTTCCTACCTAATGTTTTTGCTAGATATACATCTTCTCCAAGAGTTTCGAAAAACCTTGACCAAATTGGTGTTCTACCCAAATCTAGAACTGGAGAAAAGTTCCATGCAATTCCACTGGCACGAGTTTCATAAGCGGTTACTAAACCCATTGCTCTTGCTATTGAAGTGTCCCAACTTGCAGCTAATCCTATTTCTTGAGGGAAGAGTGTACTATTTTGAATATAATTAGCTCCATGAATAGCATCAATTCCATATATTATTGGAATTGAATTTGATTGTAAATTTGTACACTCACGAATTTTCTTTAATTTTTTATGCCAATTTTCTAAAGTAAAAGTATGGTCGGAAACATTTAAGATTGAACCTATTTTATATTTATGAATTGCCTCATGTAATTTAGCACTGTCAATAGAATGTGGTTCAATTAGAACTCCTGATTTGTTTTTAATTAAAATTGCATCTAAGGTTATCTGACATGTTTGGCCAACTTTCTCTTCCAAGCTCATATTTGATAGAATTTTATTTATTCTATCTTCATGCTTTAATGGAAAATTGGAGATAACTTCAGCTTTATTGTTGTTAAAAAACAACACTGAGAAAAATATTAAAATTAGTAAAAGTGAAAAGAGTATTTTATTTTTGAACATTTTATAAATTATTTTGTTTGAAATATTTTATTGGTCTTTAAAGAGAAAATTAATAAATATAGAAAGCAGAAAACTGTAATCCAATATGATTCATGTATACCTACTATATCTGCTAATTTACCCTGAATTGGTGGAATAATTGCTCCTCCTAAAATCATCATAACTAAAAAGGAAGAACCTTGAGATGTATACTTTCCTAAATTTTTAATGCTTAATGCAAAAATACTAGGCCACATAATTGAACAGAACAAGCCACCACTTAAAAATGAAAAAATAGCAATCTTTCCAGTTGTAAAAAGACCAACAAGCATTGCTAATAAACCTAGAACACTAAATACAGCTAAAGTTCTTGATGGTAAATCTTTTCCAATAAAAAAGCCTATTATTTGTATTATTACAAAAAATGCAAAATATGATAAGTGTTTAACCTCAAATCCTGAAATTGCATTTAAAGATAATACAACTCCAAAAGCAACATAAGGAACAATAATAAAGAGCCACTTTTTAATTTTATCTGTTGGATTAAAAACTGCAATTGCTCCTGTCCATCTTCCTATCATCAAACCTCCCCAATACATAGAAATGTATGGCGCAATTTCTGTTTCATTCAAGGATCCGAATGCAGGAGTTTTTAAAAGTTCAGGTAAATTTCCTTGAATTGTAACTTCAACACCAACATAGGTAAAAATTGCAATCATTCCTAAAACTAACTGAGGATACTGCATAGCACCCCATCCATCAGCATTTTTTCGTGATAAAAAATTTGAAACAAGCAATGTTAGAATAACAACTATCAGTGCTAAAAATGATAATTTCAAGATTAAATTTTCAGATTCGGCTGATAACTCACCTCCTTTTTCTAAGCCAAGATATTGACTGAATATTTGATAAAAAATAACAATTAAACTGACAGTAATAAATAAAAGGCTAAACATTGCTTTGTTTGCCCCAAGAAAAGTTGGGTCTTCTTTTTCTTCTTGTAAATTTTTTGAAAAATAAAAAATTGATGCAGCTGCTAAAAAAAGTATTCCAACAAAAATATATAAATATTGAACTGATCCCAGAGTAATTTCTTGATTTTCAATCATTGCATCAAGATCTATGTTAGCACTTGCAGCAGTTCCAAATAGTGCTAAAGACACTACAATTGGGCCAATGGCTGTTCCAAAAGAATTTATTCCTCCAGCCAAATTTAATCTATGTGAGCCTGTTGATTCATCACCTAAAGAAATTGCAAATGGATTTGCTGAAGTTTGTTGAAGGGAAAATCCAAGACCTACTACAAATAGTGCCGCTAGTATATAAGTAAAAGTACTAGATTGTCCGGGTAAGCCACCATGAACTGCAAGGACCATCGCTCCAGCACCTAAAGTTGAAAGTATCAGACCTTTAATGATTGTACTTTTATAGCCCCATAGGTTTAAAATATTTTTATTTGTTATGCTCGAATAAACAAATAAAAATAGGGCTCCAACATAATAAGCGCCATAAAAAGCAAATTCTATAAGTTGACTTTGAAACTGATCTAAACTGAAATATTTTTTGCAAAAAGGAATAAACACTCCATTACTTGCAGCGATAAAACCCCAGAAGAAAAAAACTATAACTAATGTATAAAGGGCTTGTTGTTGATTATTTTTACTCATATTTATTAATTTATTATTATTTTACTATTGTTAATTTCTCCTAAAATATCTTCAACTTCAACTATATATACTCCTTCTTTTAAATTTTTAATTTTTATTCTTTTACTTTTTAAATTTTCTTTATTTAAAACAAGTTTTCCGTCAATTGTATATAGCCTAAGATTTTTAATTATTTTATTACTTTTTAAGATAGAACTAATATTATCAAAATAAACATTAATATATTTATTTTCTTCAACATTTGTTAAACTGTTCTGATAAACTTTAACATAGTCAATTTCTATATTATTTGGAAAAACTGTATTTGCATTTGGGCCAGATTGTGTAATAGCTAAGTTGATCATAATATACCAACTTCCAGAATTAAATGGCCATGAGTTTAAAGAAGGAATAGAATTATATGAATACGGAGTTACTCTGAAAATTTCATCATCATCAACATACCATGTTATTGTATCTTCAGTCCAAATGATTGAATAAGTATGGAATTCATCAGCATAAGATCCATTTGAAAGATAAACAGAAAAGTTTTCATAGTAATGTGTAGATTGGTTAAATGGACAAGTTCCAATATGTGCCGCTCCTGTGGTACTATTAGTTAAATAATTGTTACCCCACTGTTCCATGATATCAATTTCGCCATCACATGGCCAATTTCCATTCACAGGTAATAACCAAAATGCTGGCCAAAAACCTTGACCGTCTAAAGTTTTGATTCGCGCTTCAACTTTTCCATATCTAAAATCAAAAATATTTTTTGTTGTTATTTTTGATGAAGAATAATAAGAAGTATTACCCCAAGAATCTACTAGACCACTAGGTTCTTCTTTAACAGTAATAGTTGCAATTCCATTTTCAACTTGAGTGTTTTGCGATTGATAAAACTGGAGCTCACCATTTCCCCAGCCCCAAAGGCCATACTGAGATCCTGTTCCAACATCATGACCCCATTTATTATTATCTAATGTATTACCATTAAACTCATCACTCCAAATCAGNGTCCAATTTTGAGAGTAACCTACATTANTATAANAAAGAAAANNAAAAAACAATAAATATCTNATCATTAACTANNGGGATTTAATTATTTTCTTTNTTATTAACTTATTTTCANTTTCTATTTCAATAAAAAATAGTGANGATTNATAATCTGAAAGATTAATCGAGATAAACTTNNTAAAGTTATTTGTTNCAAAAACTTTATCAAAAAGCATATTGTAAATAGTAATTGAATTTATAACTAAATCAGATTCNATAATAAAATTATTTCTTGTTGGGTTTGGATAAACATTTATTAAATTATCTAAATCATGATTGTTTATTATATCGGTAGTATTACAATTTACAGCACATGAAGTAGAATCTAAATATTGACCTTGACCATTTGTATTTACATAACAACCATTGCCCCCACAATCCCAGGTATTTGAAGTAGAATTACAATCTTCACATTTTTCCCAACATACAACATCAAGAACTGTATCTGAGGATATATGCAAGTACCTATTTACAAAAACATTTCCAACTGAATCAATAGTTGTCATTACACATGATAAAGAGCTATCTAAACTTTCTTGAATATTCCAATTATCTGCTGAAAACTTATACTCTTGTAATGATGTGTCTACAAGAGTTGTAAACTCCCAAATATTATCTCCATTATTATCTTCCATTTGCCAACAATTTCCACACCAGTTGTTAAATTCACCATTTATTTCAGGAATTGTAAAGTTTGTAGTTTGATTCATATCTACTCTAAAAGTGACATCATATGAAGATTGTGGACTAAAACAACTTGTACAACTTCCCCAGCAAACAGGATCTAATATAGTGTCTTTAGTTACATGAATATATCTATTNGTAAATCCAGAAGAAAAATAAGTNCAAGGATCACCTGAAAANAAATTCTCTTGAATATTCCANTTATCTGCTGAAAATTTATACTCCCATCCTGGNGGTCCTGATGTAGGNCCTGTTCCTTCTANAATAGGAATTGTAATTTCCCATATTGAATCATTATTTANATCTGTCATTTGGGCACAATTTCCGCACCAAGAGTTAAAAACACCATTTACTTCAGGAGTTGTATAATTTATATTAGTTTGCCCTCTTAAATCTAATTGAAACGTAACATTATACTCATACAAACAAATATCATTGTCAGCACATGTTGCTAATGAATCATAATTATACGCNGTAGAATCCATACATCCATATAAAGATAAACAACTTCCNTCATCANTGTTAGCATTTGAATCAAAATTACACGCAAGAGAGTCTATACATCCATAAATAAATGGCACACATGAACCATCATTACATTGTGCTAAAGGATTATAATTAAATGCTAATGAATCTGTACATCCAAAAATAGTTAAGCAGCTTCCATCATCTGTATTNGCNGTTGAATCAAAATTACATGCTAATGGATTTATNCATCCAAAAATATATGGNATGCAGATACTATCACATTCAGCAAGAGGATTGTAATTAAATGCTGTNGAATCTGTACANCCATAAATAGTTAAACAAGAACCATCGTTGGTATTTGCNAAAGAATCAAAATTNCATGCTAATGGATTTGTACAACCAAANACAACCTGTAAATAAATACAAGAATCTGCACAGGTNGCAAGACTATCANAATTTATAGCTAATGAATCCATACATCCATAGTTTAATANACATGATCCATCATCAGATGTTGCATTAATATCATAATTACATGCTAANGAATCAGTACATCCAAAAATTTCAATCAAACAGGNTCCATCATCACATTGTGCTANAGGATTATAATTTATAGCTATTGGATTTGTACAACCAAAAATTGTTAAACAACTTCCATCATCAGTATTTGCAGATGGGTCATAATTACATGCTAGTGGATTCGTACATCCATANATTATTAATATACATGAACCATCNTCACATTCAGCTAAAGGATTGAANTTAAATGCCAAAGGGTTCGTGCAACCATAAACAGTTAAACAACTTCCATCATCAGTGTTGGCATTTGGATTGTAATTACACGCTGATGGATTAGTACAACCAAANATNGNTNANNNACNTNAAACACATGACTCCCAACAAACAGATATTATAGTGTCAGAGTTAATATCTAACACTCTATTTACAAATGCTAGAGCACCTGTAGAATCATATCCAGCAGAAATACAAGATAAAGATGAGTCTAAAATTTCTTCCAAACTCCAATTATCTGCTGAAAATTTAAATATATGTAATGTTGTATCAATATTAAAAGATTTGGAATAAATATCATTTCCTTGATTGTCTAAAACCCAACAATTTCCACACCAATTATTAAATGTTCCATTTACTTCAGGTTGAGTATAATTTGAACTAACATAACTCATATCAACCTCAAATGTAACGTTATAGAAATTTCTTTCAACATCACAATCATAACACCTATTAAAACATACAGTATCAAGTACTGTATTCCCGCTAACTACAAGTTCACGGTTGATATATGGTGGTACTCCTGTAACACAGTCATCAAATTCAAATAAGTCTTCTTGTATATTCCAATCGTCTGCAGAATACTTAAATTGATATGATCCTAAAGCTAATGGAATAGTTAATTCCCAGATAGAATCATTATTAATATCTGTCATTGGAGCGCAATTACCACACCATGAATTAAAGGTACCATTTACTTCAGGTGTAGCAAAAGGATCTGTAACTTCTTTCATATTAACAATAAAAGTAATATTGTACTCACATGTACCATCATCAACATTTGCAGATGAATTGTAATTATTAGCTGTTGGATCTGTACATCCAGGTATTGCAACTGCACATGCGCTACAACTTTCATAACAAACCAGAGAAGGTGAAGTATTCATTAAATTAATTACTCTTACAGTACCTGTCGGAATTGAGCTAACACATGCTTGTGTAATAACTAAATTTTCTTCGACTCCATCAACGGCAAACTTATATGTATAATTTGATTGCTGAAAAGGAGGTACTGATACTGTATATTCATAAATATTATTTCCAACATCAGTCATATTATTAAAACTACCACCTCTATAAAATTGCACATCTGTGTATGTTCCAGAATATAGTGACATATCAACAGAAAATGTATAAGATTGTGCAAATGAAGCTAGTGAAATAAGTAGTAATAAAATAGTGTTTGAAATAAATTTCATTTAATATTTTGTTTAAATTAAAATAATTTTAAATTGTGTAGTATTTGATAAAGTTTTAACTTTTAATAAATATATTCCCTTTTTATAATTTGTTAAATCAATTGTTTTATTATAATTGCCTTCAAATTGTTGTCTCTCATCTCTAATAATCTCTTCCCCTAAGACATTTATTACTTTAACTGTAATGTCCTGAGCTTCTTCACTTGTAAAGGATACATTGAAAATATCTCTTGATGGATTAGGGTAAACATCTAAGTTACTTATACCATACTCCTCTCCCATTCTAATACTTGTTGGCTGTGTCCAGAA
>PBVH01000047.1 GCA_002728175.1 Flavobacteriales bacterium | reverse complement strand
TTTTATTTATTAATAGTGAAAATAACCCATTATCTGAGCCAATAAAATAATGATTATTTGATTTAACAACTAAATGTTCGTTGTTAATTGTTAGTTCATCATCGACACTTATTATATGAATCGTACCATCTGGAAAATCTTCGTAACAACTTCTTAATACATATGCAGCTTGGTGAATGTTAAAAGGATCGATAGTATTAGAAATATCAATTACTTTTACATCACTAATTTCTGAGTAAATAGCACCTTTGATAGAGGCAACATAACTGTCTTTAGTTCCTAAGTCTGTAGTAAGAGTTATAATTTGCATTTTTATATCAAAAGTTGTTATAATTTATGTTATTTTGTATTTCAAAAGTAAAAGAAATAGGTGAAAGAAATAAGCTAATGTCTGAGAAATTAATTAAAATAAAAAATATTGATCTTAACAAGTTGTTTGGTGCAAACAACAATAAATTTGATAAGTTTAAATCATTTTTTACTGATGTTAAAGTTGTTTCTAGGGGAGAAGAATTAAAAATATACGGAAAAAAAGATGATATTAATCTCTTTGAAAAGAAAATAAAAGCTTGTATTCTTCATATTCAAAAGTTTAATTCTTTAACATTAAATAATATAGAAAGAATTGTCGTTGAAAATGAAAATGATTTATTAAATCAAGCTAATAATATTATTTTGCATACAAGTAAAGGTAAAATTGTAAAAGCCATTACAAAAAATCAAAGAAAAATATTATCAGAAAGTCAAAAAAATGATATGATTTTTGTGATTGGACCAGCTGGAACCGGAAAAACTTATACTTCAGTTGCTATTGCTGTAAAATCACTTAAAAACAAACAAGTAAAAAGATTAATTTTTACGCGACCTGCTATAGAAGCAGGTGAAAATTTAGGTTTTTTACCTGGTGATGTGAAAGAAAAGCTAGATCCATATATGCAGCCTATTTATGATGCTTTGACAGACATGTTATCTGTAAAAAAAGTAAATAAATATATAGACGAAGGAATTATACAAATTGCTCCGCTTGCTTATATGAGAGGTAGAACTCTTGATAATGCTTTTGTAATTTTAGACGAGGGCCAAAATACCACAGAGAAGCAAATGAAAATGTTTTTAACACGAATGGGTATCTCTGCAAAATTTATAATTACTGGAGATATAAGTCAAATAGATTTACTTAAGTCAAATAAATCAGGATTAGTTCAAGCTCAAAAAAAGCTGAAAAGCATTAAAGATATTTCATTTATCCAACTCGATGATAAAGATGTAATAAGACATAAATTAGTAAAACAAATAATAAAAGCATATGAACCAAAACACTAAACAAATGACAAATACAATCAAAGAAACAAATTTTAATTTTCCAGGTCAAACACGATTCTATAAAGGAAAAGTAAGAGATGTTTATACAATTAATAATGAAACTTTAGTTATGATAGCAACAGATAGAATTTCTGCATTTGATCATGTACTTCCTGAAGGGATACCTTACAAAGGTCAAGTATTAAATCAAATTGCTGCTAAATTTTTAGATATGACCAATGATATTGTACCAAATTGGAAAGAATCAACTCCTGATCCATCAGTAACTATTGGGAAAATGTGTGATCCATTTAAAGTTGAAATGGTAATTAGAGGATATTTAACAGGTCATGCATGGAGAGAATATAAAGCTGGAAAGAGAATTCTTTGTGGAGTACCTATGAAAGATGGGATGGTTGAAAATGAAAAATTTGATACACCAATTATAACACCTACAACAAAAGCTGAAGTCGGACATGACGAAGATATCAGTAGGGAGGAAATTTTGAATCAAGGTCTTGTATCTGAACATGATTATATCAAGCTGGAAGAATATACACTAGCACTATTCGAAAGAGGAACTGCAATAGCTAAAGAAAAAGATTTAATATTGGTTGATACTAAATATGAATTTGGTAAGGATAAAAATGGGGTTATTACTCTTATTGATGAGATACATACTCCTGACTCTTCGAGATATTTCCATTTAAGTGATTATCAAAATAATTTGCAAAATAATTTACCACAAAAGCAATTATCTAAGGAATTTGTTAGAAAATGGTTAATTGAAAATGGTTTTCAAGGTAAAGAGGGGCAGACCATTCCAACAATGAGTGAGGATTATTGTAATTCAGTATCTGAAAGATATATTGAACTTTACGAGTATATAACAGGTTTGAAATTTGAAAAGGAAGATGTTCATGATGTTATTAAAAGAGTTGAAAATAATATTTATAGTTATTTAAAAATATAAATGATAGAAATCTTATCATTTTGTTTATTATGTCTAATTATTATTTATTGTTATAACTTAATTTTATTTATAAAGTTTACAAAATATAAACCTTCTAAATCTACTTATTCGGTTCCTGTATCTATAATAATTTGTGCAAAAAACGAGGAAAATAATCTTAAGCTAAATTTGAAACATGTTTTGCAACAAGAATATAAAGACTTTGAAGTTATTGTTGTAAATGATCAATCAATTGATGGTTCAAAATATTATTTAGAATCACTTCAAAACAAGTTTGATAATTTAGTTGTATGTAATTTAGATGAAAAAATTAATACAAGAAAAGGTAAAAAGTTTGCCTTGACGATTGGTGTTAAACTTGCGAAACATGAAAATCTTTTATTAATTGATGCAGATTGTAAGCCTAATTCAAAAAAATGGGTTGAAGAAATTGTAAATTGTTTTAAAAATAACAATGTTATTTTAGGTTATGGTTCCTACGAAAAAACAAAAACGATATTAAATCGCTTTATTAGATATGATACTTATTTAATTGCAAAGCAATATTTTTCTTTTTGTCTTTTTGGATATCCATATATGGGAGTTGGGAGAAATTTAGCATATACAAAAAATGTTTTTTTCGAAAATAAGGGTTTTGCAAATCATATGCATATTGCTTCTGGAGACGATGATTTATTTATACAAGAAGTTGCAGTAAATAATAGAGTGGGTATTGTGGTAAATGAAAATACTCATACAATTTCTCAATCGCATAAAAAATGGAAACATTGGATTTATCAAAAAAGAAGACATTTAACAACTTCAAGATTTTATGATTTAAAATTCAAAATTTTATTAACTATATATCCACTAACACAATTATTTTTTTGGTTATCATTATTTATTCTTTTTTTTATGAGTGTAGAGTATTTTTTAATAATGTTATTATTAAAATTGTTAATCTCATATACCATTAACTATTCATCCATGAAGAAATTAAATGTTTCTGATTTATATTTATTACATCCGATGTATGAAATTTTATATTTATTTATACAGGGAATTTTCGTATTATTGAACCTTATTACACAACCTCAAAAATGGAAGTATGACAAGTAACTTAACCGATAAAGGCTTAAGAGATTTAAAATTAATTAAAAGAGCTCTTGATCAAGGAGATACTACAGCATATAATGAACTGATGAAATTATACCGAGATCCTCTATATTTCATGTTACTTGAAAAAGTTGGTGATCAAGAATTAGCAAAAGACTTAACAATTGAAGCTTTAGGAAAGGCATTTAAGAAGTTACATATGTATACTCCAAACTATACCTTTAGTACATGGCTTTTTACTGTAGCAAGAAATAACTGTATAGACTATTTAAGGAAGAATAAGATAAAAACAACTTCTATTGATCAATTTACTATTGATAATGATGGAAAAAAAAATAAAATTGATATACCATCCGACGAACTAAATCCTGAAGGTATTTTAATTAGAAAACAAAAAATTGCAATACTTAGGCAAGTAGTTGACAAGTTGAAACCGAAATATAGAGAACTAGTTAAATTAAGATATTTTAAAGAAATGAGTTACGAAGAAATTTCTACATTACTTCAAATACCTATTGGTACGGTAAAAGCTCAATTATTTCGAAGTCGTGAACAGCTATTTCAAATTGTATCTGGATCCAAAGATTCAATTTAATTATGAGTGTATTTTTGAAATATTTTCCTAGACTTAATAAAACACAGTTAAGTCAATTAAATGATTTAAAAAAAATATATAAAGATTTAAATAAAAATGTAAATGTTATCTCAAGAAAATCAATTGACAATATTAATGTTTTTCACATTTTACACTCACTTTCAATAAATAAAATTATTGAATTTAAAAGAAGTACTAATATTATGGATTTAGGAACTGGTGGAGGGTTTCCGGGTATACCATTAGCAATAACAAATCCAAATGTAAATTTCACACTAGTTGATAGTATTAAAAAAAAAACAGATATAGTTAATACAGTTAGTACTATACTTGATTTAAATAATGTAAAAGTATTAAATTTAAGGGCTGAAAATGTTGAAGAAAAGTATGATTTTATAGTTTCCAGAGCAGTAACTAACATGAGAGGGTTTTTAAAATTAACCAAAGATAAATTACAACAAAAGAGTATAAATGAATTAAAAAATGGAATAATATATCTAAAAGGAGGAGATTTGTCAAAGGAAATGAAAGGTATTATTCACAATGAATATAGTATTTCCAATTTTTTTACAGAAGATTATTTTGAAACTAAAAAAATCATATACATAAAAAGTACATAATTATATTTTCTCACAAAAATAAATAATTTCATTTTTAGGTAACGCATATTTATTTACAAGTTCCTGTTCGAGTTCGTTTATAAAGTTATTTTCTGTAACTTTAAAACCTGCTTTTTGTAATCTTTTTGAATAATCAAGTCCATACAGTCTAAGATGATCTGATTGCCAATATAATCTTTCTCGATCTTTAGGGTCAGTTATATTAGGATCTTCAATTGTTTGTTTATTATTCATGTCAATCGGAACTTGAAAAATACCCCATCCACCTTTTTTCATAACTCTATAAAATTCTTTCATAACTTTTTTATCATCTCTCACATGTTCTAAAACATGATTGCATATTACAACATCAAACTCATTATCATTAAATGGAATATTGTGTACATCCATTTTTACATCGGCCCATGGAGATACTAAATCACCAGTAATGTATTCAAGATTTTCCATTTTTTTAAATATATTGATAAAGCAAAATTCAGGAGCCACATGTAAAAATTTAAGTTTTTCAGTGAAGAAGTTAGTTTTTTGTTGTAAAAATAACCACATGAGTCTATGCCTTTCCAGACTCATACTGTCTGGAGCTAAAGCATTTTCTCTTGGTTTTAATCTACCGTATGGTAATAGTTTGTTGTATTTTTTACCATTAATTGGGTCTTCAAATTTATTACCTCTCATAAATAGAGACAAAATTCTAAGAAAAATATGACTAACATGTTGTAAATAATGTCTAGGAATCAATCTTGTGGCTATTGAAATAATAATTTTCATTATTTATTAAAGAATTTTGAAAATCCCATTTTGATTAACATTTTTTTTTCTAATTGCCAAAAGAAATTAAATTGACCAAATAAAAAACCGATTGCAAGTATCAATAATTGGTAAACAGGAAAGACTATTATTAATCTAAGTGGGGTGAAAAGCCAAGGGCTCATACTTGAACTTTTAATACCTAAAATTTCTAAAATAGGTTCGCTAACTACTAAGGACAAAGATCCAGTTATTGCAAAAACTATTAAAATTATTATTAATTGGAAATTTGATGTTATATTCCATTTATCTTTAAGTTTTTTCATGTTAATGTAATTTTCAAATACAAATTTACTTTTTTTTATCTAGTTTATATAATTTAAAGCAAGATAAACAAAGAGTTATTATAATAATTACTGTTAAAATAAAAAATGAGTATTGTAATGATTTTTTATCAGCAATAAGTCCTAAAAAAGGTGCTAATGTTGCGAAAGAAATTCTTATTATAAAACTTCTAATGGACAGAATTGTAGCTCTTTTTTCAGATGATATATTTATATTTATAAGGTTTTTTAATAGAGGTGTAACTAACCCCCTAATAGCATAAATAATAAAAATAAATATTAATCCAACTAATGATTGGTATAAGCTTAATAGAATAAAAGATACAATCATAATAATTGAATATTTAAAGATATTACTTTTTGAACTAAATTTATGTGAATTAAATGATGATATTCCTGCTGTTAAATTTAATAAAGCCCATAATAATCCAAAATATAAGATTGGAATATTAATTTCTTGAAAAAAAGGTTGTGCTAGCCATGCAATAGAAAGTGTTGCAACTCCCATAAAGGAAGAAAATATTATTAACCATTTTAACTTTAAATTTTTAATTAAAGAAAAATATAGTACGTTTTTTATTGATTGAAATGACAGCGCTAATTTTTTATTAGCTTTAGGTTCAATTAATGATAGTGAAATTGGGATGCTAAAAAACAAAATTATTGTTTGTAAATAAACAGGTAAATACAAATGATTAACAGCTAACAAGCCTCCCACAATTCCAGCAATTGATTCAGAAAAATTTCCTATAGCATAATTTTTTCCTTCAACTCTAGTATAAGTTTTTTGTTCATTCTCTTCAATTAAAGTATCATACAAAAGTGCAGTATCAGATCCAGACATTAAGCTACCTCCAATACCAACACATATTTCAGCTATAATAAATTCATTGAATCCAGAAAAAAAAGAAAAAATTAAAAATCCAAAAAAAGAAAATAGTGTACTGAGTACTATTGTTTTTTTTCTTCCAAATAAATCTGCAATATAGCCTGAAGGAATTTCAAATATTGCAACAGAAAGAGAATAAGCTGCCTGTAGTTGCATTATTTGCGCCAGACTTAATCCATGGTCTTGAAAAAAAATAACAATAATTGGCATTGATAGCATAAACCAACTAATGCCTTTTAATATGTGAAGCTTAATAATATTATGTTTTCTCATTTATTTGAACGGGGATGATAACTTATAATATTACTTCTTAAATATTCTTTGTCTAAATGTGTATAAATCTCAGTTGTTGTTATACTTTGATGCCCTAACATTTCTTGTATAGCTCTTAAATCAGCGCCACCATCAATTAAATGTGTTGCAAATGAATGTCTTAATGTGTGTGGACTTATATTTTTTTTAATACCAGCTATTTCAGCATATTTTTTTAGTAGTAAAAAAATCATAATACGACTTAGTTTAGAACCTCTATTATTTAAAAAAACTATATCACTATCTTTTTCTTTAATAATTGAATGATTTCTAATTTCATCAATATATATTTTTAAATAACTTAATGTTTTGTTAGCAATAGGACATAGTCTTTCTTTATTTCCTTTACCAATAATTTTTAGAAAGTTATCCTTAAAAAAAATATTACTTATTTTCAGATTAATTAATTCTGTAACTCTCAAACCACAAGCATAAATCGTTTCTATAATTGCTCTGTTTCTTTCACCATGTTTAGAAGATAAATCAATTGATTTTATTAGTTTATTTACTTCATCTATTGAAAGTACAGTAGGAATTTTAACTCCTATTTTTGGACTTGCAAGCAATTCCGCTGGACTATTGCTAATAAATCCTTCAATTAACAAAAATTTATAAAATGATTTAATTGAAGATATGAACCTAGCTTGAGATCTAGCTGATATACCAATTTTATTAATTTCTTTTATAAATCCTCTTATATCTTCTAAATTAGTTTTGAGAACAGAAATATTATTAGTTTTAATATACTCTGAATATTTGTAAATATCTCTTACATATGCATCAACAGAATTTATTGATAGGGATCTTTCAATTTTTAGGTATGATTTAAAATCTTTTATTGATTTATCTAATTCCAATTTTTTAATTTTGTAATAATATGAAGATAATTATAATTAACGGTCCAAATTTAAATTTATTAGGTAAAAGACAAAAATCTATTTACGGTAATATTTCTTTTGAAGAATATTTAAAAAAGCTTAGAAATAAGTTCAAAAATTATCAAATCGATTATTTTCAAAGTAATGTTGAAGGTATTTTAATTGATAAGCTTCATGAAGTGGGTTTTTGTTATGACTTTATTTTGTTTAATGCTGGTGGTTACACTCATACTTCAGTATCTATTTCTGATGCTGTTTCATCAATAGAAACACCAGTTATAGAAATACATATTTCTAATATTTATTCAAGAGAACAGTACAGAAGAACATCTATTTTATCAAAAAATTGTAAATCAGTTGTTTGTGGCTTTGGTTTAGATTCATATTTGGCGGCTATTTCAGTTTTGAAAAAATAGAAATATTTTTTATTTTATTTTGAAAGACAATGCTATTTTTTGTTTTGCCAGTATGTTCTCTTTTTTGATTAATTTTCTTTCTTTTTGATATGAGTTTATATATGTTACAATAAAATGAAAAATGAGCTTTTATGATTGAATAAAAGTGAGCAATACCATTTTTATTAATAATAAAAGTAAGCGCTGCTACACCGTCTAAAACTAGTCTAACAGGTATAACAATTAATAAATCCATTATATGTAAATTTTTAAACAACATATATAAGTTGTTTCTAAAATTTAAGTATGTTTTAAATGAAGATTTAGGATTTAATGTAGCTCCACCAACATGAAAAACTGTTGATTTGGGCTGACACATAATTTTATATTTTTTGTTTTTAAATCTCCAACATAAATCTATTTCTTCTTGGTGAGCAAAAAAATCTTCGTCAAAACCATTGATGTCTTCAAAATATTTAGAACGAACACAAATGCATGCTCCTGTGGCCCAAAAAATTTCAATTGGATCATTATACTGTCCCTGATCACTCTCAATATTGTTAAATATTCTTCCACGACAATATGGATAACCTAAATAATCAATAAAACCACCTGAAGCNCCTGCATATTCAAACATGTGTTTATTATTATAATCTAATATTTTCGGTTGACAAGCTGCAATTTGTTTTGAGGATTCCATTAAGTCAATAATAGGTTTTGTCCAGTTCTTTGTTACTTCAATGTCTGAGTTGATTAATATAAAATATTCAGCATCTATTTTTTTTAATCCATCATTGTATCCTTTAGCATAACCTCCATTTAATTGGTTAATGATTAAATTTACCTTTTTGTAGTTACTTTTAATATAGCTTATAGAATCATCAGATGATTGATTGTCAATCACATAAATTTCAGCTTTATCTGAGTAAGCAATTAATGTTGGTAAAAATTTTTCTAACCACTTTTTACCATTCCAATTTAACAATACAATTGCTAATTTTGTTTTGTATGTCTCCATCTTCTGTGTGACCATAGCCATCTTTCTGGTTGTAATTTAATTTGTTTTTCTAATAACTTAAAATATTTAGTTGTAATTTCACCTGTAGAATTATCATTTGGGTTCTCTGATAACACTTCAAAAGAAATAGTATACTTACCATTATTAAACTGCATATTACAAAATAAAACAGGACAATTTAATTTTTTTGCTAAGTTTTCTGCTCCAAAAAAAACTGGTACTTTTTTGTTAAAGAAAGGAACCCATTTTGTTTTATCATTAATTACTGGATTTTGATCTGCAATAATTCCAATAATTTTTTGATTTTTTTTATTTTTAATAAAAAATCTATAGCTTTCTTTCATATTAACAATTTCACCACCAAACTTTTTTCTGTAATTCCTTATTAGAGTATCAAAAAATTTATTGTTAAGCTTTTTGTAAATTGCTACAAACTGAGGTCCATAAAAACTGCTTATTTTAGCACCTAGCCATTCCCAATTGTTATAATGACCAGAAAGTAGAATTACACTTTTATTTTCATTAAGATAATTATTTAATAATTCAGGATTATTTATTCTGACATTTTGATCTATAAATCTCTTACTTACGTTTGTACTCTTTATTATTTCAAAAATTGTATTAAAAAAATACTTAAAAAAATTATCTCTTAAAATTTTAATTTCACTTTTATTTTTATCCGGAAATGCAATTTTTAAGTTTTGTGTAACAATATTTAATCGGTATCTGATTAAATATTTATTTATAAAATAAGTTGAAATTGAAATTAATCTTAAAATTTTGATAGGTAGTAATGATAATGTTTTTAAAATAATTATTAAAAAAATGCTCATTTATCTTGGGTTTAAATAATTATCATTAAAGTCATTACCTAGTTCTGGTATTTCATTTTGTTCAATTTTTCTTATCCACTCAAGATTAGTTGATTCACCAGTGACATTCGAATAAACTAATCTGAATTCATTAGTTGCTGGATTTTTATTAATAAACACAAATTTTTTATCAGATTGATTTTTAAGTTTATAATAATGCCATATTTCATATGGGTATGATGATGAAGGGTCATCTGCTTTATTTATAGAATTTGGTGCTCCATATTGTAAGTATACACGTCCTCTGTCAGTTAAATATCCTTTTTTCTTTTGATTTTTATATGCTTGGTTGACACTCTTTACTTGTAATAAATAGTTTTGCCATTCAAAAAATGGNTTATTTGGATTCCTAGAGACCCAAAACTCAAAAAAATAATTTTGCATTAATTCTAAGTTATTGTATTTGAATTGATTTTTAGCATTAAAATCTTCATTAGTATTACTTATGGGGTATAAATAATCTATATATTTTTTTAGAGTATCAATATTTGTTATATCTCTTGAGAAATTTATATCGTTAATAATAAATCTACTTCTATTTTCATTGTTAAGATTATTACTTCTTTGAAAAAACTTTTTTTTGGTACATATAAGTCTGTTATTGTAATCTCTAATTTCACAAACTAAATTATAGTTTCCAGTTTCGAGATTTTGAATACTATATTTTAATAGTTTTCCTTTCGAATCAGTTGAATTTTCTCTAAACATTTTATAGTAATTACCTAGTTTTTTTCCATTATCAAAATTTTCAATATATGTGTTTATTAAATATTTTTTTTCTTTTATTAAATTTGTATTGTAGGTTTCAAAATAAAATAAAAGTGAATCATATCCTTTAGGATAAAAATTTAATGCAGTTGGATATAAATTATAGCCACTTTTTGTCAAAAAATTGATTGAATCTACTTTCTCATATCTTTCTAGCAATTGAATGTCAGATAAAGAAATGTTAGTGTAGTTAATATACAATTCTTTAGTGTGTTTAATTATATTATTATCGTTTTCTTGATTTTCATCATTAATGACAACATTTATAACATAATTACCATTATTTAACTTAATTCTTTGTTGATCTATGAAAAACAAGTTATTATTATCTTTAAATTTATAATTTGGACTTTCAAGTATGTATTTNTCAGAAAAATATATACTATCATTTGAATATACATTAATAAGTACACCTACTTTACCACTGTAAAAGTTTTGAGAGTTTTTAATTAGTTTTAATGTGTTAGAATTAACACTTAGATACNTTTCTAAATAAGGTCCTTGAGTAGAGTTAAAGCTAGATAAGGATAAAAATGATTCAAGTTGTGCAACAACTGAGAAAGGAACAATAAATAATATTAATAAAAATCTAAACATTAGTAAATTTTGAATGCTAAATTAATAAAAGGTACAATGAACACTATAATTTTAATAAAGAAATATTTTGAGATTAATTTAGTATTTCTATTTTTGCAAGCCTAATTGGAGAGATGGCAGAGTGGTCGAATGCGGTGGTCTTGAAAACCATTGTGCAGCAATGTACCGGGGGTTCGAATCCCTCTCTCTCCGCATAAAATTACCTAAGCATTAAGCTTAGGTTTTTTTTTAAATAAAAAAACCCATAAAGTAATGGGTTTTTGTGATCGCGACAGGATTCGAACCTGTGACCGTCTGCTTAGAAGGCAGATGCTCTATCCAGCTGAGCTACGCGACCNAAAATATGGCTGCAAATCTAAAATTTTATATTAAAATAGAGATTATTTATTTGCCTAAATTAACCATTTTAATTGCAGTTATTGCAGCTTCAACACCTTTATTACCATATTTACCACCAGATCTATCAATGGCTTGTTGTTCGTTGTCATCAGTTAGTACGCCAAAAATTACCGGAACATCTAAATGAATATTTAAGTCTTTTATTCCATTGGCAACACAATTGCTAATAAAGTCAAAATGTTTAGTTTCACCCTTAATAATGCTTCCTAAACAAATAATGGCATCTACATTCTTTTCATTAATTTTTTTTGCACCATAAATAAGCTCAAAACTGCCAGGTACTTCGAAAACAACAATGTTGGATTGAACGACATTAAATGAATACAAAGTATCTAGAACACCATCAAGTAAATTATTAGTTATTTTTTCATTCCATTTAGATACAACAACACCAAATTTAAAGTTTGAAGCATTTGGAATAGATTTTTTATCAAAAAATGATAAATTTTTATTGGCAGTTGTCATTATAAAAATTATCTATTTTCAACTCTTGAAATATACTTGGAAATATTGTTAGCTTGTCTTGAATCTTTATATTCTTCTTTAATTGTTTGATATATATTTAAAGCCTGTTTATAATTTTCATTTTCTTCATGAATCATTGCTTGCTTAAATAAATATAATGGAGTAGTAAAGTTATTTTGATTATTACTCGTAGCATCCTCATAATAGGAGAGAGCATTTTCTTGGTCATTTAGTTGCATGTACGAGTCGCCAATAAGTCCTAATGCAAGTGTTGAAAGTAATAAATCGTTTGATGAAAAATTTTCTAAATAATCTATTGCATTTTCATATTCTCCCAAGTTCATATAGCATACACCTGCATAGTAGTTTGCTAATTTACCTTCTTTAACTGAAGAATATTCATCAGCTAAATCTAAAAAACCTAAAAATTGTCCATCTCCATTTAGAGCTAAATTAAATGAATCTTGCTCAAAATATATTTGAGCCATATACATATCAGAGTGAGCCTCTGAAGATTTAGCAGGAAGCCATTTATTATAATAAAGAAATACTATTACAACTAATCCAATTACAACACTTGTAATAATTGAAAGACGTTTTTTATTTTGTTCAATAAACTGTTCGGTTTTAGAAATAGTTTCTCCAATTTGTTCAAATTGGTCCGTTTTTTTATCATTATTTTTGGCCATTAATTGTTATTTTTGAAACGCAAAGATAAAATTTTTTGAAAATTATCTTAATTTAATTTATCGTATTATTTTATTTATAAAAAGTGTATTTAAAATCATTAACATTACAAAATTTTAAGAACCATTCATTAAGTAAATTTAATTTTTTTAATAAGGTTATTTGTTTTGTCGGTAAAAATGGTTCTGGAAAGACAAACATATTAGATAGTATACATTATTTGTCATTAACAAAAAGCTATTTCAATCATGTTGATAGCTTAAATGTAAAGTTTGATGAAGATTATTTTATTATTAAAGGAAATTTTTTAAAAAATGATGAAGATT
>PBVH01000046.1 GCA_002728175.1 Flavobacteriales bacterium | reverse complement strand
TGTACTTGTTGGTAATCTTTAGTCAGATCATCATTTTCTTTCTCTAACAAAAAACCATCAATTCTACTGACCCAAGTTACAGATCTTGGAATTATTTTTGAACCAAAATCTGTATATTTTGTTATTGAATAAATTGATAAAAAAAACAGAAGAGCACTTAAAATAATAAATAAAATATACTTAACTCTGATTTTAGCAACATACATTAAGGCTAAACCATTTAAAAAAACTAAAGCTGAAGTTGAAAAATTGTTAGGTAAAATTAATAACGAAATTAATATTAATGGAGCAACTAAATACCAAATAATATTTTTTAAATTATTTAAACTATTTCTTTTTCTACTTAATTGTCTCGCTAAAAAAAGTATGATAGCTAATTTTGCTATGTCAGATGGTTGAAACTGTAATCCAGCTATAGATAACCAACGAGATGCGCCATTAATTGTTACACCTATTATAAAGACTAAACTTAATAAGAAAATACTCATAAAATACGCCAACTGGCCTAGCTTTGAAAAATACTTAAATTTTATTTTATGTATAATATATGTTGATACTAATCCTATCACTAATTTAATTGTATGTTTAAATAAATACGACCACCCAGCGGTACTAAATACTATCAAAAGTGAAAATAATGATAAAGCAAATAAAACCCCCCAAATTATTCTATCACCCTCTAATTTAATATTTGAAAAAATATTATTCAATTCTTATAATGATCTTACTTGTTGCTTAAACTGTAAACCCCTATCTTCAAAATTTTCAAATAAATCAAAACTAGCACATGAAGGTGATAACAAAACAACATCACCACTATTTGCAATATTATAAGATTGAAAAACGGCATCTTTCATATTTGATGCATGTAAAATATGATCTACTTTGTTTGAAAAACTATCAATTAAATTTTTATTATTATTTCCTAAGCATATAATTGATTTAACTTTACTGATAACTAGATCATTTAGCTTTTCATAATCATTACCTTTATCAACTCCTCCTGCTATCCAAATAACCTTCTTATTCATGCTTTCCAATGCAAACCAGGTTGCATTTATATTAGTCGCTTTTGAATCATTAATAAAGTCTATCCCATGTACTGTTAAAACATGTTCTAATCTATGTTCAATATTTTGAAAATCTATCATAGATTGTCTAATAACGGAATCTTTAACTTCAAAAACACGCGCAGCTACAGCAGCTGCCATAGAGTTAAAGATATTATGCTTACCTTGTAAAGCTAAATCTTGTATGTTCATAGTAGTATTATTTATATTAATTATTATTTGATTGTTATTGATGTAACCTCCTTCTTTAATTTTTCTACTTACAGAAATTGGGATTTTATTGGCAGAGGTATCTATTTCTTTAGTATTTATATTATCAGAATTGTAAATAAGAGTATCTGAGGAAATTTGATTTTTAAAAATTCTATATTTAGTTTTTTTGTATTTGGTAAAATCAAAATCATATCTATCTAAATGATCAGGTGTGATATTTAAAATGATAGCAATATCTGCTCTAAAGTGATCAATTCTTTCTAATTGAAAACTACTTAATTCAAGAACAACGTATTCATAGTCTCTATTAGCTAAGGACATGCAAAAACTTGTGCCAATATTTCCAGCAACCAAAACATCATAACCAGACTTTTTTAAAATATGGCCAACTAATAAAGTTGTAGTAGTTTTTCCATTTGTGCCAGTAATAGCAATTATTTTACCTTTAGAAAATCTAAAACCAAATTCAATTTCAGAAATAATTGGAATATTTAAAGTCCTTAATTTTTTAATAATTGTAGACGAGTTTGGAATTCCTGGGCTAATTATTATTTCGTTAGAATTAATAATTTTACTTAAAGTGTGATTACCTTCTTCCCAATCAATATTATTTTTCTCAAGTAGATCTTTACTATTTTTACTTAATGTCATTTTTTCTGATAAAAACACATTAAATCCTTTTTTCTTTGCTAAAATAGCTGCACCAATACCACTTACTCCACCACCAAGAATTGTGATTCTTCCGAGCATTATCTTATTTTTAAAGTTACAATTGTTATTACAGCCAACATTATTCCAACAATCCAAAATCTAGTAACTATTTTACTTTCGTGCATACCTAATTTCTGATAATGATGATGTAGTGGTGCCATTTTGAAAATTCTTAATCCTTCACCAAATTTTTTCTTAGTATATTTAAAATAACTAACTTGAATGATTACAGATAAATTTTCAATTAAAAAAATACCGCATAAAACAGGTATCAAAAGCTCTTTTCTAATCAGAATTGAAACAACTGCTATAATTCCTCCAAGCGCTAAGGAACCAGTATCTCCCATAAATACTTGAGCTGGATAAGAATTATACCACATAAAACCTATACAAGCACCAACAAAAGCAGACATATACACCACTAATTCTCCAGAGTTGGGTATATACATTATATTTAAATAATCCGCAGCTATCACATTTCCCGAAACATATGATAAAACTGCTAAAGTTATTGCTATTATTGCCGAGGTTCCTGTGGCTAGACCATCTAAACCGTCAGTCATATTAGCCCCATTTGAAACAGCTGTAACTATAAATACAACAATTAATATAAAAACTATCCATGCGTAACTTGCACAGTCTCTGCATATCCAATTAGTTAATATTTTATAATCAAACTCATTGTTTTTAAGAAATGGGGTAGTTGTTTTTGAAGATTTTTGCGCGTTATCTAAAATCTCTATTTTTTCTTTTTGAGTAAATTTTGATTCATCAACAACAACAATATCATTATGAAAAACCATAACTAAACCAACAAAAATGCCTATAAAAACTTGACCTAAAACTTTAAATTTTCCAGCAAGTCCTTTCTTATCTTTCTTGAAAACTTTAATATAATCGTCAAGAAAACCAATACCTCCCAGCCATATGGTTGATATTATCATTATAATTATGTAGATATTATCTAAGCGTGAAAATAAAAGTGTTGGAATTAATATAGCAGATAAAATAATCAATCCACCCATTGTAGGCGTTCCTTTTTTACTTTCTTCACCTTCTAGACCTAAACTTCTGACCTGCTCACCAATCTGTTTTTTTTGTATTAAATTAATAATTTTCCCACCAAAAATCCATGATACAATTAATGATGTAATAACAGACATAGCAGATCTAAAAGAAATATATTTAAAAATACCTGTACCGGGCAAATTATAATTAAGCTCTAAATATTCGAATAAATTATATAACATTTTATTTTTCTTTAAGCATTAGTTTTAGTTCTTTAAAATCATCAAATTCAATTTTTTTATTTTTTAATTCCTGATATTTTTCGTGACCTTTTCCGGCCAATAGAATAATATCATTACTATTTGCCAAAGCACATGCAGTCTTAATAGCTTGCAATCTATCTTCAATTACAATTACTTTTTCTAACTGAATTTTAGAAACCCCTTTCATCATTTGAGAAATTATTTTTTTTGGATCTTCATCTCTAGGATTATCATTTGTAAAAATCACATTAGAACTCAAAGTACATGCTACTTTAGCCATTTTTGGTCTTTTATCCATATCCCTATTACCTCCACAGCCTATTATTGTAATAACTTTAGAATTTTTAATATTGATTTTATTTATAACTTTTAATATGTTTTCTAAAGCATCGGGTGTGTGTGCATAATCAACTATTCCAATTATTTTATTTCTAGAACGTACAATTTGAAATCTACCTTCTGGTGAATCTAGCATGCTTACATATCGCAATAATTTTTTTTCAGAAAAACCTAACTGTTTTGCTACTGCAAATACTGCTAATACATTATAAACATTATATTCACCTACTAATTTTATCCACAAATCTTGATTGTTAATTTTTATTAGTGTGCCATCAAAATCGTATTCAACAATCTTGCAATTATAATCTACTAATGTTTTCAAAGAATAGTATAATTTATTTGCTTTTGTAGATTCTCCCATTTTTTTAAAGTTCTTATCATCTCTATTTAAAATGGCAGTTGTCTCTTCTTCTAAAGAATCAAAAAAAGATTTTTTAACATCCCTATATATGCTAAATTTTTTGTGATAATCTAAATGATCATGTGTAAGATTAGTAAAGACTGCAATATCAAAATTTAGCCCTTTAACTCTATATTGATCTAATGCATGAGAACTCACCTCCATAAAACAGTATTTACATTTTTCATCAACCATTTTTTGAAGTAATCTGTAAATCGTTAAAATATCAGGTGTAGTATGAGTACTATCAAGTGTTAAAGAGTCAATTTTATTTTTAACGGTTGATAACATCCCACTTTTTTCACCCATTAAAGTAAATAGTTGATATAACAAACTTACAATTGAGGTTTTACCGTTTGTTCCAGTGACACCAATAAGTTTTATTTTTTCAGATATATTTTTATAAAAATTTTTAGCTAAAAAGGGTAAACATAATGCAGTATCATTGACAACTATATAAGTTTTATCTTTATATAATCTATCAGGTAATTTATTAACAACTATTGCTATTGCTCCATTCGAAATGGCATCATTTATAAAAATATGACCATCAAACTTTTCTCCTTTTATGGCAACAAACAAATCATTGTGAATTATCTTTTTAGAATTAAACTCAATATTATTGAGTTTGATATCTTGGTTTCCATGAACAGAAATAACATCTACTTTATTTAACAATTGTTTTAAGTGCATTATGATAGCTTTATTTTAACAACTGAACCCTCTTGAAAACGTTCACCTTTTTTTATTGACTGATTAACAACTGAACCGTATCCGTTAAATTTGACCTTTAGCCCATGATTTTCTAATAAATAAACAACATCGCTTAAATTCATCCCAATTAAACTCGGCATAATATGACTTTGTAAATCTGATTTTATTTTTCTAAGCTTTAATTTGACTGTATTATCTGTTAGTTCTGAAATCATGTATTCACCATCAGTTTTATAATGATCTATATTTAAATAATCTAATACTGTAGATGCTTTACTGGTAGAGCCATTTTGTATCTTTGGGAAACTTTTCTTTTTTATCAACATAGTCATTGGACTTTGCATTGATATTTCCATTGCAAAAACTTTGTCCGACAATTCCTTGAAAATTGGAGCAGCAATTTGACCACCATAAATTTTACTTTTTTTGGGATTACTGACAACAACAATACAGCTATATTTAGGCTTAGAAGCAGGAAAATATCCAACAAAAGACGCTCTATATTTTTTTGCTTCATCTTTTTTTCTGTTTGAATAATTTAAGACGGTTGTTCCTGTTTTTCCAGCAATTAAATATTTATCTGTTTTAATATTTTGAGCAGTACCTTGGTCAACAACAGCAACTAAGAGTTCATGAACTTTATCAATAGTTGACTTTGAACATATAGCTGGGTTGATAACTTCAGTCGAAAATTTTTCAATTACTTTGTTTCCTTTATTTATAGAAGATACAAAAATTGGTTTTATCATTCTTCCCTTATTAGCTATTGCATTATAAAATGAAAGAATATGAATAGGTGTTAATTGCATTTCGTAACCAATAGACATCCAAGGCAGTGTAACTCCTGACCAACTTGTTTTATATGCTATTGGCATTTTTAAATTATTTGGGTATGGCAACTCTAAATCAAGGGCTTTACTTAAACCCATTTGATAGATTCTATCAGTATACTGTTCTGGATTATCTTTATAATTATTATTAATAATTTTGGAAATAGCTACATTTGATGAAATTGAAAAAGCATCCTTTATAGTAATCTTTTTATAATTATGATCAGAGTCAATCATAACTCTATCGTAAAATTTTGTTCGGCCACCTGCAATATTTACTGTATCATAAATATTAAATTTATCATCTTCAAGACCTGCAATAATAGATGCGGTTTTGAAAGTAGATCCCGGAGATATATGCTGAGCCAAAGCAAAATTAAATGCTTCACTAACTCTATCATTAGTGTCTTTTTTCAGGTTTGCAATAACTTTAATTTCTCCTGTATTAACTTCCATCATAACAACACACCCCCAATCCGCATCATTTTCAATTAATGCATTTTGTAGTGATTTTTCTGCAACATCTTGCATATCTACATTAATTGTTGTTGAAATGTTATTTCCAGCACTTGGAAGTATATCTCCTTTTGATTCTTGGGGTACCCAAATACCTCTATCAATCTTTCTTTTCAACTGTAACCCGTTTTTTCCTGATAATTGCTGATTATAAGCTCTTTCAATTCCAACTGGATTGACCTCTCTAAGTTTTCCTATTGTTCTCTTTGCAAGCAAACCATATGGATTTATTCTATTTGGCCTCTCAATAGCAATTAAACCCCCTTTATTTTGACCTAAATTAAAAATGGGCATTTTTTTTAATTCATTTAATTGTATGTGGGTAACCTTCTTTTTTAAAAGAATAAATTTATTTGCTTTCTTATTTTTAGACTTAACTAAGAATTGTTTGTATTCAACATGTGATTTGTCAGTAAAAAGTTCTGAAAGCAAATAAGAAAGACTATCAATGTGGTGCAAAAACAAATCATTATTCATTACACTCATATCTAATCTAACATTATAAAGAGGCATAGAAATAGCCAATAAAGATCCATCGTCTGAAACTATATTTCCTCTGGGTGCATCAACAGAAAAATATTTAGGCTGACTATTTGTATTGATTTCAGTTTTTAAATGCTGAACAGTTAGAATTTTTAAAACAACTACGATAGAAATCAATAAGGTGAAAAGGTACAAAACAACAACTCTTAAATTGATATTTGTTTTTTTTCTTTTCATATTAATACTCAACAATTTTTGGAGGAGTTAAAGATGTTTTAATTTCCAAATCATCAACTAAATTTTCTATCACAGAACGTCTATACATACTTGTTAATTCTGACTTTGTCGTGATATAAACTAATCTTAAATCTGCTACTTCTTTTTCTAGATATATTGATTTTTTTAATAAACTCTCAGCTCTAAAAGAAATACTGATATTTAATAAGATAAGTGATACAATAAATAAAATATATGGACTATATTTTATATTATTTTTATCAGCTATGAACTCACCTCTTAAAATTGCGCTTATGGCATTTGTGTTTTGAGATTTTTTAACCATTTATATTCTTTCAGCTATTCTTAATTTTGCACTTCTAGATCGAGGATTATTAAAAATTTCACTTTCTTTTGGACTTATAATCTTTTTATTTAATTGTCTAAAATTCTTCTCAATATTTCCAAAAAAATCCTTTACTAATTTTCCCTCAACGTTGCCTTTTTTAATAAAATTTTTAACTATCCTATCTTCTAGTGAGTGATAAGATATTACAACAATTCTTGCATTAGTTTTTAACAATTCATTACAACTATTCAATAAATCTATCAAGCATGATAACTCATCATTCACCTCTATTCTAATTGCTTGAAAAACTCTTGCTAAAAATTTATTTTTTTTTGAAGATGGAGTCAAAACCTTAAGGCTTTGGATTAAATCATTCGTATTTACTATTACATTTGATTTTCTAAATTCTATAATTTTATCAGCTATCAAATTCGAATTTGAAAACTCTCCATATCTTCGAAATATTTCTGATAATTTTTCTTTTGAATATTCATTTAAAATATTAACCGCAGATTTTGGGATTTCCATATTCATTCGCATATCTAGTTTTTCATTATAACGTATTGAAAAACCTCTTTTTGGACTATCTATTTGGTGTGACGAAACTCCTAAATCCGCTAACAAACCATCTATTTTTTCTATACCCTCTACCTTCAAAAATTTCTTGATATATCTAAAGTTTGATTTAATAAATTTAAATCTTTTGTCTTGAAATAAATTTTGATTTACATCAAGATCCTGATCAAAAGAATACAACTTACCATCAGACAAATTATCTAAAATAGCTTTAGAGTGTCCACCTCCACCAAAAGTTGCATCAACATACACTCCATTAGGTTTTATATTTAATCCATTAATACATTCTTTTAACATGACTGGATTATGATAGTTCATTAAATTTCTTTTTTTGTGTGATCTCCCATAACCTCTTCTGCTAAACTTGAGAAGTTTTGCAAAGTTTTTGCAACTGACTTTTCATATTTTTTCTTATCCCAAAGCTCAATCATATTAACAGATGAAGAAAGAACAATTTCTTTATCAATTTCAGCATAAACAAATAAATCCTTAGGTATTAATAATCGTCCTGACTTATCAATATCAACAAGTTTTAAACCAGACATGTACGATCTAATAAAATCATTATTCTTTTTTACAAACCTATTTAACTGATTTACTTGAGAAACAACTAAATTCCATTCTGACATTGGATGTATTTCAAGACATTGATTGAATACCGATCTCTTTATTATAAATCCATCGTTAATGATTTTTTGCAGCTGTTTTTTCAAAGCTGTTGGAAGCATAATACGTCCCTTAACATCTGCTTTACATTCATATGTTCCAATAATATGAATCATAATTCATAATACTTTGTTTAATAATTTGCTAATATACAAATTATACCCACTTTTTACCACTATATACCACTTTGTTTATAACTTTTAACACTTTATTGTTAATATCACGAATTATTTAGTGGATATTTTTGATAAAATTTGTCTTTTGTATATTTGCAAAATCTTTTAAGAAATATGATTAAGAAAGAAAAAAAATTCAAGTGGCTAGAAGAGGGAAGTAAAGGTGAGAATGTAATTTTATTACATGGACTAATGGGGGGAGTAGAAAACTTTGGCGATATGGTTAATTATATTTCAAAAGAATGCAAAGTATATGGACTAGATTTAAGACTATTTGAAGGAATTAAACTAAATGTTTCAGTAAAGAAATTAAGCGATTATCTTTATTCATTCATGAACCACTTAAATATAAAACAAGCTGTATTAATTGGTAACTCAATGGGTGGGCATATTGGTTTAATTTTTGCAAAAGAACATCCTGAAATGGTTCAAGCTTTGATTTTAACCGGTAGTTCAGGTCTTTTTGAAAATTCAATGGGTGATTCATTTCCAAGAAGAGGTGATTATAATTATATAAAGAAGAAAACAGAAGAAGTTTTTTATGATCCAAAAGTAGCAACTAAAGAATTAGTAGATAGAGTATTTAAACTTGCTAACAATAGAATTAATTTATTAAAACTACTAGGATATGCAAAATCCGCTATAAGACACAATATGGCAGAAGATATACCCAATCTTAAAATGCCGGTATCTTTGATTTGGGGTGAAAATGATAAAGTTACTCCACCACACGTTGCAGAAGAATTTCATAAACTACTACCAAATTCAGAACTTAATTGGATTCCTTTATGTGGTCATGCTGCAATGTGGGAGCACCCAAAAAAATTTAGTGACATTGTACTTAAGTTTTTAAAAAAGTATTTTTAACTATTATCAATGAAAATTGATACTAAAGTTTTTGTTAAAAGCAGTACAAGTTATAAATCATGCCCAGACATGGATTTTCCAGAATATGCATTTATTGGCAGATCAAATGTTGGTAAATCATCTTTGATTAATTCATTAATTAATCATAAGAATTTTGCTAAAATTTCATCAAAACCAGGTAAAACAAAACTAATCAACCATTTTAAAATTAATAATTGTTGGTATCTAGCAGATTTACCAGGTTTTGGTTACGCAAAAGTTTCAAAATCTATGCGAGAGGAATTTTTAAAAATGATTTACGATTATTTAAATAAAAGAAAAAATATTTCATGTGTTTTTATGCTAATTGACAGTAGGTTGAAGCCACAAAAGATTGATCAAGAAAATATGATATGGCTGGCAGAACATCAAATACCGTTCATAATGGTTTTTACTAAGATTGATAAATTAAACAAAACTCAATTGGATCAAAATATTATTTCATACAAAAAATTTATGCTAAAAAATTGGGTGGAGTTACCAAAAATTATCCTTACATCATCAAAAAAAAATAAAGGTTTGATGGAGTTAAAAAACTACATTAACTACTTAAACTCAACATTAAAAAATAATTAGCTATTCAAAATCTTAGTTTCTTTAGCAAACATACTACAATACTGCTTTAATTTTGTCGCTAATTTATCCTCGCCTGTCGCACGCTTTAAACTATTCGCCATACTTATAAGAGTTTGATGATACATGATAAACATTTCATGAACTGGCATATCTTTAGTCCATAAATCAATTTTCAAGGTTTCTTTTTTCTTAGCTTGCCACAATGAAATCATCAATGACTTTATATTTGACTCATGCGTATCACTTGTATTCATAGAAATTTTTTCAGGAAGATGATTTTCATCCAAATCAACTTCGATTTTTATAGTTTGTTTCATTTTCTGGGTTTATATTTAGATTTATTTAAAATTTTAGAATAATCAGTTTCTAACATTAATTCGCTAATAGAAACTCTATTATTTTTCATATAACTATCAATTATTTTATAACCAATAAAATAACCTAATCTTGCTGGAGCTTCTTTTGGCATTCCCTTCACAAATGGAGAATAGTAAAAAAAGCTTCTATAATCTCTTTCTCTTTGTGAGTATAATAATTTATTTTCTATAATAAAACTCCAAATTTTACTCTCATTATNTAACAACCAATCCATTTGTTTTTTTGAAAATCTTAAGTTATTATAATCTTTGTTCTTAGGAAGAACATCTTTAACAAAAAACATAACCTTTCCGGAATAGATTAATTTAGACAAGAAATCGCTTTGATAATTTTTTAAAAAATAATTGTTACACCAAACTTCTACTACGTTAGAGGAAATATAATCAGGATTTTTATAATCTCGTAAATATTTAGGTTCTCCTAACAAGCTATAAAACTTACTATTTTTTCCTAAAAAGTTTTCTAACCCGATTCCTACCACGTCATCATAAAAAATAACTCCATATTTAAATCCACCGAAAAAAGTGTAAACTTTCGGTAGAGTGTAATTAGGAAAATATTTATAAATGTTTGTAAAAGCTATATCAATTTCATTTTTAATCTGGTTAAAATCTTTAAAAAAAACTGAAACACTATCATATGCTTCTCGCATATCAGAATGATTTACAAAGCTGAATATCTCATGCTTATAACTTTTGCTATGTATATCTTTTTGATTTAAAATCTTGTATGAAAAAAATTCGCTAAATACCGGATGATCAACTTCAAATTCGTTAATGATATTTTGGTAATTTTTTTCATTAATAGAAAAAACTAATTCTTCGTATCTATGGTAATTTAAAACACTTTTATTTTTAATCTTAAATGTTGTTAAATAATTAAAAACAAATAATAATAATAATAATAAAATAATTATAGTATATGAAATTAACTTTTTCATTCTCAACAAAAGTAAAAAGTTTTACTTTAAATTTGCAAATATTATGAATACTGAAAAAATTATTTCATACATAACAAACTGGATTTTAAAATACAGTGAAGAAAATAACATCAAAGGCTTTGTAATGGGCATTTCTGGAGGTATTGATTCTGCTGTAACATCAATACTAACTGCAAAAACAAAAAAACCTTTACTTTGCCTAAATATGCCAATTCATCAAGATAACAAGCAATTTGAAAGAGCTAAAAAACATATTGAATTTTTACAAAAGAAATATGAAAATGTTAGCTATAAAAAAGTAAATCTAAGCAAATTATTTGATGAATTTAAAGATGTCGTCTCGGAGCAAAAACAATGTAATCTATCTCTTGCAAATACAAGAGCTCGGCTCAGAATGACTACGCTATATTATTATGCTCAATTAAATAACTATATAGTTGTTGGCACAGGAAACAAGGTTGAAGATTTTGGTATTGGTTTTTATACAAAATATGGTGATGGGGGTGTAGATATTAGCCCTATAGCTGATCTATTAAAATCTGAAGTTTATTTATTAGGTAAAAAACTAAATGTTATTAATGAAATATTAGAAGCTCCACCTACCGATGGACTATGGGACAATAATTTGACAGATGAGGATCAAATTGGTGCAACTTATGATGAATTAGAATGGGCAATGAATAATAATAATTCTAATAATTTATCTGAAAGACAAAAGGAGGTTCAGTTAATTTATCATAGATTTAATAAAATGAATAAACATAAAATGATACCTATTCCGGTATGCGTGATTCCAAAAAAGTAAAATCAATCTATTCTACTTTTTACTATATTTATTATTAAAAATGTGATAAAAACAAATATTGATATTCTACCAATATAATCACCATAAATATTATAAAAAGTTCTACTTTTCGCATAATTTATATAGCCAGTGAATGCAGTTTTTTCATCCCAATTTGTTTGATGAATAACATTACCACGATTATCTATTAAGCCTGAAATACCTGTGTTTGCTGATCTAACAACATATTTTCTATGCTCAATTGCCCTCAAACGTGAATATTGAAAATGCTGCTTATAACCCGCTGTATTCTTCCACCATCCATCATTTGTTATAACACACAAAAAATCTGGATTTTTTTGTGAAATAATATCACCATATATACTTTCATAACAAATGAGCGGAAGTATTTTATCCTTTGTCGTTTGAAATAAATTGATGTCATTATCACTACCCAATGACCCGCTAATACCACCTAAATCAACTGATAAGTTTGAAAAATTATTAAGAAGTACGGGGAAAGGTATTTTTTCTACTCCTGGAACTAATTTAGTTTTATGATAAATCGCTGTTTTATTATTTGATGAAAGAAAAATAGCTGAATTATAAGCATCAAAATAACTATTAGAATTTGTAAATTTTCTTGCAGTAGCTGACTTTTTATTATTGTAATACTTATAAGTTGTTGCTCCAATTAAAATATTTAATTTAGGGAAATCTTCTTGTAACTCTTTAAGTAGGTTTATACTTGCATTTTCATTTATTTTATTTTCCCATAAAGACTCTTGTATAGCAGTTTCTGGTCCAATTAAAAATTTTGTTTCTTTTGTAAGATATTTTTTGGAAAGAGCTATGAAATCTTTTATTTGACCAACAGGGTCAGTTGTAAATTTTTCATTATACGGATCTATGTTTGGCTGAACAACAACAACCTCAACTTTAATATTTCCGCTAATTATTTTTGTAAGTGAGTTTGCTAAAAAAACTAACACCATACTAAATAGCAGTGAATACAGATACTTTAGCTTTTTAAAAAAGAATAATTTAAAAAATAATATATTAATTATTAAAATAAAAACTGACCCTCCTAGTACTCCAGTAAATTCATACCACTGTGCAAAGTAAGTTGTATTAGCAAAAACATTTCCTAATGTCAACCATGGCCACGATAAATCCCAGTTTAAATGTAAATATTCCATTGAAATCCAAGATGAAATAAAAATTAATGCTCTAAATTTATTTTTTCTNAAACATCCCATCAAAACTGATAAATAAAATACTAATGTCATTAGTAATGAATTAATTACGAACGCACATATTGCGCCGAAAAGAGTTGCATAATAAATCCAATAGGTAGTTAGAAAATTAAAAATAAAAAAAGTTAAAAAAAGACAAGAGAAAATTTTTGATCTACTAAAATTATTTTTTGTTATCTCATTTGAAATGAAATAAAAAAGAGGAACAAATGCTACAAAAATTAAATATGTTAGACCACCGATATTTGGCCAAGATAATGCCAAAAATAAGCCACTTAATATTGAGAATAAAAAAAANTTCATTTAAGTTACAAATATTATCATATTTTTGTTTAAATGAATATAATTTTAAAAAATATACCAAACTTACTAACTTGTTTAAACTTAATTATAGGCTTATTATCAATTAGTTTTTCTTTTCAAGGAAATTTAGCGTTTGGAACAATTTTAATTTTTTCAGGGCTTTTTATAGACTTTTTTGATGGTTTTTTTGCAAGACTTCTTAATGCNTACAGCGAATTTGGAAAACAATTAGATTCTCTAGCAGATTTGGTGACATTTGGAATCGCACCTTCAATCATAATATATCAACTAATTAACCATAAAATTTTTAATGAATATATTTTGGAAAATCTAAATAAGGATTTTAGTGTCGCTTATTTCGCCTTTATTTTTCCAGTTTTTGGAGCTATTAGACTAGCTAAATTTAATTTGGATACTGAACAAAATGAAAATTTTATTGGCCTACCAATACCTGCAGCAGGAATATTTTTAGCATCTCTTTCTTTTTATGATGAAAAAATACTAACAACTCATATACTGCTATTATGTTTATTTACTTTATCTATATTATTAGTATCTAAAATAAGCTTGTTTTCACTTAAAATAAAAAGACATGAACAAAAAAAATCAAGATTAAATTATTATAGAATAATACTGATTATTTCTTCTCTTTTTTTGTTCTACTTTTTTAATTTTGTAAGTATACCTATAATAATATTAATATATATAACTTTGTCATTAACACATAATTTAACAAAATGAAATTCTTAGCTGAAATAAATATTATGCCNTTAAAAACTTTACTTGATCCACAAGGTAAAGCCGTTTCATCAAGTATGAAAAACATTAATCTAGAAGAAATATCTAATGTAAGAATTGGAAAGCATATAACATTAGAAGTCGAAGCTGAAAATGAAGATGCCGCCAGTGAAAAAGTTAAAACTGCTTGTGAAAAAATACTTTGCAATCAAATTATGGAATACTTTGATTTTAGTATTAAAAAACTATAATTACTATTTACGTAATTCAAAATTTCTTCCTAGGTAAACTTTTCTAACTTGTGTGTCATTCGCAAGTTCAATGGCAGTACCAGATTTCAGAATACTACCTTCGAACAAAAGATAAGCTCTATCAGTTATCGAAAGTGTCTCGTGTACATTATGATCAGTAATTAAAATCCCTATTTTTTTCTTTTTCAATTTTCTAATAATATTTTGAACATCCTCCACAGCAATCGGATCTACTCCAGCAAAAGGTTCATCAAGCAAAATATATTTTGGATCTAAAGATAACGCTCTTGCAATTTCAGCTCTTCTTCTCTCTCCTCCTGATAAGACATCTCCATTACTATCTTTTACTTTTTCCAATCCAAATTCATCAATCAATTGATTGCATTTATATATCTGTTCTTTTTTTGAAAGATTAGTCATTTCTAAAACAGATAAAATATTGTTTTTTACTGACATTTTTCGAAAAATTGATGCTTCTTGAGATAAGTATCCTATTCCTAACTTTGCTCTTTTATACATAGGTATGTTTGTAATATTACTGTCATTTAACAATACATTACCATTATTAGCTTTAATCAAGCCTACAATCATATAAAAAGAAGTTGTTTTTCCTGCTCCATTTGGCCCGAGTAAACCAACTACTTCACCCTCTTGAACGTTAAGACTAACGTTCTTCACCACTTGCTTATTTCCATAAGATTTTGATAAATTTTCTGCTTTTAACATTTATTTTTTAATTACAAATGAACATATTTTAATACTTATTTCATATAAAATTAATAATGGTAAAGAAACCAATATTTGTGACATTATATCTGGTGGAGTAATAATTGCTGATAAAATTAGTGCGCCAACCATAGAATGTTTTCTAAACCTTCGCATCAGATCTGGAGTTAAGAAGCCTAATTTAGCTAAAAAATACACTAGCATTGGTAACTCGAACACTAAACCATTTGCTAAACACAGCGTAGAAATTGTTGTAACAAAAGATGACAAACTTATTTGATTAATAACTAAATCACTCACTTGATAAGAGCCTAAAAAATTAATCGTGAGTGGAGAAATAATATAATATCCAAAACAAACACCAGTTACAAATAAAAAAGACCCAAAAAAAACAATTCCTCGTGCAATTCTTGATTCTTTATCATAAAGTGCCGGCCCTACAAATTTCCAAATTTCAAATAAAATATATGGAAAAGCAACAATAAAGCCCGCAATCAATGATACGATTATATGAGAATAAAATTGTCCACTCATATTAATATTTATTAACGTAAAAGGAGATTTAACAAAACAAAAAAAATCACTAAAACCAAGATATCTTGAAAAATCACATAACATTTTGTATGTTATGAAATCTGGTTCCTTAGGAGCAAGTAAAATGTCATCAAACACAATATCTTTAAAAATAAAGGCTAAAATTGCAAACAACAAAATTGAAATGATTGATCTAATCATATGCCATCTAAATATTTCTAAATGATCTAAAAATGACATTTCCTTTTCCTGTTTCATTATACTAACTCTTGTTTAAGTATTTCATTAATATGAACAATCCCAATATATTCAGTATTTGAGGTAACTATAATTTGATTAATTTTATTTTTTTGCATAAAAAGTAGACAATCAAAAGCTAAAACTTTTTTATCTAAAGTTTTAGGACTCGAAGACATGATATCTTTTGCTTGAATTTTAGTGATGTCACTTGTTTTTTGAAGCATTCTTCTTAGATCACCATCTGTTATTATTCCTAACAGTTTTTTGTTTTTTACTACTGCAGTAGCACCTTTACATTTATTAGATATTTCAAAAATTACTTTTTGTAGACTATCNTTATGGTTAACGGTTACAAAANTAGATTCANTTANNANATCCTCTAAACTAATTGATATTCTTTTTCCTAAAGTACCACCAGGATGATACTTAGCAAAATCCTTTTTAGTAAAACCGTTGCAATATAATAATGAAACTGCAATTGCATCTCCAATAATTAATTGATTTGTTGTTGATGAAGTTGGTGCTAAATTATTTATACATGCTTCTTTTTCAACACCTACATCTAAAACATAGTCTGATTGTTTAGCTAAAAAAGATGATGAATTTCCAGTAATAGCTATTAATTTGTTTGATAAATTTCTTATTTGAGAAACTAATAATTTAATTTCATTAGTATTACCGCTATTTGAAATACAAATAATAATATCTTCACTTTTTATTATACCTAAATCACCATGTAGTGCTTCAGCTGCATGAACAAAAATAGCAGGAGTTCCTGTTGAATTTAAAGTTGCTACAATTTTATTAGAAATATTAGCGCTTTTACCAATAGCTGTAATAATAATCCTTCCTCTTGTTTGATATAATACATTAACTACATCAACAAAATTATCATCAATCTTATTTATTAAATTTTTAGCTTCATTAACTTCTATTGAAATACATTTTTGAGCAATTTTTTTTATTTCTCTTTTAGATTTCATTAATAAAATATTATATTCGTTATACAAAAATATCAATTTAATTTTAGAATGAATATTTCTAAAGAAACTCTACTTAAGAATTTAAAAAATATTTTCGGCTTCGATAAATTTAGAAGAAAACAAGAAGAAATAATTTTAAACTTATTAGATGGGAAAGATAGCATGGTTATAATGCCCACTGGAGGTGGTAAATCAATGTGCTATCAACTACCTGCTGTTTTATCTGATGGGTGTGCAATTGTTGTCTCTCCATTAATTGCATTAATGAAAAATCAGGTTGATGTTCTGAGAGGATTTTATAAAAACGATAGTATTGCCCATGTTTTAAATTCATCATTATCAAAAAGTCAAAGTAATATAGTGAAATCTGATATCAAATCAGGAAAAACTAAGTTAGTCTATGTCGCTCCTGAATCGTTAATCAAAGAAGAAAATATTATGTTTTTCAATGATATTCATATTTCTTTTTATGCTATTGACGAAGCACATTGTATTTCTGAATGGGGTCATGATTTCAGACCNGAATATAGAAAGCTTAGAGAAATAATAAATAAAATTGGATCAGCTCCCGTAATTGCATTGACAGCAACTGCAACCAAAAAAGTTAGACAGGACATAATGAAGAATCTAAAAATTAATNAAGGTAAATTATTTATTGATTCATTTAACAGATCAAACTTATTTTATGAAATAAAACCTAAACTTGATGTAATTAAACAAATTATTCANTANATTAATGAAAAAGGTGACGCTTCAGGNATAATTTATTGTNTAAGNNGAAAAAAAGTNGAAGAAGTTGCAGAAACACTACAAATTAATGGTATTAAGGCACTTCCTTATCATGCAGGATTAGAAGCTAAAACAAGAGTTGAAAATCAAGAAGCCTTTTTAATGGATGATTGCAATGTAATAGTAGCAACTATTGCTTTTGGAATGGGAATTGANAAACCNGATATTAGGTNTGTTATCCATCATGATATTCCAAAAAGNTTAGAAGGATATTATCAAGAAACNGGNAGNGCTGGAAGAGACGGNGGTAAAGGNGATTTAATTACATTTTATGATTANAANGATATTGAGAAACTNGAGAAATTTTTACAGGGAAAACCTGTAGCTGAACANGAAGTTGGTAGATTATTAATTATGGAAACNATTGCATTTTCTGAAACTGCAATGTGCAGAAGAAAATATCTTCTTCATTATTTTGGAGAGGAGTTTTCTAGCGAAGATTGTAACAAAATGTGTGANAACTGCAAAAATCCNAAAGAAAAAATCGAAGGNAAAAAATATATTGAATTACTAATTAAAACTATTNTAGATTGTAAAGAAAGATTTAAACCCAAAGANATAGCTAAAATTATGGTTGGTGAAAGNAATTCGTTGATAAAACAACATATGTCACAAATCGAATTTTGTTTTGGAAAAGGAAAAGAAAAAAATATTAATTTTTGGCATTCAATTATAAGACAAACATATGTCAAACAATTAATTACTAAAGAAATTGAAAGCTATGGAATATTAAAAATTACCGAAAAGGGTAAACTTTTTATGAATGACCCATATAGTATCATGATTACTGAAGATCATAACTACCAAAATAATTCAACATCCAGCAATATTCAAAGAGGTCAAGCAGCAGATATGGTTTTGTTTAAAATATTAAAAAGCTTGAGAAAAAACATAGCTAAAAAAATTGGATTACCTCCAGCTATTTTATTTATGGAACCATCATTAATTGATATGGCAAACCAATANCCAACAACACTTGAGGAATTAGCACAAACACAAGGAGTTGGATATGGAAAAGCAAATAAATATGGAAAAGAGTTTGTTGAAACAATAAGGCGTTACGTAGACGAAAATAATATTATTAGACCACAAGACATTGTGGTGAGGAGTGTTGCAAATAAATCAAACAATAAAATATACATTATTCAATCACTTGATAAAGCCCTAAATATTGATGATATAGCAAAAGGTAAAGGGTTAACAAGAGAAGAACTTCTATTGGAAATGGAGGAGATTGTTGAAAAAGGAACCAAACTAAATTTAAGTCATATTATTAAAGAAATGATGGATCAAGATGAATTAGACGAAATTCACGCATTTTTTAAATCAACTGAAAATTTTTCTTTTGATGAAGCAAGATTAGAATTTGCTGAAGATGAATTTACAGATGATGAAATTAGACTATTAAGGATTGATTTTATTTCGCAAGTTGCAAATTAATGAAAACCTTAATTATCTCTAGTTCATTATCTAAAAAATCAAGGTCATTTGTATTATGTAAGGAAGTTCAAAATGAACTCCTATCAAAAAAAGCTAAAGTTACTTTTGTCGATGCAAGAAATACATTAATTAATGCGTATCATAAGAATGATACAGAAGATAAAAAATGGTTATCTGAGCTAGTTCAAGAAAACGACAATATTATAATTGGCATGGGAATTCATTGTTTTTCTGTAAGTGATAATTTAAAAATTATACTTGATAACTGTTTTGAAAATGCAACTGGAAAATTTTTTGGCATTTTGTGTGCAGCAGGTGGACAAAAAAGTTATTTAGCAACTCAACATCTTTCACAAATCTGCATGAACGAATGGAGAATGATTCAGCTTCCACGAGTTATATATGCAACATCAAATGACTTTGATGAGATGGAGCTTACATCAGTTGAAATAAAAAAAAGAATAAAACTATTTTCTGATGAATTTTATTCAGTAGGAAAAAAGTTATTAACTTAACTTTTAATTGTAATATACGCCATTAAACCCATAGATATCTCAAGAGCAGCTTCATCAATATTAAATCTAGATGTATGCAATTGATTAGTTATTCCTTTAGATTTATTAGATGTTCCTAATCTATAAAAGCAAGCAGGAACTTTATGCGAAAAATATGCAAAGTCTTCCGCAGTTAATCTTTCAGGTAATATCACAACATTATCATTACCTAAATATTTTTTGGCATTTTTTATAGTATCATTAGTTAAAACACTATCATTAATTAAACACGGATATCCTTTTTTGATGTTTAATTCAACATTCACAGAACATTTAGAAGCAATTATATTTACAATCTTTTTGATGTTTTGATGAGATTTTTTTCTAAACAACTCATCAAGAGATCTAAATGTTCCTTTTAAATATGCCGACTGCGGAATTACATTTGTTGAACCATTTGCTTCAATATAACCTATAGCAAAAACTGATTTAACTGTATTCTCATTTTTAAAAAAATCATCTAATGCAATAATAATTTTAGATGCTGCTAAAATTGGATTATTATATTTTTCTTTCAAGGCAGCGTGCCCTCCTTTTCCATTTATCTTTATGTATATTTCGTCTGTTGAAGCCATATATTTTCCAGGCTTAAAACCAACTTTTCCTACTTCTAAATCTGGGAAAACATGTTGGGCAAAAATTTTTTTTACAGTTGGATTCTTCAATACCCCTTCATCAATCATTTGACGAGCACCACCTGGTAGCATTTCTTCAGCAGGTTGAAAAATAAACTTAATAGTTCCTTGCCAGAAATTTTTTAAATTATTGAGTATTAGTATGGTTCCCAAAAGCGAAGCAGTATGAGCGTCATGACCACAAGCATGCATTACTCCATTGTTTATTGAACAATATTCGACATTATTTTCTTCCTTTATTGGTAAAGCATCAAAATCTGCTCTTAATGCAACTATTTTTGAATCTGGTTGATTGCTTTTTAATATTGCTACTATACCATTTTGAGCTATATTATCCTCATATAAAATATTCCAATTATCTAAAATTTTCTTTATATATCTAGACGTATTATATTCTTGAAAAGATAACTCAGGATTTTTATGTAGATATCTTCTAATCTGAACAATTTCTTCAAAATACTTTTTAGATAAATGCTTAATTTTGTCTATCATAATACAAATATAAATAACTTCTATATTTGTATAAGTATACTAGTTTAAATATGAAAATAAAAACATTTACATTTAATCCATTTGCTGAAAATACATATGTAGTCTATGATGAAGAAACTAAAGATTGTATAATCATAGATCCAGGATGTTATGATTCAAACGAAGAAAAAATACTATTTAATTTTATATCATCAAAAAAACTTGTTCCCAAAAGACTAATTAATACTCATTGTCATATTGATCATATTTTTGGTAATAATTTTGTAATGAAAAGTTGGAATATTAAATTATTCACACATAAAAAAGAAGAGGAATTATTGAATCAATCAGAAAATATTGCAAAATCTTATGGATTCGAAAATTATCAACCTTCTCCTAAACCTGATAGTTTTATAGATGAAAATGACAATATAGAATTAGGTAAAGAACAGTTTAAAATATTTTTTACTCCAGGACATTCTCCAGGACATATTTGCCTCTATAATAAAAAAAATAATTTTTTGATTTCAGGTGATGTGATTTTTATGAACAGTATTGGTAGAACTGACCTACCTGGTGGAAATCACAAAACACTTATTGAAAGTATTAACACAAAAATCATNAATTTACCAGACGAAACNACTATTTATTGTGGACATGGTCCTTCAACAACTATAGTTAATGAAAAAATAAATAANCCTTTTTTAAACGAATAATTTAAAAAATATCTATAACCTCCATTATGGTTCTAAAAGCAACTGCTTTATCACCAAACTTTTTGAAATGTTTTTGTTGCAATAAGGGGGCATAATTAACTTGATAGTTATGTAAATCCTTCATACTTTTACAGCTATAAGACACTGCAAATGTATGACCACTATCGTTTTCTGTAATTAATCGATTAATTTGGGCTTTATTAAAAATTTTAGTTGATATGATTTCAGGAACATGATCATTTCTCATCCATTTAAGCCAATCATTAACAATTGACTTATCTACACTTACAGTAACGTTATATATTATCATTGTACTAATCATTTTTATCACCTCTGATTGCTCTAAATCTTATTCGAGCTTCAGCGGTATAAATACTATTTGAATATTCTAAAATTAATTTTTCATAAAGATTTTTTGCACTCTCTAAATCATTCATTTTTTCAAATAATTTAGCTTTTTTAAATATGGCATCATCTGCTAAAATATCAAAACTATAATCTTGAATTACTTTTTCATACATTTCTAGCGCAAGGTTAAAACTATCGCTTCTGCAATAAATATCCGCTTTTCTCATGTAAATTTCATCTTCAAGAGAATGTCCAGGAAAGTTATATAAAATTGAGTCAAACTTTANAAATGCCTCATTATAATTATTTTGAAAAATTAACATATCAGCTTTTGCAAATGTTTTCATTGGAAATTCTGCGGTATCCAAATTATAATTATCTGTAATTAATAAAGATAATTTCATTGCATCATTAGCAATAAGTTTTGAAGTCGAAGCTCTAAGAACTTGTAGTTGAGCTTGTGCCCAAGAAAAATCTCCTTGAAAATATGCAACTTTAGCACTACTTAATTTTGCTTCGTGACCAATTGGATTTTCTTTGAAATCTTTTTCAACCTGTGAATAATACAATAATGCTTCCCAAATATTTCCAAGCAATAATTGTATATCAGCATACTCTAATTTACATTCCGCTAAATCAGTTGAAGATATTTGATTGATATTAATCGCTTCTTCCAGTAATATGCTCGCTTCTTTCAACTGATTTAAATAAAATGCCTTGAAGTTTGCATAATTTGAAAGTAACAAAACCGTATTACTATTTTTACCTAAATCATTAATATATTTAATATATAAATCATCTATTTTTTTTAAATCTTTTTTTGTAGAAACTGACTTAGTCATAGCAAATAACTTGTTTATACAAGATGAAATATACATTTCACTTTTTTGATTTAAATTTAAAATATGATTAAATGCATCAATGGCCATATCATACTCTTGAAAATCTAACAAAGTTTCTCCAATATCATATACTATTTTACCGTCATTTTCTCCTCTTTTATCCAGAGCTTTGGCTTGTATTAAAGCCATTTTAAAATCCGCAGATTGCATATACAACCAAATTAACATCTCTGTTAACTGTAAATTATTTGTGTTTTTATTTATTGATAATAATAATTGTTTTTTAGTAATTTCATAATTTTCATAATTTTCTATCCCATCATTATCTAGAAACTTTTGAATTTTTGATATAATTTGGTTTTTAGTTTTTGGATATTTAATAATACAATTAATATACTCTTTTATCATCATGTCATTATTATCTAAATAAGAATATAGCTCTGCTTTTTGAATATTAAAATTATCTTTCTTATTAATTTTTTCTGACTTAGCATAAATACCTAATGCCTTCTCATACATTTCATGACTTTTATATTTATTGGCTAAAAATATAGATTGATTATATGTTCCATTAATTTTTTTAATAATCTCCAGATGATTTTTAGTTGCTTCTCTTTTATTACCGTCTTTGTCTAACACAATCACTAGGTCTACTTTATAACCTAAATTTTGCTTTTGTTTTCTAATCATGGTATTTACTAATTTCTTTGCATCAGTATATTTTTTTAAATACACTAAAGACATATAATATGGATTGTAATACGAAGACAAAGATGATTTTGGAGATTCTTTATAAATTAAAACTGCTTTTTCATATTCACCATTAACATAATACTGATATGCTGTCTTGTAATCAATATTTTGGGATATAGATAATATTGGTGATAACAAAAACAATAACGTAATAAATCTAATCATTATAAAGATTCAAATCCGGTATATTTATGCAAGACTTTGGGTAATTTTATTGAGTTTTTTGTTTGATTATTTTCGAGTATAGCAGCATAAACTCTTGGAAGAGCTAATGCGCTCCCATTAAGCGTATGACATAAAGAAATACTTCCAGACTGATCTCTGAATCTCAATTTTAATCTGTTAGCTTGATAACTTTCAAAATTTGAAACAGAACTTACTTCAAGCCACCTTTTTTGAGCAGCAGAATATACTTCAAAATCAAAAGTCAAAGCTGAACTAAATCCTAGATCTCCTCCACATAATTTTATAATTCTATATGGTAACTCTAATTCATCTAAAATTGTTGAAACATGATTCACCATTTCCTGTAAAACATTATAAGAATTCTCTGGGCTTTCTATTTGTACTATTTCAACTTTATCAAATTGATGAAGTCTATTTAAACCTCTTACTTCTTTTCCATATGAGCCAGCTTCTCTTCTAAAACAAGGAGTGTAAGAAGTACATTTAATAGGAAGTTCATTTAAAATTCTATTTCTAAATAAATTTGTTAAAGGGACTTCAGCTGTTGGAATTAAAAATAAATCATCATTTGATATTTTGTAAAGATCTTCTTCAAATTTTGGTAATTGTCCTGTNCCAAANCCAGAATCTCTATTTACTAAATGAGGTGGNAAAAATTCTTGATAACCAGCTTCTATATTTTTATCTAAAAAATAAGATATNAGTGCTCTTTGAANNTTAGCTCCTTTATTAGTATAAACAGGAAAACCAGANCCTGTNATTANATTTCCNAGNTCAAAATCAATCAATTTATAATCCTTAACTAATTCCCAATGAGGCTTTGCATTATTNTCTAANGNNGGGATTTNTCCNGATTCTNTAATAATTGCATTATCCTTTTCTGATTGTCCAACAGGAACTGATATATGAGGTACATTTGGTATTTCTAAAAGTATATTTGTTATTTTTTCTTGTAATTCTTCTTTTTTAGTACTAAGTATTTTAATCTTTTCTTTTATATCTAAAACAGATGATTTTAAATCATTTGCAATACTTTCTTTTCCAGATTTATAATATTCCCCTATTGATTTTGCTATTTTTTTGGATTCCGATAATAATTGATCTGTTTTTTGTTGATTAATTTTTCGTTGATTGTCAAAATTCAGCAACTCATCTATAGTTTCTAATGAAGAAAAGTTTTTCACTTTTAACAACTTAACAACATGATCCTTATTATTTCTAAGAAATTTTAAATCTAACATAATCTAATTTTTACTAAACAAATTTAAACAAAAAAACTCTTGAAAATCAAGAGTTTTAATAGCATTTGATCTATAACAAAATTAATTTATAGTTTCAACGGAAACATATGATTTGTTGTTTTTCTTTTTGGTGAACTTGACTTTCCCGTCAACTAATGCAAATAACGTATGATCTTTACCGACACCAACATTTTTACCAGCGTTATGCTTCGTACCTCTTTGTCTAACAATAATATTGCCAGCAATTATATTTTCTCCACCAAATATTTTTACACCTAGTCTTTTACTTTCTGATTCTCTTCCGTTTTTACTACTACCTGCTCCTTTTTTATGTGCCATGTTTCAATTATTAAAATTTATTTTTTAAGAACTCTTCTTTGCCGTTGTCTTCTTTGCCGTTGTCTTCTTTGCCGTTGTCTTCTTTGCCGTTGTCTTCTTTGCCGTTGTCTTCTT
>PBVH01000045.1 GCA_002728175.1 Flavobacteriales bacterium | reverse complement strand
GTATAATTTTTATTCTTTTTTCTCTAATAATTTCAACATATTTGTTTTCATGTATTTTCCCCATATACATTTGATATATAAAATGTGGTATTTTCCATTTTGGGAAATTTTTTATGACTACTATATCAGTTTTACCATCATTTAGATTAGATTCGGGAGAAATTTTCATGTCATTACCATATTGTACTGAATTTGCGAATGCAATAAAGTATGCTTGAAACTTATAATCTTTTACATTAGTTTTCAAAGTGTAATAATTTGAATTATATGCCAAAACTTTTTTTAGAACTAATTTAATATAACTACTGAATCCCCTGATTTTAGTTTTGGAAAATAGGTGTGCTATATGTGCATCAAACCCAACTCCAGAAACATTAACAAACGGAATTAAATTTAGAGTAGCTGTATCAATTTTTTTAATTTTTCCATTATTTAGTTGTTTTACAGCTTCAATTACTTTTTTTTTCATTCCAATATTATAAGCAAAGCCATTTCCTGATCCGCATGGTATAACTGCTAAAGCAACATTTTTATTTATAATTTCTTTCGCACATTCATTTACTGTGCCATCACCTCCAACTGCAACAACAATATTGACATTCTCTTTAATTGCAGATTTACATAACTCACTTGCATGACCTTTTTCATTTGTGTATACAAAGTCATAATTTTCGAAGTTAAAATATTTTTTAACTATTTCAACAATATTTTTTTGCTTTCCAGTTCCAGATATTGGATTAATAATAAATCTAATTTTCATAATTCATTTTATTGTTGATCATTGAATTATTAAAACTTTGTTTAATAGCTTTGAGAATTTTTTTATCGTAAATATTTACCTGTTTTTCATTATTGAGTTGCCAATCACTAAATTGTTGATATTTTTCATCAGAATTTATTAATATGCCATTATTAGTAATTAATTGATATTTACCTGATCTATAACACACGGCCCAATCTGCTCCATTAATCATTGATTTTCCAAATGTAAAATATTTTTTGTTATAGTTAGTTAAATCTAGAATGCTTGGCATTATGTCTATTTGTTGAACAATCTTATTGTTTGTTCCTTGCATTGAGCTATCCCCACTAAATATTATTAAAGGAATTGCATATCTACCTACCTTATTTTTATATTTTTTGTTGTAAGAATATGGTGAAGTATGATCTGCTGTAATGATAAAAATCGTGTTTTTAAACCAAGATTCTTTTTTAGCTAAATGGAAAAAATTACTCATTGCATGGTCTGTATATAAAATAGTTTCTCTTATACCAATATTTTTTTTAATTTTATTTTTTTCTAAATATTCTTTAGGTAAAGTAAATGGGAGATGAGAACTTAAACTAAAAAAAGTACTAAAAAAAGGTTCATTTTTTTTATTTAACTGATAATAGAAAAATTCAAAAAATGGTTTATCATAAATCCCCCATACTTCATCACTGAATTCATCATTATTAAACTCCTCTTTTCCATAATAATTTTCAAATCCTGCTTTTTTTGAATAACTATAAAACCCCATAGTACCTTTTGTTCCACCATGAAAAAATGATGTTGAATAATTTTCTTTTTTTAGTATCTCAGGTAAACTATTATATTTGTTTTGAGCATAGCTAGATGTTATAAATGGATCATTCATTAGTGGTGGAATAGATGATATTATTGCTGGAAGTGCATCTATTGACTTTACTCCATTTGCATAGGCATTTGTAAAAACTAAACTATGTTTCATTAAACTATCTAAGAATGGAGTGAAGCCGGATTCATTATAAAAACCAATAAATTCTTTAGAATAACTTTCCATTATTAGTATTATAATATTTTTCTTGTCTTGTTTATTACTTGTTTTCTCGATATAATTGTTGTAAAGAGAATTTATTTCACTTTGTTTAAAGTAATCTAATGTTTTAAGTTTATTTTGATTAATTGATTGAAGCAAACAAAATGGAGTATTTAAAATTAGATTTGAATTTTTCGAATTACATAGCTCTCCAGCATTAATTGGATTAATTGGCTTTAATTGTATGCCACCTCGAGCTCCAACAACAAGTAGTAATGCCGAAACTAAAAATATTATAAATGATTTAGCGATATTTTTAAAACTATTTACATAATTTACATTTGGTATTTTTTTAACTTGTAAAATAACCCATATTTGTAAAACAGTAAAAATAGTTATTGGCCAAAATTTTTTTAAATAAATTGGAATTAAGTTATTAATGTCAGTACCAAGTTGTATTAACTGAATAAAATCAGTGGTTGATCGTTTTTGAGTGTATCTAAAATATTCAATATCAATATTATTAAAGATTAAAAAAGGTATATTAGTTATATAAAAAATGATATTAATTAATAGTTTGTATTTTTTATTTGATTTGAAATTTAATGGAGCTAATAAAAGAAGAAATAATGGAATATTAATATAAATTATTGCTGATAAATCAAATCGAATCCCTTCAAAAAACTCTAAAATTTTTACTGGGTAAAAGTTGTCAAAATTATTGTAAAAAAAATATATCCTGCTGATTGAATATAAAACTAATAGTATGATTATTCTTTTTAAAAATTCATTAAAAAATTTCATTGTTTTTTATAAATTTATTAATTGCAAAATATTTATAATTCATTTACTAAATTATTAACAAAGTAAAGAAATATTAAGTAGTTTTGAAATAAATATATGTTTAATGAAATTTGATATTGCAGAACTTGATAAAAATCTGCTAATAAATCTATATAAGGGTATACTTAGACCTAGATTGATTGAAGAGAAAATGTTAATTCTACTTCGTCAAGGAAAAATTTCAAAATGGTTTTCAGGAATAGGGCAGGAAGCAATTTCAGTTGGCGTAACTATGGCCTTAGATTTTGATGAATATGTTTTACCTATGCATAGAAATTTGGGTGTATTTACTTCAAAGGATATTCCTTTAAATCGTTTGTTTTCACAGTTTCAGGGTAAATTAAATGGTTTTACAAAAGGGCGTGATAGATCTTTTCATTTTGGATCAAAAGATCATAATATAGTTGGTATGATATCGCATCTTGGACCTCAAATGGGTGTTGCTGACGGGATAGCACTAGCAAATAAAATTAAAAAAAATAACAAGATTACTGCAGTTTTTACAGGTGATGGTGGTGCTAGCGAAGGAGATTTCCATGAAGCTATCAATGTTGCAGCTGTATGGGAGTTACCAGTTATTTTTGTTATTGAAAATAATGGATATGGTCTTTCAACTCCTAACAATGAACAATTCAAATGTGAGAAGTTTTCTGATAAAGGAATAGGTTATGGAATAGAAGCTTACACCATTGACGGGAATAATATTGTTGAAGTTTATAATAAGGTTATTGAAATAAAAAAACAAATGCTTATTGACAGCAAACCAGTTATTTTAGAATGTATGACCTTCAGAATGCGTGGCCACGAAGAAGCCTCTGGTATAAAGTATGTACCAAAAGAAATATTAAAAAAATGGTCAAAAAAAGATCCTGTTATTAGTTATGAGGATTTTTTAATTTCTAAAAAGATTCTTGACAATTCTAAAGTCGTCAAGATAAAAGATGAACTTAAAAAAGAAATAACATTAGCATGGAATATTGCAGATAAAGAAAGTTCCATTCAGCCAACATTAGATTGTGAGGTTAATGATGTGTATTCATTGAAAGATTATAAGCATTATCCGATATCAGATAAACTTAAAAATAAAAGATTTGTCGATGCTATATCAGAAGCTTTGTTTCAATCTATGCAAAAGCATGAAAATTTAATAATAATGGGGCAAGACATAGCTGATTATGGTGGTGTGTTTAAGATAACTGATGGTTTTGTTAAAGAGTTTGGTAAAGAAAGAATAAGAAATACTCCAATATGTGAATCTGTGATTCTAAGCGCAGGATTAGGTCTTTCAATTAATGGTGTGAAATCTGTTATTGAAATGCAATTTGCAGATTTTGTTTCCTCTAGATTTAATGCAATTGTGAATAATCTTGCAAAAACTCATTATAGATGGGGTGAAAATGTAGATGTTGTAGTTAGAATGCCAACTGGTGGAGGAGTTGCAGCGGGACCTTTTCATTCCCAATCAAACGAGTCATGGTTTACTCATACACCTGGACTAAAAGTTGTTTATCCAGCATTTCCATCAGATGCTAAAGGATTATTAATTTCTTCAATTAATGATCCAAATCCTGTCATGTTTTTTGAACACAAAGCTCTGTATAGAAGTATTTCTGCTGATATTTTCGATGATTATTTTTCAATTGAGATAGGTAAAGCTAATTTAGTACAAGAAGGAAATGATGTGTCAATAATTACATATGGTATGGGAGTTCATTGGGCAATTGAAGTCCTAAATCAAAATAAAAATATTAATGCGGATTTAGTTGATTTAAGATCCCTTGTTCCACTAGATGAGGAAACTATTATAAATTCAGTAAAAAAGACAGGAAAAGTTATTATTCTTCACGAAGATTGTATGATTGGTGGATTTGGTGCTGATATTGCTTTTTTAATTAATGAAAACTGCTTTGAATTTTTAGATGCACCTATTGCCAGAGCATCTTCATTAAATACACCAGTTCCTTTTTCACCTGCTTTAGAGAATCAGTTTTTACCAAAAAAACGTTTTGAAGACAAGCTTTTTCAGCTTTTAGCATATTAGTTTATATTAAATAATTTTACGATATTTGATAATAATTAATTCAAAAAATTAGATGAGACTTTTTTACTTATATTTTTTTGCACTATTTTTTTCATCATGTATTTCAAACAAAAATTTGGAATACGTTCAAAGTAAAGATCCTTTTGAAATATCAAGTGTAGATGATAGTTATATTTTGCAGAACGGTGATTTATTGTCTGTTCAAATTAGTACAACAACTGAGCAAATTCATGATTTCTTTAATAAAGAGGCTACTAATAATTCTCAATTGTTAGTTCAAAATCCATATCTATATGGATATTTAATAAATAATGATGGATTTTTAGACTTACCTTCTTTAGGAAAAGTTAAAGCAGCGGGATTTACAATTAGAGATCTTGAAAGTAAAATTAAAGATATAGCTATCTCTTATTTTGAACAACCTGTGGTAAAGTTAAATATAATAAATTTTGAAGTTACAATTTTAGGTGATGTTAAGAATCCTGGTACATATAATATTAAAAACTCTAAAACAAATATTTTCTATGCACTTAGTTTGGCGGGTGATTTAAATTTAACAGCAAATCGAAAAAAAATCAAAATAATTAGAAATAATACAAGTTCTAAAAAAATGTTTTATGTTGATTTAACCAGTAAAGAAATATTAACAAATAATATGATGTTGGAATCTAATGATATTATATATGTAGCACCATTAAGAAAACGTTTTTATGCTGTTAATAGTATTACAAACATCATATCACTTTCTATTTCAGCCGTATCTTTGTATTTGTTAATATCAAATAAATAATATGACTGAACCAACTAATGATATATTGGACTTAAATCAATTTATTTTAAAAATTAAAAGAAATTGGTTTTATTTTTTACTTTCTTTTTTAATATGTTTTGTTGCTGCTTTTGGTTTTAATAGATATTCTGAAGAAAAATATTTAGTTGAAACATCTTTACTTATTAAAAAGGACAATAACATTGGATCTGCATCAGATCTGCTTTATGAAAAGTCGATTTTAGCAGATAATGTTGAGGTTTCAGATAAAATTTTATTACTTAAATCTTACCCTTTGATTTATGCAACATTAGAACAGTTAAGATATGATATTACTTTTTATTTAATTGGTAGTGTAAAAAATGCTGAAATATATGAGGTTCCGATACAAATTATATGTGATAAAGAACATAATCTTTATAACCAAACGCTAAAGTTTACAAATATTACATTTAAAGATTTTAGTGTTGAAAATTTAAAAACTGGAGAAATTAAAACTTTTAAGTATAACCAAAAATTTGAAATTAATAATACATCATTAAAGGTCATTTTTAATCAAAATAATTTTAATCAAGGAGATGAGTATCTTGTAAAATTTAAATATTTAAAGAAGTTAACTAAAAAATACCAAAATGAATTAATTATTAATCAAGAAGAGCGAGAATCTTCTGTTGTAAATATTTCATTATACACAACAGATCAGATTAAAGGTATAGTTTTTTTGAATAAATTAACTGAAAACTATATTCAATCAGAAGTTAAAGAAAAGAGCTTAGCATCAAAAAATACAGTAGTTTTTATCAATAATCAGCTAAGTGAAATGCAAGATTCCTTATCTTTTATTGAACAACAGATTCAGGATTATAAAAATAAAAACAACATTACCGACTTAAGTCTTAAGGCTCAAACTATTTACAGTAAAATTGCATCAGTAGAATCTGAGTTAGTCAAAAGTAGAAGTATAAACAATTACTACGATTACTTAGAAAAATACATTAGTGAAGGTCAATTGTTTGAAGGAATAAGCGTTCCTACGTCATATGGCATTGATGATCCTGCTATAAATATGCTAATTGATCAATTAGTTGAAATCCAAATTAAAAAAAATATTTTAATTGATGGCGGTCAAATTAATAATCCAGCGATAGCACAATATAACAGACAAAATAAGCAATTGCTACTAAATTTACAAGAAGCAATAAATACTAATAGGTTTGCTAATGATATTTTAATTAAAGATATTGAGCAAAGAATTGTCAAATTAGAAAGCTCATTGAGCTCAATACCAGAAGTAGAGAGAGAATTATTAAGTATTGAACGTTTACAAGCAATTAGTGAAAAGGTATATACATTTCTTTTAACCAAAAGAGCTGAAGCTAAGATATCGCATTCTTCTATAACTGCAGATAGCAAAGTTTTAGAACCAGCTATTTATCTAAATAATCCACCTGATTATCCGAAAAAATCTTCAAATTATCTTTTTGCATTTGTTATGGCAATTTTCATACCATTACTTTGCATACTATTGATAGAACTTTTAAATGATAAAATAATAAGTTCAATAGATATAAAGAGACGAACCGATATCCCAATTATTTCAGGTTTAGGCAAGAATTATAGTGGATCTAGTTTATTATTTGACCAAAACCCAAAATCATTAGTTTTTGAAGGCTTTAGAGGTTTAAGAACAAATTTGGATTTTATTGAGCTCAATCAAAAAAATAAAACCATAATGGTAACTTCTTCTACTTCTGGTGAAGGTAAAACCTATATTTCAGAAAATCTCGCTATTGCTTATGCTGTATCTAATAAAAGGACCATAGTGATTGGTGCAGATTTAAGAAGACCTAGATTGTATAAAGATTTTAATAAACATGCAAAATATGGAATTTCAAATTATTTGGAAAATTCAAAATTAAAGATTGAGGATATAATTTTAGAATCAGATGAAAAAAATCTTGATTTAATATATTCTGGATATAAGCCAGAAAGACCTGCAGAATTATTTGCAACAGATAGATTTTTAGAATTAATTGATAAACTTAAACTGCTTTACGATATTATTATCATTGATACTCCACCTGTTGGATTGGTAGCGGATGCTTTAATTATTTCAAAATCCGTTGACATCAATCTTTTTGTAGTTAGACACAAGGTAAGCTCAAAAGCATCACTTAATTTTATTAATGAATTAGAAAAAAATAATAAGTTTAAAAATATAAACATTGTGTTTAATGATGTTACTAGTTCTGATGAAAATCATTATGGTTATGGATACGGTTATGGTTATGTTTATCATAGTAAATCAGCCACATCCAATTATTTTAGTGATGAAAAAGTATAATAATATTAAATGTTTATAAATGTTGTTTTGGAGATATCTAAAAGATTATTTTTTGTCTTATACTTACAAGAAAAATCAAGTTTTTTTGGTTTCATTTCCTAAGACTGGAAGAACATGGTTGTCTTATATGCTAGACCAAATTGAGGATAAATCTGATAAAAAAATAAATTATCTCAAGACACATGATTTTAGCGAAATTGTTATTGAAAGTGGACAAAAGCAAAATCCAAGTTTAATCTTCAAATATGTTAAAAGATATTTTTATAGAAGATCAAAAGTTATTTTTTTAGTTAGAGATCCTAGAGATGTTATTGTATCACATTTTCATCAAATTACCAAAAGAACTAAAAAGCCCATGTATTTTTCTTCAATTTCTGAGTTTGTAAGAGATGAAACTTTAGGATTTAATAGGATTATACAGTTTTATAATATTTGGTATAATCAAAGAAAAATTTCTAAAGATTTTTTTTTAGTCAAGTACGAAGATTTAAAAAATAATGGTGAGAGTGAGTTGAAAAAAATATTTAATTTTTTGGAAATTAATATTGAAGAGAAAATTATAAGAGAAGTTTACAATAAAAGTAGCGCAACTAAAATGCGTAATAAAGAACTAGTAAATAAATTATCTGGATTTAATGATTTTGGAAAAGAAATTAATCATCTGAAAGTCAGAAAAGCTAAAGTTGGTAGTTATTTAGATGAACTTAGCCAATCAGATATTGAATATTGTAACTATTTATTAAAAAAATTACAAGGCTTTAAATATTACAAATGATTTACTTTTTCAAGTCATTTATTTTTTTTGTTTCTTCAATTTTCTTTAAAAGAAAAGTTGATATAGTTTTTTATTATCCACAACATTTTAATAGAGATGAAATTTCACAAAACATGTATTTTAATCATTTGTATAAATGTTGTAATGAAGAAAAAAAATCGTTTTTAGTTTTTGAAGAACCAGATAGGTTTTCTAAAATTGGTAGAAATAATAAAACAATACCATTTGATTTTATTTATTACTTAATTATTTTTTCAAGAAAATTTATTAAATCAGATCAGCATATCGGAAAACTTTTACGTAAATCTTTTTTTTCTAAAATTTATTTTGACAATGTTATAATATTATCTCAAAGTATGATTGAGATTTTTAGAGGTATCAATTTTGATTCTAACATTTTTGATTTACAACATGGAATTATTTTTTCAAATCAAGCTTCATATCTAGAAAATAACTATGTTTCAAAACATATAAAAAAAAATAAAATAAAAGTTTTATTATTTGGGCATGCTTTTAAATCAATATTAGATACATCGGATTCGAGTAAATATTACATGAATAATTCTCATGTAATAGGGGTGAATAGAGATTCTGCAAAATTATTACACTCAAGATTTAATAATAATATTTTAGTTTCTCTGCAGTTTACTGATGACCATTCATTTAGTCAAAATAAAATATTATTGGATGAACTACAGAAATTAATTTTACGATATTCAAATTATAATTTTTATTTAAGAAATCACCCTAGAGCGTCTGCTGATTTTGATATAAATTTCTTATTTAAATTAAATAATGTATTCAAATCTAAAGAATCATTGTTTGAATCTTTTAAATTATGTTCAATTCATATAACAGCATATTCAACAACAACTTTTGAAGCAGCATATTTTGGAATCCCAACATTTTTTTTAACATCATTAAATGACGACTTTAATATGTTTCATAATGATTTTAATTATGTACTGAAAAATGAAATAAAAAATATTGTAAATAACTATGTGCAATCTTCTTTAAAAGTTCAAAAGTGGGAAGCATTATTTTATTCATCTTTTAATAGAGATAAATTTTTATCTTTACTAAAATGAGAAAGAAAAAAATATTTTTGGGAGCGTATGTAAATATTAATAATGCACAGAACATAAATTGCAAATCATTAGCATCATATCTTGATAAAGAAAAATATGTAATCAAAACACTCAAAGTTAGTTTAAAAGAATACCAAAAATTAAATTCAGAAATTTCATATATTACAGTATACAAATCAATATATATTCTATCTAACTTTTTTGCTTTTCTTTATGGAATTATGTGGTCTGATTTGTCATATTTGCCTAAACATCATTCAACTCCTATTTTAGTTTTGAAAATTGCAAAAATTTTCAACAAAAAAGTCTTCACTACAATAGAAGGAAATATTTGTGATTTAAAATATAAATCAATGATTGATAGTTTTGGTTCAAAACAAAAGATGTTAAAATATTTTAGTTTAATACCAAATATATATGGTATAACAAATCATATTTCTAGTAATACTGACTGTGGTATCCAATTAAATAAAAAACCACTTTTTTTAGGAGTAGATAGAAAGATTTTTACCAATAAAAGAAAAATAAAAAAGCTTAGAAATATTATTTTTATTGGCTCATTAATTAAACGTAAGAGAATTATTGAATTAATAGATATAGCTAAAGAATTTGATGATCTAAACTTTCATATCATTGGGTCAGGCCCATTGAAATCTGATATCTTAAAATATTCTTCAAAAAATGTAATCTTATACGATCATATTAACAATAGTGAAATTTCAAATATACTAATCAATATGGATTTGAATATACTTCTTTCTAAATCTGAAGGATTTCCTAAAGTTATATTAGAAGCTGCAGCTGCATCAGTTCCTTCAATTGTTTATAATAACTATGGGATGCAGGATATTATTCAAACTAATCATAATGGATTTGTTTTAAAAAATAAAAAAGAAGTCATTAAAAAAATTCATGAACTAATAAGATCACCAAAACTATTGCATGATAATTCAATAGCAGCATATGAACTTTCCAAAGAATTTGATTGGAATATTCAAATTAAAAAGTGGGAATTAGAAATAGATTCATTATTATGATAGAATATTTAAAGGACCAATATTATTGGTGGAATGTATATAATAAACTTAAAAGTTTTTTATCATCTTATGATGAAAAGAAAATATTATTATTTGGATATCCAAAAAGTGGCAATACATGGCTAAGATTTTTATTATTTAATTATTTAAATCTTTTGTTAGATAAAAATTACTATAAAACTTTAACTTATGAAGAATTAAATTTATTACAAAATAATATAATGGATAGAGCAACTACTAATCTTCCTAAAGAAGGTTTCCCATTTTTTTATAGAACACATGCAATTTATAAAAAGCCATATGATTTATTTGATTTTAAAATATTTATTCATAGAAATCCTTTAGATACTTTAGTTTCTGCATATTATTTTTATAGAGATAGAGTTGTACCTTTTCCAAACGACAGTAAAGATGAAATAAAAAATTTGCACAATATTGACTATTATGTTAGGACTAAATTTTTACATTGGAAAAAATTTTATGAAAAATCTGTAAATAAAGCTGATTATATTGTGAATTATTCAAATTTAAAAACTAACTGTTTTCATGAACTTAAGTCACTTGTTATTTTTCTAGAATTGAATATCGATGAAGAGTTAATTAATAAATCAATTAGTTTGTCCTCTTTTTCTAATATAAAAAGAATGTCAAAAGATCACTCCCAAAAATATGGAAATGCACCTAAAGATGGTAGCTTTATAGGAAACTTTACACGATCAGGTGTTGATGGCCAGTATAGAGATGAATTGCATGTTGATACAATTAATTTTGTAAAAAATAATTTTTCAGACTTTAGTTTGTTATATAAATTATAATGAAAGAAATCAAAACATACTTAGTTATAACACCATTTTTTCCTTCATCATCTAATCATAAAGGAATTTATATTTATGATCAACTTAATCAAATTAGAAGAAAGAAAAACATAAAGATAAAGATTGTAAAATTAGTTTCAATATTTTCTAGAGAAAAAAATTATAATTTTAAAAATTTTGATGTTTATATCTTCAAGTTAATTGATATTCCATTTTTTATTTTTCCTGGTATTTTTAAAACTGTGAATGATTATAGATTTAATCATTTTTTAAATAAAAATAATATTATCAATATTGATATAATACATGCTCATGTAGCGTACCCCTCTGCCTATATTGCTAATTCAATTAAAGATTGTGAAGGAGTTAAAAAAATTATTCAGCATCATGGCCTAGACGTTATTCAGCTTAACAATTGTAGATTTAAGTTTTTTAGAACATTGCAAAGAAGATATTTGAAGTACAAATCAATTCTAGAGCTAAATAAATTTGACTATAATATAGGAGTTTCAAAATTAGTATTAAATCAATTATATAAGTTTCCTAAATACCAACCAAAATCAGAATATGTTTTTTATAATGGAGTTGACACAAAAAAATTTTATAAAATAAAAGTTGAAAAAAATAAAAAATATACAATAGGATGTGTAGCTAATTTTTGGAAGTTAAAAGATCATATTTTACTGATTAAAGCTGTAGAATTATTACATAAAAAAAATAATAATTTATGTTTAAGATTAGTAGGTACTGGCCCAACATTATCAGAATGTTATAACTATGTAGTTAAAAATAATTTAACTAATATTATCTCTTTTGAATCGGAAATGCCTCACGAGCATTTAAATCTATTTTATAATGAGATTGATTTATTTGTACTCCCATCTTATTATGAAGCTTTAGGATGCGTTTATATGGAAGCCTGGGCAACAAATACACCATTTATAGCAATTAAGGGTCAAGGTATTTCTGAACTCCTTCAAAGTAAAGATAAAATTTATTCACTTGCAAATGCTAAAGAAGTTAGCTCTTTAGTTGAATGTATTTTGAAAAACATGAACTCTAAGAGACATTTTGTTTTTGACAAGAACTACAAAATAGATAACTTAGTAGATAAATTCATTAATGATGTAATTATAAATGATTAAGAGAATATCTAATATTATCAAACAGAAAATATTTATTTTGTCTGAAAGAAGAAAAATAAATAGAAATGGTACTCTTATTAACGCATTTAATAAATCCAATACTATTTTCATTCATATTCCAAAAACTGCAGGTATTTCATTAGTTAATGGTATTTATGGAAGTGTTTCTAATGAGGGACATAGAAAAGTTCATTTTTACAAAAAAATTTTTGGAAAAAAATTTAAAAAGTTCTTTGTTTTTTCATTTGTTAGAAATCCTTATGACAGACTTTATTCAGCTTATAAATTTTTACAAACTGGTGGTATGAACATTCATGATCAAAATGCTTATAAACAACACTTAATTGGTTATAAAAATTTTGAAGATTTTATTTTTAACGGCTTAAATAACCAAATAGTAAATGAAATCGTACACTTTAAACACCAGAGTGAATTTATTTGTAATGATTATGGTGAAATTATTGTTGATTTTATTGGGAAATACGAAAATTTAGATAAGGATTTATCTCAACTCTCAAAACTAATTAATAAAGATATTATTTTACCACATTTAAATAAAGGTAAAGCTAAACATAAATGTGATAAGATTTACACGAATGAAATGAAAGAGATTGTTTATAAAATGTATAGAAGAGATTTTGAAATATTTAACTATAAATAATGCTTAAATTAATTTTGAGACAAGCAAACTGGGGAATTTTAGGCTCTGCTTTTGGTTTTTTGATTGGTTTTTTAGTCAAAATTTATTTAATTAATATTGTTGGGGTAGATTTATGGGGCAAGTATGTTTCAGCTCAAACTTTTGCATCATTTTTTGACACTTTACTTTCTCTAGGTATACCTTGGGTAATTATTAAGTATTTACCAAATTATTTTGATGATAATATTACTAAAGCAAGGAATTTATTACACAAAATAATAAGGTATATAATATTAGTGACAGTTTTCTTTTTGTTGCTTAGTTGGTTTTTTTCCCCAATTTTAGATACATATGTTTATTTAAAGATAGATGATTTTTCATTAATTTTATTTTTAGTATCAATTAATGTTCCAATATCAATTTTTACAAGTGTAATAATCTCATTATATCGATCAGTTTTTAAAATTAAAGAAATTGTTATTTACAATACATTATTTTCAGTACCAATTCGAGCTGTCTTAACATTTTTGATTTTTCAGTATACAAGTAATATCGTTTACTTTATCTTAATAGAACTATTTGTTTCAACTGTAATACTGATATTTTTATTTTATATTTTCAATAAAAATGAATTTTCTATTTTTTCTACAATTGAAAATCAAACTAATTTGGATAAAAATGTGGTTTTATATGGAAAAAAAATGTATATAAATTCATTAATTTCTTTTTTTTCTGCTCAGTCTCTTTCTTTAATTATTAGCATTAAATTAAGCCCCGACCAAATTGGGGTATATAGTATTTTATTAACTGTTACTGGAGTTACTATGTTTATTGTGAAAAATATCAATAAAATTTTTGCACCTGCAATTACTAAATTATACAAAGAAAAAAATATTAGTAAGTTGTCATCTATTTATAAGCAGATTACATTTATTGTTAATTTTTTTACATTGCCATTCGTAGTTTTAATTATTTTGTTTGCAAATGATATATTGTATCTATATGATAACACTGGTAATTTAATCCAATATTCTATACTTTTATATATTTTGATGCTAGGAAGAATTATTACTTTGATCTCAGGTAGCTCTGGAATGATTATGATTATGGCAGGTTTAGAGGATAAAGAGCTAAAAATTCAAACTATTAAAGCAGTATTAATAATTATTTCTGCTTTTTATTTAATAGATATCTATGGATTGATATCTATGGTGATTTTATTTGTTACCTTCATGTTTTATATTAATATTGCTCAATTATACTTAATCAAAAAATATTTACAAATTTCACCCTTTAGTAAAAATTTAAGTATTTTAATTTTTGTTAGTTTAGTACTAATTTATTTCTCAGCTAATTTTTCATATAATTTTAATTTAATTCATTATGTAATTATCCCAATTTGCGTATACTTTTTCTATTTCGCTATTTTTTATAAATTGATAAAAAAAATTTATTTAAATATTTTTTCTAGATGATTAAATTTTTATTGAAATACGGTATTGTTTTATACTTAATAAATACAATTTTTTTATCCATTGAGTCGACTTTTGTTTTGGGTAATTTGATTTTTCTAGTGTTAATGTCAACATATGGTATTTTAATATTAATTAACGCTAGCTTTTTTAGAGATGTAATCTTAAACAAAACATTTTTAATTTTCTTTTTAATCAATCTAATTAATTTAATTTATTTTTTTTGTTTTCACACTTTTGGAGATTATGAAGCATTAAAGTTTTTATTAGCAAGATTTGTTCAGTTTAGTATAATTGCTGGAAGTATTTATTATAATTATAATTATTATAATACAAATTTTTTTAGGCATCTTTCATTATCTTTATTTGTACTAATGTTAGTTTGTTTGCTTGGTAACTTTGATTTTTTCTCAGGTAGATACAAAGGTCTAATTTGGAATCCTAATATGCTTGCATCATTTAGTTCTGTTGGATTTGCAATAGTATTAATTACTATTAATAAATATAAGCGAATAGATATTTTGATGATGAGCCTATTTCTTATAATTTCTTTATTAACTGGTTCTAGAGGTATTTTAATTATAGTTCCATTAGCTTTTATCATAAAGTTTGGTTTTTCATTTAAAAACGTCCTTTATTCTTTGTTAGCCATAATTTTACATTATTCTATTTCTCAATTAGATTTAAATACTAGTATAAATAGATTTTCTGAAAGAACTGTCTTTAGCTCAAGATTAGATAATTGGAATTATGGTATTCAAAATATTCTTTCAAAACCGCTTTTTGGCTTTGGTTTAGATAAATATTCTGGTGAAACTGAGTATATCCCTTATTTCGAAAAGGGTTTAGGTAGAAGCTTAACAGCGCATAATGGATATATATCTTTATTTATTCAATATGGTATGATTTTTGGATCAATAATTCTTTTATTAATTTTTAAGTATTGTATTTCTCTCTTTTATTTTTTTAAAAGTTACAGTGATAATATAGTTAAAGTAAACTTGTACATAATTTTATCAACTTTAATAGCGTCTATTTATGAAACTATGATTACAGGAATTAATGAATTTCAAACTATTTTGTTTTGGTTTTCATTAGTCTTTTTAATATTTCATAAAAAAAGAATTGTAAATGAAAATTGAAATTATAGATAATATAAATAAGTTTTCAGAGATTGAATCTAAATGGAATAAGATATATGATATAGGTAATTATACTTTTTTTCAGTCATTTCATTATAATTTTTATGCTTGGAAAAATATATTATTTGAAGATAGTTTTAATAAATTAAATATCATATTAGTTTATCATGAGAAAACAATAGTTGCTATTTGCCCTTTTTATATCGATAAATTAAAAAGATTAAGATTTATTAATGATATTCATACAGATTTTTGTGATATTTTGGTAACTAAAAAAATTGAATTTAATAGTATATTAAAATCACTTAATTTTATCAATTCATACAGCTTTATTAATTTAAATAAAAACTCTCACTTGTTGAAAACAATTGATTTAAACGAATATAATTATGTAAAGAAACATCAATCATTTTTTTCTTATATTAATTTAAAAAAGGGAAATTTCCCTCAAAATCATTTGATTTTAAAATCAAAGCAAAAAAGCGAATTTAGGAGGATAGCTAAAAAGCATATAAACAGTATTCATTTAGTTTTATCAGCTAGTAATTATGCTTTTCCAATAAATGAAATAAATACACTTAGAAATAAGATGATTAATGCTAGAAAAAGAAAAACTTCATTTTTAAATTTAAAAATCTTAAAATTAATTGAATTATTATACATTAATAATGAACTTATAATAAGTATGATAAAGAATGATTATTGTGTTCAAGCTATATCTTTTGTTTTGAAAAAAGACAATAATTATTTGTTTTGGATTGATATGTATGATAGCTCAAAAATGATAAATATATTTAATTATATTAAGTTCATCTCAAAAATGTCATCAAAAAAAGATGTTAATATTCACTTTGGAAGAGGAGATTATTTTTATAAGTTAAATAATTTTAAGCCAAAAATTGAAAACTTACAGCATATATATATATTTTTTAGCAATTTAGATTTATTTTATTTTAAGATAAAAAATATGATTTTAAATTTTATACGAAAAGTATATAAGATAATTAATAGATGAAAATATATTGCTTTTTTACTGAGCCAGCTTCATATACATTAGATTTAATAAAATATGTTTATAATCCATTCAAAATAGATTTTTGTTTTTTAAAATCTAAAAGTGAGGCTAAAACAAATATAAATGTTAGTGAAAATATTTTTTTAGATAGACTCTCTTTTTTTAAGTATCTTAAACTTATTATTAGAGTGCTAAATAATTATGATATTGTTATATTCAATTCTTATAATAATCATGCTTTTATTTTAACTATGTTATTAAAATTGTTCGGTTTTAAAAAAGCTAAAATTGCAATTGAGTCAGATACTCAGTTAATTATTCCAGAAAATATTATAAAACGATTTGTTAAGAGAATTTATTTGTCTTATATTTTTAAAAAGAAATATGTTTATGGATTAGCAGCAGGTAATTATACTCATAAAGATTTATTTAGATTTTATGGCATGAGAGAAAAGAATATTTTTTTAATGCCACTGATGGTAAATAACTTTAAGTTTTATCCAAAAAATATCGTAAATAAAAAGGAATTTATTTTTTTGTTTGTTGGAAGGTTAATTAAAAGAAAAAATATTGAATCTTTAATTAATGTATTTAATTATCAATTTAAAGATAAAAAAGCAATTTTAAAAGTAATTGGAGGTGGTCCATTATATGATTATTTAATAAGTAAATATTCATCAGATAAAGTTAAGATAATTGGTAAGTTGTTTGATGATGAATTAGTAAAAGAATTTAAAGAAGCTAGTGTATTGGTATGTCCTTCTTATTTTGAGCCTTGGGGCTTAGTTGTAAATGAGGCATTATCATCTTCACTACCTGTTATTGCAAGGTGTGAAGTTGGATCAGTGTGGGATTTGTTGGATAATAAAAAAACTGGTTTTATTGTTAAAAATGATAAGCAACTCGGAGATAAGATGCTAGATTTTTTTAAAAGCAAGCATTTGTTAAGTACATATTCTAAAAACGCACATGATTTAATGAAAAATTATTGGAATTATGATTTGTATATTAATTGTTTAAATAAATTTATTGATAAAATAAGAGATGAAAATAGGAGCGGCAATTAGACGAAAAATAGTATATTTTGCTAAACAAAAAACCAAAAAATATAGTAAGGTTTTAGTTTATCACGATATTCATGATGACATAAAATATACTAACATGTCAACATCAATCAATCAGTTTACTAGACATATAAATATCATTAGGGATATGGGATTTGAAATTGTAAAAAACATAACAAAACCTGAAAATCAAATTCAAATCACCTTCGACGATGCATTTCTTGGAACGTACAATAATTTTTTTATAATAGAAAGGTTGAATGTTCCTATAACAATTTTTGTTATTACATCATATTTAAACAATGTATATCCATACATAAATCATGAACAGTTAAATATTCTAAATAAAAGCTCATTAGTTGGTATTGGATCGCATACTCATAGTCATCGAAAATTAAATATTTTATCTCAAAAAAATTTATTGTTTGAATTAAGAAAATCAAAACAAATGTTAGAAGATTTATTGTCCGTAAAAATCACTGATTTATGTTATCCAGAAGGAAAATTCAGTAAAAAAGTTATTAAAATTGCAACAGATCTTGGTTACGATAAACAGTTTTCGTTAATTCCTGGTAGATATGATAAAAAGTTATTTAAAAATGTTCAAAGAAGAAGTTTAGTTCAACATGCAGATGATAAAGAATTTAAAAATATACTAATGGGAGGAGATAATATTTTGGAAAAATGGTATATGTTTAAACATTATTTATCATGAGAATATGTTTAGTTTCACATTCGTTTTATCCTGCCACATGCTATGGTGGTCCTATTTTTTCAACTTATGAATTATGTAAAAAATTGGCAAAATTAGGTTTTAAGGTATATGTGTCGACAACAAATGCTAACTGTAATAAGAGTCTCAAGGTTAAAGTAAATAAGTTTATTAAATTAGAAGATAATTTTTTTGTTAAATATTATAAAGAACAAATAACTTATTATTTATCAATTTCATTAATTTTAAATTTATATAAGGATATAAAGAATTCTGATGTTATTTATATCCAATATATTTTTCATTATACAGTTCCACTTGCTCTTTTTTTTTCTTGGATTTTTAATAAACGAATTATTATATGTCCAAGAGCAAGTTTGTCTCCTTGGGGGTTAAAATGGAAGGGTTTTTTATCAAAATATTTTAAGAAATTATGGATTAATTTTTTTATTAAACCATTTGCTAATTTTGCAACTTGGCATGGATGCTCTAAAATAGAAACAACTGATATAAAAAATCAATTTCCCAAAGTCAAATACTTTGAATTATCTGATGGGATTGATATTGAGTCATTTAAAAATTCCAAAAAAATAAGCTATCATCAACTTATAAATAAGTACGTTAACAAAAAATTTGATAAAATTTCTGATATAATTTTTTCTATGGGAAGACTACATAAAATTAAAGGTTATGATAATTTAATAAAGTCTTTTGCTTTATTGTTAAAAGAAAAGCCAAATAGTAAACTAATGATTGCTGGATCTGGTGATACATATAAACATGAACTTATTAGTTTAATTAAAAAGTTAAATTTAGAAAATTCAGTTTTTTTAGTTGGTCAACTCAATGATGAGGAAAAAAAAGAAGTTTTATCAAGTTGTAGCGTATTTGCACTTGCTTCACATGTTGAAAGTTTTGGTATGGTAGTTTTAGAATCTTTGGCTTCTGGAACTCCAGTTGTAGTTTCAGACAAAACAATATGGGAAAATGTTAATAAACATAAATGTGGTATTTTTGTCTCCAATAGAGTTGATTTATTTAGTAAAGGAATGTTAAATGCATTGTCAATTAAGTTTTCTCCTTCAGATTGCATTGATTACTCAAAGAGATATGATATTAATTTAATAGTAAATATATTTAAAAATCATATTAATAATGAATGACGAGTTAAAAATATCTATAATAACAGTAGCCTTTAATAGTGAAAAAACTATCAGAGATACAATTAAAAGTATAGTTAACCAAGATTATAAAAATATAGAATATATAGTGATTGACGGAAACTCAACTGATGATACAAATCAAATAGTAAGAGAGTTTTCTGATAATGTGGATATTCATATTTCTGAAGACGACGAAGGTATTTATGATGCAATGAATAAAGGAATTAAGTCTGCTAGTGGAGATATTATTGGAATATTAAATTCAGATGATTTTTATCCTAATGCATATGTATTAAGTAACGTAGCAAAAACATTTAATAAACACGAATCTGACGCTGTATATGGTGATTTGGTATATGTTAATGCTAAAGATACATCAAAAATTCAAAGATATTGGCAGTCTGGTCCCTATACAACTAAAAAATTAAAAAATGGATGGATGTTACCTCATCCTACTTTTTTTGTAAAATCATCTATATACAAGCAATTTGGTTTATATAATACTTCATTACATATGGCTGCAGATTATGATATGATTATTAGACTCTTGTACAAGTTTAATATTTCTGCTAACTATATTCCCATGATTCTAGTTAAAATGAGGACAGGAGGAGCTAGTAATGCAAGTATTTTTGATAGATTGATAGCTAACAAACAAGATGGGTTAGTTTGGACTAAAAATCAACTGAATAAACCGTATTTTATTAGAATCAAAAAGCCACTACAAAAAATAATGCAATTTTTTCAAAAACCTAAAATATAATTGAAAGTATTAATTATTGATAATAAAGATTCTTTTACATTTAATCTGTATCATTATGTTGAACAGTTTGCAAAAGATGTTGATGTTTACAGAGCAAATTCAATATCACTTGAGCAGGTTGGTATATATGATAAAATTATTTTTTCACCTGGTCCTGGATTGCCAACAGAGCATGAAATAATGTTTGAAATAATTGATACTTATAAGCATAATAAATCAATTTTAGGAATTTGTTTAGGGCATCAAGCTATTGCAGAATATTTTGGATGTAGTTTGGTTAATTTAAGCGAAGTAAAACACGGAATCACAAGTAAATTAACTATATATGAAAATTCTATTATTTTTAATAACGTTCCTAATGATATTAAAATTGGTCATTACCACTCATGGGTTGTGTCAAAACAACATATACCTCAACTAATTAAAGTTACATCTGTCAACTCTGATAATTTGATTATGTCTATTGAGCATAGAAAATATGATATTATGGGATTGCAATTTCATCCAGAATCAATTATGACAGAATATGGGCTCTTAATGATTAAAAACTGGGTTAATTATAGTCAGGGCTAAACCAGTCTCTTTTTCTTTCATATTTCAAATCTCTAAGAGATGGTGCTTTCACTTGAATAGTTAGTGTGTAACTTCTTTGAAATCCAAATGGAATGTAGTTGAACATTAATTCCCAGCAATGTAAATCTCGATAAATATCTATTGAGGTATAAGTTAAATCTTTGGAATCAAAGTCATATCCAGATCTAAATCCTAATTTCCATTTATTTGTTATTTTAATATTCCCTGAAAAATTTAAGCTTTGTGTAGTGTCAGCAAATTTAGCGGAATTGTAACCTTTATTATATATTAAGTTATAGTTGAATCTTAAGTTCCAAGGGATTTCGATAAAACTTCTGTTATCATCGCTATTTTTTGTGTTAAAACTTTTGTCATTGATGTTTAGTCCTATGCTAGTATTTAAATTTTTCAGTCTCGCTATCCTGTTATTTTTATTAATTTCTAAAATATTAATATTATTATTTTTTTCATTGTTTGTTATATATGGATCATATGTACTAGAAAAGTTAATATCTAAGACTTTTAATATTCTTGTTCTTGCGTTTAAATTTATATTACTTAGGTTAAGTGAATCCTTAAGCAAATTATATGAGGTTGAAATATTTAAACTTTCAAGTATTTTAATTTTTTTTTCAGATCGAATTGTATCTTTTTTGCTTTTTATTTTCATTTCAAAAACATTATTTATGTTGAGGTTAATGTTTCCGGATTCCCCTTTTGATGGTGAGCCATAAATTCCATTTTCCATTATTGAATATAAAACCTTGTCACCATCATTGTTAATTTGTACCTCCTCATAATAATTATATTTTTCTTTAGAAAAATCCGGTTTATAGCTAAATGATAGATTTGGAGTTAAAACATGTCTTATTGCCTTGATTTTTCCTTTTTTAAACTGTACTAAACCATAAATTTTTGTATTTAAACTTGATGATATATTGTATTCATGAGCTCTAGTAAAATTTCTAATTGTATCTATTATAACACTATTGCCATCCCAATTTTTTTTGATTTGAGAAAAATACCATCTTTCAGTAAAATTTATGCTAGGACTTAATGTTAAATAATTAAAAACTTTTAATGAAGTGTTGATTGGGATTGTGTGCTTTATTCCATTTCTAAATTTAGAAAGAGATTCGTTTGCAAAAAATAATGAGTCAGCAATTGAGATGTCATTTTTTGCGCTCATAGTATATCTTAACCCAATTTTTTCGTACCATCGGTTTTTAGAAACTTGTTTCTTAAAAGGATAAATTCTGTTCATGTTTAATGATATTTCTGGAACTGAAAGATTTATAATTTTACTTTGAGTATTTTGACTATGTCTTAAGTTTGAAGAAAGATTGAATGGCGTATTAGCCCATTTTTTTCTTAAACTAATATTTGACTGGAATGTATTACTTAAGTAATCATTTGTATTTGATAAATTATTTCTGTGAAAAGTACTTGACCCTGCATTTACGTTTGCAGAAACCTGTAAATTAGGATTTGTCTTGGCATCCTGGCTATGTTTCCATCTTATAAAAAAGTCTCTTTTTAAATTATAATCTGGAAATCCTTTTTCACTATTCATCATATTAGCAAAACTCAAATTTAATGATCCACTATATTTATATCTTTTTTTATAATTAAGATTAGATTTAATGTTCCAGCTTCCTTTTGAATACACATCTCCTTTAAGTGTTAGATCTGCTTTTTCATTAATTGGGAGATAATATCCACCGTTTTTCAAAAAAAATCCAAGTTCTTGTGACTCTCCATAAGATGGGATTATTAAGCCAGAACTTTGCTTAGTATTATTTGGAAAATAACCAAATGGAAAAATTAATGGTGTAGGAATATTAAAAAAAGTTAAATATGCAGGTCCAGTGATTATTTTTTTACCAGGAACAACTTTAATTTTGTTTGATCGAATAGAATAATGTGGTTTATCTGCATCACAGGTAGTATAATCACCCTTTTTAAAATATAGAACATCATCTTCCATTTTTTTTACAATTTTACCTAGAATATAACCATCACCTTCTTTAGTTGAAATTTGCTTTACGTAGGATTTTTTTGATTTAAAATTATATGTTATTTCTTTGGCTTTGAAACTACTTTTGTTTTCTGTCAATATTGGAAGGCCAATATCTTCATCTAAAGAATCTTTAATTGAAGTAGCAAAAATTGTATTTTCAGTCCAATCTATTATTATATAAGCAGCAGTTATAGTTGTATTTTTATATTTAATTTTTGCATTTCCATGTAAGTGAACTTTTTTATTGCTAATATCAATATTTATTGAATCCTCAGCAAATGTTTCAATTTCTGAATCAAGAAAATTATTACCATTTTTGACTTTACTAGTGTCAATATCATTGGCAAACAAAAAATTATTAAATAATCCTGTTAATAAGAAAATGTATATAAATATTTTATGAGCTTGTAAATTCAATCTTAATATTATATTTGTGTCAAATGAAACAGTAGAAATATTGTGTCAAAATTAGCTTTTTTATATTTATCTCATATAAACGTAAGATTTATTATTTTATTAGTTAATCTTATGTTATTTTCATATGATGTTTTTTCAAATGGATTAAATAATAATAAATTAAAAACTATTGTTATTGATCCGGGACATGGTGGTAAAGATCCTGGTACTTTGGGAACAAAAAGATATTCTAAGTATGAAAAAGACATAGCTTTATCAGTTTCATTAAAATTAGGTAATTATATTTCGAATAGTTTTCCAGATATTAAAGTCATTTATACTAGAAAAGAGGATGTTTTTTTAGAGTTGAATGAAAGAACTAGAATTGCGAATAAATCAAATGCAGATATTTTTATTTCAGTTCATTGTGATGGTTTTACCAATTCCAAAGCATATGGAGCCAGTGTTTTTGTAATGGGTATGAGTAAGCTAAAAGCTAATTTAGATGTTGCAATGCGTGAAAACGCAGCAATGTATCTTGAGGATAATTACAAACAAAAATATGATGGTTTTGATCCTAAATCTGCTGAAAGTTATATAGTATTTTCATTAATGCAAAACACATATCTTGATCAAAGTCTTCAATTGGCAGAATATGTTGAGGAGCAGTTTGCTTATAAAGCAAATAGAAAGAGTAGAGGAGTTAAACAAGCTCCTTTTTATGTTATTAGTCGAACTAATATGCCCTCGATTCTTGTTGAATGTGGATTTTTAACTAATCCCAAAGAAGAAGATTATTTACAAACTGATCAAGGACAAAATCAAATAGCTATGTCCATTTTTGAAGCTGTTAAGAACTATAAACTTAGTTTAGAAAGTTCGTTTTCTTCAAATAATATTATTGATAGTAATGATATAAATAATAAAAGCGAAAATAATTTGCAGTCAAATCAGGTTGTTTATAAAGTTCAAATTGCTACAAATCTAACTTCAATTTTTAATGATAAGAAGTTTGCAGGAATAAAAGTTGAAGAAAAATTAGTTAATGGTATTTATAAGTATTATGTTGGTAGTAATACTGATAAAAGTATTGTAGACGAGATGAAAACCGATTTAAAAAATAATGGATTTAAAGATGCTTTTGTGGTAGCTTTTTACAATGGGAAGAGGATATCTACAAAAGATGCGTTAAATTTGCAAAAACAAAATAATTAATATGAAAAGAGAAGTGAAAGTTGGTATTGTTTCAATAGTTGTTATTTTTATTTTAATTTTAGGTATAAACTATTTAAAAGGGACAAATATTTTTAAAAACAATATTACTTTTTATGCTCTCTATCAAAATATTGATGGTCTACAAATTGGAGCTCCTGTTACTGTTAGTGGATATAAAGTTGGATCTGTTACCGATATTGATATGTTGACCGAATCAAACAATAACTTACTGGTTACTATTAATATTGAAAAAGAGTTAGTTGTACCAAAAGAATCTATTTTGAAAATAGTTAATCAAGATTTAATGGGGACAAAGGGAGTTAATTTAATTTTCTCATCCAGTTCAGATAACGCTTCTTCTGGTGATACTTTAAGTTCAAGTCTTGAAAGTTCTTTACAAGAAGAAGTTAATGCTCAAATATTACCATTTAAGAGAAAGGCAGAGGAGTTAATTGTATCCATCGATTCTGTTATGATGATTGTAACCGCAGTTTTAAATAAAGATGCAAGAAAAGATTTATCTAAGAGTATTGAAAGTTTAGGAGAAACTTTTTCTTTAATGTCCAGTAGCATGAAAAAAGTTGATGGTATAATAGATGCAAACGAAGAAAAAATTTCTAATATAATTTTCAATATGGAAAGTATATTAAGTAACATAGAAGAAAGTAACTCTAGTGTCAATAGTATTTTATCAAATATGTCATTAATTTCTGATTCGTTATCAAATTCAAATTTAACTTCATTGGTAAATAATTTTAATACTTTAATGACACAGATAAATAGTAAAGAGGGTAGTGCTGGTTTATTGTTAAATGATGATAAATTATATACTAATTTAGAAAAAACAACTAAAGAGCTTTCTGAGCTCATTAAAGATATAAAAGATAATCCCAAAAGATATATTAATTTTTCCTTAATCAAAAGGTCAAATAACAACTAATATGAGCGTGTCAAATATTATTTTTCTTGTAGCTTTTATTTCATTAACAACTTTGTTTGTAATTAATATCAGAAAAATCATTTTTAATATAAATTTAGGAAGTGATATAAATCGTTCGGATCAAAAATCTAAGAGATGGGGAAATATGATTCGTGTTGCCCTTGGTCAATCAAAAATGACTAGAAGACCTATTGCGGGTATATTGCACATTTTAATATATGTAGGTTTTGTTATAATTAATATAGAAATAATAGAAATAATTATTGATGGAATTTTTGGAACACATAGATTTTTAGCAACAATAATACCATTATCTATTTATAATTTTTTAATTGCTAGCTTTGAGATTCTTGCATTTTTTGTTCTTTTTGCTTGTGTTGTTTTTTGGTCTAGAAGAAATGTTGTTAAATTGAAACGCTTTTGGAGTAAAGAAATGACAAAGTGGCCTAGAACTGATGCTAACCTAATTTTAATTTTTGAAGTTCTTTTGATGGTCGCATTTTTAACTATGAACGCTGCTGATTGTTTGCTGCAATCTACTGACAGTAAATACATCAAGGCTGGATCTTTTCCTGTTAGTAATTTTATTGTTCCTATGCTTTCTAATTATGATGCTTCCACATTGTATTTAATTGAAAGGTTNTGTTGGTGGTTTCATATTATTGGNATATTGCTNTTTATGAATTATATAGTTATTTCCAAACANNTACATATTTTCTTTGCATTTCCAAGTACATANTACGCAAAATTANCTCCTNTAGGAAAAATGGATAATTTGGATGCTGTNACTAAAGAAGTTAAACTCATGTTAGATCCTAATGCNGANCCTTTTGCNAATCCANCANCNANTNCAGANNCANCTGTTGGNANNTTTNGGAGCAAAAGACGCNACTGATTTAAATTGGGTNCAGCTACTAAATTCNTATAGTTGCACTGANTGTGGAAGATGTACNTCTGTATGTCCGGCTAATCAAACAGGCAAGATGTTGTCTCCTAGAAAAATAATGATGGATACAAGAGCAAGAATATCTGAAATAGGATATAATAAAAGAAAAGGAATAAAGGACGAAAAANCACTTATTAATGACTATATAACACCTGAAGAGTTATGGGCTTGTACNTCATGTAATGCATGTACAGATTCTTGTCCAATAGAGCTTGATCCTTTGTCAATCATATTAGATATGAGAAGATACTTAGTTATGGAGGAATCCAAGGCACCGAGTGAGTTAAATATGATGTTTACAAATATTGAAAATAATGGTGCTCCTTGGCAATTTTCAGCTGCAGATAGATTAAACTGGAAAGATGAATAAGATAAAGTTGATAAATAAGAAAGTTGACGGAGAATTAATATCACCAGTTCTACCAAATGATGTAAAAAATTATTTAATTGATATCGATGGAACTATTTGTGATGATATTCCTAATGAAGAACCGGAGAGAATGGCAACTGCAAATTTGTACCCAGATGCTTTAAAGACATTAAATAAGTGGTATGATCAGGGACACTATATTACATTTTTCACNTCNAGAATAGAAGAGCACAGAAATGTNACAGAAAAGTGGTTAAAAGAAAACGGTTTTAAATATCATGGGCTACTTATGGGAAAGCCAAGAGGAGGTAATTACCATTGGGTNGATAATCATATAGTTCGAGCAACTAGNTTTGACGGNAAGTTTACTGATTTGGTAAGAAAAGATGCNTCGATTGAAGTTTTTAAATCATGAATATGANTAAATTAAGTGTTAAAACAATGGCTGAGTATTTTGCTGAGGGTAAAAATCCTGATATTCTATATTGGGTTGGTTCAGCGGGTAGTTTTGATGATAGAGCAAAAAAAATAACCAAAGCTTTTGTNAAAATTTTAAATAAAGCACAGATTAGTTTTGGTGTATTGGGAACAGANGAAACTAGCACTGGNGATGCCGCTAANAGAGCAGGTAANGAGTTTTTGTTTCAGATGCAAGCTATGATGAATATTGAAGTTTTAAACAGTTACAATGTGAAACATATAGTAACTACTTGCCCGCATGCTTACAATACTTTCAAGAACGAGTATCCTTCTTTGGGAGGTAAATTTAAGGTTCAGCATCATAGCGAATATATTTTTGAATTNNTNAAATCAAACAAAATAAAGGTCAATAAAAATTTAGAAGGCCAAAAAGTNACNTATCANGATCCATGCTATTTGGGAAGAGCAAANGATGTTTATGATCCGCCAAGAGAATTAATTCGTTCNTTAGGTGTTGATTTTGTTGAAATGAAAAGAAATAAAAGAAGATCTTTTTGTTGTGGAGCCGGCGGGGCGCAAATGTTTAAGGAGGCAGAAAAAGGCACAAATGAAATTAATATTGTTAGAACTCAAGAAGCAATAGAAACAAATGCAAAAATTATTGCTACNGGATGTCCATTTTGTAACACNATGATGACAGATGGGGTCAAGAACCTAGCAGAAGGTAAACTTAAAACAAAAGATTTAGCTGAACTTATAGCGGATAGCATATAATGTTGGTTGAATTTGAAAATATTTCTGATGACTCTAGAATTTGGATTTATGCTTCCCCAATTTATCTTGACAATGAAAATCAAAGTTATATAAGTAAATTATTATCTAATCATATAGATAATTGGCAAGCACATCAAGTTTCTTTAACGGCTGCACTCACAATTTTAGAGAATCATTTTATAGTAATAGCGCTTGATGAAAATATAGCTGGCGCCTCTGGCTGTTCAATTGATTCTCTTCAACATAAAATCCAAGAGATTGAAAATTATCTTGCTGTTTCGTTAACAAATAGATTAAATGTATTTTGTANAGTAGATGATAAAATANAGTGTNTACCTTCNNNAGAGCTATCNAAATTTGCGAANAAAGAAACACTTTTTTANGATTTNACTNTNCAAAAAAANNCTGANCTNNNNTCTTANTTAAANCCAATCAAAGANGGNTGGTGTTCAAGGCTCGTTTAANACGANAANAGTAATGAAAAATATTTTTCCAGAGCGTATTATTTGTTTAACTGAAGAAACCACAGAGACTATATATTTACTTGGTGAGCAAANACGTATNATTGGAATATCTGGNTTTACAGTGCGTCCACCAAAGGCGAGAAAGGAGAAGAAGAAAGTNTGCACTTTTATAGATGCNAATATTGATGAAATTATTTCTTTAGATCCAGATCTTGTTATTGGTTACTCAGATATTCAAGCAGATATTGCTCAAAAGCTAATAAAAAGAGGTATCACTGTTTGGATAAATAATTACAGAGATATTAATGGAATATTTAAAATGATAGGTCAGATTGGTATGCTTGTCAATCAAATAGAAAAATCAAATCATCTAATAAGTGACATTAGTACAAACTTAGAGNTTGTAAAAAAGAAAGTTAAAAATTTTAAAATCAGACCAAAAATATATTTTGAAGAATGGTATGACCCAATTATTACAAATATTCAGTGGGTCAGTGAAATAATTGAACTATGTGGAGGTAAAAATATATTCCCTGCATCAAAAAAAGAATCTTTAGGAAAAGATAGAATTATCAAAAATTCAGATTTAATTATAGAAAAAAATCCTGATATTATTTTAGTTTCTTGGTGTGGTAAAAAGTTTAAAAAAGAGAGGCTTGTAAATAGGAAAGGATGGGATAAAATTAATGCAGTTAAGAATGATAACGTTTATGAGATTAGCTCAGATATAATATTACAGCCTGGTCCTGCATCATTAACAGAAGGTGTTAATATCATTTTCAATATTATTAAAGAATGGATAAATGTAACAAACAAAAATTAATTTTTTTTTGAATATATATTTAAAATTTTAATTTATTAAATTAGTAAAATAATATTTATTAAATGATTCGTTTTTTTTGCTTTATTTTTGTGATTGTATCGTCTTTTAGTTCTGCTCAAACTGTATACATGCCTAACGATATTTTTGAGAATGTTGTTGAAGGAAACGGTTGGGGTGATGGAATATCTGGAAACAATTTGGTAGATTCAGCATCAATAGCAACTGTTACTAATCTAGACCTTAGTAACCTTCTTATTGATGACTATACAGGCTTAGAGGGCTTTACAAGCTTAACTAATTTTGATTGTTCTAATGTTGCAAATCAGGGAATTGCTAATACTAGTATATCTTTATTACCTTTTAGTTCTCAACTACTAACATTTGATGCTAGTGGTAATCCTTTACTTTTTTGTATTGAAGTTGCTGATACGGCTCAAGCAAATGCTAATGTAGCCAGTGGTTTTTGGACTATTGATTCTCATGCGAGTTTTAGTACTGATTGTGGTACTGCTTTTGGTTGTTTAGATCCAACTGCCTGTAATTGGGCTCCAACTCATTCGATAGATACAACTTCTGGTTTTTCGTTTGTATGTAATTATGAACTTACCTCTTATTTAGTTGATGAAGGTTGTGATAATGAAGAATATATATGGATAACTGCATCTAATGATACTTTAATTCTTAATAGTACAGATTTATATATTCATACTAGCATTAATTCATCTGGTTGTATTCATACTGATAGTTTAGATTTAACTATAAACCCTAGCTTTTCTGATTCATTAACACCATTTAATCCAGGACCACAGTGTGATTTTTATCATTGGCCAGTTGGAAATTCTGGACAAGGAGTAACTTACGTAGGGGCAAGTGCTAGTGGTTTAAAAGCATCTTACTTTACAAATATATATGGTTGTGATAGTGTTCATTGGTTAGACTTAACAATTGAGGAAACACAAAGCTATTCTTATACAAATGTAGCATGTGATAATTTTAATTGGCAGTTAGCCGGAACAACGTATTCTAGCTCTGGTACGTACACATTTACAGAATTTACTCCTCAAGCGGGATGTACCATAACACATACACTGAATCTAACTATTAACAATAGTTCTGCGAATTCTGTTTCAGTAGTTGCATGTGACTCATATGAGTGGGATGGAGTAACCTATGATTCAACGGGTTCATATACTAATACATATGCTGATGTAAATGGATGCGATAGTGTTGTAACGCTCAATCTTACAATCAATAGTAGTTCAATCGCTACTGTTACTGTACAAGAATGCGACTTTTACGTTTGGGATGGTGTTACATACAATACAACGGGAATATACACAAATAACTATACAGATATTAATGGTTGTGATAGTATTGTTACATTAGATTTAACAATAATTAATACAAATAATACTACTGTATTTGATACGGCATGTCATACTTATACATGGGCTTTAGCATCTCAAAACTATGATTCAACAGGAGTTTATCCGTACCTTGGTAATATTAATGCATGTGGTGGTATAGATACTGTATTTTTGAATCTTGTTGTATATGAGAGAGTATATGGTTCTGGATCAGCAACAGCATGTAACAGTTATGAGTGGAATGGAAATACTTACACTTCAAGCGGTACGTATGTAGATACATTAGTTTCATCTGTAGGATGTGATAGTATTGCTACACTTAACTTAACAATTCACTACAACGACACATCTAGCATATTTGTTAGTCATAATCAATATTGTGATACACTATTTATTGAAAATGATGCTCTAACAAGTGATGGAATTCATTACGTGTTAGCTAATCAGCCAACAGTAAATGGATGTGATAGTATAATTGTTGTTGACTTAATATTAAATTATACAGCCTATCATTACGATACTATAACTGTATGTGGAGAGTTCTATTGGTATGCTGATACAATTACACAGTCAGGTACTCATTCTCAAATATTTGCTGGAAGTAATGTTTCAGGAACTTGTGATAGTATTGTGTTTTTAGAAGTAACTGTTGTACCAGAATACACTGATATTGTTGATACACAAGTACACTGTGATTCATATACATGGATAGATGGTGTAACGTACACAGTATCAAATAATACTGCTTCTTATACATATCAAACAAGTGCTGGATGTGATAGTACAATTCACTTAGACTTAACGATTAATTACTCGAGTAGTCCAAATTCAAGTACGATAGATACTTTGTGTGTTCCATATTTATGGGGAACAGTTGTTATAGATTCTGTAGGAACATATACCGAAACATTTGTAAATAGTGTAGGGTGTGATAGTGTTCATACTGTTACAATCGGTTCTGTTTTACATAACACTGAGGGTACTACAACAATAACTGCTTGTGATGTGTTTGAATGGGATAATACTACTTACACATCATCAGGATCTTACGATAAGACATACCTAAATTCCGTAGGTTGTGACTCTGTACATACTCTTGTACTTACTATTGTTAATAGTAATTCAGGAACAAGTTCAGAAACATCTTGTGAGTTCTATGTTTGGGGTGGAGATACCCTATCGTCATCAGGTTTATATACTGATACACTGACAAACGTTGATGGATGCGATAGTATTGCAACATTAAATTTAGTTATTCTTCCATTACCAAAAAGTACGGAAACACACATTACTTGTGAGCCATATACATGGTCTGTAGATGGACAAACTTATACTTCAAGTGGAATGTATTCCTTCACTTATGTAAATGGTGCCGCTAATGGATGTGATAGTATCGTGACATTGGATTTGACTATAAATACTGCTCCAACAGTTGTTGCTACTCAAATTGCTAATTCATATTCTTGGGAAGCTATAATAACTGATGGCGTTGCTCCATTTATTATTACTTGGGTAGATCCTAATGCATTTACATCAAATGTATCTCCATTAGAACCAATTACCAGCGGATGGTTTAGTGTTTATGTTGAAGATGCTAATGGATGTATTTCAAATATTGATTCTTTCTATGTTGATCTCCCGACAAGTTTATCAGTGGAAGATATCAAAGAATTAAATATTTATCCAAATCCAACTTCAGATTACATTAACGTTGAGTTTACTTCACAAAATTCTTCAGATTACATTATCCGAATAATTTCATCGAACGGTAACGATGTATATATGAAGGAAATAAACAATTTAAGTGGTAACTACAAAACTAATATTGATTTATCAAGATTTTCAAAAGGAAACTATTTAATTGAAATTTCTAATGGTAAAGATAAAATCTATAAAAAATTATTATTACAATAAATTAAAGAGGGGGTTTAAGCCCCCCTTTTTTTTTAGTTTCATAATGTTATTTTATATATTTACAACTCATTGACAATTATGAGGTATATAGGGCTTTGTTATTTGTTTATATTTTTTTTTAATGCCATAGTTTTAAATGCTCAAAACTATACTGATGGTCCAATTGAAATTCAAGTTAAGTTAAGAGAAGTTGGAAATTATTACGAAGGAGATGACTGGTCAGTTTTTGGTACAAATATAAATTCCGAACCTGAGGATTTTACATATAAACTTTGGTTTAGCGACAATTTGAATATATTACCATGGATTGGTTACGGACCTTCAGGTTTGCCTATCGAAGGAACTGATAATATTATTAACACACAAGATGATTTAGCATTTAACGATGATATTGTTCAAGTATCTTTATCTGGAACAAACTCAAGAGATTTTAATTCAATTGTCTCAATTCTTAATTATAATAACAATATAGTGCCACAATTTTTAAAGATGAAGTTTTTTGGTTGGGAAGATGATAACCCATCGGATCCTTTTACATCTTTGTCTTGGGCAGGAGTTACAATAAATAATTCTGGATTTAGAAATATTTTTGAACCTGCTACTTGTCAGTATACTTTACCATGGTGGTTAGGCGGTGGTTGTGCCCCTTTAGCATTTCAAGGAGATGATTATGGTTGTGAAGCTGAACCTTTTCATACAGGACTAGATTGGCGGTATACTTCATCACAAAATATTATTCCCCCATGTCAATTTTATTCTCATGGGCAAATAAATGGTTCAGGATGTGTAAATAATTCTAACAATACACCAGCTCCTAATACTGATTCTTATTATAAACCTCATATTGAAACAATGTGGAGATATACTAAAGGAACATCATTTAATAATGCCATCGATTTAGGGACCTTATTACCATTTCCAGGAACGTCGCACTTTAATAGTAATATTTGTTACAACAATAATTATACTGCTAGTAGTGGAAATGATGTCATTTATTCATTCAACATATCTAATCCAACTGGAGTAAATATTTCATTATGCGGTGTTGGGGGAGCACAGTTTGATAGTCATTTATACTTGCTTTCAGAATCTGATACTATTAATTTTATCGAGAGCAACGATAATTCTAACTGTGGTTTGCAGTCACAAATCACAACATCTTTATGTTCTGCTGGAATATATTACGTAGTTGTTGATGCAGTTAGTTATTCTGATACTGGAACATTTACATTAACGATCACTGAAGATCCATCAAGTACATTTATGATTTCAGATTCAATTTCTGACTATAATGGACAAAATATTACTTGTTTAAATGAAAATGATGGTAAGATTTATGTAGACTTAGTAGGCGGAACACCACCTTTTACATTTAGTTGGTCGAATGGAATAACAAATAATAGTATGAACTATTCAGATTCGATAACTAATTTAATAGCTGGTACATATTCGGTTGTTGTAACGGACGATAAAGGATGTCAGCTACCTTCTTTAAATGTTGTTATTAATGAGCCAGATTCAATTATCTCTAACGTTATATCCACACCAACTACTTGTTTCGGTTATTCTGATGGAAGTGCTATAGTTTCTAATACAATAGGTGGGGCATCTTCCTACAGTTATTTTTGGAGTACTAACCCTATACAGACAGGAATAACTGCAAATGGATTATCGGCAGGCCAGTATCAGCTAACTGTATATGATGCAAATAATTGTTCTTCGAGTTTTCAAGTTTTAATTAGTGAGCCTAATGAGCCTGCGATTTCCTTAACTTCTTCTGCAAGTTTAGTTAGTAATACACCTTTAACATATGAAGTTTGTAATGGAAATAATATTAGTTTATCTGCTTCAGGACTAGTATCATATAGCTGGAGTCCAAATATTTGGCTCAATACTAATTTGGGTGCAAACGTAACTTCAACTCCAAGCTCACCAGGAATAACTTATGTGTGTACTGGAATTGATGTAAATGGTTGTCCTGTTGATGTTTCGGTTGTAATTGATGTTGTATCTTCAATAAATATATATGCTGATAAACCTAATCCTCAAGTTTGTAGTGGAGAATCAGTTGAAGTAAATTTATATGGTGCAAACTCATATTCTTGGTCTCCACCTACTTATTTAAATACAACTAACGGATCTAATGTAATAATTAGTCCTTTAGATACAATAACTTACACAATCACTGCTCAAAATGCTTCTGGCTGTTCTGATCAAACAACATTTTTTGTTGATGTTTTACCTCCACCAAGTTTGTTTATTAATTCTTCAGGAAATACTATATGTGAAGGAAATTCAGTAACTATGACAGCAAGTGGAGCTAATAATTATTTTTGGTCACCTTCAAATTCATTAAATAGTCAAATTGGTAATGTTGTTGTTGCAACTCCGAACATATCTACTCAGTACAAAGTAGTTGGTGTTGATAACAATAATTGTAAAGATAGCATATACTCTACAGTTAATGTTAATCCAAATCCTGCGATAAATATTTCTGGAACAAATACAATATGTCAAGGAGATTCAACCACACTTATCGCTAATGGAGCTAGTTCATACGTATGGTCACCTTCAAATAGTTTAAATCTATCTTCAGGAAATATTGTTATTGCAAACCCATCAGTGACACAAAGTTATACTGTAATTGGTACTGATTTGAACCAATGTGAATCAACAGTTAATTATCAAGTTTCAATTTTAAATAATCCAATCATTTCAATTAGTAGTACTAATGATACTATTTGCGTAGGAGAGGTTGTTAATTTATCAGCTACAGGTGCAGTTTCCTATGTTTGGTCTCCAGCTTCAAGTTTAAATGTAACTACCGGATCTACAGTATCTGCTATGCCAACTATGACAACTAATTATTCCGTAACTGGAATTTCTTCAGAAAACTGTATAACAACACTTAATAAATCTATTTCAGTAAATCCATTACCATCATTATCAATTAACAGTAATAGTTTTATTATTTGTGAAGATAGTTCTATAAGTTTAATTGCTGTTGGGGCACAAAATTATTTATGGTCTCCTTCAGTTGCTCTTAATGTCAATACTGGTTCTTCAGTCATTGCAAGTCCAACTATTTCAACTATATATTCTGTAACAGGAACAGATTTAAATGGCTGTTCTGATGTTTTAACAGCACAAGTAAATGTAAATCCAAAACCAAATATAACACTATCGCCAATTAGTGCAGATATTTGTGAAGGCGCTTCTGTTCAAATTGATGCTTTTGGGGCAAATGATTATACTTGGAATCCAATTTCTGGTTTAAATATTATATCCCCGTCTAGTGTTATTGCAAGCTCAAATAGTTCAATAAACTATACTGTAACAGGAACTGATATAAATAACTGTAAATCAACTACTAATTTTCAACTTAACGTTGGTGTTAAACCCGATATTTCTATATCATCTTCAGCAGATGTAATTTGTGAAGGTCAAAGTATTACTTTATCTGCTAATGGTGCAAATCAATATTTGTGGAGTCCATCTAATTTATTATCGTCACCCAATGGAAGCACAGTAACTATTTCACCAAGTTTAACAACAACAGTTTATTTGAACGGTATTGATAGTATTGGATGTCAAAATAATGATAGTATTACTATTACAGTAAATCCTTTACCTACAATTAGTTTTATTGATGACTTTATCACAATTTGCGATAATGATAGTGCTGCTATTTTACTATCACTTAGTGGGAATTTCCCTTTTAGTTTAGTTTATTCAATTGATCAGGTAATTAATGATAATATTTTGGAAATTAGTTCAAACACATCTTTTTTAGCTACAATTCAAGAAGGATTATATGAAATAATAACCTTAACAGATATAAATGGATGTGTTAACTCAAGTGATGATGAAATATTAATAGATGTATTAAATACTCCGATTGCTAGATTTGATTATGTTATAAATGATAATAATATCTTTCAGTCACAAGTCTCTTTTATAAATAATTCGCAGTTTGCAAATAATTTTACTTGGAATTTTGGTGATCCTCCTTTTAACGGCGTCTCATACTTAGAAAACCCAATTTATACATATAATGAACCTGGTTACTATGATGTTACTTTAGTAGCAGAAAATGGCCCATGTGTTAAGGATACTACTTATGAACTATACATTAAACCTGTTTTTTCTTTATACTTGCCTAATTCTTTTACACCTAATGGCGATAAATTAAACGATTATTTTCCATGGGATCCATGCTGTGTTAAGGGTGAAAATTTCAGTGATTTTGAAATATTTATTTATAATAAATGGGGTAATTTAGTTTTTTACTCTAATGATAAATTGAATACTTGGGATGGTTCTGTTGATAATAAAGAGGAAATTTATACTGGAAATTATAGTTACATAATAAAAATTATTGATGATATTGGTGAATCCCATACTTTTACAGGAAATGTAATAATGAATTAATTTCATATTTTTGACAACTGAGTTATGAAAGAAAAAATTAAAATATTAGACTTTAATCAACTTAATCAGAAAGTTAATAGACTTTCATGGCAGATTTATGAAAACAATATTAACGAGAAAAATATTGTTATTGTTGGTATCTCTGATAGAGGTTCAATTTTAGCAAAAAAGTTAATGAAAGTAATTGAAAAAATATCAAACATTAATGTAACTATTGGTCGTATTGATTTAAATAAAAAAAATCCATATGATGAAACTGCAAATATTAATCTTTCAGAAAGTGATTATAAAAATAAAGTTGTTATTTTATGTGATGATGTTCTTAATTCTGGAAAAACACTAATATATTCATCTAAAATATTTTTATCAACTCCTTTAAAAAAATTATCAACAGTTGTATTAGTAAATAGAAATCATAATTTATATCCAATTAAATCTGATTATGTTGGTCTTTCATTGTCAACCACATTAAAAGAATATATAAATGTTGATTTAACGACTGCAAATAAAGGAGTGTATCTTTCTTAAAATTTCTTCTTTACTTAAGTCTTTTGTTTCCAATATAAAACTAGCTTGCTTGTAAAAATATTCTCTTTCCTTAATTTGTTTTTTAATGAATTTTTTTAAATCAGGTTTTTTAACTTTTTGAATTAACGGTCTATTATCTGAACTTTTTTTTAGTCGATTATGTAAAATTTGAATTGGAGTTTTGAGATAAATGCTTATACCATTTCTCTTAATATATTTCATATTATCTGAATAAATTGGTAATCCACCTCCAGTTGAAACTATTTTATTTCCTTTAATATTAGTAAAAATTTCTTTCTCTATTTTTCTAAAATAAATTTCATCGAATTTTTTAAAAATTTCATTTATTGTGAAATTTGTTTTTTTTTGAATTTCCTCATCAGTGTCTACATATGGAAGTTTTAACATATTAGATAATCCGGCAGCAATTGTTGTTTTTCCACTTCCCATATAACCAATAAGATAAATCATTTTTATTTTTTTATAATAATACAAATTTCACTTATTAAATTTAATTTTTATATTAAAAAAAAGATTTATGAATTAAAGAAATATTATATTTGCGCCTGTTAAATTGACCTGGTAGCTCAGTTGGTAGAGCATCTCCCTTTTAAGGAGAGGGTCCTGGGTTCGAGCCCCAGCCAGGTCACAAAAATATCCCGCTTAGACGGGATAATTTTTTTTATTGCCCAGGTGCTGAAACTGGTAGACAGGCATGGTTGAGGGCCATGTGTTTTTTAAACGTGCGGGTTCGATTCCCGCTCTGGGCACTTATCCTCCAACCGAAGTAGTCTTATAACCATCAGAATTTAATATTTCAATTACTTTTTCTCTTACTTTTCCTTGAATTATTATTTGATTATTTTTAATACTTCCACCAACACCTAATTTTGTCTTTATATTTTTTTCAATTTTCTTCATTTCATCTTTAGTACCAATAAAGTTTTTGATAACAACAGAAAATTTATCCGCTTTATGCCTATTAAGGTGAATTTTTAAATTTTGGTTGTTTTTATCAATAGTATTTTCCAATTCATCTTCATATTCATATTGATAGTTTGGATTAGTTGAGTATACTATATTTTTTTTTCTTTTTTTCATTTAACAAAATATTTTAAGACTGTTTGGAATAGTTTCTATATTGATGGTATTATTTACTGAATATGGTTCTCCATCAATATGTATAGGATTTGAATCATGTATAATTTTTATTCTTTT
>PBVH01000044.1 GCA_002728175.1 Flavobacteriales bacterium | reverse complement strand
GTTCTACATGTCCAGTTTATGGTTGTACAGATCCAACAGCTACAAATTATGATCCAACAGCTACAGTTGACGATGGTTCCTGTATTTATTTCGTTTACGGTTGTATGGATATCACATCTTGCAATTACAATCCTTTAGCTACAATTGATGATGGTTCTTGCTATAATTTAACAGTTGACTTAGGTAATGATACTAGTCTATGTTCTTTGGCTGGTATGGTGTTAACTGTATATGGTAATTATTCTTCTTATGAATGGAATACTTCGGATACTAGCTCACAGATTATTATTTCATCAAGTGGTATTTATAGTATTTTAGTTTCAGATTCATTAGGATGTATTGCTTCAGACACTATTTTGATATCTTTATCGAATCCTCCGCTAGTGGATATTGGAAATGATCAAAAACTTTGCTTAGGTGATAGTTTGATTTTAGATGCTGGAAGTGATTGGAATAACTATCTCTGGTCTGATAGCACAACTCTTCAAACTTTTGTTGTGGACACTTTTGGATTATATTATGTAACTGTGACAGACAGTTTAGGTTGTCAAGGAAGTGATTATGTTAATATTACAATGGATACAGCTTCCGTTGCAGGTTTTACTTATACAATTAATGGATTGACAGTAGATTTTATTAATACCTCTTCTCATGCAACATCATACTTGTGGGATTTTATGTCAGATGGAACTTTTCTTGATACAAGCAATGGAGATGTCTCTTTTACTTATCAAAATTCTGGGGTTTTTGATGTTACTTTGTTAGTCTCTAATAGTTGTGGAACTGATGCTTTTACATCAACAATTGATCTTATTTCTAATGATATAAAAAATATAAATTCAAATTTTCAAGTTTATCCAAATCCAAGTAAAAATCAGATATGCATTGAATTAGATAAATTATCAAATTTTTCTCAACTTACTATTACTGATTTTAATGGTAAAATCATATTATCTAAAAAAATATTAAAATTAAAAACAATGTTGGATGTTTCCTTATTACCACAAGGAGTATATCTTATAACTCTTGATAATACAGAAACAATAACTCATCAAAAATTAATAAAATATTAAATATAATAAATCATGAAATTTATAAAACAAGTTTTATTCTTTTTATTTATAATCGTCCAGTTTAAATCTTATTCTCAATCAACTTGGGTTCGATTTGAATTAGATGTAAAACAAATGCTCAATCCTTCTTGTAATTTAAATATGGGAGATGTGGATTCAAATAAAGTTTATGCTCATTTGGGATTATGTACATGTAATGAACAATCACCATTTGGACCCGAAAATCGTGACTGTAATGATCAATCAGCAAACGAATTGTTTTGTACTACTCAAATTACACCTTTTCAATCTAGAGTATGGCAACATGTAGTTGGAAATTGGGGTCCAACACCTCAAGATGATGGAGTTGGGTTAATGACATATGAAGGTGATAGTATATGGTCAATGGAGTTTATTATTGAAGATTATTTTTCTGATCTTACTTTGGTTCAGGATACTAGTATGGGGAGTGATTCTTCTGTAGTTTATCAAAATGGACTGATTCCATATACTATAGGAGTTGTTTTCCGTGATAAAGACGGATTTTATTCAGGAAGAGATAATGGATGTAATGATATTTTTATAACAGGTTTAAAAAATGGAAATCCTCAAGTTATTCAGAGTGTCGACCTAAGTGCATATGAAGCACTAACTGTTCAGATGACAACATTAGGATTAGATGAAATTAAAGATATCAGAAATGTTCAAGTATATCCTAATCCTTCATCAGGTCCCGTTTTTATTCGTTTCACCTTGCAGAACTATGAACAAGATCTTCAGTTAAATCTATACGATTTACAAGGAAAATTAGTTTTTCAATTATATGAAGGTGAGATGAAATCTGGTAATCATGAGATTAGATGGGATGGAGAAGTTAATGGTAACAAATTATCAGCCTCTAAATATGTTTTAGAAATCAGAGGAAAAAGTCATCATATTATGGAGTCAGTAATTGTAAATTAATATGAAGAAGTTTTATCTTATTTTTATTTGTGTTTTATTTAAATCATTTTTTATAAGAGGTCAAGTTATTTCATGGTCACCAGAATTCCCGTCAATTCATGATACTATTACCATTACATATAATTCATCACTTGGAAATGGTGCTCTTGCAAATACGAATACAATTTATGCTCATACAGGAGTAATAAATAAATATTCTTCTAGTATGTCAGACTGGAAGAATACACCGGTTGAATGGCATGAAGGAGCAGATTCAATAATTCAGTTAACCTCATTAGGAGGAAGTTTATTTCAGATAAAATTTCATATAAAATCTTATTATGGTATTTTAAATACTGATAAAGTAAGGTATTTAAATTTTGTTTTTAGAAATGCCAATGGAAATATTTCTGGAAGAAATATTGATGGTTCAGAATTTTTTATTCCTATTTTTGATAGTTCTGAGACTGTTCGTTTTACTAAGCCCCTTGATTTTCCATTTATTAGAACTTTAGGTGATAATATCAATATCCAAATAAGAAGCAAACAAAATGGAATGATTAATTTGTTTCGTAACGGGGTACTTATTTCTCAAAATTATGGAGATAGTTTAGCTATGAATTTTTCAACACAAAATCTAGGAAAACACTATTTGCACTATGAAATGCAATCGGCTGGAGTAAGTTATACTGACTCCATTTATTATATAGTTGAAGGACCGCAGGTTGTTCAAGATCCACCTAGCGGAGCAATAAATGGAATTAATTATATTAATGATAGCACTGTAGTTTTAGTTTTAGAAGCCCCTTTTAAGGATTTTGTATATGTAATTGGTGACTGGAATAATTGGGAGCTTGATCCAAATTTTAGAATGAATAAATCTCAAAATGGAGAAAAATATTGGATTGAAATTAATGGTTTAACACCAAATGTGGAATACTTATTTCAATATTTTGTTGATGCATCAATTAAAATAGCTGACCCATACTCAAGAAAAGTAATTTCTGAATATGATCAATATATTCCAAATTCTGTTTATCCAAATCTAATTTCTTATCCTCACGGTAAAACAACTCATGAAGTTTCTGTAATAGAAACAAATAAACAAGAATATAATTGGCAGACTCAAAATTTTACACCACCGGACAGTAGAGATCTAGTAATCTATGAATTATTGATACGAGATTTTTCATATCGTTCAGATTATCAAACTGTAATTGATTCTTTATCTCATTTAAAAAAATTAGGTGTTAATGCCATTCAACTTATGCCAATAATTGAATTTGACGGGCTCCTTTCTTGGGGATATGCACCAACATTCTTTTTTGCAGCTGAGAAATTTTATGGTCCCGAAGAAACTTTAAAGGCATTAATTGATTCGTGTCATTCTAATGATATTGCAGTAATTTTAGATATAGTTTTTAATCATGCATTTCAACCAAATCCTTGGTTGCGCTTATACTATGACAAAGGAAGAGATGAACCAACTAGTCAAAGTCCTTGGTTCAATAATATAGCCACTCATCCATTTAACGTAGGATATGATTTTAATCATTCTTCTCCTCTGGTTCATGCTATGGTAGATAGTGTGTTAGACTATTGGACTTCAGAGTTTAAATTTGATGGTTATCGTTTTGATTTATCTAAAGGATTTACTCAATTTAATTCTCTTGGAAACGTTGGTTTATGGAGCAATTATGATTGGGACAGAATAAATAATATAAAAAGAATAGCAACTAACCTGTGGCAAAATCACCCCGGAAAGTATGTTATCTTAGAACATTTTGCAGAAAATTCAGAAGAAATGGAATTATCAGCACATGGATGTATGTTGTGGGGTAAGGGTCATAATCAGTATAATGAATCTACTATGGGATATGTAGGAAATGGTGGAGATGATTTTGAGTGGAGTGTTTCAAAAAATGAGAGAGGCTGGACCTATCATAATTTAGTTGGTTTTATGGAAAGTCATGATGAAGAAAGACTTATGTACAATAATATGTTATATGGTAATTCAAGTGGAACTTATAACGTTAAGGATTTAGAAACTTCATTAAAAAGAATGGGTCAAGCTGCTGCTTTTTTCTTTACAGTTCCTGGACCAAAATTAATGTGGCAATTTGGTGAGCTAGGTTATGATTATTCTATTAACTTTCCTTCTAATACTTCGGAGTCTCGAACCGCTCCAAAACCAGTTAAGTGGGATTATAAAAATGATTATTATAGGTATAATTTATTTTTAGAATATTCAGCTTTAATTAAATTAAAAATTAATTATCCCGCATTTAGAACTTCTGACTATAGAATGGAAACTTGGGGAACACAAAAACAAATTTATATTGATGATCCTCAAATGAATGCTGTTGTTATAGGAAATTTTAATGTTGTTGAAGATGATACTTATACAGGATTCCAGCATACTGGTTGGTGGTATGATTATATTTCTGGAGATAGTATTAATGTGACAGATGTTCACATGACAATAGATCTAAATCCTGGTGATTGGAAAATATTTACAGATATTCGATTGGATAAGCCCAACATGTCAAATCCAATTGATACATCTACAATTTTAACAAATCAAACAATATCAAATGAAAAGTTGAATATTTATCCAAATCCTTTTTCAGAATCTACTCAAATTTCGTTTGAAGGGAATGGTGTCGCAACATTAATTATTTTTGATAATTTAGGAAGAGAAGTAAATACACAAACAAAAATTTGTGAAAATGGTCAAGGTATTTTTGATTGGGATGGAACTTCAAGTTTTGGGCAGAAGTTAAAAACAGGTTTTTACCCATTTACTATTAAAACAGATCATAAACTTATAAGAGATAAGATATTTTTAACAAAATGATCAGAGGATTAATATTTGATTTAGATGGTGTTATAGTAAGTACAGAAAAAAATCATTTTTTATCATGGAAAAAAATAGCTAGTTCACTAGGTGTTGTTTTTACTGAAAAGGAAAACGAATCGTTAAAAGGCATCAATCGTAGAGATTCACTAAATATAATTCTAGAACTAGCAAATATTCGTTTGAGTGAAGTGAAAATCAATCACTTATTAAATAAAAAAAATGAATTATATAAGTACTCACTTCGCAATTTAAATAAATTAGATATTCTTGATGGGGTAGAGGATTTGTTACTGGAAGCTAAAAATAAAAATATTCTTTTAGCTATAGGTTCTTCATCAAAAAATGCATCATTCATTTTAGAAAAATTAAAACTTACCAATTATTTTAATGTAATTATTGATGGTACAATGGTTACTAAACATAAACCATCTCCAGAAGTATTTGAAAAAGCTGCTAATTTTATGAATTTAAGTCCCAAAGAATGTATTGTCTTTGAAGATTCAGCTAGTGGTGTTAGTGCAGCAAAGGAAGGTGGATTTAAAGTAATTGGTGTTGGAAATGAAAATATAAAATTAATAGCTGATGTCTATTTAAATAGTATGAAAGAATTTAATTTGAGTGATTATGAAAGCGTTGTTTGATTTAAATGAGTGGAAAATAATTGAACATAATTTTGACTCAAGTAAACAAGAGGCAGCAGAAAGTATTTTTAGTATAGGAAACGGAGCATTTGGTCAAAGAGCAAATTTTGAAGAAAAATACAGTGGAAAAAGTTTAAAAGGTAGCTATGTTGGGGGTATATATTATCCTGATAAAACAAAGGTAGGATGGTGGAAAAATGGATACCCTAAATATTTTGCTAAAGTATTGAATTCTTGTAATTGGATTGGAATAAACATTGAGGTTAATGAGCAGCAATTGGATTTAGCAATTTGTCAGGTTGATTCTTTTTATAGAGAATTAGACATGTATAGAGGAATTTTGACTCGTAAATTTGTTTGTTCATTCAATGATGGCAAAAAGATTGAAGTAGAGTCTGTTCGTTTCTGTTCTATGGATGATGATGAAATAGGTGCAATTTCTTATTCTATAACTCCTGTTAATTTTAGTGGTCAAGTTAAGTTCACTCCATATTTAGACTTTAATGTTCGAAATAAAGATTCTAATCATAATGAAATGTTTTGGGAAGAGAGAGTTAAAAAGGCATATGATAATAAAGGAGTTGTATGTGCAAGCACAAAAATAACTAATTTTCAAGTAGCAGTTGCTATGCATTATTCTTTTCAAAAGAATCATGATGAAGTAAATATAAAAGCCGATAAAATAGAAAAAGAGTTATATGTTAGTAATTGTTTTGAGATTAATTTAGAAAAGGGTAGTAAGTATACTTTATTCAAATATGTTTCTATTTTATCAAATTTAAGTGATTCAGAATTATCACTTACTGATTTAGCGATTTTAAAAGTAAATGAGGCTAAAAAATATGGCTTTAAAAAACTATTATGTAATCATGAGCAATCATGGCAAAAAATTTGGGAAAATGCGGATGTTATCATCGAAGGTGACCTGAAGGCTCAACAAGCAATAAGATTTAATATTTTTCAACTTTATCAGACTTACACTGGAAAAAATCCTAAGCTAAATATTGGTCCAAAAGGATTTACTGGAGAAAAGTATGGTGGTGCTACCTATTGGGATACAGAAGCCTACTGTTTACCTTTTTATTTAAAAACAGCACCCAGAAAAGTTGCAAGACAACTACTTCTTTATAGATACCAACAATTAGATAAAGCAATTGAGAATGCAGAAAAATTAGGTTTTTCTGCTGGTGCTGCTTTATATCCAATGGTTACTATGAACGGTGAAGAATGTCATAATGAGTGGGAAATTACTTTTGAAGAGATTCATAGAAATGGTGCAATTGCCTATGCAATTTATAATTATGTCAAACATACTAATGATATACCATTTTTAAAAGAATACGGAAGAGAAGTATTGATTGCAATTGCACGTTTTTGGTCCCAAAGGGTCAATTGGTCAGAACAAAAAAATAAGTTTGTAATTTTAGGAGTTACTGGTCCTAATGAGTATGAGAATAATGTAAATAATAATTGGTATACAAATTATATCGCTAAATGGTGTTTATCATATGCATTGGAAGTAGATACCCAAATACTCATTAATTACAAGTCACTGTTAAGAAAAGGAGAAAAGCAAAAATGGCAAAAAATTATTAGTAATATATATCTACCAAAAATTGAAGGAACTAATATATTCTTACAGAATGATAATTTTTTAGATAAAGAATTAATTCCCGCTGCAAGTTTACCAGAAATTGAATTACCATTAAATCAACACTGGTCTTGGGATAGGATTTTACGATCAGTTTACATTAAGCAAGCTGATGTTTTGCAAGGTCTTTATTTTTTTGAATCAGATTTTGACTTAAATACTATAAGTGAAAATGTAAATTATTATGAACCTTTTACTGTACATGAATCTTCACTTTCCCCATGTGTTCATTCAATATTATTTTCTTTAATTAAAGATGAAAAAAAGGCTTATGAAATGTATTTAAGAACTGCAAGATTAGATTTAGATGACTATAATAATGAAGTCTCTGAGGGTTTACATATTACTTCTATGGCAGGAACTTGGCTTTCAATTGTAGAAGGATTCGCGGGTGTTAGAGTAAAATATAATGAATTGAGACTTAATCCTATTTTACCAAAGAATTGGAAATCCTATAGCTTTAATATAGTACATAATAACCAAAGAGTTTATTTTAAGGTTCATAAAAAAGGTGTTTCAATAGCCAATAATGGAAATGATGATCTTGTAATATATTTGAATAAGAAGCGACAATTAATACCATCAAATAATCAAAAAGAGATATTGTGTTAAGATATATTTTTATTCTATTATTATTTTTTAGTTGTAAAGAAAATAAAATTCAAAAAAAAGAATATGAGTTGTTTTTACCTGTATCACTTGATATTGATACTACTGAAATATTAGTTCAAGATTATTTAATTAATCAACATATAGATTCTGTTACATCAGATATTGATTGTATTCTTTCAGATGATAAAACAAAAGTATTTTTAATTTCAGATGATGACGTACCTTTATTGTCTGTTTTGAAATTTTGGGTAGAGGGTATTTCTTACTCAATTTTAATAAGGAAAAATAAGAAAAAGAAAGTTATTTTATCTTATCCTGATAGTGAAAAAGAATTTTCAAAAGTATGTGCCGTTGGAGAATTTAATGATTGGAACCCTAAGTTTGGGCAAATGGAATTTGTAGATCAAAAATGGCAAATAGAGCTATTTCTTAATCCTGGAAGTTACCAATATCAACTTATTTTAGATGATGAGTGGAAGATAGATGACTACAACTCTAAAACAATCAGTAATGGTATTGGAGGGCTAAATTCACTTTTACTAATTGATAAAAATAAAGATAATCTTCCCAAATTATCTTTTCAGTTAATAAACGGAGATATTCATATTATTTCTGAAAAAACAGAAGAGATTTTAATTTTTTGTGATAACACTTTAATTGAAAGTAAGAAAGTTTTAGAAATTCCTGAAAATTTTAAGAAAAAAGAATATTCTCACATTAGAGCTTATAGTTTTAATCAAAATGGACAAAGTAATTCATTGTTGATTCCTTTAAATTTCGGAAAAGTAATCACAAAATCCTCTGATATAAGTTCTAAAGATAAATATTCATCTATTTTATATTTTATATTAGTAGATCGTTTTTTGAATGGAAATAAAGAAAATGACAGTCCTATAAATGATAGAGAGGTTCATCAAAAAGCAAATTATCATGGTGGAGATTTGGATGGAATCATTCAAAAATTAAAAGAAGGATATTTTTCTAATTTGGGTGTTAATGCTATATGGTTATCTCCAGTTACACAAAATCCTTTGCATGCTGAAGTAGAATATCCTTTCCCTCATAGAAAATATTCAGGATATCATGGATATTGGCCTGTTTCATGTACCAAAATTGATTCTAGATTTGGAAACTCTNAAACTCTTAAAAAATTAGTTNNAGAAGCACATAAGAAAGAGATAAAAGTATTGTTAGACTTTGTATCAAATCATGTTCATGAAAATAATCCCATTATAAAAAAACATCCTCAATGGGCAACTGATTTGATCCTTGAGGATGGAACAGAAAATATTAGAATTTGGGATGAACAAAGATTAACTACATGGTTTGATAGATTTTTACCAACAATTGATTATAGTATCTCNGANGCAGTAGAGATGATGACAGATTCTGCTCTTTTTATGTTGTCGGAATATAAATTAGATGGTTTCCGTCANGATGCTACAAAACATATTCCGACGATTTTTTGGAGGACACTAACAAAAAAAGTAAAAACTAATTTTCCTAATAAATCTATTTATCAAATCGGAGAAACTTTTGGAAGTAGAGAACTAATTGGCAGTTATGTTTCAACTGGTCAGTTGGACGGACAATTTGATTTTAATTTATATTTTGATTCTAGAGAGGTTTTTGCAAAAGATAACACTTCTTTCAAGCAATTACACAATTCTTTGATGGAGACTTTTTCANATTATGGTAATCATTCATTAATGGGTAATATTACTGGTAATCACGATATTCCAAGATTTATTTCTTATGCNAGTAAAGGATTGAGTTTTANTGAAGATGCTAAAGANGCTGGTTGGGATCGAGATGTNAAAATAAAAGATACTATTGGNTATAATAAACTGAAAATGTTGACAGCATTTATTNCTACAATACCAGGAATNCCNGTTATTTATTATGCAGATGAAATTGGNATGGTAGGTGCTGGAGATCCNGATAATAGAAGACCAATGATATTTGAAGAATTAAACNCTTATCAGCAAGATGTNANAAAAAATATACAAATTTTATTGAGNTTANGACAATCTAAATTATCGTTAATCTATGGTGAATTTAATTTATTGCAAGTCACCGACAAAACTTATGTATATGAACGAAATTATTTGAATCAGAAATCAATTATTATGTTCAATAAAGGNTTTGAGTCAGTAAATATTAACTTAAATAAAGATCTTGGTGCATANAANCAATATTTTAATTCCAAAATTGAAAATAGTATTGTAACATTATCNCCATTTTCCTTTGAAATTTTAACCTTAAATTAAATATAAAATGAAAAACTTATTTGTAATTTTTAGTATGTTTCTATTATCATGTTCTTCGACAATAGAAGATAAAAAATCAGTTCCTGAATGGACAAAAGATGCAATTATGTATGAAGTGAATNTTCGTCAATATACTCCNGAGGGTACTTTTGAATCATTTTCAAAACACTTACCAAGAATAAAAGATTTAGGTGTAGATATTATTTGGTTTATGCCCATTCATCCCATCGGTGAGAAAAACAGAAAAGGTAGTTTAGGAAGTTATTATTCAGTTAAAGATTATAAATCAATAAATCCAGAGTTTGGTACATTAGAAGAATTCAATGCTCTAGTAAAGAAAATTCATGATATGGATATGAAAGTAATTATTGATTGGGTAGCAAATCATACAGCATTTGATAATGTTTGGGTTGAAGAAGGTAATTATGATTGGTATACATTAGATTCACTTGGNCAGTTACAACCTCCTATTGGAACAGATTGGTGGGATGTTGCAGATTTGAATTACGATAATATTGACATGCAAAATGCAATGATTGAATCAATGAAATTTTGGTTAGAAATGTCTGATATTGATGGCTTTAGATGTGATGTAGCTGATTGGGTGCCTATTAGTTTTTGGGAAAAATGTAGAGTTGAATTAGAAACTGTAAAGAATGTTTTTATGCTGGCAGAGGCAGAAAATCCAGAGTTGCATAACAAAGCTTTTGATATGACTTATGGNTGGCATCTTCATTTTGTTATGAACGAAATTGCTAAACAAAAAAAATCTAGTCTAGATATAATTGAATATTTAGATACAAAGTCAAAAGAATTTAATANTNCGGACTATCGATTACATTTTACTTCTAATCATGATGAAAATTCTTGGAAAGGTTNTGCTAGAGAGAGACTTGGAGATGCTGTTAAAACTTTTGCTGCATTAAGTTCTACAATTGAAGGTATGCCATTATTGTATGGAGGACAAGAGGCAGGATTAGATAAAAGACTTAAGTTTTTTGAAAAGGATACAATCATTTGGGATAATTTAGAATTAAGTAATTTTTATAAACAATTATTTAATCTTAAAAAAGATAATCAAGCTCTTTGGAATGGAAATTATGGAGGNAATATTGAAATTATTTCTTCAAGAGAAGACAGTTTAGGTTTTTCTTTTATTAGAAGAAAGCATGAAAATAAGGTAATTTCAATTTTTAATTTATCCAATAAAAAAATAGAATTAGAATTAAATTCTGCTAATTTAAAAGGCATCTATAATTCTGTTTTTACAAATGATGAAAAGATTTTTAATGAAAATGAAATTTTAGAACTAGACCCTTGGCAATTTTATATATACACTAATAAAAATTAACAAGTATGATCAAGAAAAAAATATTAGGTTTTTGGGAAATTTGGAACATGAGTTTTGGATTCTTAGGCATTCAGTTCGGATTTGCTTTACAAGGGGGGTTTATGACAAGAATTTTTCAAACTTTAGGTGCAAGCAAAGATGAAATTCCTCTTTTGTGGATTGCAGCACCTTTAACGGGTTTGTTAGTTCAACCCATTGTTGGTTATATGAGTGATAGAACTTGGAGCGTTAGGTGGGGAAGGAGAAGACCTTATTTCTTAATTGGAGCAATATTNAGTTCTTTAACTNTATTCTTTGTTCCTCATTCTCCAACTTTATGGGTAGCTGCAGGCTGCTTGTGGGTTTTAGATGCCTCAATCAATATTTCAATGGAACCTTTTAGAGCCTTGGTAGCAGATAAATTACCAAATTCACAAAGATCATATGGTTTTGTTGTACAAACTTTAATTATTGGAATAGGAACTTGGATTGCATCTAATTTACCTTGGTTTATTTCTGAGCTTGGTGTCAGTGATGTTGCAGATCAAGGGATTGTACCTATGTCAGTAAAAGTTGCTTTTGCAGTTGGAGCTTTTATATTTTTAATTAGTATATTNTATACTGTGTTCACTACNTCTGAATATCCTCCAGATGATATGAAAGAATTTATAAAAGAGAAGCAGAANAANAATCAATTTATTTCAGATATTNTAAATAANATAGGAGAAATGTCTTCAACNATGAAAAAATTGGGTTTNATTCAGTTTTTTAGTTGGTTTGCNTTCTTCACAATGTGGAGTATGGCTAATCCNGCATTAACAGATTATATTTTTCATGCTCCAGCTCCAATTTATTCAGATTATAATTTTGCGATTGAAGGTCAAGAAGAGTTGTATAATGAAGCTAATAAATCTTTTCAAAAGGCCTCTAATCTTGTTGGATCCTACATGGGGATTTACGGATTGTCTTCAATGTTGTTTGCACTTCTTTTGGTATTTTATACTTCAAAAAGAAAAATTAATAGGAAGTTAGTTCATATGATTTCTTTAATACTGGGTGGTATTGGTTTTTTACTTATGTATTTTGTTCCTCATAGTGAAACTTTAGTTATTTCATTTGTACTAATTGGTTTTGCATGGGGTAGTATTTTATCTATGCCTTACGCNATGCTTTCTAGCTCAGTAGATCCAAAAAAGATGGGAGTGATAATGGGAATTTTTAATATGTTTATTGTTATTCCTCAAATTGTTGCTGCACTTGGGGGNATAAATTTTTTATCAAATTTATTGGGAAGTCAATCAATCAATTCAATGATAATTGCAGGAATTAGTTTAATTNTTGCAGGATTTTGCAATTTATTAATTACTAATAAAAATGCTATAACTTATCAAAATAACTAGTAACCTTGATTCTGAACCATATTACTATTTTGATCCATTTCTTGTTGTGGAATNGGNTAAACTAATCTTGGGTCGTCCCATGAAAANTCTCCTATAAAAGTATTAAATTTTTCTTTCCGTCTTTTTAAATCATGATAACGATCTCCTTCGAATCCAAGTTCAATCCATCTTTCTGTATGTATTGCGCTTAATAAATTTTCTGNTCCGCTACTTATACTGTCTACTACATTATTTGCTCGAAGTCTAATTATATTATAATCATTTCTTACTTCTATATCAGAATAGCCAAGATGAACTTTACATTCCGCTCTGTTTAAGTAAATCTCAGCTAGTCGAATAACTGTAATATTCATAGCTGTATTGCTATATTTTCTTAGATAAGGGATTCCTAAGAAAGTATATAAATTTGTTTTTCTATCATCNAATGTTGTTTCAATTAGGTTGTTAAAAGGGGTGTGATAATCTACTGAATTGGATTTTAATCTTCCTGTAAGAGTTCCATTACTCATATCTTGTGGAATATTAATCATTTGAAAAATACTTTCATTTGAATAGTTCCAACCACTTAAACTATAAATTTCATCAATATTTGTATTTAGTGAAAATTGGTTACTTTCAATAATGGCATCACACCAATATAATGCATTTTGAAAATCGTTTTTTTGAAAATATACTTTACAAAGATAGGCCATAGCAGCCCATTTTGATACCCTTTCGTTTTTGTTTTCTGGTAATAATAGTATTGATTTTTCTAGATCATCAATAATTTGATTGTATACTTGTTCTACGCTAGCTCTTGGTGTATTCTGTTCTTCAGTTGCTGAACCAATAGAAATTCGTATAGGAATACCTAAATGACTGTTATCATTTGTAAATCCGGCAGCTTGAGAAAACATTCTTAGTATTTCAAAGTGACATATAGCACGAATAAAAAGACATTCTCCTTCTAATAATATTGCCTTTTCTATATCTTGTTCTTGATGTTCAGGTAAATGATATAATACGATATTTGCCATATTTATTGCTCTATAACCATCATTCCATAATCCGCCAGCTTCACCATTGTATGCATTCATTTGTCTTGTGCGCAACTGATTCAAAGAAAAATTTGAAATGGGATTAGTGTGCCAATTATCTGCTAATAATTCACTATTTGCAATAAGTCCTCCTCCATATAGGTTAGAACTTTGCAACTGATTGAAAGTTCCATTTGTGATTTTTTCTAGGCTATCTAAATTTGAAGTTGCAAGTTCAGCTGGGAACTTATAGTCTGGTACAATCTCTAGTTGTTTTTCACAACTATAAAGTAAAATATAAGAAAGTATGATGATAATTTTTTTCATTAAAAAGTAATATTAATTCCTGTAGTTATTGTTTTAGCTTGTGGTGGAGAAAGGTAGCTTACCCCTTGAGTAATGGCTCCAGATCCTTCTCTATTCACTTCTGGATCCCAACCTTTATATTTTGTCCACACTGCTAGATTTTGTGCCGATAAAAATATTTTTAAACTAACTGCATTTATCTTTTTACAAATTTTTTCAGAAAGTTTATAGTTAATACTTAAATTTCTTAATCTTATGTAAGAGGCATCATATAGATGTCGAGAAGAATTAATATCTCTGTTTTCAGTTAATGAAAGTGTAGGNACATCTGTAATATCTCCATTTTCTNNCCAGTAATCTAATGATCTAATATCTTGATTCCATCCAAATCCCATATTTCCTAATTGTCTTTTNCCGTGGTCATCATATATCATTTGTCCTTGGTTAAATACAAAGAAAATATCAATNCCAACTCTATTATACTCAAATGAGTTGTTAATACCTCCATAAAAATCTGGATAAGGTTTTCCCATTACTTTTCTTTCACTCACTGAATTAGTTGCATTTAAAACTACTTTATTACCTTCTAAGTCAAATATTAGTTCTTCGCCAGTTTCTGGGTCTATTCCTGCAAATTCTGCTAAGAAAAATACTCCAACAGGTTGTCCTACGATAGCTCTATTTTCTCCATAATTTGTACCTGCTACTTCATTCACTCCTCCTAAATCTAACACTTCATTAGTATAATGACTAATATTGAAATTTGTTTTCCATTTAAATTTACTTTGAGGAGAAAGATTGTGAGAAGTAATTTGAAGTTCCCAACCTTCACTTTTCACTTTACCTAAATTTTTAGTTACACTACTATAACCACTTGATGGGCTTAAAGGTGAATCCGATATTAGTACGTCTGANGAGTGAGTATAATAATATTCTAAAGTTCCAGAAATTCTATTTTCAAAAATTCCAAAATCTAGTCCAAGATCAGANGTAAAAACTGTTTCCCATCTTAAATCTGAAACAGAAGGATTGTCTGGACCAATACCATCTTGACCCGCATAATCTTGATTAGAACTATAGAAACTATATTGATTAAAATTCCCAATATTATCATTACCTCTGGTTCCGGCACTTGATCGTAATTTTAANAAATTCAGCCAATTGTTTTCTTTCAAGAATCTTTCATCTGAAATTATCCAACCAAATGATATAGCTCCAAAATGTCCAAATTTATTATCACTACCAAAACGAGAAGACCCATCTGTTCTATATGAAATTTGAAGTAAATATTTTTTATACAAAGAGTAGTTTAGTCTTGAGAATAAGCTCATATTTTTATACTCTTGACCTTTTCCATTAATAGAGAATTCTTGATAAAGTGCATTTTCTGTATCTGAATGGAATTTTAAATTTGGGTCAGAAACTCTATTATAATTATANTTTTCTACTGAATGTTGTGTGCTATATCCACCCAAAAATGAGAGTTTTTTGTTCTTCATGTAATCCTTATTAAAGTGAATAGTAGAATTGTAATTCCAAGTAGTATATTCTATTTTTCTTTCTTCTAAAGAAGAAAGAGCTATTCCATTTGAGTCTACTTTTAATGNAATTTCTTTTGGAGTATAAAACTTTTCATTTTGATCAATAATATCTAAACCAAATTCATTTTTNAATTTGATATTTTCATTAAGTTCATATGAAATATTAAAATTATTCAAAGATCTATATGAGCGATTTCTATTATCTAACAAATTAGCTTCTGCAACAGGATTTAGATTTTGTAATCCACCATTATCCCACCAATAATATGAACCATCAGAATTGTATACTGGGTAAATGGGTAGGGCTTCTGACTGAGCTCTACCTAACCCACCTGAAGCACCAGTTTTTGCATATTTATTATCTGTTCTTCCTAAGCTTGTNTTTGCTTCAATATTTAATTTTTCATTAGCATTATAACTCATTGTTCCTTTTATAGTTGCTCTTTGAAATTCATTGCCTTTTATAAAAGTTTTTTGTTTTTTANATGAGCTACCAATGTAGTAATTAAACATATNATTTCCTCCACTATACGAAAGATTAGCATCGTGAAATTGTCCTATTTGTAAAACCTCATCTATCCAATCAGTATTGGCTATTGAATCCAAATGAATACCATTTATATGTGTTAAGTCCTGAAGATCATTGCCGTCATTTGTCCATGCTTGCTTGTAAAGTTCNACATATTGGTCNGCANTTAAAANTTNTAATCNATTTGTTTCAGTNGATAGTCCAGTATTATAGTTNATATTTATTTTTGGTTTTCCTGATTTTCCACTTTTCGTTGTTATAAGTATTACTCCATTAGCCCCTCGAGATCCATAAATTGCAGTAGCAGAAGCATCTTTTAAAATAGTNATATCTTCGATATCATTTGGNTTTATTAGAGCAAGAGGACTTGTGTTGTATCCAAATCGATTTGCACTTTCACTAATATCCTCATTTAGAATAGGAACACCGTCAATAACATATAGNGGTTCAGCACCACCAGAGAGAGTGTTAATACCTCTTATTCTTATTGAAGTAGGAGCACCAGCCATACCATTATCAGTTGTAATTTGTACACCAGCAGCTTTACCCTGAAGAGAAGAAGAGAAATTATTATTTGGTTTGTTTTCTAATTCTTCAGATTTTAAACTTACTATCGAAGAAGAAATTTCTCTTTTTATTTGTGTTCCATATCCAATCACTACAACTTGATCTAGTAGCTTGTTTTCTGGAAATATAGTTGCGTTATAACTNAGCTGATCATTTTCACCTATTATTATAGTTTGATTTATTGTTTTATAGCCAATAAATGAAATAACTAAGGTTTGTGTTCCATTAGGAATATTATCTAATTGATAATTTCCTGATATATCAGCTGTTGTTCCTAATGTTGTGCCTTTAATTGAGATAGTTGATCCAATTGCAGGGTCGCCATTTTCATCAACTATTTTTCCATTGATACTGTTTTGAGCAAGAGAAATAAGTACAANAAAATTAAATATTATAAATGNTATTGATTTTTGCATATAATAAAAAGACTATTAAACTCTATAACAAAATAAATGATCAACTAATTATACAAATCTAAACATTTTTTATTGAGATGATACTTAATTTTTTGACGTTATTAATATACTTAGTNAAAGTTATTTAATTGAANCTTTATTGGTTGATTAATACTTNTTAGATAAGTTGTATTTTAACAATCNACTCTGTAGTTTTGTTTTATGAAAAAATTTATATTTTTAATATTTGTTCCTTTTTTAACATTCTCACAAACAACCTTTTTTGTTGCTCTTGAAGCAAATGGAGGAAATGATTCCTTAAACACGGGCACAATTCATTCCCCATTCAAGACAATTAATAAAGCTCTAAGTATGATGAGTTCAGGAGATACTTGTTTTATTAGATCAGGTACATATCATGAAGAAGTTATTATAAATGGAAAAAATGATATAGTTATTACATCCTACAATAATGAGTTTGTTTGTTTTGAAGGAACACAACAGATTAACTCTAATTGGATACCATATAGTTCAAATATTTTTCAAACTAACTTAGATAAACATATATGGCAACTATTTGTTGATAACAATCAAATGGTTATGGCTCGATGGCCTAATGCAAATTTTACTGACACATCAATCTATACTTTAAATAGCTGGGCATCTGGTATTGTTGATTCTGTTTTGGGATATCCAAATGGCTCATATAATGGATTTGAATTAGTAGATCCTTCTAAATTTGATTTAGGATCAACAGGACTAAACGTATCTGGTGCTATTGGAATAATGAATGTTGGCTCATTTAAAACATTTAACAGGCAAATAACTTCACACAGTGCTAATGATAATTTTTTTAATTATAATCCTGTCCCTAGTAATTCCTACAGAGATAAACACCATAATTTTTATTTAGAGGGAAAATTAGATTTTTTGGACCAAGCCAATGAATGGTTTTATGATACTACATCAAAAACTCTTTATTTGTTTCCAGAAGATGGACAAAATCCAAACGGAAAAATAATCAAAGGAAAAGTTCAGGATTACGCATTTAATATTAATAATTCTAATAATGTAAGCATAAGTAATCTTTATTTTTTTGCTACTACATTTTTAGCTAAATCATCAAGTGAAATTAGTATAACTAATTGTAATTTCTCATACCCAAATTGTTCTAAAAGAATGATAAAAGATTTTTTGTCACCTCCAAATGTATCCAGTTTAGGTGCCCCAGGAAATATAAATAAGGTCAATAATAGTTTAATAAGTAAATGTCTGTTCGAGCATACAGATGGAGAAGCTCTAAGAGTTTATGGAGATAATAATTTAATAGAAAATTGTTATATGCGTTTTATTGATTATTCTGTTTCTGAGTTACCTTTTCTTATGGTAGGAGTTTACATAAACGGAGACTCAAATAGATTTATTCAAAACACTGTTCATCATTCAACTGCATCAGCTTTTATTGCCCCAGGCACAAGTCCTGAATTTGCATACAACGAAGTTTATGAAACCGGTTTTTTACAATCTGATGGTTCTGTGTACCAAGGAACTGCTGCAACTGTACAGAACTCAAATATACATCATAATTATATTCATGATACAAAAAAATATGCTTTGCGTTTTGATGCTCCTGGAGGGTCTCCTGGTCAAGCGGGTCAATATGGTAAAATGCATCATAACATTGCAGTAAGAACTAATGGAATAATGGTAAAAGGAAATCATCACTACATATGTCATAACACAACTTTTTCAAGTAATAAAAATGGATTAATTATATTAGATGAGGATAATTCTAATGATAGCTCATACATATTTAACAATTTTAGTGAGAAGATGAGTGCTCATAGAGCAGTACAGGCATCGATTCCAGGAGTACAATCAAATAATTGGAATGGATATAGCCATCCAAATACTAATTTTTATACATTAATAGATACTGTGAGTTATCTTCCATTAGCTAATTCATCAATTATAGACTCTGGTATTACGATATCTAATATACCTCACCAGATACATAACACTGCTCCTGATATAGGAGCTCTTGAATTTGGAGTCATTCCCTGGGGCGTAGGTGTTAATTGGAATCCAATTCATTTTCCTTGGGTTCTAGGATGTACAGATTCCATTGCAACTAACTATGATCCTAATGCAAACGTTGATGATGGGTCATGTGTATTTTGTGGTGGAGACACAAATTACACTACTGTAAGTGCATGCGACAGCTATACTTGGCCTGTTAATAATCAAACCTATACAACAAGTGGAGTTTATGATACAGTCTTTACAAATACTTCAAACTATTCAATTAGTCCAAGTGCGAAAGAAGGGTATAGTTGGTGTTTTGGTTGGAGTGCAGGTCTTGATTTTAGTTCTGGTAGTCCAGTTGCTGCAATATGTAGTTTGAGTACCTCGGAAGGCTGTGCCTCTATTTCTGACACCAATGGAAATTTATTGTTTTATACCGATGGTTCCATTGTCTGGGACAAAAATCATGTAAGCATGCCAAACGGTATTGGATTAACCGGTCATTTTAGTAGTTCACAGTCTGCGGTTATTGTTAAAAAACCAGCCTCTACAACAAACTATTATATTTTTACTTTAGATGGAATAGGATCGGGTTACTCAATCACATGGGATGGACTCTACTACTCAGAAGTAGATATGACCCTTAATGGAGGTCTTGGTGATGTAATTGCATCAACAAAGAATACACCAGTTATATCTCATACTGCTGAAAAAATTGCAGTTGTAAAACACGACAATGATACAGATTTTTGGATTGTGGTTAGATTAGAAGATTATAATGCCCAAAATTCAAATACTTACCATGCATATTTGCTT
>PBVH01000005.1 GCA_002728175.1 Flavobacteriales bacterium | reverse complement strand
TAATTGATGAATTTTTTTTAAAAATATAATTGTAGAGATATCTATAGGATTTTCAGATCTCCAATCAATTTGTTCTTGCGTTGGAAGAGGTTTATTTGAAAGTTTTATTATTCTTTCTTTTAACATCATCGCCGTTTTCTGTTCCAGTTTTCCTGAGTTATATATCTCAGTCATTCGATTGATTATTGCATTTCGTACCTCTTTCACATCATCTACAGTTTTAATGTTTTTTATCATATCCTTAATTTCTGACCTAGGATCTGCCTCTGCCATAGCAGAAGAGACAGTTAACGTTAAGGCTACAAATATATATAAGTAATTTTTCATAAGTCACCCATTCATTGTTATACGACTAAATTTTAAAAGAAAAGTTCTTTTTATATTGTTAAGAAATGTAAAATTATATTCTCAGACATAAACAGTATGTACCTGAGTATTGTATACTTATGCATATTTTGGGTACCTGATTGGGTACAGACATATTACGTAGACTATCGTAGACGACTAGAGCCAAAATGTAAGTAGCGCCCATGACCATTAACAATGCATTTCATAAACAATAAGATTGCAGTAAACTAGACTTATGAGAAAAATGCTTTTTATAGTGCTCATGACTACATTGTTTGCATTCGATGCTTTTTCTTATTCTCGTTATTCTGGTAACGCATCAAATGAGGAGCAGAAACTGTTCTTTATTATGCCAAGTGATGGTGAGATTGTTAAAAGCCCTGTCAGAGTTAAATTTGGCATAGAGGGTATGGAAATTGTTCCTGCTGGTGTAGATAAACCAATGTCTGGACACCACCATTTATTAATAAATCTTAAAAAACTTCCCAATATGAAAATGCCAATTCCTGCTGATAAAAATCATTTACATTTTGGTAAAGGTCAAACTGAGACACAATTGGAATTGCCCAAAGGTAAGCATACATTACAACTCCTTCTGGGAAATCACCTTCATATACCTCATGATAAACCACTCATATCTGAGAAGATTGAGATAACAGTAGAATAGTTATTATAGTAAATTGATTAATCTTTTGATCTTTTGAATGTGAAAACCCATTCGCGATAATCATTGCAATAATTAATAGTCACCAATTCCCAACCATCTTCACCCATACTTGAGCTTTCTTCAACTGCAATCCTCAGACCACCGGTTGATGTAAATGTTTTATATTCCCATTTAGTCATAATCTATATTCCCTATTTTTAATTAAATTATATAACAAGTGAAATTATATATACTCCAAGATACGCAAAGATAGTCAAAACAATAATTGCTATTATTATTCCTTTAAGAATTTTAATAAAATCAGACAAGACTATTCCTCTAATCTTGGATAATCATCTTCTGTCATTTCCTCATCGCATGAAGGCTTGAGATAATCTTTGACAATTTGCTCAGCTTTTTCCTTTTCTTTGATTTTTTTATCTATCGATTCGATTTTATTGTCTTCAGACTGATTCATTTGTTAACTAGTTTAATTAATTCTTCTATTTTAGTGTTCAGCTCACTTTTATTTTTAAACGACTGCTTTATACAAGACTCAGTGTGTTTATTGAGTACTTTAGACTCAACTCTTACTAATGCAGATTTCACAGCTTTAATTTGATTCAGTATATCGATACAATATTTTCCATCTTCAATCATCTTAATTACGCCCCTTACTTGACCTTCAATTCTTTTAAGAGATACTAACTGTTCTTTATGAGAAGGGTGATGTGACATTTTATAAATAGAGAGGGAGAATGTATGTGAAGAAGCTTGCAAAAATGAAAATAGCTACTGAAATATTGTAAATTTTAGAAGTCCTTTTTCTAGTCTTAAGACATGCATCTTTTAATAAAGGATCTACCGGGCATGGAAGAAGTTCAGCTTTTTTTATCAAAACTCCAGCTACGATTAAAAGAATTAGAGTAAAGATAGATATATAGACTTTGTATTGCGATATTACAATAAGCTGGGGAATGGTATTAACTATTGATACAAATGTCGCTCCTGCACCAATCGTAACAAATAGTGCTGGTAAAGCGCAGCATATTAAGGTTGATGATGACGCTAACAGAGAGAATAAACCAAGCCTGGATGAGTTTTCTTTTAATTTCATGTTATTTTTTTAAGAATCATTCCTGTAGCTGATTGACCATTTGATAGAAAGATATTTTTAATTTCTCCAAAATCAACCTTCTTAGCATTATCATAGGCTACTAGAACTTTACCTTTCTCTAGACTTACGAGTACTTTTTTTACTAACTTATCATCGTAGAACGTCTTCTCGATTCCTCTAGCACAAAAATCGCATACCATTCCATTTACATCAATTATTACTATTTGAGAAGTACCTAAATCAGCAATAAAATCATTATATATTTTTTGATCAAGTACAGTCTTAGATCCGTCTGTAGCTGTCATGTTGTTATGTTTATGAGAACCATGATCATGAGGGTTATCCATTGCATGCAAGCTACCAGTAAACAAAAATATAAAAGCTAAAAATATTTTATACATATATATCTCCTAAATTAAAATCTCTTCATAAAGTGTAAGTCCCAATGGGAGTTTTTTGTACCCAATTCTAAAAGAAAATCACCTTTGAATAATTTTAAAAATGGGTAAGTATCCCATTCATTATTTAATGTGTCTTTTTTAGTTTTAATCATAACCCATGTATGTAATTCATTATAATCACCTAAATATGGTGCAACGCCTAGTTGCAATTCATACTCTGAATAATCTTTAGATACTGTATGCTTATTAATTACTGAAAAAGAGGAGAAGTATCTTCTCGTTTCCCAATCACCATGCATTCCATAGTAGAAATCCTCACTTTTTTTAGTAGATACAGCACCTGTTAAATATAAATTTCTTTGTGAGGATTTTGTATTTTTCCTATCTAAAAGATAAGTTGATCTAATATTAATATATTGATCATTAAAATATCTGTCATTAATATATTCTGCACCAATTGAATATTGATAAGTTGGCGAGAAGTGGTAGTAATAAGAAGACATCATAGAATTTGTTTTATACATTAATGTACTGCCNCCCGACCAGGAAATAGGNCGAGATTCTACNTAAGCTGTTGTAATTAAAAGNGATGATAAAANTANTAATCTTAATATACCCATATGGGGTATANTAATCTAGGTTTTTTATTTACACAACTGTTGATTTAGCAGTTGTTATATATATTATTGGTTTTCATCAACCTTTGGAGAGTGATATGAAATTTATAATCGTGTTAACACTTGCTTTNTTTACTGGACATACGATGGCAGAGGATTTTAACTATGTGGGATCTGAACATGAAATGAAATTAAAAGATGGTACATATGAGAAAACCAAGCAAAGAATAGTAATTGGACGAAGCATTAAGATTTATGAATATCAAACNTTTGCTGAAGTTGGATTTGGTGAGGATATAACNGAGGGGCAATCAATNGGNCAAGGTGCAGATTATGATTATTACAAAGTTGGTTTTAAAACAAAATATTTTGATGCACTCGATGTAAAAGTTCATTTTGAAAGTAAGTTAAATACCTATGGCAAAGATGATAATGAGCTACAAATAAATACAAAGTATAAATTTTAATTCTTATAGTGCATAGATCATGATTGTAGATCATGACTATGCACTTTATACTTATCTCAAATGCCTGATATACTTTTATATTTGATTCTTGCTGCGATNGCTGCTTTGGTAGTTACTGATTTGTANAAGTTTTTGAATAATTGGATAAGTAATCCAAAAATGTCNTTAGAATTNCTNAANGCCAATCCTTTTGGAAGTGTAGTCTTTCCATTGGTTTTAATAATTATCTGGTTCATTGTTTTTGGCTAGTTAAAAAAAGATACAATGGCAGAAAAGGATAAATCTAAAAAGTTAATTATACTTGAAGTATTAAAGTTGATTGNAATAGGAATATCATTGGTTGGTCTATCCGCCGTTATTTTGATATCCATCAAGTAATAAAAAACTATTCTTTATAGTATGTGTGTGCTGCTAGTAGTAACACCAAGAAACCTATCACGAACTGATATACATAGAATGCGATTAAGCTAAATATNACTAAGATGGCAGCCTTTTTTTCTTTGGACATGTANTGTAGTATATACCTATGTTTGAACAGCATGAACACAAACATGATAACCACTGTCATCATGATGAGCATGAGATTGCTACAGATGTACAAGTCTGTCATCAATGCGGCAAAGTTCACTCAATATTTTTTATTAAAGAACACCACTGTTTAGAAGAGACATTATCAACAAAATTAATAATTCTTCTTGAACAAACTCATAAAAACTTTTTTTCTACCCGAGCTCCACCATATCCAGTTAATTAAACGTTTTAATTAACCTAAAAGGAGCAAAAATGAACATTTTTAGAACNGCGCTATTTTTAGCGTTCGTCGTTGTATCTCATGCGCATGCAGAGGATATGACACCTATTGAAATTCAGTCATCCGTTTTGTCTAACTCGGTGACTGAGAATAAAAATACGGTAACTATAATACCCGGTGTAGATATTGAATCCTCACAATCTATTGGTACAAACTTGAGGAGTATTCCTGGAGTATCGAATTCTGATTATGGCACATCAGTTGGGCAGCCAGTGATTAGGGGACTTGGAGGCAGTAGAGTAAAAGTACTATCTAATAATAACTATGTAAGTGACTTGAGTTTTTTTAGCGCTGATCATCCTGTTATGTTAAACATCAACCATGCTTCTCATATTGAGGTAATCAAAGGACCAACATCACTATTTAATCATAGCGGTAATACAGGTGGCGTAGTCAATGTGGTTACAGATTCATCTACAAATAAGTTATATAGTGAGGAGAAAATAAGCTTTGGTAGGTCTTACGATACAGTAAGCGAAGGTTATTCAAATAATTTTCTTCTAAAAAAGAATATAAATGATCTTGCTNTGTATATATCTCATGATAAAAGGGATTATTTTAAATATGATTTATCTGAGGGATCATTATTTGAAGAAGGAACAGAGGTGCATACACTCAATAACTCTGATTATGCAGANAAGAGCTCAACNATCGGATTGTCCATGATCAAAGATTGGGGCTATTTCAGTTTTTCTTTTATCAATAACAAAGGAACATATGGAATCGCATATCATGCTGAAGAAGAAGAGGAGGAGGAAGAGGAAGAAGGGGAACATAGAATTTATTCTACCCATAAGTCTGACACATATAATTTTATTGGAAGATTAGATAATTTAAGCTTTGCTAATTCTCTTGATTTCTCCATCAGTAACACTAACGCTCACATTAAAGAGCATGAAGAAGATGGAACTTTTAAGGTTATGAATAATAACTCTACTGCATATAATTTAAAGTTTAATTTTGACTCGGTAAATCAAGAACGAAGATTATTATTGAGCTATGAACATGCTAAGTCGCCATTTTCTAGTAATGCATACGTACCAAAATCTGAAAGTTTCAACAGATCTTTGGCTTATTATTCTGAATCAAGCTTATCTAATATGAATATTGCATATGCTCTTAGGTATGATTTCAATGAAAGATTAACATCGACTAAGAATTATGAAGACTCTGCAATTAGTTTTTCAGCAAATACTGCTCAACAAATTAATGATAGCTTGTCTTACAACTTAGGCTTTTCTCATGTCTCTAGAAGTCCTAATATGGCTGAGCTATTTGCAGACGGTAAACACGGCCCTACAAATAGATATGAAAAGGGAAATAGTTCTCTTGAAAGAGAAGTATCAAATAATATCGATATAGGATTAAATTTCAAACATGGAATT
>PBVH01000043.1 GCA_002728175.1 Flavobacteriales bacterium | reverse complement strand
TCAAAATTTTGTACTTTAAAAATTGGAGATTTAATTTTTACAGGTACTCCCGCTGGAGTTGGAAAAGTGAATGCTGGAGATATTTTAGAAGGTTATATATTTGATAAAAAAGTATTAAAAGTCAGTGTAAAATAGTTATTTAAAGTGCTTTATTCTATAGTCTGTTGGTGTTATTCCTTTTGTTACATCATTTAACTTTCCTTTAATCATTTTCTTTTTCAAAGTCGAAACTTTATCAGTAAACAAGATTCCATTAATATGATCATATTCATGTTGAATTACTCTAGCATTAACCCCATCAAACTTTTCAGTTATAGTAACAAAATTTTCATTTTGATATTTAATAGTAATATTACTTTTTCTTACAACATCTTCACGAACTCCTGGAATTGATAAACAACCCTCATTGAATACCCATTCTTCTCCATCTTCAGTGAGTATTTCGGGGTTGATAAACACTTTTTTTAATGAATCTTTTTTATCATCATCATAAAAAGGAGAGGAATCAACAATAAATAGCCTAATTGATTTGTTGATTTGAGGAGCTGCTAAGCCTACACCAGATGCATTATACATGGTTTCCCACATATCAGCTAATAATATATCTAAATTTTCATAGTTAGATGATATCGCTTCGCATTTTTGTCTTAAAACTGGTGACCCATATGAAACAATTGGCAATATCATTTAAAGTATTGAATTAATAATATCATCAATACTCATACCTTCCGCTTCAGCTTTATAATTTTTAACAATCCTATGTCTTAAAATAGGTAATGCAACAGCTTTAACATCTTCAATGTCAGGAGCATATTTTCCATTTATAGCAGCGTGACATTTAGCAGCAATAATCATAAATTGAGATGCTCTTGGTCCAGCACCCCATTCAACATAATCTTTGATTAACTTTACTGACTTTTCAGAATCAGGTCGAGTTTTTGCAACTAATGTAACAGCATATTCAAGTACATTATTTGTTACTGGCAGTTTAGAAAGTACATTTTGAAACTTAATTATTTCTTCCCCAGTTAAAATTGGATTTAGTTTTATATTATTTGCTACAGTTGTTTTTTTTACTATTTCTAATTCTTCCTCATATGATGGATATTTGAGTAATATGTTGAAAATAAATCTATCTAGCTGAGCTTCTGGTAAAGGATATGTACCTTCTTGTTCTATTGGATTTTGTGTAGCTAAAACAAAAAAAGGCTTTTCTAAGATATAGGTATTGCCAGAATTTGTAATTGACCTTTCCTGCATAGATTCTAATAAGGCTGCTTGAGTTTTTGGTGGGGTTCTGTTAATTTCATCAGCTAATATTATATTAGCAAATAATGGCCCCTTAATAAACTTAAATTTTCTTTCATTATCAAGAATTTCAGATCCAATTAAGTCAGATGGCATCAAGTCAGGCGTAAATTGAATTCTATTAAAAGATAATCCAAGTAAGCTTGAAATCGTCTTAACTAGAAGTGTTTTAGCTAACCCTGGCACACCAACAAGTAAGCAGTGTCCATTACAAAATATTGATAGTAGAACTTGATCAACAACTTTATTTTGACCAACTATTACTTTACTAACTTCTGATTTAAATTCATTATATTTTATAACAAAATCGTCAATAATTTTTACATTATTTACACTATCATTATGCGTCATTTCTTTAACCAATAATTTTTTAAATTACAATTTATTATATCTTCATCTATTTTGATAAACGTTTTTTTTATAATATTTCTTATCCAATCTTCAATAATTTGTTCTCTTTTATAAGATGTTGCAATATTATTAATTATTGTGAAATCATTCTCAAATGTGGCACTATGTTCTTCAATTTTATTATTAATCTTGAAAATTCTATATGCTAAATCATTTTCCATAATATCAACATATCCAACGTTCAAAATATCATCCTTATTAACTTTACTCAATTTTGATTTTAAAAATGGAGGTAAATCATTTAAATCTAATAATGTTGACATATTAGTAGGGTTAGTCACTAAACCATTATTATTTTTACTTGGGTGATCTGAATATAACTGTACAGCTTCATCAAAAGTAATTTCATTCAAATTAATTTTATTAAATATATCATTAATTTTTTCATTTGCTTGTTGTTTTGCATAAGAATTTGGTTTTTGCTTAATTAATATGTGTCGAACATTAATTTGCTCACCTTTTCTGTCAATTAATTGAATAATATGCATTCCAAATTTAGTAACAACAATTTCAGAAACCTCTCCTTTTTTTAACTTAAAAGCAGCTCTTTCAAATTCTGGAACAAGATCTCCCCTATTAACATAACCTAATTCTCCACCGTTTTTAGCTGAAGTAATGTCATCAGAATATAAAATTGCTAAAGTTTTAAAATCTTCTCCTGCATAAACTCTTTCTCTGTATGAATTTAGTTTATCTTTTATGCTCTGAGTTTGCTCTTTAGTAATTTCAGGATTAACGACTATTTGTGAAATTTCTACTTGTTCAGGTATAATTGGAATTTCATCAGAACTTAATTGATCGAATATTTTTTGTACTTCAGCAGGCGTCAGTTTTATATCTGCAGCTATTTTATTCTGCATTCTTTGAACAAACATTTGATTTTCAATCACATTAAAGAGTTCAGATTTGATTTCTATTATAGATTTATCAAAATATGACTCAACTTTAAGTTGAGATCCTAATTGATCTTCAAAATATTTATATCTTTTTTCAACTTCACTTTCAATTTCATCTTTAGTTACTTCTATACTATCTAACTTAGCATAATGGATTAAAATACTTTGTTTAAGAAGATCTTCAACTACATCACATCTTACATTAGAAGAAAAATTTGCTTGACTCGTATATTGAATAATTTGAGATTCAATATCTGAATATAAAATTATCTCATCACCAATGACAGCAACAACTTTATCAATTGTTTGAGAAGAGACAACAAAACTAAAAGATAAAAAAAAGTATAATATTATAATAATTCTAATCATTTATAATAAATTTTAATCTTATCCAAAGCTAAGCTATTATTGTAAAAATCACGTGATAATTTTTCCAAATAATTTATTTTTTTTTTATTTAATAAGACGTTTCTAATTTTTGATATTTCTAACGAAAGTGGTGAAATATCACCTTTTGATTTAAAATCTTTAATATAAACTAAATACAAATTATCTTCAGTTTGAATGATATTAGTTTTATTTTTAATGCTATGGTTTCTTAAACTAACTTCAGTACTTGAAAAAACATTTGATAAAGATGAAAAATATTGCCAAACAGTGTCAGAGAGTGAATAGTTAATTGCAAATTGTTTGCAATAATCTTCTAGTATTATTTTATCTTTATCATTAACTGACTTGTATATTTTTTTAAGTAAATCAATTTTTGGAGCTTCTTTGTTAACTATAATAAATCTACCTTTGAAAATGTTTTGACTCAAAACAAAATTTTCCATGTTATTTATATAATAATTTTGAATTTGATCAAATGTAATTACCGTATCAAGATTTTGATCTACTAATTGTTGCTCATAATTGTAAATAATTAATGAGTTTTTATAATCATTAACTTTTTTATCATATTCATCTTGATCAATTTTTAAATTAATCTTAGCATGATGAAGTAGTATTCTTTTACTGACCCATTCATCAATGAAGTTTTTAATAAAAAATGAGCTATCAACTGTATTTAATGGTATTTCTTTAACAATATCATTTAAAAATAAATTTTCTCCATAAACAGTTGCTACAATATCTTCATTAAAATTATTTTTACATGAGTTTAAAATGAAACAAATAAATAAAAGAAAATAAATTTTACTCATAATAACCTTATCAATAAATTAATTTTTGACTAGTGAGTATAAAACTTCCTTATTAATTTTAATGGTATATTTTTTCCTTAATTTATCTAGCCATCGGTTCTCTAAATAAGATTGATAATCAGAAATAACCTTACCTCTAACATCTGATAAATCTTTATTTGTAGCAGGAATTTTATTTTTCACATAAACCAAAACGACAGAACCATCATCAAGTACAATATCCGAATTTAAACCTAATTTTTTTTCAGATTTTTGAATATAAACATTATCATTTTCTTCAAATGTATCTGATTGTATTTGTAAGTTAAGAGGACTCTCTTTATTAATGTTTTTTAATATTTTATCATTTGATTGTGACAAAAATAATTGAAACTTAACTCTAGAAGCAATTGTTTTATTGGAACAAGTATATATTGAAGCTTCTACTCTATCATCCCACATATAATTTTGTTGATTATCAATAAAGTACTGATTTAATCCAACTGTATCGTTTACAGCCTTATTCCATACATTTTGGTTAGTTATGTCAAATAAAAGAATACCTTCTCTATATTCATTTAATAATGCTTTATATTCAGGATATTTAAAAGAAAGCATGTTTTTTTCATGTGATAGCAATTTTACATTAACATAATCTTGGTAAAGTATATCAAAATCAGTTTCATTTTTTTGATTTAATAAAACATATGTTACAAAATCACTAACTAAAATTTCCAGGGAGTCAATATAAAATAACACTTCACTATCAATATCATTAATTCCATCCCAATTAGATAATTTTACATTTTTGTACGCAAGCTTTCTGAGTTTTTTAAAATTATTAACATTATTTTTAACTTTATAGTTGTCTTTTAACTTTTCATACAATGATATTTTGCTAAGTTCACCTCTACTATCTCTAGAAATTTTATTCATTATTTCTTTTTTAACATCATTGAATGATGGAATGTCATTTTTATTAATTAATGAAATTATGTGCCAACCAAAATCAGTTTCAAATGGTTTAGAATATTCTGCTGGTTTATTTAGTGAAAAAGCAATTTCTTCAAACTCTGGTACCATTTTACCTACTCCAAATGGTGGGAGCCTACCTCCTTTAACTGCAGTGGATCGATCTTCAGAAAATCTCTCTGCTAATTCAGCAAAATCTTCACCATCTTTAAGTTTAGTGTATATTTCGTTAATCTTTTCCTTAGCATTAGAATTATCGCTAGTATTTTTGTTCTTTTTAAACATAATATGAGCAACTTGTATTTCGCCAAGTGCTTTTCTTTTATCAAATAATTTGATTAAATGATAACCATACTTTGTTTTAATTGGCTTAGATATTTCATTTATTTCAAGTTCATATACTGCAGACTCAAAATCATAAACCATCATAAAAGCAGTAAAAAAACCTAAATCACCGCCATTATTTTGAGCTGAAGGATCTTCTGAATATTTTTTTGCTGCATCCGAAAAAGAAATTTTTTTATTAATTATTTCATTTCTGATTGATTTTGCTTTTTTAAAGGCTTCATTATCTGAAACTATTGATTCTTCATTAACTTTAATCAATATATGACTTGCTTTTACATCAAACAACATTCTATCATAAGCCTCTTTAATCATCAAATCATCAAACTCTTTATTTCTTAAATAAGGTTTTGCAAGTTGCTCTTTGTAACCATCAAGTTCCTTTATAAATGTTGATATAGTATCCATATACAAGGATTCGGCTTCCAAAACTTTTAATTTAAAGTTGATGAATAGTTCTATATATTCGTCTAAATACTGTTTATCTATTGTATCATTATAGTTGTTTTTATAGAATATATTTTCAAATTCAGCTAGAGAAATTGTTTTATCATCAATTTGTAAAATATTTTGTGAAAACGAAATATTGATATTTGATAATAACAAAATGAATAGTACTATTTTTTTCATAATTATTTTATTTTCTACTATAATTTGGTGCTTCCCTTGTGATTGTAACATCGTGAGGATGACTTTCAGCTACACCAGCTCTTGTAATTTTTATAAATTCAGCTTTGTATAAATTATTAATATTTTTTGAACCTGTATATCCCATTCCAGCCTTTAAACCTCCTATCATTTGATGCATAACTTCAGATAATTTTCCTTTGTATGCTACTCTTCCTACTATTCCTTCTGGAACTAATTTTTTATCATCATTTTCATTATCTTGGAAATATCTATCTTTTGAACCATCTTGCATAGCATCTATTGAACCCATACCTCTGTAAGACTTAAATTTTCTTCCTTGAAATATTATTGTTTCACCAGGCGCCTCTTCAACTCCTGCAATAATTGAGCCCAACATTACACTACTAGCACCTCCAACAAGAGCCTTCATAACATCACCAGAGTATCTAATACCTCCATCTGCAATTAAAGGAATATTGTGTTTTTTAGTTACTTCATAGACATCCATTACAGCAGTTAGTTGAGGTACGCCAATTCCTGCAATAATTCTTGTGGTGCAAATTGATCCAGGACCAATACCAACTTTTATAGCGTCAGCTCCAGACTTTACTAAACTTTCAGCTGCTTTAGCAGTTGCAACATTTCCAACTACTATATCTATATTTTTATATTTTGATTTAACTTTTTTGAGTATATCAATAACCCCTTTTGTATCACCATGAGCAGTATCAATAACTATTGCATCAACAGATGAAACTGACAAAGCCTCAACTCTTTCTAATGTGTCATTAGTTACTCCTACAGCAGCAGCAACTCTTAATCTACCATAACTATCTTTACATGCATTAGGCCTCATTCTATTTTTTAAAATATCTTTAAAAGTTATTAAGCCCACTAGTTGATTGTTACTATCAATGATAGGTAATTTTTCAATTTTATTATCTTTTAATATTTTTTCTGCATTATCTAAATCACTAATCTCCGTTGTAATCAAATTATTAACAGTCATGATATCTTTAATTGGAAGTGACATATCTTTTTGAAAACGCAAATCTCGATTAGTAACTATTCCAACAAGTTTATTTATTTCATCTACAATAGGAATTCCACCAATCTTGTTTTCTTTCATTAATTTAAAAGCATCAGCAACAGATGCATCTACTGTTAATGTTATTGGATCCAAAATCATTCCGCTTTCAGACCTTTTAACCTTTCTTACTTCAAGAGCTTGTCTTTCAATAGACATATTTTTATGTAAAACACCTATTCCTCCTTCTTGAGCTATTGCTATAGCCATTTTAGATTCAGTAACTGTATCCATAGCAGCAGATACAATAGGAATATTTAATTTAATATTTTTTGAAAAATATGTTGAAGTATTAACATTGCTAGGCAATACTTCCGAATATGCTGGAATTACCAACACATCGTCATAAGTTAAACCTTCTTTTAATATTTTTTTATTATTCATAACATATAAAATTTCGCAAAAATACTAATTTTAAGAATTAACAATAGTTAAGATAGTATAAAATATTCTATCTTATTAGGGTAATTGTATTAATTTGTTCCGTATACTCTCCTAAACCATTGATATATTGTAAATGATAAACGTATTCTCCATTAGGAACAATTCTTCCTTTGAAAGTACCATCCCATCCTTTACTTGGATTATTAGTTGTAAATAACAATGTACCTTGTCTGTTATAAATACTAAAAGAATATCCAAGTTCATCAACAAAAAAAGAAACTGGTTGAAAAATTTCATTATGTTCATCTCCATTAGGAGTAAAAACAGTTGGAATAAACGTTAGCGGAGTTTGAGTAACACAAGAAATATTTGAAAAACTACCTCCTGTTGCAGAGCCATAAGGATTACTATTTCCTTCAATAGCTTGTATGTAATAACACATCCTACCATTGTCTTTACCAAATTTTGTAACTACATCTATATATTCTAGTGGTTCAAAAGGGTTGGATAATCTATCCCATTCGTAAAGTGGAATAGGACTAAATGTATAACCTCCATCTAGAGATCTAAACAATCTATAGTAATCAACATTACCCAACCATTTATCATACTCATTAAACATAATTGTATTTGTATATTGATTATCAACAGATTCTCCATTTGTATATGGTATATTACCAACTCCGCTAGAGTAATCAATATTAGCTCTTGTTTCAACTAAAATTGTTTGAGCAAAAGATGTATCATTAGCATATGATATACTATTATGTGAAGGAACATATATTCTTTCTCCGCATGTATCAATTGGATAAACTAAATAACGATATGAATTAGCTGAAGTTGATGCTTCTAAATCGTTAAATAAAATTGAAGAAGCGTTTGCTATAAAAGGAATTTGTGCTATGTTAGTATAACTGTTTTCACCAGAAATTGACCTCATAATATCATATCGAGAAATTACTGCTTGATTGTCTATCAAGCAACTTAAATCAACAGAACCATTAGAATGATTAACACTCACATAGTCTATATAATTAAAGTTTGGTTTTTTTGGCAAATTAGGAACAAAAGTAATAACATTTGAAACTGCAACGTAAGTTGAATCAAAATTGTACGCATTTACTTTTATGATGTATTCATGACTATCAGTTATATTTAGTAGATTAAAACTATTATTGGATACTCTGTATTGTGAATTGAACAAATTGCCAGAAACATCAGTTTCTTGAACTTCAACAACATAATGACTTGTACCATTTTGCCAGTTTATATATTCATTCCAATCTAATTTAGCTGAATAAGAACATTCAGCTAAATCCATTTCAAGAAATATTGAGTTATGCTCGCCATTAAAATCATAACTAGCTAGTGATTCGTTATCACAACTGTCTAAAGCTCTAATACTAAATAACTCAGATTGTTCAATAGCGTTTGAATTTAGATAAGTATAAGAAAAGCTATTTTCAACTGTATCAATGGATAACCATCCATCAATACTACTGTAAAGGTAAATAGCATATTTTTCAGCACCTATTGTTGGTTTCCAAGATATTACAGATTGACCATTAGAATTAACCGAAACATCAGTTATTACAGGGTTATCAGGATCTTCATCATCACCTAAATGTACGCTTACTAAATTTGATTTAGATTGACATCCTCTAGAATCAGAAATTTGTATATAAAACTCAGGATCATAACTACAAAAATCAGATCTTTTTTGAGTTAATGTATCTGAATATTTAGAAAAAAGATTATAGCCAGTAATATCATCATACTTGTAAAATAAGGAATACAATGTATCAGTTGAAAATACATTATACTGATATAACGCTTGAGTAGCAATATCAAAATTTTCTCTCATATGATTCCAATCTAAACTTGCGACAATTGGAACTGAGTTGATTGCCTTTGCATCCAAGTATATCGTTCTTAAAGTATCTGAAATTGAATCAACATCATTGACTAAGGAATTAATACACACTCCTTTAGCTACTAAATAATAAAAGCTCGATGATAAATGAGCATCAGATCCTTGATGATTGAAAGTACTGTCAGGAAAATCAACTGTTCCAATCTTTGTGTATGAACCATTTAAATTTTTAGAATAAAAAATATCATAAGAAATATCCGCATTTATGAGACTTGTTGGATAATACCAGTGTAAATCAACGTTACCAAGCGAATCCACTTCTGTGCATCTAAAATCAGGTGTTGGTGGTATAAGATTAATCGTCAAGTTAGCAATAGTTGTTCCATTGGCAGGACAAAAATCATCATATGCCTTTAAATTAAAATTAAACTCCTGGTTCGGAAATCCTGCACAACTATCCTCTCTAAGGTGATCACAATTTGATTGCCATGAAAATCTTCCTGTAATATCACCTGGATTTGATGATAATATATTAAAATTAGCTGGGTTACTTAAGGCAAGTGCTAAATCTATTTGTGCACCCTCAATTTCTAATGAAAGATTTTGCATATCAACATCATTAGCTGTCACATCAAACTCAACGAGTTCTCCAGCCATAACTGTTGTATAATATGAAGGCAGTCCAGCAGAGTTTATATATGAATACCAAGTTTGTGTTCCAACTGGTGGAGAAAAAGTTGGGGGGGTATTACTGCTAAATCCAGCACAATCTGTTAAAACAACTTGAACTTCCCTAAAAACCTCAGAAATAACTTGAAAACATTTAACTGTTGTTACTTTTACACATGTTAAAAAAACTCCTTGCAATCCAGTTGCAATAAATGAAATCTCACCAGTATTATTATTTAAATTTAAGGGACCAGCCGGTGTACTTGGTAATTGATTATTTACCGAAAATGGATAAACAGCTGTTTGGTATGACATTGTATCAGATAAGGGAGTAGCTGTATTATATGAAAAGGAACTACCCTGCAATGGATATGCCCAATTGTATGACAAACTATCGAAGTCAGGATCAAAAGCCAGATGACTATAAGAAAATGGCACATCTAAACATAAAACAGTCTTTGCTTCTTCTTTAAAAATTGGTGATGAATCAAAGCAAGGAAACGCATCCTCATAAACAAAAGGAACAATATTTGTGTTTTTGGTGTAAGGATACATGATTGCTCTAAGTAACCATGAACCTGCAGTTGTCATGTTATCTGCAGCGTTCCTTGCAGCACTCCCCCAAGTAAAATGCCATCCTGTTACAGGTGGAATTGAACCGTTTCCTCCTAAATCAGTTGGCAATGACCTATAGGTTATTTGATGTATAACTTTTCCAGTTTGTGAACCAGCTGGTGCAGTTGCATAATTACTACAGTCATAACAATATTGTAAAGAACCTAGAGCTCCACCATTTACACCGGTAGCAGAAATATCAACTGTATTGTCCCAAAAGCAAGCTATATTGGGAACCAATGGATTGTCATGTACTGTTAATGTTTCTTGTCCTCCTGGGCTTGCGGATGAAAAATCGATTCCAGTACAATCTCTGTAAACTTTTAATTGAAAAATATATTTTCCAAAATCAACATTAGTAGGATCACTAATACATTCCCAAGTTATCTCTCCACCTACAAAATGAGAAGAGAAAGATCTTGTTGTAAAAAAAATAATGATAATTAAAAAAATATATTTTTTCATTGATTTTTGTTTAGCTACAAATTTACAAAAATTATACAACTATTAGTATAAAATCACTTTTCAATCTTATACGTAAATAACAAAAATTACACAAAAAAATATTAAAAATAAAATTCCAAAAATTGAAAGTTTAGTTAGCCATTTTGGAGGTTTTTTTTCATCTGGAATACTGTCTGAATGGACCAAAATATGATTTAAAAGAGCACAAAAAGGTGCAATTAAAAAAGATATAATAGTTGATATATCAATTAGCATTTTAAAATTAGATAAAAACTTCCAAACGATTAGATAACTGACAACTATTATTAAAACCAAACAAAAAATATTAAAATATTTAAATTGATTAATATCAAATAATAATTTACATGTAAATTTCATTGATCTTGTATATCCATCAATTACCGCTAGTGTTGTGCTAAACATAACTGAAAACGCTGCAACCGATATTACCCAATAAGACCAATTACCTAAAGTATTAGTGTAAATTGATATTAATTTATTTGCAAACATTGAGGATGAATCAGGAATTATTTCACCTGACTTATAAAATAATAAATATCCTAAAAATAAAAAACAAATTGCCATAACTATAGTTAGAAAATAACCAACATTAAAATCAAAAATTGTTTCTTTAAGAGTTGGGTGATATTTTGTTTGTTTAATTTTTTCTATTGTCCAAATACTATTCCAAACAGACATATCAACTGCAGTAGGCATCCAGCCCATCAAAGCGATTAAAAAAATTATACCCTTTTTATCAAAAATTTCAATGCTGTAAATAAAATGAATATTATTAAGCTGTGTTGAAGATAAAGCAAAAACAAAAGCCAAAAGAGTTGATAAAACTAAAACTATTGATATTACCTTAACTAATGAATCCAACAAATTAAATTTACCAAATAACAGAATTATAGCACACAATGCTAACACCAAGAAAACAACATTTTTAATGTTTGTTGAAATTTGTAATAAGTTCATCAATAAACCTGCAGTAACGTATGTAACAGCAGCAGTTATGACAAACATACTTAAGAAGGTTATTATAAAATAAAATACTAAAATCCACTTGTTTAATTTAAAATACCCATCAAGTAAATTAGTTCCTGTAATATTTGCATATCTTGAACCAAATTCAAAAAAAGGATATTTAAATATCGTAGCTAGCAAAACAAATACCAACATTATTAATCCGTATTCCGCTCCAGCTCTAGTAGACTGAACCAAATGCGAAACACCAATTGCTGTACTCGCAAACAATAAACCCGGACCAAGTGTCTTAAATAAAGATTTATTTTTTTTAAAAAATCTCATAACCTTTTAATTGAACAATTTTATTGTATTCACTAATAATTTCATTGATAATTTCTTTTGCACTTTGAATTTTATTTATCATTGATGAAACCTGTCCAATTTCTAACTCACCTTCAACTAAATCCCCATCAAATATTCCTTTTTTTGCTCTGCCTTTAGCTAATAAATCTTTTAACTCATTTAGACTTGCTTTTCTATCATATGCTTTTAATATTTTTGTAAAAAAATCATTTTTAAGTAATCTAACGGGAGTTATTTCTTTTAATGTTAGGATTGTATCACCTTCATTAGCATTTAAAACATGTTCCTTAAAGAATCTGTGCGCAGAACTCTCATTACAAACTGCAAACCTACTTCCAATTTGAACTCCCTCAGCACCTAATATCATAGCTGCAAACATAGATCTAGCATCATAAATTCCTCCAGCTGCAATTAATGGTAATTTAATGTTATCTGAAATTTTTGGAATCAAACAAAATGATGTAGTTTCATCAATTCCATTATGACCACCAGCTTCAAAACCTTCACAAACAATAGCATCAACTCCAGCATCTTCACATTTTTTTGCAAATTTTAAGCTGGAAACTACATGTACAACAATTATTCCACGATTTTTTAACTTAGAAGTATATTTATTAGGTGACCCTGCAGAAGTAAATACAATTTTAACGTCTTCATTAATAATAATATTTAAGTGATCTTCAATATGTGAGTATAATAATGGTAAATTTACTGCGAAAGGTTTATTAGTTGCTTCTTTACATTTTTTAATATGTTCTTTTAAAACCAGTGGTCGCATTGATCCGGATCCAATAATACCAAGTCCACCCGCATTACTAACAGATGATGCTAATTTCCAACCACTACACCAGACCATTCCACCTTGAATTATTGGATATTTTATTTTAAAAAGTTTAGTTACTCTGTTCATAAATATTTAAATTTGTTGCGTTTACTAAAACAAAAATATAAATAATTTAAAATGAATAAAGACCAAGAAATTTTTGACCTTATTGATAAAGAAAAACAAAGACAAATAAATGGTATTGAACTTATTGCTTCTGAAAATTTTGTAAGCGATCAGGTTATGCATGCAATGGGTTCATGTCTAACAAATAAATATGCAGAAGGATACCCGAAGAAAAGATATTATGGTGGTTGTGAAATAGTAGATGAAGTTGAACAGTTAGCAATTGATAGAGCAAAAGAACTGTTTGGAGTTGAATATGTAAATGTACAACCTCATTCAGGATCGCAAGCAAATTCAGCTGTAATGCTTGGATGTTTAAATGCAGGCGATAAAATTCTTGGATTTGATTTATCTCACGGAGGTCATTTAACACATGGGTCATCTGTGAATTTTTCAGGAAAACTTTATCAACCTTCATTTTATGGGCTAAGTAAAAGTACTGGTAAAATTGATTATGAAGAACTTGAAAAAATAGCATTGAAAGAAAAACCTAGACTTATTATTTGTGGTGCTTCAGCTTATTCTCAAGATTGGGATTACAAAACAATAAGAAGCATAGCTGACAAAGTTGATGCCTTATTACTTGGAGATATTTCTCACCCTTCAGGATTAATTGCAAAAAAATTATTAAATAATCCTGCTCCATATTGTCATATTCTTACAACCACTACACATAAAACTCTTAGAGGTCCAAGAGGTGGTATGATAATGATGGGAAGCGATTTTGAAAATACATGGGGCGAAAAAACCATCAAAGGAAAAAATAAAATGATGTCACAAATACTTAATACTGCAGTTTTTCCTGGTTCTCAAGGGGGACCATTAGAACACACAATTGCAGCAAAAGCTGTTAGTTTTAATGAGGCATTAGATGAAAATTTTAAGAATTATGGAAAACAAGTCATAAAAAATGCACAAGAAATGGCAAAAATATTTATGAAAAAAAATTACAATGTTATTTCCAATGGAACAGAAAATCATTGTATGCTAATAGACTTAAGAAATAAAAATATTACAGGAAAACAAGCTGAAAATGCTCTTGTTAAAGCTGATATTACTCTTAATAAGAATATGGTCCCTTTTGATACCCAATCTCCTTTTGTAACCTCAGGTATAAGAATCGGTACTCCTGCGATTACCACTAGAGGAATTAAAGAACACCATTTAAACGAAATTGTAGAATTTATTGATATTGTTATTAATAATTTTGAAAACGAAAACACGATTGAGGAGGTAAGAAATAATGTAAATAAATTAATGTCAGCATTTCCTATTTTTGATAAGTAATGCAACCTATTGACTTAGATAAAGAAAAAAAAGAAATACTCAACAAGTATCGTACTTTGTTAAGATCTTGCTCTGACAAAACAAATAAAAAAGACAAAAAAGAAATAAGAAGTGCTTTTAACTTTGCGATGGAAGCACACAAAAATATTAGAAGAAAATCAGGGGAACCATATATCTACCACCCTATCGCAGTAGCTCAAATTGTAGCTAAAGAGTTAAGTCTTGGAAAAACATCCATTATTTGTGCACTTTTACATGATGTAGTTGAAGATACAGATTTTACTTTAGATGATATTAAAAGAAACTTTGGTAAAAAAGTTGCAAAAATTATTGATGGATTAACAAAAATTCAAGATGTGTTTGACAAAAATGTTTCACTACAAGCTGAAAACTTTAGAAAGATGTTACTTACACTATCTGATGATGTAAGAGTTATTTTAATAAAATTATCAGATAGGTTGGACAACATGAGGACATTAGACTCATTATCAAAAAATAAACAATTAAAAATTGCTTCAGAAACATTATATCTATACGCACCTCTAGCACATCGCCTAGGGCTATATCCTTTAAAAACAGAACTTGAAGATTTAGGACTAAAATTCACAAAATCTGAAGTTTACAAGGCAATAGCTGAAAAGTTACAAGAAACAAAAGATGAAAGAAAAAAATACATAACAAAATTTAGTAAACCAATCAAATTAAAATTAAAAGAAAATAAAATTAATTTTAAAATACAAGGGAGACCAAAATCAATTTTTAGCATTAGAAATAAAATGATTACCAAAGGAGTTGATTTTGATAATGTTTTTGACAAATTTGCTGTAAGAATAATCGTAGATAGTAATTTAGAAGATGAAAAATCAGATTGTTGGAAAATTTATTCTGTTGTTACAGATTTTTACAAACCAAATCCAGACAGACTTAGAGACTGGATTTCTACACCAAAAGAAAACGGATATGAATCTTTACATACTACGGTTATGGGGGATGATGGAAAATGGGTTGAAGTACAAATTAGAAGCAAAAGAATGGATGATATTGCAGAAAAAGGTTATGCAGCTCATTGGAGATATAAACAAAAAAATAATAAAGAGAATTCTTTAGACAATTGGATAGAAAAAATAAGAGAATTATTAGAAAATCCTGAAAGTAATGCAATTGATTTTATTGATGATTTTAAACTCAATCTGTATTCTGGAGAAATATTTGTTTTTACTCCTGCTGGTGATTTAAAAACATTACCGAAAAAAGCAACAGCTCTTGATTTCGCATTTGATATTCATACTGATATTGGTTTAAAATGTATGGGTATAAAAGTTAACGGTAAGCTTGTATCATTAAGTCATCAGTTAAATAGTGGAGATCAAGTAGAAGTTATTACATCTAAAAAACAAAGACCCAGTAAAGATTGGTTAAGATTTGTTGTTACATCACGAGCAAAATCAAAAATTAAATCGGCACTAAAACAAGATAAAAAGAAAATAGCAATTGTAGGAAAAGAAATAGCTGAAAGAAAGCTTAGACACTTAAAAATTAAATTAAATCAAAAAACTGAAACTGAATTAATAAAACATTTTGAAACAGGTGATTCATTGGAACTTTATTTCCGTTTTGGAACTGCAGCTATCTCAAACACTGAAATTAAGCATTTTGCAAATTTGAAAAATAGAGGTTGGTATCATACTATTAAAAACAAAATCTATGGACCTGGAAAATTTAAAATTAAAGAAAAGTCAGAAAAAATTATTGTTTTTAATGAAACAGAAGATATTTTAGATTATAAACTAGCATCATGTTGTAATCCCATCTCAGGAGATGCTATTTTTGGATTCGTTACTGTTACAGACGGAGTTAAAGTCCATCGCTTTGATTGCCCTAATTCTATTCAATTGCGTTCTAATTATTCATACAGAATATTAAGTGGAAAATGGATAAATAAAGATGATATTGATTTCATGGCAACAATTAACATTAGAGGAATTGACAGTGTAGGACTGATTAATAAAGTAACTCAAATTATTTCTAATCATATGAATGTAAATATTAAATCAATAAATATTAATACTGAAGATGGTATATTTGAAGGAATTATAACTTTGAAAATACATAATGTATCATTTTTAAAACAATTAACAAAAAAACTTGAAAAAATTGAAGGGATATCATCAATTTCAAGAACTTATAAACATCAATGAAATTTAGCAATATTTTGAAAATTATATTATTTATTTAGTTGTTAATTTTTTTAAATTTGTATAAAACAATTAATTGTGTCTGAAAAAACTCTATTAAATACTGTAACTAATATTTTCAAAAAATATCTAATAAAAAATCAACATCGCCAAACACCTGAAAGATATGCAATATTGAATGAAGTATATACAAACATGGGGCATTTTGATATAGAAACACTATACATAAATATGAAAAATAAAAAGTATAGAGTTAGTAGAGCTACAATTTATAATACAATTGATTTATTAATGAAGTGTGATTTAGTTAGGAAACATCAATTTGATTTAGCTCAAGCTCAATATGAAAAATCATATTCAAATAAACAGCACGATCATATAATATGTAATGATTGTGATGAGATAATTGAATTTTGTGAGCCAAGAATTCAAAAAATCAAAAAATCAATTGAAGAAAATTTAAATTTTAAAATCAGTAGACATGCATTAAATTTCTATGGAGAGTGTGTAGATAAAAATTTATGTGTTAAAAACAAAAAATAAATGAAAACAGACATACTATTAGGGCTTCAATGGGGAGATGAAGGAAAAGGAAAGATTGTTGATGTCCTTACTAAAAAATATGATATTATAGCTAGATTTCAAGGTGGTCCAAATGCAGGTCATACACTTGAATTTGATGGTATAAAGCACGTTTTACACACTATTCCTTCCGGAATATTTCATAAAGGGGTTACTAATTTAATTGGAAATGGTGTTGTAATTGATCCTATTATTTTTCAAAAAGAAATTATAAATATAGAAAAATTAGATATTGAATACTCTGAATTACTAATTTCTAAAAAAGCTCATTTAATTTTACCAACTCACAAATTATTAGATGCTGCATCAGAAAAAGCTAAAGGAAAATTAAAAATCGGTTCAACCTTAAAAGGAATTGGACCAACCTACATGGATAAAACAGGAAGAAATGGCCTAAGAGTTGGTGATATTTCCTTACCAAAATTTAAAGAAAAATATACTGCATTAAAAAATAAGCATATTCAATTACTTAACTTTTATGACTACAACTATAACTTAGAAGAATTAGAGTTTAAATGGTTTCAAAGTCTAGAAATATTAAAAAAATTTGAACACATTGACAGTGAGCACTACATAAACCAACAAATAAAAGCTGGAAAAAAAATCCTTGCTGAAGGAGCACAAGGAACTTTATTAGATATCGATTTTGGATCATATCCATTCGTCACATCNTCTAATACAACTGCAGCTGGAGCATGTACAGGTCTTGGAATTGCTCCAAATAAAATAAATGAAGTTTTTGGTATNTTTAAGGCATACTGCACAAGAGTTGGAAGTGGCCCATTTCCGTCCGAACTATTCGATGATATTGGNGAAAAAATTGGTAAGGTAGGAAATGAATTTGGTGCAACTACAGGTAGGCCAAGAAGATGTGGCTGGATTGACATTCCTGCACTAAAATATGCAATACATATTAATGGTGTTACTAAATTAATGATGATGAAAGCTGATGTACTTTCAGGTATTAATAAAATTAAAGCTTGTATAGGTTACACTACTAATGATGGTNAGAAAATTGATTATTTGCCTTTTGAAAATAGCGACAATTTAAAACCAATATATAAAGAAATTGAAGGTTGGAAAGAAGACCTTACAAATTTAAATNATCTTGACAATGCTCCTCAAGCNTTACATAANTATATAAANTGGCTTGAAAAAACGCTNGAAACACCAATTACAATAGTNTCTGTTGGCCCAAACAGAACACAAACACTTTACAAATAAATTGAAATTTATAATTTGTAAATTTCTTCTTCTAATCAGTTTTTTTGTATTTGGTCAAAATTCAGAAAAAATTGAAATATTAAATGCTGATACNACTTTTGCAAATAGCAANCTNCACCCNGACTATTGGCGCTTGATAGGNAATATTTCATTCAAACATAATAATTCAATTATGAACTGTGATTCTGCATATCATTTTATATTAGAAAATAAAATTATTGCATTTGGTAGAATTAAAATAGAGCAAGAAGCAAATATTATGATATCTGGAGAGAAATTAATTTATACTGCAAAAAATTCCCAGGCAAATATTTATAAAAATGTTATTTTAAAAGATAAACAAATAACATTAAAAAGTGAAGAAATTAATTACGATATTAAAAATAACATAGCTGCTTACTATACCAAAAGTAAAATAATAGATAAAGAAAAAACTATTGAATCAAAAACTGGTACGTATAATGCAAATAACAATAAATTTATATTTAATGAAGATGTAAAAGTTATTGGAAATGATTATAAAATNCATACNGATTTAATGCACTANAATACAAAAAGTAAAATTGTAAATTTATATGGNCCATCAAATATTTATTCTAATACAAATAAAATTTATACTGAAAATGGAAAATACTGTACTATTNATAAAATAGCCAATCTATCTAAAGAAAGTTATATTAAATCTAAAAAAAATATTTTTTATGCTGATAGCATAAATTTTTTTAATAATTCATTTTACGCAGAAGGNATAAAAAATATTAAAATACATGATTCTATTACTTCATTTATATTGGAGTGTGATTATGCAAAATATTACCAAAAAAATGATTCTATACATCTCGAAAAAAAACCAATTTTAAAAATACCTGATGAAAAAGACACGCTATTTATGCATGCAACAGAATTTATAAAAAATAATAATAAGATATTTGCGTTTCCTCAGGTGAAATTTTTTAAAAAAAGCTTAAAAGGAAAATGTGACTCTTCAATTTATAATATTAAGGACTCAACAATTATCATGTTCAATAGACCCATTCTATGGACTAATAATCTGCAAATTACAAGCGATACCATTATAATTTATCATAAAAATAATTCAATCAACAAAATTGAATTTATTTCAGAACCTATGATGATTGAACAAGTTGACTCAGTAAATTATAATCAAATTAAAGGAAAAAAAATGATAGGTTTTGTAAGTAATAATAAACTTAAAGAGATGAAAATTTATGGTAATGGTCAAAGCATATTTGTGATTGAAGATGACAATAAACAAATAATTGGATTAAATTTTGTTGAATCTAGCAATATTANTCTTAAGNTTAATAATAATANATTGAATAATGTGGTGTACAATAAAAAACCTGAATCTACTATTATTCCANTTGATGAAATTAAAAATAAATCAAGATTTCTAAATGGTTTTATTTGGAGAAAAGATGAAGAACCAAAAGATAAATATGATATTTTTAATTAATAATTCTGAATGAAGTTCTTCGATTTTTTTCTCTACCTTCTTGAGTTAAATTTGATTCAATAGGTCTCGAATCACCAAAACCAATAAATGAAACTAGTTGTTTCGGATCAACACCTTTTTCAATAAGATATTCGTATACTATTCTAGCTCTATTTTCAGATAATATCTGATTGCTTTTTACTTGACCTATGTTATTAGTATGTCCCTCAATTAAAATTTTAACGCTTGATTTTTCTTTCAAATATTTAACTAGTTTNTCTAGTTCAACAAATGAGTTTNCNTTGAGTTGGTAAGAATTATTTGAAAACTGTACATTTTTAAGAACAATTTCATCNCCCTTTTCTTTAGAAATTATATCNATTTCNACGGATGATATTTTTTTAGCTTTAATATTTTCTGGTAAGGTAAAAGTAAAAATATCCTCCTTTCCATAACCAGATTTATTNGAACTATAAAATGCAGTTTCTCCATNACTAGAAACTATCAAAGAATTTTCACTCTTATAAGTATTAATTGGGAAACCCAAATTNAAAGGAGATGACCATTCATTGTTAATNCTATCTCTTCTACTAACAAATAGATCATAATCTCCTAATCCAATGTGTCCATTAGANGCAAAATATAANGTTAAATCATCNGGATGNAGAAATGGTGACATCTCATGCTTTTCTGTGTTAATTGATGAACCTAAATTTTCAATATCNAAAAATTTATTTCCAACAATTTTTGCTCTCCAAATATCACTTTTNCCAAAACCNCCTGGTCTATTACTGACAAAATATAAATAATCATTATTAACAGAAAAACAAGGTTGAGATTCCCAATGGCGNGTATTTATATCATTACCTAAATTATATTCTTTNGACCAACCCGTTTGAACATTGTATTCTCTAATATACAAATCACANCCTCCATAACTATTTGACCTATCACAAGCTGTATAAACATAGAGAATTCCATTTGAAGAAACTGACATAGCTCCTTCNTTCATTCTAGTATTAAAAACTAGTGGNNTTGCTGAACTCCAGCCATTTNCAGAATCAAATTNAGAAACATAAAAGTCTTCTTGTGGATATCCCATATCATCTTTTACCCTCCTAGTAAAAAACAATTTTTTACCATCTATTGACAGTGTGTTAATATACTCAGGAAAATCAGTATTAACTGATGAGCCAATATTAGTTGGATTAATTTTTACAGGATTATTTAATGCCTCAATTGCAAATTCACAATTTTTAATGTAAAAATTAATATCCTGATCTAAGTGAATAATTTTATTAAAATAAATTAACGCCTTTTCATATTCTCCTCTCTCATAAAAAATATCAGCTATTTTTTTCATACCAGAAAAATTATTATCTGANTAAATATTTAATAAATACATTACGGCTGTGTCAATATTATTCTCAGAAAGATATATTGAGGATAATAGAAAATTAGGATCTTCCCAGTCTGGATACTTATCTACTAATTTAATTAATAGGTTTTTTGATTTGATTATTTTGTTTTGATTATAAAACTGCAGAGCCTTATCATATGATCTGTAATTATAGTCCTGGGAAAATAAAATACATGGTAAAAAAATAAATATTAATAATCTAAACATAACTAAATNTATGGAATNTTCATGTATTTATGATTTTGNAAAGAAATTAACCAATGCTTATTTGATTTAACAAATTCTATTATTTGAGGTATCATATGATTTTTTTTACTCCACTCTGGCTGTAAATATAACTTACAATCTAAATTTAAATTTTTTCTTTGCTCCTCAGCATATTGAAAATCATTTTTATTATGAACAATTATTTTTAACTCATTAACATGTTTTTTNATTGAATCTAAAGTTATACTTTGCTTTTTTGGAGACAANCATATCCAATCAAAGCTTCCAGAAAGTGGATATGCNCCTGATGTTTCTAAATGAACATTGTACCCTTCTATTTTTAATCTATTAGTTAAAGGAGTTAAATTCCACATCAAAGGTTCTCCTCCGGTAATTACAACTGTATTAACACTTTCTTTTTTGATTTCATCTATAATATTTTCTATTGATGTCGGTGGATGTAAGTCTGCATTCCAACTTTCTTTTACATCACACCAATGACAACCAACATCACATCCTCCTATGCGTAAAAAAAATGCTGGACTACCTGAAAAATAACCTTCACCTTGTATACTATAAAAAGATTCCATTAATGGTAATAACTCACCGGCATCTAACAACATACGTGTTTTTTCTTCCATTAAACAAAAATATGTTATTTATAAACAAGAATAGTATATTTGCTTACATTNAAATATTAATTTATGAACCAAATTATTGAGTGTGTTCCGAATATTTCTGAAGGAAGAGATAAAGAAAAAATCAATTTAATTGTTGCTGAAATTGAAAAAGTTAAAGATGTTAAAGTCTTAAACGTNGATCCTGGNTATGCAACAAATAGAACNGTNATTACTTTTGTTGGGTCTCCAAAAAATGTNGTAGAGGCTGCNTATTTATTAATAAAAAAAGCAAAGGAATTAATTGATATGAGTCAACATAAAGGAGAACATCCAAGAATGGGTGCAACTGACGTTTGCCCTTTAGTTCCAATCGATAATATCACAATGAAAGAAACAGTTAAGTGGGCAAATTTGCTGGCAAAAAAAGTTGGTGAAGAATTAAATATTCCTGTTTATTTATATGAGGCCGCTGCTAATGAAGAAAAGAGAAAAAATTTAGCTAACTGTAGAGAAGGAGAATATGAAGGTTTAGAAAAAAAAATATCTGATCCAAATTGGAAACCCGATTACGGACCAANAAAATATGATGANCATATTTCTAAAAGTGGNGCNACTGCAATATCAGCTAGAGATTTTCTTGTTGCATATAATGTTAATTTAAACACAACATCAACAAGAAGAGCTAATGCAATAGCATTTGATATAAGAGAAGCTGGAAGAATTAAAAGAGAGGGAGGGAAAATATCAGGCAAAATACTAAAAGACAAAAATGGTCAACCATTAAGACAAGCTGGATTATTTAAATCAGTTAAAGGAATTGGATGGTATATTAAAGAATATGGTATAGCACAAATATCATATAATTTAACTGATATTAAAGTTTCATCTCTACACGAAGTTTTTGATAAAACCTGTGAACAAGCAAATAAAAGAGGANTACGGGTTACTGGTTCCGAATTAATTGGTCTTGTTCCAAAAANGGTTCTTATTGATGCTGGAAAATATTTTCTCAAAAAGCAAAATAGATCTTTGGGAATTTCAGAAAAAGAAATAATTAAAATTGCAATCAAAAGTTTAGGACTNGATGAATTAGCACCTTTTGTTCCAGAGGATCGAATCATTGAATATTTAATTAAAAAAGAAAATAAACCTCTTCTNAANATGAACTTATCAGAATTTGCANACGAAACATCATCGGAAAGTCCAGCTCCTGGNGGTGGATCAATATCTGCATACTGTGGTGCTATGGGTGTTGCACTTGGCACTATGGTTGCTAATTTATCAGCTCATAAAAGAGGATGGGATGATAAATGGGAAGAGTATTCTAAATGGGCTGAGANAGGNATAANTTACCAAAATCAACTTCTNAATTTAGTAGATGAAGATACCAATGCATTTAATCAAATTATGAACGCGTATTCTCTTCCAAAAGAATCTGAAAATGATATTTCTAAAAGATATAAGGAAATTCAAGATGCTACAAAAAATGCAATCCTAGTTCCTTTCAAAATAATGAAAACATCATTTGAATCTATGCAAATAATGAAAAAAATGGCAGAGATAGGAAATCCAAACTCTATTACAGATACTGGTGTTGGAGCACTTTGTGCTAGAACAGCCGTTATTGGAGCGTTTTTAAATGTAAAAATTAATTGCAATGATTATGATGATAAAAATTATGTCAACGAGATTTTATCTGAAGGGCAAAAAATTGTAGATCAATGCTGTCAAGTTGAACAAGACATTTTAAAAATTGTCAATCAAAAGATTGATTAATTTTATCTAAAATATATTTTGCAGGATCGGTTGATTGATTTGTTTCAAATATTTGCTGAATATTTTGGTAGTCTCTATTGTAGTGCCCATTAACTAACTGCTTGACATGCTCCATTAAATTAGGTGTATTTAATTGTGACTGTATTAACTCTGGAACAATATATTTGTTGAAAATTATATTTACTAGTGATATAAATTTGATTTTTACAAATAGCCTGGCAAATAAATAAGTAATCCAATCGGTTTTATAACAAACAATTTGAGGTATGTTAAAAAGTGAAACTTCTAATGTAGCTGTTCCAGATGTAACTAGTGCAAATTTTGATTCGCTGAGTAAAGAATATGTTGAATCATATCTAACCATGATATTATCACAATTAATAAAAGACTCATAAAAATCATTACCAAAATCAGAAATACCAGCTATTACAAACTGATACTTCTTAAAAGATGAGGAAACTGATAACATAATAGGTAATATTTTTGAAATTTCTTGCTTTCTACTTCCAGGTAATACAGCAATAATATTTTTTTTAGAAATATATAATTTATTAGATTTAAATTTATTTATGTGTGATATTAAAGGATTACCTACATAAATTGCATCTATATTATGTTTTTTAAAAAAATCTACCTCAAAGGGAAAAATAACTAATAAACTATCAATGTATTTTTTAATCTTACTTAATCTAGATTTGTTCCAGGCCCATACTTTAGGAGCAATGTAGTAAAAAACTTGAATACCGTGTTCTTTAGCAAATCTTGCAATTCTTAAATTAAAAGCAGGATAATCAACTAAAATAATTGCATTNGGATTAAATTTTAAAATATCTGTTTTACAAAAATTAATTTTTTTTCGAATTGTATTTATTTGCATTAGAACATTAGTTAATCCCATAACTGATGTTCTATTAATTTCAGATGATATCTCTACACCCGTTTTTTTTAAATGCTCTCCTCCAAAAGCACGAATTTTGATATTGTTATTTACAACATGAAGTTTTTCTACAAGAATTGACGCTTGTAGATCCCCAGACTTTTCCCCTGTGACAATGTATAATTTCAAATTAAATAACTATTAATATTACAACTAAAAAAGCATAAAAAAATGTTGCCATAACAATTCCTCTAGCAACAACATCTCTATTTGTAGTAATTTTCATGTAAAATATAAGCAAATTAATCAAAGTAGACAAACTAATCACATGNGTGAGTAAATCTAAATGAAAAAGCTGTTTTAAAAGTTGTAAAGGNGAAGCACTATCAGTAAAAAAGGCTACGTAAACTACAAANGCAGCTATAGGTGCAAATAATCCAATTAAAAAACCTTTAAATACTTGATTATTAATCATGAAAAAAATCTTGAATTTCTTTTATNATTGNATAAGATGTTAAATCAAATTTGACAGGAACAATTGATACATATTGATTATCAAGAGCCCATTCGTCTGTTTTATTGCTATTGTCTTCACAAATAAATTTGCCTGTTAACCAATAATAGATATCACCTTTTGCATCTTTTCTTTCAATAAATTCTTCCTTCCATTTAGCAGCTGCTTGTTGACATACCTTAAGACCTTTAATNTTTTGACTTGGAATACTTTTTGGGATATTTATATTTAGGCATGTTCTATTANAGATTTTATTTGATAATACCATTTTAACTATTTTTCTAACAAAATATTCGGATTCACTAAAATCTGCAGAAAAAGAGTAATCTAANATTGAAAATGCTAAAGAAGGNACCTCATTTATGGATGCTTCTAATGCAGCAGAAACTGTTCCTGAGTAAATTACATTAATTGATGAATTTGACCCATGATTGATTCCTGAAACNCATAAATCTGGTTTTCTAGGTAAAACTTTATTCAAAGCTATTTTTACACAATCAACAGGNGTTCCAGAACAAGCAAATTCTTTTTGTTGCCCTGAATCAATTTTAATACTATTACATCTGATTGGTTTATCAAGAGTCAACGCATTACTTTTTGCAGACTGAGGACTATCAGGTGCTACAACATAAACATCACCAAAATCATTCATTATTCTAATTAATGCTCTAATACCTGGTGCAGTAATACCATCATCGTTAGTAACTAAAATTAATGGTTTTTTCATAAAACAAAATTACATAATATTAAATAAAAAAACCCTAGCAAATTTTGCTAGGGTCATGTAGTAACTATATCAATAGTTTACTTCTTAGTTAAAAATGGTAAACCAGTTCTTGCATTTTCTTTTACATTGTAGCCATCAGGCTTTTCACATGCAGTTGATCTAGCATCTTTAGAGAAAAAATAAATTCTTTGTACTCTTCCTGTTGACTTTAAAGTAACGTCTTTACAGTTTAAGTGATAATTTGTTCCCTTTGAATTTGTGTGTTGAAATGACATAATTCTTTTTTTTTGTTAATACTATATTTATTAGTNACTAAGATAGAAAAAAATAAAAAAAAACTACACTCTACTAGAGATAATTTTGTGATGTTAATAACTAGCATTTAACATCTCAATATAAAATAATTAAAAATTAAATATTTGAAAAAAAATATCTGATAAAGAATAATANAAAACATTGTAAATCAACGTTTTATAAAAAAAANTAAAATTNTTTTTTTTACTAGATATAAATAATAATCTTACTAGAGTAGATTAGTTAATAACTTTTTGTTTTATCAATTTTCCACTAAAAAATAATACAATTAATTATAATTATAAACGTTTTTTAAGAAGAAAATAATATTTAATTATTGGAAAAATGCGCATTTAGAAATTTATATTTAACTTTATATTATGAAAAAATTATATTTAATTATTTTATTTTTTATTATTTCATTGTTTTCTTCTTATGCTCAGATATATAAAGAAAAATATATCAAAGATGCTAGTGAAATTGCACTGCACTGGTTAAATTATATTAATCATAGCTCATATGAAAATGCCTACAATATCTTAGCTAAAGAAAATAAAAATCAATACCCAAAAGAAATATGGATAAAACTAATAAATGAATTGATGTTAGAATTTGGNAAGTTAAATAGTAGAACCATTATTTCTAAAAANTTTANAAGTAGTTTAGAGGGTTTAGAAGATGGTTTTTATGTTTTATTAGAATTTAAATCTGATTATCAAAAAACNAANAANCATAAAGAATNTATTATACTNAANCAAAATGATCANACAGANTGGNTGATTTTAGATTATAATTATGAATTCAATTCACTGNAGTGAATNCTATCTTATTAAACTAATAACCCCTTTCTTTTCAATAATTTTGGAAGATGAAAGTTGCTTGNACTTNACAGTATAAGAATAAATACCAGTTGGAGCAATATTACCATTGTTAGTCACCCCATCCCAAGAACCCATTTTATAATATTCATCTAAATTATTAATACTATTACAGTTATTATTATCTTCAATATTGTTGGTGATAATAACTTCATTAGATTCAAATACACAATTGCCCCATCTATTAAAAATTTTAATACTAAAATCTTTGAATCCTCCTAAACCTTTTATGTAAAATTCATCATTACACCTATCATAATTTGGTGTAAAACTATTTGGTATATAAATTTTNTTTTCAGCTAGAACACAAACATTNTTAGTTAACGAATCACTACAACCTGCTAAATTTTCAAGATATAATTTAACTTCAAAATTACCTGTATCTAAATATGCATGAGAAGGACTAATCAAATGATTATAATTTATGATCGTACCATCTCCAAAATCCCAATAAGAAGAAATAGATAAATCATTTTCAGAAACAATACTATTATTTATAAACTGAATATTATTATCTAGAACAGAAATACAACTTGTAGGATTTGGAGTGAAATATGCATATATCCTTTCATAGCCAGGAATAGTAATAGTATCTTCAATCAAACACATTGTAGTATTATCTGTTACTTTAACATTATATGTCTTATTAACAAAATCATATATACTNTCAGATGTAANTCCATTATCCCATAAATANGAATAACTATCATTTGTATTTGTACTTACAATTGCATACCCTTTTTCTCCAAAACATTTTTTAGAAGANACTGAAAAATTAAGGTCAAATGTTGGATGAACAAAAATNGGTATTGTATCAATAACATTTTNAGAACAGTTATCTGAAACATTTACTATATAATTAGTAAAAGATTGCTGTGGAANTACTATATGCTCAAAACTATTACTTAAATTATTATTCCAATTAAAAAAATATGTTCCATTTCCNCCAGATGCACTAGCACCTATAACTGCTAGTTCACCAGGACATAATGTATCCTCATTAGAATATGTTAATACATTTATTTTTTCACTTACAAAAACTTGTACATCAATACTTTGATAACAACTACCTAAACCAAAAGAAAAGCTAATAATATGATATCCATTACCAGCTACACTTGGATTAAAATAACTTCCATTAACTCCTGGTCCAGACAATACACCTCCAATAGAAGGTATAGTAGTAACTTCAATTAAAGTGTCTTTATAACAATAACTTGGTTCAAGACCAAATANNGAGAGAGTTGGTGGATCATAAATTTCAATAGCAAATGTATCAATACAATTATCTATTGTTGTATATCTAACATAATGAANACCCACACCAAGTTGTGAAGGAGAAAACAAACCGGNATTATTATCAATGATTCCATTACCTTCCCAATATCCTCCAGCTGGTAAAATATTTAATATTAAATTATTTGAAGTAGAGCATATTAAAGTGTCAAATAATTGAGATGAAGGCAAAACATTAATTACTAAGTTATCAGAACAAGTGTTAGCCTCATAATTTATAATATGTGTTCCTGAACCTGCACTTTGCGGATTGAAAGTTCCCGGAAAATTAGAATTAGTGATTCCGTTTCCAGACCATGTTCCGTTCCAAGGTTGTCTAGGGATAAAATTCATATCTAGATCAACGGGGCCATTATTAACACAAAAAGTAATCGAGTCAATCTGAACATCCGTATCAACTACATTAACAATTGCTGTATCTATACATGTACCCACTTCATAAGTTACAATATTTGATCCTAAATTTATTGAAGGATCAAATGTACCAAGGTTATTATTAATAATTCCTGTTCCAGACCATATTCCATTAGCTGGAGAACCTGATAAATTAAAAGGGATTTCGACTGGACAAACAATATAGTCAACTCCAGCATCCACTTCATCGACTTGAATCACTAAATTTTCTGAACAACCCTCAATTGAGTATGTTAAAACTTGTGTTCCTGAAGCGGCAACATTAGAAATAAACATTCCATCAGAGGTAATTGGTCCACTAAGTACCGACAATTTATCAATTGCAATATCAGATTTAAAATTATTTCCAGTTATAACCCTTAATCTAATTAAAACTTCGCTAGAATTAAACATAGATAAGTCAATTGCTATTTGATTCCATTGATCGCCCAAATCACCATAAACATCCCAATGATTCCAGTTCCATGTAGCACCATTGTCGATAGAAATATCAACCGCCAGCGAACCTTGACCATTTCCATACTTGTGGAACCAAAAATGTAAAACAGGGTTATCATACTCCGAAAGATTAAAACAAGGACTAATTATACTAGCTCTTTTTGAAGGATTATTTGGGTTGCTAGCTTCTGTATAAATATATTCCAGTCCCTCGTAAGCACTATTTGGACCCGTACCGCTTGATGGTGTTGGTCCTGAATTAACAATCCAATCAAAATCATTATTTATATCATTAGTCCAACCATTCAGACCCCCCTCCCATCCTTGCTCGTAAGGAAATTCATCAATACTGTTTGGACATAAACTTATACTTTGTGGATTAACTGGTAAAATATTCCAAACTCCATTAGCTGGTTGAACAGTAATATTGTAGTAGCCTGACTTTTGACAATAGGTTGTAGAAGCTGGCATTGTTATACTATTAACAATTGATATTTCTAATGTATCAGAACAATTATTTGGTAATGTATAAATAGCCTGTATTGTCATTGGACTATTTGGAACAATAAAATCTCCATTTGGCTGAATATATACACTACCAGACCAAATACCACCATTTGTAGTTAAAGCTGTATTTAAATTAAAATTTTGTGCGCCAACGCATACAGAAATATCTTCTCCAGCAAATATTTCTAACACATTAATATCTAATGTTTGCTCACAACCTAAAAAATCGTAGGTTACTATATTATTTCCTGAAGGTAATAGCGATGGATTAAAGAGACCGGATAAATTATCAACAATACCACTTCCATACCAACTTCCTCCTATAGGATTGGCTATTAAATTTATAGGACTTTCTGTTTGACAAATTGAAAATGGAGGCTGTAAAACAGGCAGTGGATTTACAATAATTTCTACACTATCTACTTGATCAGTCGCCGGACCAAAATCAGAAACTAAAACAGTATAAATAGTATTAACATTTGGGCAGACAGTATGAGGACCAGCACTATTTGGAAGTGGAGGATTCCAAAAAAAATTGTAACTATTTGAATCTCCACCACTTACATTTGCGTAAATATCGATACATTCACCAAAACATATAGTTGAGTCTTCCGACAAAACAATATCAACTACTAGAGGACAATCATCAATCATAAATTGATAATTTGTAGATAAGTCCCATAAGCTATCACATTCATCTAAAAAATAACTTTCTAAATTTATATCATAAACGCCGCTTTCATTTAAACCAGGATTTAAAATAAGTTGAATTGAATTAGTAGAATCATTGATACAATTTATAGGGTTAGCAATCAGAGTCTGATTAATTGATCCAGTAAGGGATATTTGCGCTGTTGACACAGAATCACAATGTAGATTCATATCTAACTCTAAATTTATAACAGTAGTACTGCATGTTGGCGCAACAGGTATTGATATATTTGGTGGATTTGGCGCTGATATTTGGGAGAACCAATGAAGTTCAAAGCCATCTGATGTAACATTAATATCTGAAACAAATTGAATAGTTACACATCCACTAGTTATTATCTGAGGAGGTAAATTAATTCCTGAATAAGGACCTGCAAGAACTGGATAAGTAGTATCAGGACCAGAATAAACTATAACATAATCATTATTTGGTTCTGTCATAAAAGTTATAAAATCAATAACAATAGATGACACACCTTGAGGACAAATAGTAAAAGTGAAATTTTCATTATTTGTATACCATCCAGGATTTAATGTATTAGCCTCACTATCTGTAAGAATTCCCTCACAATCATACACAGTTTGATTTGACATTACATACTGAGAAAATACCTCAAAATTTATAAATAAAAAGATAAATAATAATAAAATTCTCATTATCTGTTTACTGTTATTTGAGGTGTTTCAATCAAATTACTCCACTTAGAATTATTATCCTGAATCCTAATTGAATAAAATAATGATTCAGATTGAATATTTTCATTACCTAAAATAAAAGGTGAATCTATTTCAATTTCAATTTCCCCTTTAACAGATAAGCTTTGAGAAGGAGGATTTAACGGAATTAAATGAAAATAATCAGAATTTACGAGCCTACTATCCTTTATTTCTAATGATAAAACATCTGGATTTGAAAAACCTATATAGCCTTCAGAATGTTGATATTTTATCTTAACAACTATATTTTCTTGAAATTCAGAAATAATAAGAGGAAACGTATCGACTAAAGAAATTGAAAAATCTAAATCTTCTTCCTCTTTATTACAACAAATAAGAGAAGAAATTAAAGCAAAAAAAAGAATTACTCGATACATAGTCTTAAATTACTGTAAAACTAAAATGTTTAATAATTTGATAATCTGAACCATTTGTCGGAATTTCTGTAACACTATTCACGTCATCCTGAAGATATATTTTAATAAAAACAACATCACCAGACTCATATGCTGACATGTCCAAGGTATACTTGTGAAAAAAATCTATATTGTTACTTGGGTAAAATCCTGTTCCTGAAATTGGTATTGACATAACTTCTAAAGAACGTTCAGGTTGAAACGAAAAACTTAGCAAATTTTTAGAAAATTTAACTTTGTTATAGGTCAACTCATTAGAGATTAAATTATCATCTAAAACACTAAAAAATAAATCTATACTATTTGCGTTAGAAGGTACATATATGGTTCCTCTGGGTAGTTCTCTTGAAAGAGGAGTGTTTTGACCGGTAACATATGCAATACAACCTAACATTTCTGGAACCTTGTTATATTCACTAGGCACATTTCCAAACATATCTTTTGCCCCATCATCAATCCATTGCTTAATCTCAGCAATCATCTCACTTTTTTGTTCATGCCATGGATGATTCTTATTTGGATCATAAACAATATCAGCATCCATTGGCATAACTTGTGAATTATCATCAAAAACAGATACACCATTCTCATACGACAATAAACGAGCATATAAAATACTTTGTGCAGAATTTCCTGGCACCACTCTATACTCGTAAGTTTGATTATCATTATTTTTCACTACTGGNTGATACACTAATGTACTGTACGAACTTTCAACAGTTCTAAAGTCTGGTTCAAAATTACCATCATGACANCCAGAATTTGCACAGTATGGCATAAATACATTATAGTGTAGTGCTGAAATTTCAGATTCATTACTAAAATAATTTGTATCGATATTATCAGGTGGTTGTAATGAAGGATCATTATATGGATTAATCTCATCATCCTGACAAGAAAAAAATAATACTAATAAAAGAGCAAATAAATATTTCATTGACAGTTAAATTAAGTCAAATAATGACTGATTTGTTGCAGTTAGTCCTGGTAATTGTTCTTTGAACCCTAAGATTTCAGCGATTGTTGGTGTTATGTTTAATAAATCACCAACTGGATTTTGCTCATTTCCAATTGACGGTAAACTTGAAGGAATGCCAGGNCCTGCCATTATACCAAAAACACGCCTAGTATTTTGATCGCTGTGATCGTANGCTTTAAAACCATTAGCGTCTACAATGTTATTTGATTCTAAGTTTCTTCCTTGTTCTGGAGCAAGAATTATTGCAGTTTTACCAGACATTTCAGGAATTTGATTTTGAATAAAATCCCAAAGATGACCAACCCCATGATCAGCTCTATGTAAGTTTCTAAGATAAGATGTAAAATTACTATGACAAACATCAACAGATGATAGATATANAACAGAAAGCGTAGGCTTGAATCTTTTTAGAACTTCACAGGCATAACCAATTGAATCAAGCTCACCACCATTNACTGGNGGGTGAGCAATTACTCCTTGCTGAGTCTTTTCAAACATTTCTTTAAAAAACTCTTTTATTTCAAATTTTTCTTCCTCTGTGTTTCCTATATTTGGCAATGATCGACCTTGAGAATACCAAACATTATCTAAAAAATATTTCATTTTGTACATGGGTGCAAGCTCATCTTCAGGATGATAAACTTTTGCATTTTTTAAATGATTGAACCCATCATTTCCAAATGTAATGGTCGGCGCCAAAAAATTTGCTCCATATTGCGANCCATAATCAGGATGTATACTNTAATCTAAAAGCGGTATNGANTTTCCTATACCATTTCCAATATACCAGACTTTCGAAGCTGGCACACCTAAATGTCTTCTAACATACTCAAAGATTGTTGGCATTTGACTTTTACTTTTAAGTCCTTGAGTATATTGATANTTACCTGTTAACAAAGTGTTGAGCCCTCCATAATGACCGGCATGTGATGAAACCATTTCTTTAAAAAGAACACCTTGACTTTCTAGACTTTGATTTAAAATTGAAGGAATAGGTGTATCACCATCAACAACACCATCAGTCCCATATACAATTTTTTCTGTTGGTGGGGCACCATCTAGTAAGTTGTATAATATATTNCCTTCGCTNGGGTAATCTTGACTATCATANAAATATCTTTGTAAAACTGACTCTTGTTGGCGAACTCCTCCAGCAAAAGCTACAAAAACAACATGATCTGCCATAGCTGAGCCAGTAGAAGCAAATAACCTTCCACTTGGTAAAATAAAGGGCATTGTAATTGCTGTAGATCCNAGTATCGAATTTTTTATAAATTTTCTTCTTTTCATATTTTAATAAAATTGATATTCATTCGAAAGAGAAAATGCAGTATAAACCATTTCAGCTGAAACATCAGGATTGGCATTAAAAAAGTTAATAAAAAACTCTCTTTCTGCTGCAGTAATATCTCTAACATAAAACCTTCTGTATGTTTCTTCAATAAATGCTTCTAANTCAGCTCTCATCAGTGAATCGCTAGGTAATGTGACCCCATCACGGTTCATAAAATTACTGATAATAACTTCATGAACAAGCTCCTTGTCACCAACAGATTCAATACACCTAGTTATTTCAACTAATTCATTAGCAGATAGGGCTTTTTGAAATAAATTGGCATATAAAATAGAAATAAACTGTGATGGTGATTTTAATTTAGTTTTATTAGCATTGTAAGCATTGGCTTGTATTTGATTNATTGAATAAACTGGATCATCTTTTTTACATGATGAAAAAAGAATTATAAAAATCAAAAAAGAAAGAAAATACTTGTTAAAAATGCGCATATTCATCTGTTTTCATAATTTGTCTTTGTAACCACTGATAATCATGACTAAAATAAAAATCATTCATTAGTAAATCTACTTCTACTGATGTAGGATTTCTTGCAAGCAATGTATTATATGTCCATATTATCATACCTTGATAGAACTCTCTTGAATCGCATATAATATACGTAAAGTCTTCTTTGTTGTTACCTGATGANCCAAGTACAATCTGAGCTGTGTTATCATCAATCATTGTATAAACTTGATCAAATTCATATTCAGTAGGATATCTAAATAATAAATTATCNAAAGCAGCATTAACAAAATTAAANGTATTCATATTTATATTATCATANACAGGATTNNNTATCATTCTTCTACACATTTCATTTATTTCTATCTCACCATGATAATATTGGAGTTCAGATTCAAGAACATTATTAAGCTGATTATATTTAAGTAATCTCTTGTAAGCATCAAGCATATTTCCATTTATTGAGTCTTGAACATAATTATTATAAAAAGTATTCAACTCTGATCCTATATATGAATTTGAAGCCCCTTCTATAAGACGGACCTTCATCATTTCATAAATTCTATGAAAATATGCAAACTTATANGAAGAATCACCTTCAACATAATTGGTATCATATTGCAACNTTATCAGTAAAGANTCTCTACATTCTAATGAAACATCTGCATCTCTTAAAAACTGAACATCATTCATCATCTCCTGATCGAGTGGTTCTCTACCAATTAAATCAATATAAACTCTATTAACATAATTTTCTAAAAGCAATGTTGGAATTTCAGAATAATAAGGTGCATTATTATTGTTAATAATTTCTGAACCTTTTTCACATGAAAATAGCAAAAAAATTAAACAAGTAATATAAAAATATTTCATATTAATAAACAAATAACTTTTTTGTTAAACTAGTAGTTTCAGATGAAAAATTAAGTAAATATATTCCTTTTTCTAAAATACCTGATTCCAATACAAAATCATTTGCAATGGAACGTTTATAAACCAAATGACCACCTGTTATGTCATAGACTTCTAAAGAAAAATTAATTCTGAGGGGTAAATTAATAAAAAGGTCGCCATTTGTTGGGTTTGGATAAATATCAATTTTCATATTTACTTTTTCTGCAACAGTTGTTACGCATGTATCTACAAACACTTCNATCTCCTCTTTTGATTCACAACCATTAGAATCAATCGCTTCTACCACATAAATAAAATCTTGTGTTGGAAATACAACGACTCTATGCTGATTTATATCGTTAAAATTAGCTGTATTCCACCAATAATTAATAAAACTATTATTTACTTCAATAACAACAGAATCTCCTAAACAGATTAAAGGTGGATTTGGCAATGTTACAGGATTTAAAGCTGTNGAATCAACAAATAAAACATCANTACATNCAGTTGATACACATCCNGNAGAATCAGTAGCNGTAACACAATAATTTCCNGATGTAGATATAGTTAACATTGAACTATTTGATTGTCCATTATTCCATACATATGAAATAAATGGATTAGAAGATACTGTTGGTGATGCGGTTAACACCTGGGGAGTTGTTAATGAACATACAATGGTATCCCCTATGATTTCCACTTCACATGGTGAAGTATTAGGATTCCATGTAGAACATGGTAAAAAACCTCCAAGTTGACCAGAAGGTGTTGCTGGCACCCAAGGAACATCTGCACAGTCAGCTAAACAATAATTACTGTACATCACACCATCACACCCACAAACTGGCAAGTAAATCATTGGACACATGCACAATGCATTTGAATCACCAATACAATCTTGACAAATAGTTGTATCACAACCACTAATATTATCAGTAATCGTAACACACCACTGTGTGTAAAATGGCTGCTGATTAGCATTACCAACAGCAACCCCATTCGTATCAGTCCATAGGTAGGTATACATGGACATACCATTTACACTTGCATTCATCATTCTAGGATTAGAATTATTATCAATGTAAACACTAGCGCCATTTAATGTGCAGGGTAAAATCTGTGAATATGATAACAAGCTAATAACAGATGTTAGTGCTAAGAGAAATAGCTTTTTCATTATTTTATCTTTATAATATTGTAAATATAACCAAATTATCTAGTAAATACTAGATCTCCTTCTTTTTCTTCTTGAAAACTATATCCCTGTTCAGAAAATAATTTGAGATCATCTATTTTTTCAATTCTATTCTTAATGATAAAATTGCACATATAACCTCTAGCTTTCTTAGCATAAAAAGAAATTACTTTTAATTTCCCATTTTTAAAATCCTTAAAGACAGGAGTTACGATATTTTCTTTTAACTTATTTAATTTTAATGATTTACTGTATTCATCTGAAGCAAGATTTACCAAAAAGCTGTCTTTAATTTGTTCAGATATGTATTTATTTAATTTATCCCCCCAAAAAGAATATAAACTATTTCCTCTACTAGTTTTGAGTTTTGTACCCATTTCCAATCTATATGGTAAAATTAAATCTTCAGGAGCAAGCACACCATACAAACCAGAAATAATTCTTAAATTTTCCTGAGCATAAACTCTATCTTCGTCTGTAAAATCGTTGATCTGCATGGCTTCAAAAACAGCACCCGCAAACAAATCTAGCGCTTTGTATGTGGGTTTTAACTTATCGTCCCATTTTTGAAAACGATCGTAATTTAATTCAGCCAAGCTATCGCTAATATTCATAAGATCTTTGATATTTTTCTTATCTAATAATTTTAAATCTGATATTAGAGATTTTGATTCATTTAAAAACTTGTAAGATACATTAGAATCATGTGTGATTGTATTGGTATTTAACTTTTTAGCTGGTGAAATAATAATTTTCATCTTTAATTGTATGTTTGTGCAAATTTAAAAAATTGATGTATAGTATAATTAATAAATATAAATTATTAGCACTTCATTTAATGGTCTTAGTTTTGGGATTTACTGGAATACTTGGTAAACTAATAACTCTAGAGTCAACACATTTAGTTTGGTATAGAATGCTAATAGCATTTATTTTATTATTTATTTTTTTATTAGTAAAAAAGAGAATTAAACAAATTAATCCAAAAAATATTTTACCATTAATTGGCGCAGGATTTGTTGTTGCATTGCATTGGCTATTTTTTTTTGAAAGTATCAAGGTTTCAAATGTTTCAGTTGCAGTAATTTGCTTATCAACATCATCATTATTTTCCGCATTTTTAGAACCTATTTTTTTTAAAAGAAAAATATTAAAATATGAAGTTTTTTTTGGCTTGATAGTAATGATTACTCTAGCATTCATGCTCTACGAAAAACCAGAGAATAAATTTTTAAGTGAAAACTATACTCTTGGATATTTCTATGGATTTATTAGTTCTTTTTTGGCAACACTGTTTACAATTATTAATGCAAAGTTTATAAATAAAATAGATGCAACTGAAATTACAATGATTGAAATGTTAGGAGGTGTTATTTTAATTTCTCTATATTTTTTTATAATAAATGATTATAGCATAGTAAGCAAAGCAATATCATTTTCAGATTTAAGTTTTTTATTTATACTTGGCTCAATTTGTACAGCAGGAGTCTTTGTTTGGATGATAGAGATAATGAGATATATGACTCCCTACTCTGTTATTATGGCTGTTAACTTAGAACCAATATACAGTATCATTATTGCTCTGATAATATTTAATGATTCTGAATCAATGAATACTTTTTTTTATTTAGGAGGAACACTGATTCTATTAACAGTGTTTTCTGATGGATACATAAAAGCCAAAAAGAAAAGTTTAAAAATATAATTTATTATTAATTTTGTAAAAAAAATGATATGAAATTAAAAACGTTTATTATATTAATAAATCTAGCTCTAACTACATGTGGTGTTTTTGGTCAAAATAAATTTGGCTCAAAAAAACAAACTCAAGAAAAACTCGGTTACAAAATTGAGGGAGAAATTAAGGGATTAGTTGATTCAACTGTNATGCTAGCATATTATTTTGGAGGCAAACAATACGCAACGGACACAGCATTAGTAAATAATGGTAAATTTATTTTTGAAGGTGACAAAATTTTGGACGGTGGAATGTATTTGATCGTCTTAAATGATCAGCAATATTTTGATATTATTGTTTCTGAGCAACATTTTTCTTTTTCAACTAGCGTTAATAATTTAGTTGGTGATATGACTTTTAAAAACACGGAGGAAAATCCACCATTTTATGCTTATTTAAATTTCATTATCAACATGCAAAAAGAAGTGACTCCATTAAGACAGCAAATTGAGCAAGCGGAAGGTGAANAGAAAAAGGAAATTCAAAATAAAATTACTCTAGCTGATAATAAAGTTAAAAAATATAGAGAAGANTTCCTTAAAAATAACTCCGATATCTTCTTTTCAAAGATAGTTAAAGCTACTACAGAAATTGAAATTCCTGAATCTCCACTTGATTCCACTGGAAATCCTGACAAAACATTCCCCTACAGATACTATAAAAAACATTTTTGGGATAATATTGATTTCACTGACTCTAGAATGCTTAGAACTCCTATATTTTTTAATAAAATGGATCAGTACTTAGAAAAATTAACAGCTAAACATCCTGACTCAATAAATATCTCTGCTGATGTTCTTGTTAATTTATCTAAAGCCAATGGAGATATTTTTCAATATGTTGTTTCTTACATTACTTCAACTTATGAGAGATCAAAAATAATGGGTATGGATGCTGTTTTTGTTCATATGGTAGAAAANTANTANATAACNGGTCAATGTGATTGGATTGATGAAGAACAACTTAAAAAAATAACTGAAAGAGCTGAAAAAATTGCTCCTAATCTAATTGGAAGGCCAGCACCACCATTTGTTGATATTTATGGTAGACCTTTNATGAAAGACACTTCAGGAACAATTTATAGCATGCAAGATTTGGATGCTAAATACACATTACTTGTATTTTTTGGTCCAACATGTGGTCATTGTAAAAANGAAATGCCAAAAATTAAANANTCTCTTGACTCATTAAGAGATAAAGGAGTAGATATTAAAGTTTTTGCAGTTGCTACTGAATTTGACAAANAAGAGTGGAAAAAATTTATTAAAGAACAAAATACTGGTGATTGGCTAAATGTTGCTGACATAAATCATGATGACGAAGGCAATCCAGTAGCAAGTTCTGACTGGAGAGATAAATACGACATNTACTCCACTCCAGTGGTGTATTTGNTAGATGAAAAGAAAAAAATAATTGCTAAGAGAATAACACATCAACAAGTCAAAGAAATTGTTGAAAGAATNGAATNAAATTAATAATATATTATAACATCACTTCTGTTGAACCCCCATCTTGAGATGTATAATATCTGAAATTATATTGATCTAAAAGTTGNTGTACTTCTTTTTTTAATGTCCCAACACCTATTCCGTGTACAATTATTATTTTTTCGATTCTTGTATTCATAGCTTTTCTAATTGCATTTTCACACTTTTTTAGCTGAATTTTAACAATCTCATGATTTTCTAACTCTTTGTAATAATCAATTATAAGTTCGATATGTAAATCAATTTTTAAAACTTTTGAAAAGCGCTGATTTTTTTTTGTTTTTCTTTTTTTTATTTGATNATCTTTAATATCAAAATCTATGCCGTATGCNGTAACTTTATCAGTATTTTCATCATAGAGGATGATGTCATTAGAACTAACTATTTCTTCAAAACCATCACTATTTTTTACAAGTAATTTGCCATTAACTATTTTTAATATTGTTCCACACTGTTTCTCGTGCTTAAATACAATATTATCCCCAACTTTAAATTTCATTAATAGTAAATTGGATTAAAATAAATTTGATTTGATCTCATTTCTATAGCAGGCATTGGAAATTTAAGAAATCCAAATGTATGTAATATATTATTTAATNTTTTACTTTTAGTTTTAATTCTATTTAAATCAATATCAAAAGAAAACAAATACTGACGTTCTCTATTGTCACCTTTGTCGTACGGTTCAAGCATTTTATTAGCGCTATANCCTAAAGCTATACTTAGCCAAGATGGGAAATTGTCATTTTTAATTTGTAGTAATGATTTAACATTAAAAGTAAGCCAATAAGTTTGACCATTGTAATCCTTCAAGGCNCTCTCAANATGATTAANACCTAGCTGTTCTTGATTTTTTTGAGCCCATTTTGTTGGACTATAGCTATACTTTAATTGAATTCGTTGCTCTTTCCAAACAAGTTCTTGTGATATCGCTAAAAGTGATCCTGAAGTGTTAGCAACTAAATCCCCAACAGAAGCACCCCATTCTTTTGAAAATCCATCAAGAATCTCAACTATAGTAAGAAAATATGTTCCAGTCAAACCTCCATNCCAAACAGAATTATGGTAATTTATACCAGCCCATTTATACATTTTTATGCCTACCACACCAGAATAGTATGACGAAGANAAATGTCCTAACTTATCCATTTGCAACCATTCGTCATTATCATTTATAAAATGAAAAGATGATCTTGGATAATCTGCATACCACAATTCATTTAAAGCAACTAAAGATGCTACATATAAACTTACTTCAGAAATAACAAGTNTTTTCTTTCTTTTCTCAAAATCTATANTTGAATTCACAGNTTCAGAAANAGATATATTTTGGGAATAAGATAAGNTTATAAAAAATAAAGAAATAAGTATGAAAACAAATTTCATTTTTTACTTCANAATAGTATCTTGAGTAGATTTTAATATGTCCAATGCAATTTCTTGGGTTTCAGCTTCAGAGTATGTTCTTAGCACCGGCTCTGTTCCCGATGGTCTAATCATTAACCATTTATTTTCATCAAAGAAAAACTTAAAACCATCAATCGTTTCNACTCGCTGAACTTTATATTTTCCAAAAGATTGATAGTAACTATTTTTACAATTATCTATAATGTTAAGCTTTTGAGCATTATCTAAGTGCAAATCATTTCTTTCAAATGCAAAAGAACCAACTATTTCATAAACTTCATTAATAAGATCTTTGAGCTTTTTACCTGATTTTGCCATGAACTCAAACAAAATTAACCCCATCCACAATCCATCCCTTTCTGGAATATGACCTTTGGTAGCTATACCTCCTGACTCTTCTCCACCCAACAAAACATCTTCAGTAATCATTTTACCAGCAATATGTTTAAAACCTATCTTAACAATTTCATGATCTAAATTATAATGCTCACATATTTGAGCAACTTTAACTGAACAAGAAAAAGCTGTAACAATCTTACCATTCCAATTTTTATACTTAACTAAGTAATGAATTAAAAGCAAAATGATATGATGAGCATCAACAAAATTACCTTCACTATCATAAAGACCAATTCTATCTGCATCTCCATCAGTTGCTAAACCACAGTCAATATCACTATTTTTAATTAGCTGAGAGAACTCTTTTAAATTTCTATGTATTGGTTCTGGAGCAACTTCATTAAAACCTGGATTATTGTCACAATGTAATAATACTGCATTAGGCAACAGACTAGATATAATATTTCTTCCTGCTCCGAACATCGCATCATAAGCAAAATTCAACTTTGAGTTATTTATTAAATCTAAATCAAAACAAGCTCTAGCATGTTGAAAATAAGTTGTTTCTAAATCAACTACTTCAATATGTTTTTTGGAAATAAAATCTTCGATTTTGACACTTTTGAAATCCAAATCACATTTATCAGGAATTAAGTTCTCAACAATTTCTACATCATTTGGTAACAATGGACCTCCAAATTCTCCTTTTAATTTGTAACCGTTATAGGATGGAGGATTGTGTGAAGCTGTTATAACTACGCCAAGTGATGCGTTTCTTTGAACTACTGCCAATGAAACCATTGGTGTAGAAGCAAATTCGGACGACAAATACACCTTTATCCCCTT
>PBVH01000042.1 GCA_002728175.1 Flavobacteriales bacterium | reverse complement strand
ATGCCCACCTATTATAATATCAATATTTTGTGATTTTTGTGCTAATACAGTGTCCGATACCTTATCATTGTTGTATTTATATCCTAAATGTGATAGACATACAACTAAATCACAATTTAAATCTTTTAGTTTTTTTGCATATTTATTTGATGTTTTAATTGGATCAAGATATTTAGTTTTTCCATATAGTTTTTTTGGCACCAAATTTTCGAGATCAATTCCGATTCCGAAAACTCCTATTTTGATATGATCTCTTTTAAAAATTTTATAAGGGGCAAATTTATTTTTAAGTATTGTTTCAGAAAAATCATAATTTGCAGTTAAAAACGGAAAATTAGCGTTTGGGAGTTGTTTTTTTAGACCCTCAAGACCGTTGTCAAAATCATGATTTCCTAATGTTGCAGCATCATATTTTAATTTACTCATTAGTTTGAATTCTATTTCTCCACCATAATAGTTAAAATATGGAGTTCCTTGAAAAATGTCTCCAGCATCAAATAATAAAACATTTTTTTCTTTGTTTCGTATTTTTTTTATTATAGTTGCTCGTTTTGCCATACCACCTAGTCCTTTATTTCTTCCTGTCTTAAAGGGTTCAATATGGCTATGCATATCATTAGTATGTAAAATAGTAATTTTAACATCTTTTTTACTTCCGAATGTTAATTGTGGTGATAATGTTGTAGCAAGGATGGCTAAACTGCTTTTTTTAATAAACTCTCTTCTATTTTTCATCATTAATTATTTTAATCCGATCATCAACTTTAGTAAAAATTGTGTCGTTATTTCTGCAATAGTTAATAATAGCATCTCTTAACTTAATTCCAATTTTAATTTGTTCTTTATTTTTAAAAAATTCTTTTTTATCGGCTAGATAATCAGATGTAAGTATTTTGATTTTTTGTTTTTTTTCAAAATTAAATTTTGGTTTGTAATCTATAATTTCATTATTTGTTGCAACAACTTTAACACCTGAAATTGGTTCTCCTCCTTTTTCAATAATAATATGATGTAACATCTCAAAAAAATCAATCTTTGATAGTTCTACAATAACCAATTCATTTTCAAAGGGCATAAGTTCATATATCATTCCCACAGTAATATTTCCTTTGTTAATAGAAGACCTTAATCCTCCATTGTTCATGATACAAATATCTGCTTCGGCATATGATAAGCATAAATTAGTGACAAAATTACCAAGATTTCCTACAGGTTTATTTTTTATTAAATCACTTTTTGTAAAAGATATTATTTCATTCATTTCACTTTCAATTGATGTTTTGTATGGTTCAATAAAAACATTAATTAAACTATCCTCATGAGTATTTACTTCGATTAAAGAATTTAAGTATTGTTTTTTGTAATTTTGAGAATTATCTTTACATGAAGTAAAAAATATAAAAAACAGAAGGAAAATTACATTTTTAATCATATTGCACAATATTAGTAAATAAATGGTTTAAATTAGTTTAATTTACATACAATAATTTATGTATGTTTATAAAATGTATTGTATAAATACCAAAGTTCGTGTAAGATATGCCGAAACTGATCAAATGGGTTTTGTTTATTATGGTGTTTATGCTCAGTATTATGAAGTAGGTAGAGTAGAACTGCTTAGATCTTTGGGCTTATCATACAGTAAGATAGAAGATTTAGGGTATTTTCTTCCTGTAGTTAATTTAGCAGTAAATTATAAAAAATCAGCATTTTATGATAATGAACTTAACATTCAGACCACCATCAAAGAAATTCCAAGATGTAAAATAACTTTTTTTTATGAAATTTTTAATGAAGCTAATGAATTGTTAAATGAAGGTTCAACAACCTTAGTTTTCATAAACAAAAAAAGTAAGAAAATTTGTACAGCTCCCAATATATTAATAGAAAGATTATCTGATAAGTTTCATTAATTTGATATTTTTTCTAGTACCAAATCAATTAAGTTGGACATAGTTTGACTATAATTTTCACTGTATGTATTTGAACTTCTGTTACCTAAAATGGCGCAAATAGTTATTGTATTGTGATTAAGTGTTCGTCCAAGAAAATATAAAGCTGAAGTTTCCATTTCAAAGTTTAAAATTTTGTGATTGGAATATTTAAATGTTGATAGTTTGTTATTTAAGTTTTTAATTGATGGTTTTAATCTTAACTCTCTGGCTTGTGGAGCGTAAAAACCTGGAGAAGTTATTGTGATTCCAGTTGTAATATTTGAAAATTTATTTAGCAACTCAACTGATGCATGAACTGAATACGGTCTTCCAAATTTTATTGGCCAGTTAGTGTGTTTAATAAAAGATTTGGATAGATTATTATTTAGTACACGTTTATTTTTATAAAAATGTGCTAAATTATCAAATCCAATTGCATATTTGGAAATAACAAATGAATCTAATAAGGTTGACTTATGAATTGCACCAGATGTTCCAACTCTATATATATTTAATGACTTCTTAATTTTTTTAATTGTTTTTGTGTCAAAATCTATGTTTACAAGTGCGTCTAACTCGTTTACAACTATATCTATATTGTCAGTTCCAATACCAGTAGAGATTACTGTTATTTTTTTGTCTTTATACTCCCCAATACAAGTTTTAAATTCTCTGTGCGAATGTTGGTAACTAATTTTATCAAATTTTTTTTTAATAATATCTACTCTTGAAGGGTCACCCACTAAAATTATGTCGTTACTAATTTGATTTTGAGCTAAATCTAAATGATATATTTTCTTTTCTTCTGTTATTATAAGTTCTGTATCTGATATTTTATACATTAAATTGTGTAATTTTGTTTTGTAAAAATATATATTATATGTCAATTAAAACAAGTAAAATATTAATTCCTATTGATTTTTCAAATCAATCAATGTATGCATTAAATCAAGCATGTAGCTTAGCTCAAACAAAAAATTCTAAAGTTTATATACTTTCTGTAATTGAGGAACAAAATAAAATAAGTTCACTTTTTTTAGATGATCAAACTGATATACTTCAAAACAAAGTTAAATCTAAATTAAATCAGATCTGCGAAGAAATTCAATCTAAATATAAAATTGATATTGAGGTGATGGTTTCTAAAGGAAAGGTTTATAATCAAATTATTGATGTTTCAAAAATGATATCAACTGATTTAATTGTAATGGGTACAACTGGATCACCTAAAGAAGGGTTTAAAAGGTTTATTGGATCAAATGCTGAGCGTGTAGTTAGACTTGCTCAGTGTCCAGTAATCACTATTAAGGGTCAAAATCTTAGAAATGGGTGTCAAAATATTATTTTACCATTAGATTTAGAGAAAGAAACACGTGAGAAAATTACATATGCTATTGAATATGCTAGATACTGGGACGCAACTATAAGATTAGTTTCAGTACTACTTGATGATAACCAACAAAATAAGAATGTATTAATTAAAAATATAAATCAGGCTGAAAGATTTATTAAAGATGCTGGTGTTAGTTGTTCTGCAGAGTTAGTTTCTGGAGATAAAAAAGTAACCCTTGGAGATTTTGTTTTTAATTATGCTAAAGAAAATGATGGTGATTTAATTATGATTATGACTAAAAAAGAAGAATTAAGTCTTTCACAAAATATTAGTGTTACAGCTCGTTATATCATAAATAATTCTGAAATTCCTGTTATGAGTATTCGTCCTAAAAAGCAAAACTACGCGAATAAGTCAAGTGTTTCATTTTGATTATGCATCTTCTTCATAATTTACTTTTAAAAAGTTCATCTACATTAGCAGTTGCTGAGAGTTTTACATCTGGACTTTTGTCATCTAAAATTTCTTCTGTCTCAGGAAGTTCCAACTATTTCAAAGGCGGATTAGTAGTGTATCAAAATAGTGTTAAATCAGATATTTTATCAGTACCAATGAATATTATTATGGAAAAAACAGAAGTAAGTCATGAAGTTGCTAAAGAAATGGCAATTAATACTCTGAAAAAATTTAATTCAGATTATTCAATTTCAACAACTGGTTATGCTGGTCCAAATGGAGGAAATAAAAATTGTCCTATTGGCACCTTTTTTATTGCAGTAGCTTGTTGCAGTGAGTCTGTTTCAAAAAGATTTTTTTTTAAAGGAAATAGGTCTGAAATTACTCATTATGCTGTCGAGCAAGCAATACTTTTTTTATTTGATTACATAAAAAATAAAAAATAAGTTATTATTTATGATTTAGATTGTATATTTGTCGGCCTCAAATAAAAAAAGTTATGTCTAGAATTTGTCAAATAACAGGAAAAAAAGTAATGGTTGGAAACAATGTTTCTCATGCAAATAATAAAACTAAGAGAAAATTTTATCCTAATTTACAAACAAAAAAGTTTTTTGTTCCCGAAACTGGTGAAACAGTTATTTTAAAGGTTTCTGCAAAGGCTATAAGAACAATAAATAAAAAGGGAATAGCTGCAGTTCTTGCAGAAGCAAAAGCTAATGGAAATATTTTAGTATAATTGTATAAATTATACTAAGCCATGACAAACTACCATTCAATTACAATAATATTCTTCATTATTTTAACATTCATTTCCTGCAAAAAGGAAGAGGATCCTGTATTGGGTTGTACGGATTCTAATGCAATGAACTATAATTCTAATGCTACCTCAAATGATGGTAGTTGTTTAATTGCTTATGATATTGCACAAGGGTTGTGGAATATCAATCCAAATTGTGATGATTTAGATATTCCTTTGTTAGGCGATATGTTTTCATTGAATGATGCGCTTCCTGAATCAATTGAAGTAGATGGATCTGGTGGTAATATAATTTTTATTGAAATCAGTGATAACCAAGTCGAGGGAAGTATAGATAATGATGGCAATGTGATTGTTAGTTCCCAATCTTTACAATTAGATATGGGGGGTATGGGTCTGGATTTTCCAGTTAGTGTATCGGGTTCAGGATCAATTATTGATGCTAATAGTGGAACTATGAATTTAACCTTTTCATTTGATATTCCATTTGTAGGGACTCAATCTTCATCATGTGAGATAATTTTGGATAAGTAATTTCTTGTAAATTATTTTATGAGATGTATTGCTGTTTTATTTCTTTCTTTTTTTCTTGTTGATTCAATCTATTCCCAAAATTTTTCAAGAAAAGATTCTCTAAGAGGAAATTTAACTTCATTAAGGACATGTTACGATGTAGTTTTTTATGACTTATTTTTAAATATAGATGAGAATAGTAGGTCTCTTGTAGGTTCTTCAAATTCTATTCATTTTCAAGCAAAAGAAAACTTCAATAAAATTCAAATTGATTTAGCCCAAAATATGCAAATAAATAAAATTGAATTTTTAAATGAAGATTTAATATTTGAAAGAGATTTTGATGCTGTTTACATATATTTTCCAAAGCAGATTAAAAAGAATGAATTTCATAAAATTAAAGTATACTATGAAGGACAACCAAAAATAGCTAAAAATCCCCCCTGGGATGGGGGTTTTTCGTGGAAACAGGATAAAAATAATAATCCTTGGATCAGTGTTTCATGTCAAGGGACTGGAGCAAGTACATGGTGGCCCTGTAAAGATCATCAATCAGATGAACCAGATAGTATGCAAATTACAGGTGTAGTTAGATCTTCTTTACAATTTATTTCAAATGGAAATTTACGTAATCAGAAAGAATATTTTAGTGAAGTTTTAAGTTCTAACGTAATAGAATCGTGCTGGTTTGTTAGTTATCCTATTAATAGTTATAATGTTACTTTATATATTGGAGATTATATTCATTTTTCAGATATTTATTTGAAGAATAAAGATACTTTGATGTTAGATTATTTTGTTCTAAAAAATAATTTAATTAAGGCTAAAAATCATTTCAAGCAAGTTAAGCCTATGCTAAGATGTTTTGAGAATTATTTTGGAAAATACCCATATTGGAATGATGGTTATGCATTAGTTGAAGCTCCTTATCTAGGCATGGAACATCAGTCTGCAATTGCTTATGGAAATAATTATTTAGCTGGATATAGAGGTAACATCTCTTATATTGATAGTTTAAAATTTGATTTTATTATACTACATGAGACAGGTCACGAGTGGTGGGGAAATAGTATAACTACAAATGATATTGCTGATATGTGGGTTCATGAAGGGTTCTGTACATATGCTGAAGTACTTTATGTTGAATGTATGTATGGATATGATAAGATGTTGTCATATGTAAATAATCAAAAGAAACACGTTAAAAATGATAGGCCAATAATTGGTAAATATAATCTTAATTTTAAGGGTAGTTCTGATATGTACAGTAAAGGATCATTAATGTTACATACATTACGAAATGTAATAAATAACGACTCAAGTTGGTTTAAATTAATAAAGAACATCTCAATTGATTTTAGAGATAAGAACATTGATGGATCTGAAATTATTCAATATATTAATGATAGAACAGAATTAGATTTAACTAAATTTTTCGAGCAGTATTTAAATCATAGGCAAATTCCCACATTTGATTATAAGCTACAAAAGCACGGAGCACACTATACTTTACTATATAAATGGAAAGCTATAGATGGTTTTAATATGCCTATAAAAATAAATTATGGAACAAAAAATAAAATTCTTTTCCCAACAAGTTTATGGCAAGAACTAGATCTAGGTTTTTTTGATATTGAAACTTTTAATGTGAGAGATGATTTATTTTTTATTAGAGTAAACAAGATGTAATTAGTTTAATTTATTAAATTTGCATCTGAAAAAATTCAGCAATGGCAAAAAAAGGAAATAGAATTCAAGTTATTTTAGAATGTACAGAGCATAAGGCTAGTGGACTTCCAGGAACATCAAGATATGTTACAACCAAGAATAAGAAGAACACACCTGATAGGATGGAACTTAAAAAGTTTAATCCAATCATGAAGAAAATGACTATTCACAAAGAAATTAAATAGAATAATATGGCAAAGAAAACAGTAGCATCATTACAAAAAAAAGGAGCTAAATCATTTACTAAAGCAGTTAAAATGGTAAAGAATGAAAGTGGTAGCTATTCTTTTAAAAGTGAAATTGTTCCTAAAGATAAGGTAAAAGATTTTTTAGCTAAGAAATAAATATTTTTAACAAATTATAAAAAGCTTCTTTCACATGAAAGAAGCTTTTTTTCTTTAATGAAATAATAAATATAATGTAATGGGGATTTTTGACAAGTTTAAAAAAATATTTAATGAAAATAATGTTGATAAAAACAAGAAGAAAAAAGATTCTTTATCATCAAAAAAAAATGTTTTAGATAAAAAAGATAAAAACAAATCTGAATCTGAAAAACCAAAAGATTTTAATATAGAGGTTAAATCAGAGACTGAAAAAGTTAAAAAAAGCTCTAATCTAAATCTTGAATTAAAAGCCGATAAAGTTGAGGATTCTGAAAACAAACCATTACAAGAAAGTAATTCTAATAAGAATTTTTATAAAGAAAATGAACCGAATCTTAATGACAAGAAGAAAAAATTAGATTCTGGAATTAAAAAAACAAAAGATAGTTTCTTCAGTAAACTTGCTAGGCAAGTTGCGGGAAAAAAAGTAATTGATGAACTAGTTTTAGACGACATAGAAGAAGTTTTAATATCTTCTGATATTGGTGTAGAAACTTCATTAAAGATTATAGAAAAGTTAGAAGATAGAGTTAAAAAAGATAAATATATTAATTCATCTGAGTTAAATAATTTTTTAAAAGATGAAATTTCATTATTAATGCTTGATAATAATGATCAAAAAATTAATTTTAATAGTACTCCTCATGTGATTATGGTTGTTGGAGTTAATGGTGTAGGAAAAACAACTACTATTGGGAAATTAGCTCATTTGTTCAAAAAACAAGGAAAAAAAGTTTTATTAGGTGCTGCTGATACATTTAGAGCAGCTGCTGTGGATCAATTGGTAATATGGAGTGAAAGAGTAGGAGTTGATATAGTTAAACAATCAATGGGTTCTGATCCTGCATCCGTTTGTTTCGATACATTGCAATCAGCAAAAGCAAATAATTATGATGTTGTTATCATTGATACTGCTGGTAGACTACACAATAAAATAAACTTAATGAATGAATTGACTAAAATTAAAAATGTTATGTCTAAAGTAGTTACAGATGCACCTCATAATGTTATGCTAGTTCTAGATGCCTCAACAGGACAAAATGCTATTGAACAAGCTAATCAGTTCACAAAGGCTACAAAAGTAGATTCAATTACCTTAACTAAACTAGATGGAACTGCTAAGGGAGGAGTTGTTATTGGAATTTCTGATCAATTTAAAATACCTGTTAATTATATTGGAGTAGGAGAAGGGATATATGATCTTCAAGAGTTCAATAAATTAGAATTTATAGATTCATTGTTTAAAAATGCGAACAAAATCAAGTAAAAAAAATAAAATTAATATAATTACTTTAGGTTGTTCTAAGAACATTTATGATTCTGAAGTGTTAATGAGCCAATTATCTGCAAACAAAATAAATGTTGAGCATGAATCAGCTTCACAAGATGCGAACATTGTTGTTGTTAATACATGTGGTTTTATTGATAACGCAAAGCAGGAATCAATTAATACTATTCTGACACAAGCAAAACTAAAGGAGAAGGGTTATATTGACAAACTTTATGTAACTGGATGTTTATCTGAAAGATATAAACCAGATTTACAATCAGAAATACCTAATGTAGATCAATATTTTGGAACAACCGATTTACCAAAATTATTAAAAGTATTGGGAGCAGATTATAAACATGAATTGCTAGGAGATAGAATAACTACAACTCCGCAGCACTATGCTTATTTAAAAATATCTGAGGGTTGTGATCGGCCATGTTCTTTTTGTGCTATTCCACTCATGCGAGGCAAGCACAGATCAAAAAAAATAGAAGATCTAGTCAAAGAAGCATCTAAACTAGCAATTAATGGTGTTAAAGAACTAATATTAATTGCACAAGATTTAACATATTATGGTTTAGATATTTATAAAAAAAGAAAATTGGCTAGTTTACTTTTAGAATTATCAAAAATTGATCAAATTGAGTGGATTAGAATTCATTATGCTTTTCCTACTGGATTTCCAAACGATGTTTTAGATGTTATTAGAAACAATAAAAAAATATGTAATTATATTGATATTCCTCTTCAACATATTAGTGATAATATATTAAAGTCAATGAAAAGAGGAACAACATTTGAAAAAACGAATCAATTATTGTCTAATTTTAGGAAAAAAGTTCCTGGCATTGCAATTAGAACAACATTAATTGTTGGATATCCTGGAGAAACTGAAGAAAATTTTGAAGAGTTAAAAAAATGGGTTTCAGAAACTAAATTTGAAAGATTAGGTGTATTTGAATACTCACATGAAGAAAATACATCGGCTTTTTCTCTTGATGATAATGTTTCTGCAAAAGTTAAAGCTAGAAGAGTAAAAGAAATTATGAATCTTCAGTCTGACATTTCATATAATTTAAATCAAAAAAAAATAGGAAAAATATTTAAAGTTCTTTTTGATAGAAAAGAAGGAAAATATTTTATCGGTAGAACTGAACACGATAGTCCAGATGTTGATAATGAAGTTTTGGTTGAATCGAAAAATGCATATGTTAGAATTGGTGATTTTGCTAATGTTATTGTTAAAAATGCTGATCATTTTGATTTGTATGCAGAAATAGTAAAATAATTTTTGAATTAGTTATTTTTGTCTAAAACTATATTTTATGTTTGATAATTTAACAAATAAGCTAGAAAAAGCCTTTAAAGTTTTAAAGGGACAAGGAAGTATTTCTGAAATCAATGTTGCTCAAACAATGAAAGAAATCAGGAAAGCTTTATTAGCAGCTGATGTAGATTTTAAGACAGCTAAATCGTTTACAAATAAAGTTAAAGAAAAGGCTCTTGGACAAAAAGTACTAACAGCTGTGCAGCCTGGACAGTTACTTACAAAAATCATGAAAGATGAGTTGTCGGACTTGATGGGAAGTGAAAAGTCTGATATTAATTTAAAAAGTTCATTAACAGTTATATTGATTTCTGGTTTACAAGGTTCTGGTAAAACAACATTTTCTGGAAAGTTAGCATTATATTTAAAGCAAAAGTTTAATAAACGACCACTTTTGGTTGCGTGTGATGTTTACAGACCTGCTGCAATAGATCAATTAGAAGTATTAGCAGATCAAGTTAATGTTGATGTATACTTAAATAGAGAAGAAAAAAATCCTGTAAACATTGCAAAGTCCTCTATTTCTCATGCTAAAGAAAATGGTCAAAATGTAGTTATTATTGATACTGCTGGTAGATTAGCGGTTGATGAGGTGATGATGAACGAAATATATTCAGTTAAAAATAGTATTAATCCAGATGAAATTTTATTTGTAGTTGATTCTATGACTGGTCAAGATGCTGTAAATACAGCTAAAGCTTTTAACGAAAAATTAAATTTTGATGGAGTAGTTTTAACTAAGCTTGATGGTGATACTAGAGGGGGAGCTGCTTTAACAATAAGATCTGTCGTTGATAAACCAATTAAATTTATTGGTACATCAGAAAAGATGGATGGCTTAGATGTATTTCATCCTGAAAGAATGGCGAGTAGAATTTTAGGTATGGGTGATGTTATCTCTTTGGTAGAGAGGGCTCAACAACAATTTGATGAAGAAGAAGCTAGAAAAGTTCAGAAAAAAATAGCTAAGAACCAATTTGGATTTGATGACTTTTTAAAACAAATTCAGCAAATTAAAAAAATGGGTAATGTTAAAGACTTGATGGGTATGATTCCAGGTATGAATAAAGCAATGAAAAATGTAGATGTTGATGATGACTCATTCAAAGGTATTGAAGCTATTATTAATTCTATGACAAAATTTGAAAGAAGAAATCCTAAAATTCTAAATGGTAGTAGAAGAAAAAGAATTGCTTTAGGAAGTGGTACTGATATCACACAAGTAAATCAATTAATTAAACAATTTTCTCAAATGAGCAAAATGATGAAGATGATGCAAGGTGGTGGAGCTCAAAAGATGATGCAGATGATGCAATCAAGGGGAGGAATTCCTGGAATGAAATAAGTATGAAAATATTAGATGGAAATAAAGTAGCAACCGAAATAAAAAACGAAATTGCTCAATCAGTAATTAGAAATTTAAAGCTAAATAAACGCCCTCCTCATCTAGCAGCTATTTTAGTTGGTGAAAATGGTGCTAGTGAAACATATGTTGCTGCAAAAGTTAAGGCTTGTGAAAAAGTTGGTTTTGTTTCATCTTTGATTAGATTTAAAGAAAATATTTCGCAAGAAAAATTATTAAAAAAAATTGAAGAAATTAATTGTAATGACGATATAGATGGATTAATTGTTCAGCTTCCGTTACCAAAACATATAAATGAA
>PBVH01000041.1 GCA_002728175.1 Flavobacteriales bacterium | reverse complement strand
TTGTTAACACCAGGATTTTCTAAACCAAGATCTTCAAGAAACATTTTCTGTTCATCAACGTCCTCAAGTTCCGCAATTTCAGCTTCTATTGCTGTAGCAATTACTAAAACCTCTGCATTTTCTATTTGAGCAATATTTTTTATCTCTTGAGTATATTTATTTCCATTTTGTAATGAATTTTCATCAACATTGCAAACATATATAACAGGTTTTTGAGTAATTAACTGGAGTGGTTGAATTACACTAAACTCTTCTTTTTCAATAGTTAAAGTTCGTATTGACTTACCTGATTCTAAATGATTAATAAATTTATCTAAAATAGTAATTAATTTAATGGCTTCTTTATTACCTGATTTTGCAACTCTTACGTTTTTTTCCTTAATTTTTTCTAGTGTTTCTAAATCTTTTAATTGTAATTCAAGATCAATAGTTTCTTTATCTCTAACTGGATCAATTGACCCATCAACATGTACAATATTATCATCATCAAAACATCTTAAAACATGAACAATTGCATTTGTCTCTCTTATATTAGCTAAAAACTTATTTCCTAGACCTTCTCCTTTGCTAGCACCTTTAACGAGGCCAGCAATATCTACAATTTCAACAGTTGTAGGAACAGTTTTTTCAGGATCGATAATTGAAGAAATTTTAGAAAGTCTTTCGTCAGGTACAGTAATTATACCAATGTTTGGTTCAATTGTACAAAAAGGAAAATTAGCGGACTGTGCCTTAGCTTTAGAGAGACAGTTAAATAATGTTGATTTACCAACATTTGGCAAACCAACAATTCCACATTTTAAAGACATAAATATTTTTTAAACAAATATAATATCTCTTTGAATATAATTATAAATTTTGTCAATAATACGTTAATAAAATATAGTTATTTTAATTTTAAACTTCAAAAAAAATTTGTTTATCTCATATATTTGTTGAAAAATAAATAACAATGAATGACATTGAAATAATTAAAAACACAATTCCTCAAATTCGACGTGATATACTTAGAATGGTACATGCAAACAACTCAGGTCACCCTGGAGGATCCTTAGGATGTACAGAGTTTTTGTCTGCATTATACTTTAAAATTATGAAACACAATAAAAGTTTTCAAATGAATGGTGAAAATGAAGATTTATTTTTTTTATCCAACGGACATATATCACCTGTTTTATACTCAGTTTTAGCTAGATCTGGATACTTCCCAATTGATGAACTTAAAACTTTTAGAAAAATTAATAGCAGATTACAAGGTCACCCTACAACTCATGAAAAACTTGAAGGGATTAGAATTGCTTCTGGGTCATTAGGTCAAGGTCTTTCAGTTGCTATTGGAGCTGCATTAACAAAAAAGCTAAATAATGATAAACATCTTGTTTTTTCTCTTCATGGAGATGGAGAACTTCAAGAGGGTCAAATTTGGGAAGCAGTAATGTATGCAAGCGGTAATAATGTAGATAATTTAATTGCAACTATAGATTATAATAAAAGACAAATTGATGGTGATATAAGTGACGTTCTTCCTCTTGGTAATCTTAAAAGAAAATTAGAATCTTTTGACTGGCTAGTAATTGAAGAAAAAAATGGAAATAATATTGATGCAGTTATAAAATGTCTAACTAAAGCAAAGGCTATGACTGGAAAGGGTGCTCCTGTAGCAATTATATTACACACTGAGATGGGAAATGGTGTAGATTTTATGATGGGAACACACAAATGGCATGGATCTGCACCAAATGACGAGCAATTACAAATAGCATTATCACAAAATCAAGAAACATTAGGTGATTATTAAAAAACTCAAACTTATATTTGTATGTGTGTCATTAACATTCTTCAGCAGTAATGTTAATGCTAAAAGCACACAAAAGGAGAACAATATTTTATTCATATTTGATGCCTCTAGATCTATGCTTGGAAATTGGGAAAGTGGCAGAAAGGTGGACATAGCAAAAAATATGTTAATAAACATGCTTGATTCACTAAAGAATTATGAAAATTTGAATATAGGACTGAGAGTATATGGAAATAGAAGTAGTTTTCCCCCTCAAGATTGCAATGATAGTCACTTAGAAGTTGAATTTTTACCAACAAAAAAAGCTATTAAAAAAATAAAACATAAATTGAATTATATACAGGCAAAAGGTACATCTCCAATTGCTTATTCATTAGAAAAAGGAGCAAATGATTTTATTAATTCCAAAAGCAGGAATATTGTGATTTTGATAACTGACGGTAAAGAGGAATGTCAAATGGATCCCTGTGCTGTTTCTAGACTTTATCAAAAAAAAGGAATAATTTTAAAACCATTTATCATAGGTATTGGATTAGATGAAAGCTGGAAAAAGTCTTTTGATTGTGTTGGTCGTTTTTTTGACGTCAGTAAAGAAAATGAATTTGAAAATGTTTTAAATATAGTTGTTTCTCACATAATTGATAATACTACAACTCAAGTCAATTTATTAGATGAAAACAATGAAGCAATTGAATCTAATGTTAATATTTCATTTATTGATGAATTTACAAATACTGTAAAATACAACTATATTCACACCTTAAATTCTTATGGTCAGCCTGACACAATGATCATTGATCCAGTTCTAACATACAGAGTTAAAGCACATACTTTACCTCCAGTTTCAGTTGATAGTGTTAAAATTTTACCAGGAAAACACACAATAATACCTCTTAAAACACCACAAGGAGAACTAATTGTAAAAATGAACTCAAGGACAAAATTTAACTATATTGTTAGAAAATCAGGAGTAGATTCAACTCTTAATGTTCAAAGAATAAACACAAAACAAAAATACATTACAGGAAAATATGATATTGAAATTCTTACAATCCCTAGAATTATTTATAAAAATGTGGAGATAAACCAAAGTCAACTAACAGAATTTAAATTACCTTCTCCAGGAAGCGTAAAAATTTCTCTTTACAGCAAATCGTTTGGTGGTATCTATTATGAGGATGGAGATAAATTAGTACAAGTTTATTTTTTTAGAGGTCAAAATAAAGAGCATAAAGTTTCACTAATGCCTGGTAGATACAAAATTATTTTAAGAAGTAAGTCGTCAAATAAATACATATCAACAAAAGAAAAAAATATTAAAATTAAATCTGGAAAAACAGAATTTATAAAACTATAATAAAATGGAAAATAAAGATACAAGATCTGGTTTTGGTGATGGATTAACAGAACTAGGGAGGAAAAATAAAAATGTTGTAGCATTATGTGCTGACTTGACAGGATCATTAAAAATGAATGATTTCAAAAACGAAAATCCTGATAGGTTTTTTCAAGTAGGTATTGCTGAAGCTAATATGATGGGAATTGCTGCAGGATTAACAATAGGTGGCAAAATACCATTTACTGGAACATTTGCAAATTTTTCAACTTCAAGGGTTTATGATCAAATTAGACAGTCTATAGCATATTCTGGTAAAAATGTAAAAATTTGCGCATCTCACGCTGGAATTACTTTAGGAGAAGATGGAGCAACACATCAAGTATTAGAAGATATTGGAATGATGAAAATGCTTCCAAGCATGACTGTGATTAACCCATGTGACTATAATCAAACAAAAGCTGCAACAATAGCAATAGCTGAGCATATAGGACCAGTTTATTTAAGATTTGGAAGACCAAAAGTTCCTAATTTTACAGATCCAAATCAAAAATTTGAAATTGGCAAAGCTATAAATTTTAGTGAGGGAAATGACGTAACAATTATAGCTACAGGACATTTAGTTTGGGAAGCAAAAGAAGCCGTTAATTTATTGGAAAAAGAAAATATTTCTGCTGAACTTATAAATATACATACTATTAAACCTCTTGATAATGAAGCTATTTTAAAATCAGTAAAAAAAACAAGGTGTGTTGTTACAGCTGAAGAACATATGCTTAATGGTGGACTTGGTGATAGTGTTTCACAGTTGTTAAGTAGAAATTATCCGCTTCCATTAGAGATGGTTGGAATTAATGACACATTTGGTGAAAGTGGCACACCAAAACAGTTAATGGAAAAATATGGTCTAACTAGCTCAAATATTGTACATGCTTGTAAAAATGTTCTCAAAAGAAAGTCTTAAGATGTAAAAATAGATATGAGTACAGCTAAAGAAATTTTTAAAAAATACCAAGCTCAAACATTTCCCTACCCATCATGTCTTGAAATTTCATCTGCCTCAGGTTGTTACATTTATGATGAAAATGATGAAAAATATTTAGACTTTATCGCGGGGGTATCAGCAGTTCCTTTAGGACACAATAACTCCAAAATTAATAACGCAGTTAAAAAACAGTTAGATAAATATAGTCATGTTATGGTCTATGGTGAATTCATTCAAAAACCACAATATTACCTTGCTAAACTATTATCAGATTGTTTACCAAATAAATTAAATACAACCTATTTTACTAATTCGGGAACTGAGGCTATTGAAGGAGCAATAAAATTAGCTAAAAGAATAACAAAGAGATCTGAAATCATTTCATGTAAAAATTCATATCACGGTTCTACTCATGGAACACTAAGCATCATGGGTAATGAAGAGTATAAAAGTAACTACAGACCATTAATACCAGCTTGTAATCAAATAAAATTTAATGATATTAAATCATTAAAATATATTACTAACAAAACAGCAGCTGTAGTACTGGAACCTATTCAAGGAGCAAGTGGATTTATTACACCAAAAAATAATTTTTTGCATGAAGTTAGAAAAAAGTGTGATGAAACTAAAACTCTACTAATATTTGATGAAATTCAAACAGGTTTTGGTAGATTAGGAAAAATTTTTGCAGTTGATGTATTTTCCGTTGTTCCTGATATTTTATGTATTGCAAAAGGTATGGGTGGTGGAATGCCAATTGGTGCATTTATTTCGTCTTGGAGTTTCATGAACTATTTAACTTTTCAACCTAAATTAGGACATATTACAACTTTTGGAGGACATCCAATAAGTTGCACAGCATCTCTTGAAACATTAAAACAAATTAAAAATACCTCAATATTAAGTACTATTAAAAGTAAAGAGAAAGTTTTCAGAAAAAATTTAAAACACTCAAAAATTAAAGAAGTAAGAGGCATGGGATTAATGTTAGCCATTGAACTAGGGTGTAGCAAAATATGTAAAAAACTAGTTGATAAGGCTCTAAATAAAAAACTAATTTTGTTTTATTTTTTATTTTCTGACACAGCAGTTAGAATATCTCCACCTCTAATTATTTCAGAAGAAGAAATAGTTGAAGGTTGCAATATAATTACTAGTATATTAGACGAAATTTAATTTATGAAAAAATTATTATTAATAATTTTATTTCCCTTAGTCTTATATTCTCAAAATCAGACTATGGGATTGTTTACTTATGAGGATAATGCTTACGATGCTTACACTCTATTTACACCAAATGAAGCAACTTATTTAATTGATAATTGCGGTAGAATAATTAATACATGGACTAGCAATTACAAATCCGGAAATTCAGTCTATTTACTTGACGATGGTACTTTACTTAGAACTGCTAGAATACAAAGTACTATATTCACTGGTGGAGGCATTGGTGGTAGAATAGAAAAATTTGACTGGAACAATAATCTTCTCTGGTATTATGATTTTGCAAATAATTTATATCATCAACATCATGATATAGAGCCATTACCTAATGGAAATATTTTAGTTTTATGTTGGGAATATAAATCATTTAACGAAGCTGTTTTAAATGGTAGGAATCCTAACTCAATGGCTGATAACGAGTTATGGTCAACATATATATTAGAAGTTGAGCCAGTAGGAATGAATGATATAAATATAATATGGGAATGGAGATTATGGGATCATTTAGTTCAGGATTTTGATTCTACTAAATTAAATTATGGTGTAATTAACCAAAATATAGATTTACTTAATATAAATTTTTACAAAGGAAATGGTAAAAATGATTGGCTACATTGTAATTCAATTGATTATAACGAAGATTTAGATCAAATTGTAATAGGTTCAAGAGCATTATCAGAATTTTATGTTATTGATCATTCTACTAGTACTTTAGAAGCTGCATCAAACAGTGGGGGTATATATAATAAGGGTGGAAACTTTTTGTATAGATGGGGAAATCCTCAAGCCTATGATATGGGAACAATATCTGACCAGCGATTATTTGGACAACATGATGTTAGATGGATAAACAAAGAATATAAAGATGGAGGGAAATTTTTATTATTTAACAATGGTAAAGACAGAGGCTATAGTTCTGTTGAAATTGTATCTCCTAATATTGATTCAAATAATAATTATTTAACTTTGAATAATAATCAATTTGGACCAAGTAATTCATCTTGGATTTACACAGATAGTATACCTCAAAATTTCTATTCCTCATATATTTCAGGAGCTCAAAGACTTGAAAATGGAAATACATTGATTTGTGATGGTGCCCATGGAACATTTTTTGAAATTGATTCTCTTGAAAATATAGTCTGGAAATATATAAATCCAGTTGTAAATATTGGACCGCTTACACAGGGTGATACAATACCAATTACTAGCAATGGATGGGGAAATCCAACATTTAGATGTACAAAATATCCAATTAACTTTAGTGGCTTTATTGGAAAGAACTTAACTCCGGGATCTTTTATTGAATTAAACCCACTATCATCAAGTTGTGAGATGATATCTAACTTTAAAAATATTACTAATAATTCTTACAACAATAAAGAAATTTTAATTGATTTTATTGGGAGAAAAGTAAATAATAAAAAAAATCCTTTCATTAGCTTACAGAAAAATAAAATTGTAAAAAAAATTAATATTAATTATTGAGATAACACCAATTATAAACAAAAATTAAAGACTGTTTTTATCGTCTAACATTGGTACAAATAAAAAATTACCATGTGTAGAAATATCGTAATCTTGACTTGATTTCTTTTTTATAAGATGCATTTTTTGATTTTTTCCATCTCCGATGGGTACTACCATTCTACCTCCAACCTTTAGTTGAGTTAATAATTCCTCTGGAATTTTTGGAGCTCCACATGTCACAATAATTTTATCGAAAGGTGCAAAATTTGGTAATCCTTTATAACCATCACCAAATATAAACTCACATCTATACCCAATTTTAGGTAAAAATTCTTTTGTTTTATTATATAATTTCTTTTGTCTTTCAATAGTAAATACATCAGCATCTAATAATGACAAAACAGCAGCTTGATATCCAGATCCAGTACCTATTTCTAAAACTTTTTCATATGGTTTAATATCAAGTAACTGTGTTTGAAAAGCAACTGTATATGGCTGTGAAATCGTTTGCCCCTCACCTATTGGAAAAGCCTTATCTTCATATGCAAAATGTATAAAAGCATTATCAATAAATAAATGTCTTGGAACCTTATTAATTGCATCCAAAACATTATTATCTGATATCCCTTTGGATGATAATTTTTCTATTAATTTTTTTCTTAATCCCTTATGCTTAAAAGAATCTAGCATCATTTTAAATTTATATATTTATAAACAGTAAATTTACCAAATTAAATATTTTAAGTTAATCTTAAATATATGCTAATAAATTATAAATACACATTTAAATGTTAATATATTTTAAGAAAATTTATATTATTGGTTTTATTTTAATTGCATTTGTTGCTTGCAAGAAAGAGAACCTAACTCCTGCCTATATTAAAATTAATGATATTGAATTAAACAATTCATCAACAGATAAAATTACTGATGCATGGGTATATATAGAAAATCAATTGCAAGGTGTATATGAACTTCCTGCTAAATTTCCTGTGCTAGAAACTGGTATCAAGGAAATTAGAATTAAAGCTGGAATAAAAAATAATGGCATATCTTCTAGTCGAGTTTTTTATCCCTTTTACTCATCTTTTATTATAAATAATTTTGAACTCATTTCTGGAGAAGAATACACCATTAATCCAGTTGTTAACTATTTAGATAATATTTCAGTTTTTAATGAAGATTTTGAAGGGGTTGGATTAGAAATTGATACTACTATTAATAGTAATATTGATTTCGAAATAGTTAATGATAGTGCTCAAAAATATGCTTTTGCTACTTTAAAAGACTCTAATAGTATTTTTGAAATTGCGACCATAGAAATATTGGATATTCCAAAAGATGGATCTCCAGTTTTTCTTGAACTAGATTATAAATCAAATACTGAATTTAAAACAGGATTGTATGTTCAAGAATCAGGTACAGTAATTGACGAAAGTATTTTATGGATAAGAGAAAAAGAAACATGGAGTAAAATTTATGTAAATCTTACACCAGTAACAAGCAACTATTTTAATGCAACTTCATTCAAGTTGTACTTAAAAATGGAAAGAAATTTTTCTATTTCTGAAAATAAAATTTATTTTGATAATCTCAAAATTGTATATTAACTAAAACGTTTAAAAATGAAAAAAATAGCAGTAATTGGAGCCGGAACAATGGGTAATGGTATTGCCCACACTTTTGCTCAAAATAATTTTTGTGTCAATTTAATTGATATTTGTGAAGAATCACTTAAAAAAGGGTTAAATACCATTTCAAAGAATCTTGATAGAATGATAGCAAAAGAAAAAATTAGTTTACAAGAAAAAAACACTATACTTTCAAACATAAGCACATTTACAGATTTAAAAAATGGTGTCAATGATTGTGAGCTTGTTGTTGAAGCAGCCACAGAAAATATAGAGTTGAAACTTAATATTTTTTCTAAATTAGATACTTTTTGTAATCAAGATACTATACTAGCCTCAAACACTTCATCTATCTCAATTACACAAATAGCAAAATCAACAAAAAGACCAGACAAAGTAATTGGGATGCATTTTATGAACCCTGTGCCAATTATGAAACTAGTTGAAGTAATAAGAGGTAAAGATACTTCTGATACTGTGACAGACCAGATAATGAACTTAAGTAAATCTATTTCTAAAATACCAGTTGAAGTTAATGATGCTCCGGGTTTTGTTGCAAACAGAATACTCATGCCAATGATAAATGAAGCAATATTAACTTTAGAAGAAAATATTTCATCTGTTGATGGAATTGACACTGTCATGATTCTTGGCATGTCACATCCAATGGGTCCTTTGTTTTTAGCAGATTTTATTGGATTAGACGTATGTTTATCTATTTTAGAAGTTATGTATGATGGTTTTAACGATAAAAAATATAAGCCTGCTAGCTTACTTGTGAAAATGGTAAAAAATAATGAACTAGGTGTAAAGAGTGGTAATGGTTTTTATGACTATACTGATGGAATAAAAAATAAAAAGGTATCAAAAAGATTTTTGTAGATATAATTTTTCTTCATTAATTATATTTTCTATTAAATAATCTTCTCTAACAGCTGATGGATCATAAATAGTTTTCAAATCATTATTCCATAACTTAGCCATAGTTTGCCAAAAAAATGCATTAAATCTACCACGATATGATTTTACTATATTATAAGTTGTTAAAGAAGTCTCTCTATAAATTAATTTAACTAATATTCTTCCCTCACTCATAGTTAATTTTTTTAATGATTCTTCATAATTTTTTTTAATTTGATTTACTTTTTTGCGTATAAATTTCCTTCTTTTTCTTTTTCTTTTTATTTGCAAAGAAGAATCTTCAATTTCGCTTAAAATTTCCTTTGCTTTTAAAGCATAAGGAAACACTTTTTTAACTTTTCTTTTAAGTAATATATAATATCTTTTTTCATCATCATTATTAAAATCAAAAACTAAAATTTCATTTAAATCATCAGAAAAAATAGTATCTCCATTTGATAAAATATCATAATCTAAATATTTTAAATTTTGGGAGAATACACTAAGTGATATACATATTAGGCAAAATACAAGTAATGATTCTCTCACTATTTAATAACTAATTTTCTTTTAACATTAGTGTTTCTATTACTAATTTGAATACTATAAAAACCCTTGGCTAGATTAGAAAGATCTATATTTTCGCTTTTTGAGTAGCAGTTATGATTCAACACTAAAGTTCCGCTCATATCAAATATTTTTATACCATGAATATAATTTTCTGAAGATACATTTAAATTATTATTTGTAGGGTTTGGAAATATTAATAATTTTGAATTAGAATCATTTATATCTGTCGAATTAATAAAAATAGCATTTACTTCAGCAAATTCAGACATACAGTTTTCTTGTAATTGTAAATTATAGAAGAAATAATGATATTCAGGATCACCCCAAGGTGAATTATGACCTGTTATACTAGCTAAAGACCCTATATTATAAGGATACGAAGCTCCAGAACTATTTCTGTATAAATCAGCACCAGAGGCACTAATACCAAGTTCTAAATCATTCATGACAGGTAAATCAAAGTCTAGATAAAGTGTATTTAATCCAACTTGAACAGTTATTGTAGTATCTTCTATTACTTGACTATTATTGTTTCTCAGCTCAAAAGTTATTGCCTGATTTGTTCCTGCATAAACATCAGCAGAAACTAAATTACATGCTACATAACAATCTAAATACAAATGTCTATCATTATTATATAAACCGCCACTACCAATTGTATTATCTACAGGGCCACCAAAAATTGACGGTCCTCCAACTTTTCTAATGTAATAAGAAGTATTTGTATTTAATAAAGGAGTTTGAAAATTAGACCCATAATATATTGGATTATTAGATAGTGTATCATTATACCAATTGACATTTTCATTTGAAAATAAATTAAATATTGCTGGGTTAACATATGCCGTATCATTAAAACCAAGCGGAGCAGGTGGAAAATCAACATTAACTATATTAGTTTGTAAAACAGAATCTTGCCCCAGTGCATTTGAAACATAAAGTTTCACATTAAATATTCCTTCTTGGCTGTATGTATGAGTCGGGTTTTGTTGATTTGAATAGTTACCATCACCAAAATCCCATTGCCAACTATTAGGTTGATTATAACTTTGATCTTCAAATATTATTTCACCTGAACAAGATGGAGAATTTAGAACATTAAACATAGCAATTGGTGGAGCTACGCAACCATTATTAATTGATTGTGCATTAACTGCAATTGCTCTTCTACCTTTTGAAGCATTTACCAAAGATGTAACAGAAAACCAACTATCAACAACACTTGGATTAGGATTAATGATCCATGTAGCAGTACTTGTTACAGTAGTCATTGAATCCATATATTTTTGACCAAGCATACTCACTTCATAAGAGGTTGCACCACTAACACTATTCCAACTTACATATATAGAGTCTGGACAAATCCAATTTATATTAAGATTGCTTGGGACTTTAACGATAGTGAAATTAGTATCACTTTCATCTGAAATTCCATTTCTAGAGATACGGATTCTTGCTTGATCTGAAACAATATTTGGTACTTGCCAATTGAAATAATTAGCTGAGACTGAAACAGTATTGCTTATTGAAGTCCATGTATTACCATCATCAACAGTGTATTCTAATGTAAAAGGAGAATTTCCATTACTAGCTTCCCATCGAATTAGTTCCATTTCACCCGGGACTAAACCTTCTCCTCCAACAGGATATGTTAATGTAATTTCATCTGTAATAAATTGATATGATATCCAATATTCTTGTGGACCAAATGGTATTGAAAAACCATCAATTGATAGTGTATATGTACCTGTACTGGGATTTAACAAAGTAATTTGTTCCATGTTGTTTAAATCATCAATTCCTGTTATTGCATTTTGGTTCAAAATATTTGCATTTGGAGTCGGATCTAAAAGCCAAGGATAAAAAACATTTGAATTAGGATCACTTAAAGTCATATTTAAGTCGTTAACTAGAGCTGTTGAAGCATTTGCACTAGCTTCCTTATCATGCCAATATATCATTACATTCATTTCCTTAACTCCAGAAGGCACATTAATATCGTGAGTGTTAACTAATCCTTGTGAAATACTATTAGAAAAATAGTTATTATCCTCTAATATCTCAAGAGCTTGAAATGCATTGACTTCCCCCCACCCATTTTTAAAATCAGGACCCGGATTACCAATGTCATTTGCGCTATTTAATAAAACACATTTCATTAGAGCTGAATTTGGATTTTGATTTTGATTTAAATCTTTATAAGCATGATATAATTGTGCCATAACTCCAGATATACCAGGACAAGACATTGAAGTACCTGTTTTTGAACCATAAGTATTATCATGCTCAGTAGAATATACATTAGTTCCTTTTGCACCAATATCAGGTTTTATTCTACCATCTGCAGCAGGACCTCTACTTGATGAAGATGCAAGAATACTTGTCTGACTAAGATTAGCAGTAGCAATTACATTTTTACCTTGTTTATGACCACCTGTAACATTTCCCCATCCGCTACCAGCACCATATCCACAGTCTGAAGCACCATCATTACCAGCAGAAAACACATGAATTAATGAAGGATAAGAATTAATTTGTTCATCAAGATCTTGTGCTAATGAAGTGTATCCTGCATTACAACCATTGCTATATGATTTTGATGTTATAACGACATCATTATTTTGATATAAATTTGGAACATCATTATAATTGTTGTTTGATGAACCATAAACATATAAAAATGCACCATCAGCCATACCTTTTGCCTTTGGATCTAAATTTCCAGCACCCATAATAGTACCAGAAACATGATCACCATGATCATTACTTGCGCTAGAGCTACATCCACTACAATTAGATTGATCTAATCTACCTTGCCTGTCAATATGTGGACCAACAAGTCCATCATCTTGCATCATTATGTTAATTCCTTCACCATTATATTTTTTCCCATTTGTATAATTAACATTGATAATATTTGATCTGTGTAAAGTGATAGCTGTTTTATTTTCAGGAGTTGAGGGAGGATCAATAGGTTCAATATACCAAACGTAATTTAATGATGCTAGTAAATGTAAGTCTTCAGGATTTAGTGAACCAATGATATTATTATTTAAATTATCTATACTTAAAACAGAAAATGAATTAATTGATGATAAGTTTTCGTTAACTATATTCAAATTAACATATTTATAAATAAGAATTTTCACATGTAATTTATTATCAAAAAATGCCCATTTAGCTAGAGGATTTTTACTAATCTTAGGATCAATTTTGAATGATGGCATAATTTTTGTTATTGAATAAAGATTATAACCCAGAAAATCATCGTAACTTAAATTTTTACTTGAATAAACAACATATGTTTTATTAGGAATATATTCTAAAAAATTTATACCTATAGATTCCATTTCATTTTTCTCATCTTGATTAGGAATAGATGAAAAAGTCATAAGATAATGACCATTCTTTTTAATATTATAAACATTATGTTTATTAATTGATTCTATTGATGATGATTTTAGTTTAATAGAATAATTTTGAGCAAATATAAGATTGTTACTAATTGAAATAATTAGAATTAATAGTATGTATTTCATGCTTTTATTGATTAGAAAAAATATATTGTAAATTTACAATTAAAAAGAATAAAATTTAAAGAATTTTAATTTTAAGTTTAAAATTAATATGATTAAAAAAATTAGCTTACAAGTAACTCCTGAAAATTCTGACAACAAAAGTTATCTTATAAAGAATATTGCTAATAGATTGTCAATTAAGTCAAAAAATATTGATCATATTGAGATAATAAAAAGATCCATTGATGCCAGAAGAAAAATAATTAAAATTAATCTAATCGTTAATGTATATATAAATCAAAAATTTAAACCAAAAAATGATAATCATATAAAATACCAAGACGTTAGTCAAAAGGAAAAAGTTATAATAATTGGAGCTGGACCTGCAGGACTTTTTGCAGCCCTAAAATTAATTCAAAATGGAAAATGTCCAATAATTTTTGAAAGAGGAAAAGATGTTAGAAATAGAAGAAGAGATTTGGTTAAAATAATGAGGGAAAATACCATAAATGAAAATTCAAACTATTGCTTTGGAGAAGGTGGTGCAGGAACATATTCTGATGGAAAACTCTACACAAGATCAAAAAAAAGAGGAGATGTAAATGAAATTTTAAACTTATTAGTTGATCATGGCGCTGATAGTGACATCAAAGTAAATGCTCACCCGCACATTGGAACAAATAAACTTCCTAAAATAATTAGTTCTATAAGAAATACTATAGAAAAGTATGGGGGAAAAATAAATTTTAACAGTAAACTAATCGATATTACAATAGAAAAAAATCAAATTAAGTCAATAATTCTTTCTAACGGAACTGAAATATTTACAAAAAAAATCATACTTGCGACAGGACATTCAGCAAGAGATATATTTTATTTATTACATAGAAAAAATATTAAAATAGAGTTAAAAACATTTGCTGTTGGTGTTCGAATAGAACACCCACAAAAATTAATTGATAAAATTCAATATAAAACAAATCAAAGAAGTGATTATTTACCTGCTGCATCATATTCATTAGTTAAACAAATTAATAATAGAGGTGTTTATTCATTTTGTATGTGTCCAGGTGGAGTAATTGCTCCATGTGCAACCAAAAACAATGAAATTGTTACAAATGGATGGTCACCATCACAAAGGAACTATCCAACTGCTAATTCTGGTATAGTTATTGAACTTAAAGTTGATGATTTTAAAAAATATAGTTCCTTTGGTCCATTAGCTGGAGTTGAATTTCAAAAAAATATTGAACAGAAAGCATATAAACTATCAAACGATTCACAAAGAGCACCAGCACAAAAATTACTTGATTTTATGAATAATAAATTATCTAAAGATATTCCAAAAACCTCATATATTCCTGGAACTATCTCTACTAATATTTCTGATATCTTTCCAAAGTTTATTATTTCTACATTAAAAAAGGGATTAATTGAATTTGATAAACAGATGAAAGGATATTTGACTAATGAAGCAATAGTTCATGCACCCGAAACAAGAACATCATCACCGATTAGAATACCTAGAGATAAAAAAACATTACAACACCCAGATGTAAAAGGTTTGTTTCCTTGCGGAGAAGGAGCAGGATATGCAGGAGGTATTATGTCTGCCGCAATAGATGGAATAAAGTGTGCTAAAATGTGTTAATGGTTATCTCAACTCAATTCCTTGCTTTTCAAAATTGTTTATGATAGTTTTCATAATTTTATCAATTTCAAAATCGGTTAGTGTTCTAGAGTTATCAGCAAATGTTAATGAAATTGAGTAAGATGTTTTACCAGACGGTAAATTTTTTCCTTGATATACGTCAAAAAGATTGATATCCTTCAAATTTTGAATTTTCATTTTGTCAATTATTGAGCTAATATTGGAAAAATCTATATTGTCACTTATTAATAACGATAAATCTCTTCTAATCTTAGGGTACTTACTGATCGATTCATACTTATGTTTAAAATTTTTATTTTTATTAATAGCATCCCAATTAAAATCAGCAAAAAATACATCTTGCTTTAAATCAAAGTGAGTTAAGATATGACTTGAAAGTTTACCAAATTGCACAACAGTACTTCCTTTCATCAAATAATCTAAACCATATTCTCTTGTGTTTTCAGAACTCTCTTTAATTGTGTAATTCGAAATCGATAAAATATCTAAAATTGAATTAACAATTTCTTTAAGGCTATAAAAATCGATTGTCTTATCTGGATTATTCCAATTTTCACTTTTTTCATTACCAGTCATAATTAACAACAAATGATTTGTCTCAATATTATCTTTTTGTTCTTTAATATATGTTTTGCCAAACTCATAAAATTTAAGATCTTTATTATTTCTATTAATATTGTAAGAAAGGCTATTTAAGCCTGTAAGTAATATTGATTGTCTTAAAATATCAAGCTCTTCAGAAAGAGGATTTAAAATATTAATATTTTTTTCATTATCAATTTGGGAATCTAATGAATTTAATTTAGAACTTGTTAAAGAATTATTCATCATCTCTAAAAATCCGTTGTTAGAAAGCAGATTAGAGACTAAATTTTTATTATTAATTGAATAATCAAAGCTAGATGATGGAAGTACTGAATTTAAATTTGTAGATATAGCAATATTATTAAATCCGTAGATACGTAAAATTTCTTCAATAACATCTATCTCTCTAGTAACATCATATCGATAAGTTGGAATTTTTAAAACAAGTTTTTGCTTATCTTCTTGTAATATTTCAATGTCTAAATCATTTAAAATAGACTTAACATTACCAACACCAATTTTCTCTCCTACTAAATTACATAGATTTTCAAAATATAAATCTACTTTACAATCATTAATTTTTTTAGGATAATAATCAAAAATTTTAGAAGAAATAGTTCCTTGTGCAATTTCTTGAATTAATAGTGCAGCTCTTTTTAGAGCATAAATTGTTATATTAGGGTCACACCCTCTTTCATATCTAAATGATGCATCGGTTGAGAGATTATGTCTTTTAGCAGTTTTCCTAATAGTAGTTGGATTAAAATATGCAGATTCAAGTAATATTTCTTTTGTATCACTTTTAACGGCAGATGATAAGCCACCAAAAACACCAGCAATACACAATGGATCTTTTGAGTCACAAATCATGAGATCTTCTGTAGAAAGTAATAGTTCATTATTATCAAGAGTAGTAAAGGCCCTTTGTTTATCATATGTTTTTACAACAATTTTCTCATTTTTAATTTTAGAATAATCAAATGCATGTAAAGGTTGTCCTATCTCATGTAAAACAAAATTTGTAACATCTACAACATTATTAATTGGATCTAATCCAATTGATTGTAATTTAGTCTTTAGCCATTCGGGTGAATCTTTAACTATTATATCTTTAATAAGTAAAGCAGAATATCTTGGACAAAGTTTAGAATCATTGACCTCTATATTAAGTTGCTTTAATTTAACATTATTATCAAAATTATCAATACTGGGAAGACACAGAGTTAGTTTATTATTTTCAATTGTATTTAAGAAACATTTTAGATCTCTTGCTACTCCAATATGAGACATGGCATCTGTTCTATTAGGAGTTAAACCAATATGAAAAACAGAATCATTTTCTATATCAAAATGCTCAGATAAATTTTCTCCAACTTTAGCATTAGAGTCAAGAATCATTATACCATCATCATCCCTTCCCAATCCTAATTCGTTTTCAGAGCATATCATACCATTAGATACTTCACCTCTAATTTTACTTTTCTTAATCTTAAATTTATTGTCTCCACTGTATATATATGCTCCAACTGTTGCTACAGGAACCTTTTGCCCTACATCAACATTGGGGGCACCACATACAATCTGAACGTTTTCATCCAAACCAAGATCCACTGTAGTTAAATTTAACCTATCTGCATTTGGATGTTTAATTTTTGTAATAACTTTACCAATAATAATTCCTTTCAAGCCCCCTTTAACTGATTCTATTTGTTCTATTTTTTCAACTTCAAGACCAATATCAGTAAGATACCTCGAAACTATTTCAGGTTCAATTTTAACATTTAAATAATCTTTAAGCCAATTATAGGAAATTTTCATTATTTGTTTTTTACAAATTTATAAAATTAGAGTGTTTATCAACGAAATACTAGATAAATAAATGAATTAATTTTACTAAAATAAATAATTCCTCAATTATTTCTTTTTCACTCTTTTTAAATTTAGTAGGTTCATCGGATTATTTTTTAATCCTATAATATCTTTTTGTGTAAATCTTAAAACTTGATCGTAATATAATGGAACAATTACAGCTTTATCCATAATCATTTTGTCCATTTTAGAATATGTTAAATATCTAACACTATCATTAGTTTGAGAAAGAGATTCAACATATAAATCATCAAAGTCATCAGATTGAAAATGTGTATAATTGGGACCATTAGGTGATAAATTTTTACTGTAAAACAATGATAAATAGTTCTCCGCATCTGGATAATCAGCAATCCAACTTGCTCTAAAAACAGATAATTTAGATGTAGCAACCAATTGACGATGAGTTGACGGCGGGTTTACATCAATGGAAATATTCAAACCTAAATTTTTTAATTCGTTTTGAATATATTCACATAAATCTAAATAAGATGATGTTGTTGATATTAATATGTTTGTATTCAAGTCAAAATCTGAATTTTTAATCAACTCCTCTGCTTTTTTTGGGTTATAATCGAAGCCTTTAAAATTAGAAAAAGATGGCATTCCATAAGGAATAAAACCATTTACCGCAGGAATACCAACATTATTTCTTAAATACTTTATCATTTTTCTCCTGTCAAAACCATAATTAATTGCCTTTCTTATTTCAATTGGAAGTGAATCTTTCATCAAAAAACCTAAATATTCTGTATTTAAATATGGTGATGTATTTAAATTTATAAATGAGCTATATTTTGGATTTAATATTCCATCATTTGATAATATTTCGTCTTTATAGGAAATATCAATTCCAGATAAAAAATCTAAATTACCTTGAATGAATTGCATAAATGCTGACTGCTTATCAGAAATAAAAGAAATAGACACTGCATCTAAATATGGAAGCCTATTTTCATTTTCGTATTCAAAATAGTTATTATTTTTTCTTAAAACCATTTTTACTCCTTGTTGCCAAATTTGAAATTTAAATGGCCCTGTTCCAATGGGATTTAAACCAAAATCTCCTAACTCAACAACTTCTCTGGGAACAACAGAACAGTATTGCATAGAAAGTAATGAAATAAATGCAGGAAAAGTTGTTGTTAGGTTAATAACAAATACCGAATCGTTTTCTGCATAAAAGTTTTTAACATTATTTAAAACCCATCTTCCAGGTGCTACTATATCATTATCTAATAATCTACTAAAAGAATATTCAAAATCATGAGCAGTAACTGTTCTTGTTCCGTTATGAAAAATTGAGTGTTCATGAAAATATACATCTGATCTCAAAAAAAAACGATATGTTAAGCCTTCATTTATTATATTCCAACTATGTGCAACTGAAGGTTGAATATTTAAATTTTCATCTAACTGTACAAGACCATTAAACAATTGGTTGGTGGCCCAAACAGATGCTTGGTCCTTTGCAAAAGCTGGATCTAATGAATTAATAGCAGATGTTTCATTATATTTAAATATTGAAAGATCTTTAGGTGGCTCTTGATAACAAGAGTTTAAAACCAGCAATAATAAGAAAGCATTGAATCTCATTTTATTAAATTAAGTCAGCTAATTTAATAATTAATCACCTTAAAAGATTGATTTCACCATTATATACCCAATCTTTACCATTTTGATCAATAATATTAATATGATATAGATAAACACCGTTTGGAACAACTGTACCATTAAAATCAGATCCATTCCAAGAATTTAATTCATTACTAGAATAAAAGATTTTTTCACCCCATCTGTTATATACATGAATTTCATAAAAAGAAATAGAATTGACGTTTACTTCAAAATAATCATTAAAACCGTCGTTATTAGGAGTAAATGCATTAGGTATATAAATTGTCATTTTTGGATATACACTAATTGTACTAATACTAGAATCAACACATCCTGTAGCACTTATAGCTTTTAAAATAACATTATAATTTCCTGAATTTTCAAATTCAATAATGGGATTTAATTCATTTGATTTTTGACCATTACCAAAGTCCCAATGATAATCATTATTTCCATTAGTATTATTATAAAATTCAATAATTGGATCTAATTCATTGGTAATACTTTTATTTGATTTAAATTTTACAACTGGAGATTCTTTAACAGACACGTATGATGTTTTTGATATTTGATTTATACAATTTTGAGATGTTGTAACTTTTAATTTAATATCATAATTACCAGAGAATTGATAGATATGCTTAATATCTTTAGAATTTAAAATAGTACCATCACCTAAGTCCCATTGCCAGCGATTAACAGTTTGATAGTTTGCATAGGAATTATCTTGTAATAGCAACTCTTCTGCTAAGCATATTGAAGTGTCAGAGATAAAAGAAACAGTTGGTAATTCATAAATTCTTATTTTTTCTTCATATCTGTTAGAACAACCTTTTTCATCTTCAACAAACAATCTTATATTGTGAAGCCCCGCATTATTAAATTTATAAGAAATATTTTTGTCATAAAAACTATCATGAGCTTCATTTAAGGTCCATTTCCATTTTTTTATTAATCCATTTGTAGAAATAGAAGCATCATAAAAATTTATTGTCTCATCAATACACTGATTTAATGTATTAAATTTTACAGTTGGCAAATCGAATATTTCAATCTCTTTTAGCTTATAACTTGAGCATCCATTATCAGAAAATACATTCAAAATAATATTGTATGTGCCAGGATTAGTGTATGTATGTATAACAGAAGAATCAAATCTTTTTATTGATTTATCTCCAAAGTCCCATTTGAAAGAAATAATATTTCCATTTTCAACAGTTGAATTATCTATTAGTGTGGTTTTATTTCCTACACATGCGTCTTCAGAGAAAAAATCAGCATTTGGAACATGTTTTATATTAATTGTATCTAAAAACATATCTTCACAGCCATGGTTCGTGACAACCTTGACGAATGGAACGTATGTGCCAGGATGAGAATATAAATAAGATGGATTTAAATCATACAACATATCTTTATTATCACCCATATCATATATCCACTTTACAACATCTTGACTAAAATGATTTTGAACGAAAAGCGTATCTCCAAAACAAATATCATTAGCTATAAATTCTGCATTTGGAAGTGGATAAATTATAATATCTTTATTAACTGTATCATAACAATTATTATCTAAATTACCTACAGTTAGACTAATTTGATGAGTGCCAACACCTAAAGGTAATGATGGGTTTTGTATGTTTGATCCAAAACTCCAATCCCAGCTAATATTATTGTTAGAAAGACCAGAAAATGCAGAGAATTTTACTGTATCTCCATCACAATGATTTGTTGAAAAAATACTAGCTGATGGAATATCATCATGAACAATAATTTCTATTGTATCTTTGACATTACATAAAGTGTTAAAATGCTCAACAACATATGTTGTTGTTACCAAAGGAGATGCAATAGGATTAAATACATTTGAATCAGAAAGACCTAATGAAGGAATAAATAAAAAACTTGATAAGTTTCCAATTGCATGAATTTGTATGCTTTCACCTAAACATATTTCTAAATCATTGCCCAAGTCAATAAAAGTAGAATCGACAATGATGTTGGCATTAGAAATTGAATCTTTACACCCAAAAATATTTTCTATTATTAAACTTGTCGTGTACACTCCACTATATCTGAATTTATGAGTAGAAAAAATATTATTTGAAATATTTCCGTCACCAAATTTCCAAGTAAAATTATCGGTATTTATTACATTAGGTGAAAAATAGACAGTATCATTTTGACAGATATTGGTCTTTGAGACTGAATATGATCCACTAGGAACAGGATTAACAATAATTTTTTTGTTGTCATAATTTTTTTTGCAGCCAAAATTGTTTTCCAAGCTTAAATTACAATAAAATATACCATCAGATTGAAACATGTGCTGAGGACTTATATCGTTGGATGTGTTTCCATCACCAAAACTCCAATTATAATGGTCTGTATTTGAAACGTTTGGTATGAAATTTATAAACTCTCCTTTGCAAACAACTGAATCAGATAAAAAATATTCACCAGTAGGTAAAGGGTTAACAGAAATTATATTATTGTTATTAATTGTTTTTTGACATCCAGACATATTTTGAATAACTAAACTTGGTATGTAGCTTCCATTTCCTTGATAAACATGTTCTGGAAAAGTATCACTAGAAATTATTCCATTACCAAAATCCCACAAGTAATAGTCTGTGTTTTGTACAATTGGTTCATAATTAACCGTATCACCTTCACACAGAACTGTATCAGAAATAATAAAAGTACCTATTGGTCCATATATGTTAATAATACTATCTTTAATTATCTTATTTTTACAACCATAGCTATTCATAACTTCAAGCGAGACATCAAAAGAGCCTGAAGAAGAAAATAAATGAGTTGGATTTTGAAGCGTCGATACTCCCCCATCACTAAATGTCCATTTCCATGATACAACATCAATTGATGAACTATCAATAAATGATGAAATTAAAGGAGGACAATTTGAACTAACATTACTGTAAACAAAATTAGAAACAGGTTTTTGAATCTTTATAAAATCAGATACTTGCTTTGTGTTAGAACAACCAAGACTATCTGTTACTGTTAAAGTAATATCATAATTATTGACAAAACTAAAAATTTCTTTTGGATTCTTTTGATTGCTTGTATTTCCGTTACCAAAGTCCCAATGATATGTGAGTCCCTTACCATTTGACAAATCAAAAAACTCAACTAAATCACCATCACAAATATTTTGTTTATCTGATGTAAAATCAGCTTGTGGAAATTGAAAAGAAATAAATTCTTTTTTATAAATAGTATCTTTACAGCCAATATCTGACTCAATATACAATCCCACATCGTAAACTCCAGTATCTAAATATGTGTGAGTAACATTGTCTAAAGAAGATGTAATACCGTCACCAAAACTCCAAATAACATTTTGATAATCATCAGATAAATTTTCAAAACTAACAATCATTGAATCACATCCTGACACGTTTAACAAATCAAAGTCTGCATATACTTCTGATACATGATACATATTATTGTACACAAAAGTATCTTTACATCCATGAATATCCCAAATTGCCATAGTAACATCAAAATATCCTGTGTCTTGAATTAAATGATCTGTTCTACCATGACCAATATATCCATCTGACCAAATAACTTTATAATAAGCACAATCTTGGGAATTATTAACCAGATGAGCTTGATGAGGTTTACAACCCAATGAATCTGCGTAAGAATTACTTGCATTAATTAAATAGTCGAAATGTGCTTGTGGTAAAGTTATTGTAACTATCTTGGAGAAAGTATGTGAACAACCAGTCATATTGTTATAAACATTTAAGCTTACATTATAAACTCCTCTAGAATTAAACTGATGGATTGGATTTTGTAATGTTGAGGTATTACCATCACCAAAATCCCAAAAATAACTATCTGCACCAGATGAAAGATCTGTAAAATTAACTTGTAACGGATTTACACAATTATAATTTTCTTCAAAATAAGAATTTGGATCTATCACTTCAATATAATCAACTAATGTTAAGCTATCTTTACAACCATCTATACTAGCTATTAAAGAAATATCATATGTACTAGAAGTTTGATATTGGTAAACTGGATTAAATAATGATGACGTATCACCATTTCCAAAATCCCAAAGCCAATTAGTAATTAAATTCGTTGGAGATGATAAATTATTAAAATATACATCCTCACCAGCGCATAACTGAATACTAGATACTTCAAAATCAATAATAGGTGTTGTATTTACTTTAATAAATTCATTAAATATTTTACTTGCCACACAACCATTATCGTTTGTAACAGTTAATTTAACATCATAAAAATTTGAAGACAAATAACTAGTATTTGGTAGAATTTGATTTGATGTGGTTCCATTACCAAAATCCCACAAATAATCTACGATAGGTACAATTGTATTTGAGGTATCAAAAAAATTAACATATAAGGGTGAGCATCCCTGTTGAGTATTTGAAGCAATATTAATATCTATATCTTCAATAATAATTAAGCTGTCAAACTGCTTATTTGATGCACATCCAAATGAATTAACAGAGGTTAAACTTAAATCATACACTCCATAATTGTTAATTGTTAAAATTGGATCATCACCGTGTAGTGTTGTTCCATTAGAAAAATGCCAGTTCCAACTAACAGCGTTATTTGTGTTATCAAAAAATTGTATATCAACTGGTAATGTACAACCATAGTTATTATCAAAATTGAAGTTTATATCTGGTTTTGGAAACACTTCAATAGTCGCGGGATAAGTAATAGTTCTGACACACTGTCCAGATATACTTGTTGTTAAAGATATAGTGTACAATCCAGGGTTTAAATAATTATTAGTTGGATTTTGTAATGTTGAAGTATTACCATCACCAAAATCCCAAAACCATGTATCTGGATTATTGGAAGTTTCATCAGTAAATTGTACTAATAGATTTTCACAACCATCTCTTACATCAGTTGTAAATGTAGGATACAATAATGTTCCTATTTCTATATATGTTGTTTTAACAAGTGTATCAGAACATATCCCATTGTATGCATATAACTTAACGGTGTAAGAACCGGCTGAATAATTGTGTGAAGGGCTAGCTAAATATGATGTTGTACCATCACCAAAATCCCAAAAGTAATTAACTGCATTAACACTATTATTAGTAAACCGAACAATCTCACTACTATTACACGAGAAAGTAATATCTGCTTCAAAATCTGCTATAGGAGTATTATTCACTTTAACGCTGTTTGATTGTGATATAAGATTTTCACATCCATTTATATCTTCAACTGATAGCGAAACAGTATATAAACCCTCATAATTAAATTCATAATTTGGATTTTGCAAATTACTTGAACCACCATCACCAAAATCCCATTGCCAATTAACTAGTTGTGAATTTGAATTTGAATTGTCTTCAAATATTACTATAAAAGGAGTACAACCCATATTATTTCCAACTATGGAAAAATTAGCTTGTGGTTCTTCAAATATCTTTATATATGCATTCATATACTTTATATCATTTGAAGATTGATTAGAAACAGTTAATGACACACTGTAAGTACCAGGTGAAGAATAAACTGTGATTGGATGTTGTAAGTTTGATGTATTACCATTTCCAAAATCCCATAGCCATGTGTTTGGATTACCTGTTGATAAATCTTTAAACTCAACAACTAATGACCCACATCCTGTTTTATCAGTTAGTGTCGTAAAATCTGCAACTACTTGTATTTGAGAGGTTGAGATGTTTGGATGCAACATCATAACTAATAGGATTAGGAAATAAGTAAAAGAACTGTTTTTAAACAAAAAATATTTTTTTAAAAGACTAGTAAAATTATTAACCAAAATTAAAAACATGCATTTAAAATTTTTTGTTTATAGTTTACATTAACGAAACATTAATAAATTTAGTTTCAATTATTGATAATAACATTAGTTTTCTAATTTTGCAAAATGTATCAAAATAAAAGAGCAGCATTCTATACTTTAGGATGCAAACTGAATTTTTCCGAGACTTCAACAATCTCAAGACAATTAAAAAGTAAAGGTTTTATCATCACTGATTTTGATAGAGTTGCCGATTTATATGTAATTAATACTTGCTCAGTGACTGAGAATGCTAACAAAAATTGTCGGAGGATAATTAGAAAAGCTAAAGAAAAATCACCTAATGCATTAATTATAGTAACTGGATGTTATGCTCAATTGAAACCAAAAGAAATTACTAAAATTGAGGGTGTAGATATGGTTTTGGGTGCCAACGATAAGTTTAATATTCCGAATCTATTAAATAATTTAAATAAAAAAAATAAAGCTGAAATACATGGTTGCGAAATTGAAAACTTAGAATATAACAGTGCTTACTCTTTGAACGATAGAACACGTTCTTTTTTAAAAATTCAAGATGGATGCAACTACACATGTTCATATTGTACTATTCCCTTTGCAAGAGGAAAAAACAGAAGTGATAGTATTGAAAATATTGTTGCCAATGCAAAAAAAATTGTAAATCAAGGAATTAAAGAAATTGTTATAACTGGTGTTAATATAGGAACTTATGATAATAAAAATAAAACTTTTACAAATCTTATTAAAGAACTAGATAAAGTTAAAGGTGTTGAAAGATACAGGATATCATCAATTGAGCCAAACTTAATTACTGACGAAATGATTGATGTTGTGAAAAACTCTAAAAAGTTTATGCCCCACTTTCATATACCATTACAATCAGGCTCAGATCTTATATTAGGTAAGATGCGTAGAAGATATAAAACTAAATTATACTTAGAAAAAATTAATAATATTTCTAAAAAAATTGAAAATGTATGTATTGGAGCTGACGTCATTGTAGGTTTTCCTGGTGAAACAGATGAAGAATTTAATAAAACTTTAGATTTTATAAGAAAATTAAATTTATCCTATCTACACGTATTTTCATATTCAGAAAGAGAAAACACTCAAGCAATAAATCTTGAAGGAAAAGTCAGCAAACAAGTTAAATCACTAAGAAGCAAGCAACTAAGAATTTTATCAGAAAAACTACAAAGAAAATTTTATGAAAAAAATTTAAATGGTAATTTTAAAGTTTTATTTGAAAATCATAACAAGGACGGGATGATGTTTGGATTTACTGAGAACTATATAAAAGTTAAAACAAAATACAATCATGAAATTTGTCAAACAATTAAAAGTGTTAGTTTATTTAATATTGAAAATGACGGATTAATGACAGCAAAATTTATTTAATGTACCCTACTCTATCTCACTTAATTTATGATTTATTTGGTATTTATATCCCTCTTCCAATTCAAACTTTTGGTTTTTGGGTCGCGATGGCATTTTTATTGGCCTCTTGGACACTAACATTAGAGCTCAAAAGAAAAGAGAAATTAGGAATTATAAAACCAACAGAAAAGTTTGAATTAATTGGTGTTAAACTAAGTTTTTCAGATTTATTTTTCTCCTTATTATGGTCATTTTTAATTGGATTTAAATTAGTTGAAGCATGTTTTAATTATTCTGATTTAGTTGTAAATCCTCAAGCATTTATTTTGTCAACAAGAGGACATTTGAGCGGTGGAATATTATTTGCAATCATTTTTACTTTTTTAAAGTGGAATAAAAACAAAAAAGAACAACTTGAATCCCCAAAAAAAATTGCAACACAAATTCATCCCTATCAGCTTGTAGGAAACATAACTATGATAGCAGCTATTTCTGGAATTATTGGAGCAAAGATTTTTCATAATTTAGAGAACTTTGACTTATTTCTAAAAGACCCAGTTGGACAATTAATTTCATTTAGCGGTTTAACTTTTTACGGAGGTCTTATTGGTGGTGCAGTGGGTGTTTTGTGGTATACTAAAAAGTATAACTTACGTCCACTAATAATATGTGATGCTACCGCTCCAAGTTTAATGTTAGCATATGGGGTTGGAAGAATTGGATGTCAAATGTCTGGAGATGGAGATTGGGGAATTGATAATTTATCACCTAAACCAGAATGGATGAGTTTTTTACCTGACTGGATGTGGAGCTATAAGTTTCCACATAATGTTATAAGAGAAGGTGTACCTATGCAAGATTGTGGAAGTGAAGTGTGGTATCCATATTGCTACGAGCTTTCTAATCCAGTTTGGCCAACTGCATTTTATGAAACTGTAATATGTACATTTTTCTTTCTTTTTCTATGGAGAATTAGAAAAAAAATAAAAACTAGCGGTGTTTTATTTTGTATTTATTTATTCTTAAATGGAATTGAACGTTTTATGATTGAAAAAGTTAGAATTAATAACGAATATGATATTTTAAATGGAATTACTCAAGCTGAAATAATTTCTTTTTGCCTACTTGTCATTGGAATAAGTGGCTCATATTTTTTGATTAAAAAATCAAAGGAAAAGTTAAATTGTTAAATTTTAAATAATATCTTAATGAGTTGGAATTTTTATTTTTTCTATTGTATCATTATTTGTTTTTAAAATTTCCTCACTATTTTTTTTATAGTCTTTGACTTCAATATTTTGACATGATATTAAATAAATTGAAACAAAAAANACAAACAATATTTGTATTATAACGTTATTTCTATTTTTTTTCATCAATTTTCAGCAAATAAAGTCCAAAAAAAGTTATGATTCCATTTATTATTAAAAGTTCAAATCCAAATGAAATGTATAAATTAGCTACATAGCAAATAATTGGAGATAAAACTGCGACGTAAGGAACATATTTATCATTTACCTTTAATTGAGTAAATAGTCCAAAACTATACATCCCAAGTAATGGACCATAAGTATATCCAGCAACTGTAAATAATGACTTAATAACGCTATCATCATTAATTGAATTAAATATCATAATAACAACAAATAATAAGCAAGACATCAGCAAATGAACATTTTTTCTTGTCTTAATTTGCTTATTAGCTTCCTGTTTTTCAAATTCTATTATATCAACACAGAATGAAGTTGTTAATGATGTTAGCGCTGAATCAGCACTAGAATATGCTGCTGCAATTATTCCAATTATAAATAATATTCCAACAAATGCTGGTAANCCTCCATTGATAGCTATATTTGGAAATAACATATCAGGNTTTTGAGGTATAGTAATACCAAATTTGTTTGAGTAAATGTATAACAGGGCACCCAATGACAAAAACAATAAATCTACAAAAATTAATATACCACTAAAAGTGAACATATTTTTTTGTGCATCTTTTAAATTTCTACAACTTAAATTCTTTTGCATTTGNTCTTGATCTAAACCTGTCATTACAATAGCCATAAAAACACCAGAAAAAAACTGTTTAAAAAAATATTTTTTACTTGTCCAATCATCAAAAAAGAAAACTTTTGAATAATCTGAGTCTTTTAAAACTTGAAACAGNGATATTGCATCTAAATCTAAATTTTTCATAAGAATAAAAGCAATTATAAATACAGTCGAAAGCATAAAGGTAGTTTGTAGAGCATCTGTCCAAATTATAGTCTTTATACCACTTCGATATGTGTATGTCCAAATTAATGCAATAGTAACAAATACTGTAAATGCAAATGGAATATTCCACGCATCAAAAATTGCAAATTGTAAAACTGAAGCAATTAAATAAAGTCTAAATGAGGCTCCGATAGTTCTTGAAAGTAAAAAAAAAGATGAACCAGTTTTATATGATCTTAATCCAAATCTTTGATTTAAATAAGTATAAATAGAAGTTATTTCTANTTTATAGTATAATGGAAGTAAAATTCTTGAGATGATAAGGTAACCTACAAAAAAACCAAAAACCATTTGCATNTAAGAAAATTGGCTTGATGCAACCCATCCAGGAACTGAAATAAATGTTATTCCAGACAAAGTTGTACCAATCATACCATATGCGATTACAAACCAAGGTGAGTTTCTGTTTCCCAAAAAGAAAGTACTATTACTATCATTCNTGCCAGTAATAAATGATATGATAAATAAAATAAGAAAATAAGAACANATGCAAATTAAAATAGTAGCTGGATTCATACTTTTTTTTTACAAAAATGAAAATAATTATCTAAATAAATACAATAAAACAATCACAATATAACTAAATTTGTATTTATGGATTTTAAATCAAGATTGTTAGAGAAAGCTGTTGAAAGTCTTTCTAGTTTACCTGGAATTGGAAAAAGAACCGCATTGAGACTTGTACTAAATCTNTTAAAAAAAGATAAAAATACTGTTCAAAACTTTGGCAAATCGTTCATTGATCTAGTTAATAATATTAAATACTGCAATAAGTGTCATGCTATTTCTGAAACTGACTTGTGTAGTATATGTCTTGATCAAAGAAGAGACCATACACAAATTTGTGTAGTCGAGGATATTAGGGTTATGCTAGCAATAGAAAATACAATGCAATATAAAGGTGTATATCACGTATTAGGTGGACTAATTTCTCCAATGGATGGTATAGGCCCTGATGATCTTAAAATTGATGATTTGATTAACAAAGTAAATACAAACAATATTAAAGAAGTAATTTTTGCTTTAAGCACTACAATGGAAGGAGATACAACTAATTTTTACTTATTTAAAAAGTTAGACAAAAAAAATATTAAGATATCCTCTATAGCTAGAGGTATTTCTATTGGAGATGAACTTGAATATACGGACAAAATAACATTAGCAACAGCTTTATCAAGTAGATTACCCTATGAAAACTCCTTAACAAAATAATCACTATTTACTTTCTTTTATTTAATTTTGCGCAAATTAAAATTTAACATATGGCCAGAATTGAGTTAATTATGCCTAAAATGGGTGANAGTGTTTCAGAAGCTACAATTATTTCATGGACAAAAGAGGTTGGTGAAATGGTTGAATTAGATGAAACAATTGTTGAGATCGCAACAGATAAGGTNGANTCCGAAGTTCCATCTACNCATGAAGGGAAACTTGTTGAACAACTTTTNAANGTNGATGATGTTGTTCAAGTTGGAGANGCNTTCGCAATTATTGAAANAGATGGNAGTGNTGAAAGTNACATTCAAGTTGAAAACNNAACACAGGANANANTTNNAGANGAAAAGCCAGAAGTTCAAATTGAAAAAGAANTAAAAGAGACTATAGATAAGGTTGTAATATCAGAAAACAAGCATATAAATAGTACAAAGGATCGATTTTATTCTCCACTTGTAAGAAACATGGCTACCCAAGAAGGAATTAGTCAAGATGAATTGGATAAAATCAGTGGAAGCGGAAAAAATAATAGAGTAACTAAGCAAGATATGATTATCTATTTAGAAAATAGAAGTAATAATACTGCTAAAATTACTGATTCTAAATCAGCAGCACAGGATAACAAAACACAAACAGTAAAAGAGATTAAGGATAAACCCTCAACTACACCAATTCATAACACTGGGGAAGTAGAAATTGTTGAAATGGATAGAATGAGAAAATTAATATCTGCCCATATGACAATGTCTAAAGCTACTTCTGCTCATATTACCTCTTTCGTTGAAGCAGACATGACAAATATTGTTAAGTGGAGAGAATCTATCAAAGAAGACTTTAAGAAAAGAGAAGGTCAAAACATCACATACACTCCAATAATAATAGAGGCTATGGCAAAAGCTGTTAAGGACTTTCCAATGATTAATGTTTCGGTTGATGGAACAAACATACATATACACAAAAATGTTAATATTGGGATGGCTACAGCACTTCCGGATGGCAATTTAATTGTTCCTGTTATAAAAGAATGTCAACATAAAAACTTAGTTGGCATTACTAAAGCCGTAAATAATCTAGCTACAAAAGCAAGAAGCGGAAATCTAAATCCAGATGATATACAAGGTGGAACTATAACAATGACAAATGTTGGTAGCTTTGGAAATTTAATGGGAACACCTATTATCAATCAGCCTCAAGTCGCAATAATGGCATGTGGTGTCATTAAGAAAAAGCCAGTTGTAATAGAGTCTGAGTTTGGGGATGTTATTGCTATTAGACACATGATGTTTCTATCACTATCATATGATCATAGAGTTGTTGATGGCGCATTAGGAGGTCAATTTGTAAGAAAAGTTGCTGATTACTTAGAAGAATTTAATAAGGAAACAATAGTTTAAAAAATCATGCAACTAAGACTTAAAAAACCATTAGTTTTTTTTGATTTAGAAACTACCGGTTTAAGTATTACAAATGATAGAATTATTGAAATTTGTTTACTAAAGATTAATATTGATAACAGTAGAGATATTAAAAATTGGCTAATTAACCCACAAATACCCATCTCTGAGGAAAGCATTAATATACATGGTATTACAAATGAAAAAGTCAAGAACCAACCATTGTTTAAAGAAATTGCAGAAGAAATTGTAAATTTCATTAAAGATTGTGATTTAGCTGGATATAATTTAATAAAATTTGATATACCTTTACTAGCAGAAGAACTTCTTAGATCTAAGATAGAATTTAATTTTAAAAATTGTAACATTATTGATGTGCAAAATATATTTCATAAATTAGAAAAAAGAACATTAGAAGCTGCTTATAAATTTTATTGTAATAAAATTCTTGAAAATGCTCATAGTGCAAAAACTGACACAATTGCAACTTATGAAATATTATTAGAACAAATAAAGAAATACGACGAACTTTCTAATAATGTAGATAGTCTCTCAAAATTCTCAAAAAACGATTTAAATTTTGTTGATTTAGCAGGTTTTATAAGGTATAATAAAAAAGGTTTAGAAGTTTTTAGTTTTGGTAAATATAAAAACATCAGTTTAGAAAATATTTGGAAAAAAAATCCAGGATATTTTTCATGGATTAAAAATGCGGAATTTCCTGTTTTTACAAAGATAATTATTGATAATTTCATAAAAAAAATGAACTTAATAGAAAAATTTAAAGAGTAAAATGAAAATCATTTGTATTGGAAGAAACTATTTAGATCATACAATTGAACTTAACAATAAGGTGCCAAAAGAGCCGTTGTTTTTTCTAAAACCTCAAACAGCTATTCAACCAAAAAATCACCCATTTTTTATCCCTGATTTTTCTAATCATATTGAGTATGAATTAGAAATTGTTATTCGAATTAATAAATTGGGTAAACACATTGAAGAAAAATTTGCGCATAGATATTTTAATGAAATTGGCCTAGGTATAGACTTCACTGCTAGAGACATACAAAATGAATGTAAAAAGAATGGATTACCATGGGAAAAAGCAAAAAGCTTTGACGGATCAGCAAAAATAAGTTCTAAATTTATCAATAAATCAAAAATTGATATTTTTAACTTAAACTTTTCACTTAAAAAAAATAATTTGATAGTTCAAAAAGGAAATAGTTGTGATATGATTTTCAACTATAATAAAATAATATCACATGTTTCAAAATTTTGTACTTTAAAAATTGGAG
>PBVH01000040.1 GCA_002728175.1 Flavobacteriales bacterium | reverse complement strand
TCCATCACAGTCCCAAGATGGAACAACACAATTTGACTGACATGAAGATAATGAGCTATATGCTCCATTACCATTGCCTGGATCATAACAATTACCTTGTCCATCGCAGTCCCAGGTAACAGGCACTACACAATTTGACTGACATGAAGACAATGAACTATATGCTCCATTACCAGTACCTGGATCATAACAATTACCTTGTCCATCACAGTCCCAAGATGGAACAACACAATTTGACTGACAAACAGTTAGTGAGCCGTATAGTCCATTTCCAGTGCCTGGATCGTAACAATTACCTTGTCCATCGCAGTCCCAAGATGGAACAACACAATTTGACTGACATGAAGATAATGAGCTATATGCTCCATTACCAGTGCCTGGATCATAACAATTACCTTGCCCATCACAGTCCCAAGATGAATTAGAAGAATTTAAACATGGAACTTCCACTTCTAAATCGTAATAGAAGTAATAGTAAACATAAGCGTTTGCCCCACCGTTTCCTGAAGCACTTGATCTAGTAATAGATAAAGCAGATGCAATATCGTATGGATAGTTTGCACTTGCATTGTTTCTATATAAACCATCACCTTGAAGTGCTCCAGAAGCAACTCCAAGTTGCAGATCTGTTCCAATTGGTACATCAAAATTTAAATCAATTCGTTGTTGTCCAGCGATAACATTTAGGGTTGTATCATCCAAAACAGCACCACTATTATCTCTTAGTTCAAATGTGATTGTATTAGAAGCTTCAGAATAAATAATAGCAGATCTAATGATACATTCTTTGTATGAATCAAACAACAAGTGCTGATCACCATTAAAATATCCTCCCGTTCCAAAAGAATTATCGGTAGCACCACCATATGCTACAGTAGTATTTGCTATCGGATCATAATTGGTAGCAGTTGGATTAGTGCAACCTAAAACAGATGCGACACATGATGAATCATCATAGCAAGCATTAGGATTGTAGTTGAATGCTGTAGGATCAGTACAACCAGAAACATAACAACATGATCCGTCATCAATTATAGCAATAGGAGAAAAATTAAAAGCTAACGGATCAGTACAACCATAATCAGAATTAAAACATCCATCACTAGTCAAAAGTCCAGGTCTAGATGTATTTATTGCAGCTATCATCCTATTTTTTTGATCGTTGGTAAATATATTCATACATGCATCATCAGTGTAATCCATATAGTTCATAAACATATCACCCGCATTTCCGTTTCCACTACAATTGGAAGTTGACGGGTATGATGGACAGCCATAATTTGATCCAGAATGCTCTGGCGTATCATTACAAAAATCGTTTCCGCAATTTGAATCACCCCAAATATGGCGCAAATTTAACCAGTGACCAACTTCATGGGTAGTTGTTCTACCAAGATCATATGGTGAAGATGCTGTTCCAATATCACCAAAATAAGCATAATCACATACCACACCATCTGAGCTCGCAGTTCCTCCAGGAAATTGAGCATAACCTAAAAGACCACCCGATAGATCACAAACCCACATATTTAGATATTTTGATGTATTCCAAGCGTCCTTACCACCAGAAGAAGAGTATTTGACTCCATCATTAGTACTAAAAGATGTCTGGGTTGTAGATGTTCTAGTAATTCCATTAGTTGGATTACCATTTGGATCCCTAGTTGCTAAGCAAAACTCAATCTCAGTATCAGCGGCAACAGATTGAAAGGCAGCAGGGGTATTGATAGTATCCGAGTTTAATCTTCTGAAATCTTCGTTTAAAATATCTATTTGTGAAAAAATTTGTTGATCGCTGATGTTTTCAGTGTTGTTATAATAAACGACATGTACAACAACAGGTATTGTTATGATATTTTGAGATAATCTATTTGTGTTGTTAAGAATCCATGTCTTAATATTTTCCTCATTTTGCAACATTTTTTGTTCAAGATTAGCATCCTTGGATTTCAAATATTCTAAATGTTGCATTGTCCCACAATTTCTTTGCTGAGAGATAATAGGATTGCTAGAAATTAATATTGCTACTAATATAAGAATAGAGTTTTTCATAAGATAAAATTCAGCTTGTCAAAATTAACCATATTTAAAACAAAATCAAATTATAAAATATTAATTAAATGTAAATTCAAAATTTTAATTATTATTTGATTATTGGTTAATTTTGTAAAAACTAAAAAATATTATGAAAATTGTTTATTTCTTATTAATAATCTTCTTATTAATTATTATTGGTTCAAATGTATTTTCCAAAACTGAAAAAGCTAAAAACTACGAATTAATTGACATACATAAAACTATTGAAATAAGAAAATACAAAAAACTTATTTATGCATCATACACTCCGGATAATAAAGAAGATAGAAACAATTCATTTCAAACTGTTGCAAATTTTATTTTTGGAAATAACAGTTCAGGTGAAAAAATAAGTATGACTTCTCCTGTGATAATTAAAACTCACAATAATTATGAAATGGGATTTATTATGCCCGAAGAATATAATATGAAAAATATACCCATACCAAATAATAAAAAAATAAAAATATATGAGGAACCTACAAGTATAAAAGCAACGATTAGTTACTCAGGCTATACCAATAAAAAAGTTGAAGAAAAAAAAATAAGAGAACTTAAAGAGGAGTTAGAAAAACAAAAGATTAAATTCGAAAATGATTTTGAAATATTAGTTTACAATAGTCCTTACAAAATTTTTAATAGAAAAAATGAAATATCAGTGTCTGTAAAAATAAATGAAAAAGAAATGAATAATAAAATATACTTAGGTGGAGGATGCTTTTGGTGTGTTGAAGCAGTTTTTGAAAATGTAATTGGAATAAAAAATGTTAGAAGTGGATTCTCTGGTGGAAAAATAAAAAATCCATCATACAAAGAAGTTGTAAGAGGTTTAACTAATCATGCTGAAGTATGTGAAATCATTTACGATAAAACAATAATATCTCTTGAAAATATTTTAGAAATTTTCTTTTTAACACATGATCCAACAACTTTAAACAGACAAGGAAATGATATTGGAAAGCATTATCGATCAATCGTTTTTTATTCGACTAATGAAGAAAATCAGATAATATCAGATTATATTGATAAGATAAATGTTGAACTATTTGAAAATAAAATAGTAACTGAAATAGTTAAATTTGATGCATTTTATGAGGCTGAAGGATATCATCAGAACTATTACTCACTTAATAGCTCAGTACCGTATTGTAAAAGTGTTATTCTACCAAAACTTAACAAAGCAAGAAAAGAATTAAATAGATTTTATAAAAAATAGTTAATTATTTTTTCCATTTAATGTTACATCCAATTGATGGTAATTGGGGTAATTGAACATTTTTTCCTGAAATAATCGCATCAATTGCTTTTCTTATATCTTTACCATCATTAGCTAAATCATTACTTGGTCTAGAAGAATCCATTTGACCTCGATACAAACAAACCATATCACTATTAAACAAACTGAAATCAGGTGTACAGGCTGCATAATAAGACTTTGCAATTTCTTGTGTTTCATCAAACAAATAGACAAAAGGAATTTTATATTTTTTTATTAAATCTAACATTTTTGCTGGTGAATCATCAGGATATTCAGAAATATCATTAGAGTTTATTCCAACTACTGAAACACCTTTTTTTTTGTAATCGTTTGCAATTTTTACCAATTGAGGTAAAATGTGTATGACGTATGGACAATGATTACACATAAAAACTATTAAAGTAACATGTTTAGATTTTACATCATCTAATTTTACATATTTATTTGTTAAAGGTTCTAATAATCTAAAATCAGGAGCCTTAAAACCCAATTCCTTAGAAATTGTTGAAGTAAGTACCATAAATTGGTTTTTTAACAAAAATAATTAAGATTTAAAACTATTATCTTTTTTTTGTTAAAATATTATCTTCATTAATTGAATCTTCAATTTTTGAAACAAATTTGTTAGCTTGTTCTTTATTTAGAACAAAAGAAAATTTTCTATTGCATGATTCTTGAAAATAATGAGTTTTATGGTCCTGAATACATTTAGAATTAGCAAACTGAACTCTAATTTTTTTTCTTTTTACAAAAATTGAATAATTTTTATTTTTTATTTCATCACTGTAATCTACATCAATAGCTGACAATTCATTAATAAAATTACTCATAAAATGATTTGTACACTTTACTTCCCATTTACAGCTTCTAAATTCTTTACTCTTACCATTATTAGCAGAAAAAATATAAGTAGGTTCAGTTTTATGTTCTTTAAATATTACAATATTTTTTTTATTTCTTTCGAAAGTTTTAAATTCAATTAATTTGTTCATAAAATTATTCAGAGATTGTGTATGAGCCACAGATGAATAAAGTAATAAGGTTAGTAGAATTTTCTTATTCATTTTTTCTTTTATGTAACGAATTCTCAAACACTAAGTTTCATAAAAACTTATTATTTATTTATTGTAAAATTTAATATTTTTGAAAAAAAACCATGAAAAAAATTATATCTACAATCCTAATTGTTTTTCCATTAATAATTTTTGGACAAACACATTCAATTGATAAAAAAAACATGAGTATGTCAGGAACTCCTTCACTTCCTGATATCAGTATCAATACTTTTTATAATACTTATGATACATGCGAAGTTTCTTGGACAGTAATTAAAGATTCTATGCCAAGTAATTGGGGAGTTTCATTTTGTTTTCCAACTTGTTATATTGAAGGAGTTACAAGTGGTCAAAGCACATTTAATCCAAACGAAAATATTTATTTAAATTGTCATATGTATCCAAATGGACAAAGCGGTGATGGATATGTTCAAATGCAAATTACTACAAATAATAATTTTGTAGATACTGTAACTTGGAACGGAACGATTTCAAGTGTTTCTTCATTAAATGAACTAGTTAGCTCCGAAAATAAAAACATAAAAAATATATACGATTTAAACGGAAGAAAAATTAAAAAATTTAAATCTAATAATATTTACATTATAGAATTTTATGATTTATCGAGAAAAACAATTTTTAAAACTATTTAACAATACCTATGCAAAAAATTAAATTATCTCTATCAATAATAATTTTATTTATCTCATGTTCATTTAATTCAAATGCACAAAGAAATCCCAATAAAGATAAAAAGACGGAAAACATATATGATGGATTAAAATTTAGACATCTTGGACCTGCTCTCATGTCTGGAAGAATTTCTGATATTGCTATTCATCCAAATAATGAAAATATTTGGTACGTCGCATCAGGTTCTGGTGGAGCCTGGAAAACAGAAAATTCTGGTACTACTTGGAAACCAATATTTGATAATGAAAAGAGTTATTCAATTGGCTGCATCACATTAGATCCTCAAAATTCTGATATTGTTTGGATAGGAAGTGGAGAAAATGTAGGTGGTCGCCATGTTGCATATGGTGACGGAATTTACAAAAGTGTAAATGGAGGAAAAAATTGGCAAAATATGGGTCTAAAAAAATCAGAGCATATTTCAAAAATAATCGTACATCCTACAAATCAAAATACTATTTGGGTTGCATCTCAAGGCCCACTTTGGAGCAAAGGAGGAGAAAGAGGTATCTTTAAGTCCACTGATGGAGGTAAAAGCTGGATTCAAAAGCTTGGTGACGATGAATGGATAGGTGCAACTGATTTAATTATTGACCCAAGAGACCCAAAAATACTTTACGCGGCTACATGGCAAAGACACAGAACTGTAGCTGGCTATATGGGAGGTGGTCCTGGAAGTAACATTTATAAATCAATAGATGGAGGTGATACTTGGAAAAAAATTGACAAGGGATTACCAAAAAGCAATATGGGTAAAATAGGTTTAGCAATATCTCCTCAAAATCCTGATGTATTGTATGCAGCTATAGAACTCAACCGCAGAAGTGGTGGAGTTTTTAAAAGCTCGAATAGAGGTGAAAGCTGGAGCAAAATGAGTGATGCAGTATCTGGTGGAACAGGACCACATTACTACCAAGAATTATATGCTTCACCACATAATTTTGATGAAATATATTTAGCTGATAATTACATGCAGGTTTCCTTTGATGGTGGAAAAACTTTTTCTAGAATGAATGAATCTGAAAAACACGTAGATAACCATGCGGTAGCATTTAAAAAAGATGATCCAAATTATATATTAGTTGGATGCGATGGTGGACTTTATGAAAGTTTTGACAAGACCAAAAATTGGAAATTTATTGATAATTTACCCTTAACACAATTCTACAAGATTGCTGTTGATAACGCTTACCCATTTTATTATGTTTATGGTGGTACTCAAGACAATAATACTCAGGGAGCTCCCAGCAGAACTGATAATATACACGGCATAAGAAATTCAGACTGGTTTATACTTTTAGGAGGTGACGGTCACCAACCAGCAACTGATCCGAACGACCCAAATATTGTTTATGTTCAATGGCAGAGAGGAAATCTAAATCGACATGATAGAATTACGGGTGAAAATATTAATATAAAACCACAACCAAAAATTGGAGAAAAAATTGATAGATTTAACTGGGATTCTCCTATTCTGGTAAGTTCTCATAACTCCAAAACACTATATTTTGCATCGCAAAGGCTATGGAAATCTGAAGACAGAGGTGATTCGTGGACTGCAATATCAAAAGACTTAACTAATAATATTGAACGTATTCAAACACCATTTTTTGGAAGCAAACAAAAATGGGATAATGCTTGGGATTTGTACGCAATGTCTAATTACAGTACAATAACCTCTATTTCTGAATCTCCAAAAAATTCTGAGCTAATTTATATTGGTACTGATGATGGAATTATTCAAGTTACTGAAGATGGAGGAAAAAATTGGAGAAAAACAGATTTTAGCAAAATTATTGATTTACCTAACACTTCATTTGTCAATGATATAAAAGCTGATTTATATGATGAAAATATTGTGTATGCCGTATTTGACAATCATAAATATGGAGATTTTAAACCATATGTATTTAAAAGTATTAACAAAGGTAAAACTTGGAAAAAAATAAGTAGTAATCTACCGGAAAATACAATACTTTGGAGAATTGTACAAGATCATGTTGATAATCAATTAATGTTTCTTGGAAGCGAATTTGGAGTATACTTTACAAATAATCAAGGACAAACATGGAATAAGCTAAAAAACGGTATGCCAAATATTTCTGTTAGGGATTTAGCTATTCAAAAAAGAGAAAACGATTTAGTAGTTGGAACATTTGGAAGAGGAATTTATGTTTTAGACGATTACAGTTCTTTAAGAGAGTTTAAAAAAGAAAATGTGAGTGAAGAAATAGTTTTATTTACACCAAAAAACGCTTTTTGGTATACAGAAAAAAGAATTTTAGGTAGCCGAAGAAAAGCTGCTCAGGGTGATAATTTTTATTTGGCAGACAACCCACCTTATGGCGTTAATTTCACTTACTACCAAGCTAATAAATATAAATCCAAAAAAGAAATAAGATTAAATCAAGAAAAAGAATTAGAGAAAAATAAAAAAGAAGTTTCTACTCCAACATGGAATTTACTTGAATCAGAAAAGAATGAATTAACTCCAAGTGTATGGGCTTTTATCTATTCGCAAGATGGTAAGATAGTAAAAAAAGTTAAAGCTATAAATAAAAGTGGTTTTAATAGGATAAGTTGGGATTTAACTTCAGAATCGAAAAATATAATTACTAAAGATAATTTCGAAAATTCTTCACGTGGAAATTTAATTGCCCCTGATGAATATTCTGCACAGATGTTTAAACAAATTGAAGGAAAATACATTGCTGTTTCAAATAAAGTAAAATTTAATGTAGTCCCACTTAAACAAGGTGCACTAAAAGGAAGTCCTTATAATGTAGTTGTTTCTCATTGGAATGAAGTTAGTGAACTAAGAAGTAAAATTTATCACCTTTCAAAACAAATTAAAGACTTAAAGAATAAAAGTTTAATTGCATTAAAAGCGTACCAAAGAGCAGAATTAGTTGATGAAAAAATAAATATGAAAATACTTAGTTTGAGAGAGAAAATTTTAGAGTTAGAACTAAATGTCAATGGAAGTAGTATCAAATCTAAAGTTGGTGAACAAAATGATTATCCCCGAATGCGCGATTATATTTGGGCAGCAAGTAGTTACTCAACATATGGACCTACTAAACAACACAAAGAAAGTTTACAAAATGCACATACACTTTATAATAAATTTAACAAAGAGTATGAAAGTTTAAATCAACAAATTAAACCAATAAATAATAGCTTAAATAAAATTAATGCTCCAGTAATTAAATAATTGATTTAAATATGTCATTTTATCTATAGTTTTATCTAATTTTGTTACACAAAAAAATTACGGATGAGACTATCAAAATTTGTTGGAAAAACACCTTTATTACCACTAAACTTCGAAAAAAACCAAACAATTTGGGGGAAAGCAGAATTCATGAATCCTGGCGGTAGTGTAAAGGACAGAATGGCAACTTTTATCTTAAATAATGCGGAAGAACAAGGTTTAATTAAAACTGGTGATACTCTCTGTGAAGCGACATCTGGCAATACAGGTATCTCATTTGCAATGTTAGCAGCTGAAAGAGGATACAAAATGGTAATTGTAATGCCTTGCAATATGTCTGAAGAAAGAAAAAAAATTTTTAGATATTATGGCGCAAAATTAGTTGAGGTTGATGCTGGAGACTTTGATGGAGCAATTTTGTTAAGAGACAAAATGTGTATTGAAAAAGGCTGGTTTAATTGCAACCAATTTCATAATACTTTAAATGTTCAAGCTCATTATGACACAACAGGTCCAGAAATATATCAACAATTCTCTAAAAGTTGTAGTGAAATTCCAGATGCAATTGTTCTTGGAACTGGAACTGGAGGAACAATAATGGGAACTGGTAAGTATTTAAGAGAAAAATGGCCAGAAATTAAAATTATTGCAGTTGAGCCTGAAGAAAGTCCGGTAATGAGTGGTGGAGAAGCAGGATTACATGGTATTCAAGGAATCGGAGACGGAAGTAAGTTTTTAGTTGATTTAGAATTTGTTGATGAAATTGTATTGGTTTCTACAAAAGATGCAACTGATTTTGCAAAAAAATTAGCTAAAAATGGTTTATTTATTGGTGTATCTGCTGGAGCAAACGTTCTTGCATCTGAACGTTGGTTATCTAAAAACAATAAAAAACACGCAATTACAGTATTGTGTGATAGAGGAGAAAGGTATTTTAGCTGTCTTTAACCAAATATAATATTTGTCAAATGTCAGAAAAAGATATGATAAATATTGTATGGATTAAAAGAGATATAAGAAGTTGTGATCACTTACCACTTTATGAAGCTGAACAAGACAATATTAATTACATATGTATATACATATTTGATAATGATATAATTGAATATAGGGATTGTTCGCATAGGCATCTACAGTTCATATATCATTCTATTTTAGACATCAACAAAAAGCTAAAAAAATTTAATAGAGAAATTGAGGTTTTTCATACGAAAACCAAAGAAGTTTTTAAATTTTTAAAAAAAAAATATACGATTAAAAAAATATTATCATATCAAGAATCGGGTACTCAATTAAGCTGGAAAAAAGATAAGGAAATTTCAAAATTTTGTAAAAAAAATAATATTATTTGGCAACAATTTCAAAGAGATGGAATTATAAGGGGTTTGAAAAATAGAAATTTTTGGGATAAAAAGTGGTATGAATATGTAAACCAAGATATCGTTAAAAATAATTTTTCATGTTCATCAATTAATAATTTTACACATCCATATTCATTAAAAAAAGAACTTAAAGAAATACTAACTAATTACCCAAAAGAGTTTCAACCCGCTGGAGAAAGCAATGCAATTAAATATTTAAATTCTTTTACAAAAGATAGAGGTAAAAATTATTCAAAACATATATCAAAACCATTAGAAAGTAGAAAGTCATGCGGAAGACTATCACCTTATCTTTCGTGGGGAAATATTAGCTCTAGACAAGCATATCAATACATCAAAAAGCATAAAAACTATACAAAAAATAAAAGAGCTTTTAATGCTATAATAACTAGAATTAAGTGGCGAAGTCACTTTATTCAAAAATTTGAAGTAGAATGTGAATACGAATTTAGAAATATAAATGTAGGATATGAGAGTTTAAAATACTATAACGATAAAAAACTAATTAATGATTGGAAGACAGGTAGGACTGGATTTCCACTAATTGATGCTTGTATGAGATGCTTAATCAAAACTGGTTGGTTAAACTTTAGGATGAGAGCAATGTTAGTTTCTTTTTTTTGTCATCAATTAGATTGTGATTGGAAATTAGGAGTTTATCATTTAGCAAAGCTTTTTTTAGATTATGAACCTGGTATTCATTATCCACAGTTTCAGATGCAAGCAGGAACAACTGGTATAAATACTATAAGAATTTATAATCCAATCAAGCAATCCAAAGACCATGATATAAATGGAACATTTATTAAAAAATGGGTCGAAGAACTAAAAAACTTATCCGAAGAATATATTCATGAACCTTGGCAAATTTCTGATTTTGATAAATTAGCTTTTAATATTGATATAAAATATCCCTCTCCAAAAATTGATATTGATATTGCAACTAAAAAAGCTAAAAATAAAATATGGAAATATAGAAAAGACCCAAAAGTTAGAAAAGAAAATAGAAGAATTATATATACACATACAAGAAATAAATATGCTAGTAACAAAACATGACATCAAAAACTTAGATAGAGTTTATAGATTAAATCTAATTAATTCAATTACAGGAGTTAAACCTGGAAATCTTATTGGTACAGAATCAAAAAAAGGGATAAAAAATTTAGCAATATTTTCATCTGTTGTTCATTTAGGATCAAACCCAGCCCAAATTGGGATTGTTATTAGACCTCAAATAAAGAATTTAAAAGATACATATTCAAATATTATATCAACAAAATATTACACTATTAATCATATTTCAGAAAGTTTTATTAAAAAAGCTCATTATACTTCTGCGAAATTTCCTCATGACGAATCTGAATTCGATAGCTTAAAAATTGAAGCAGAAAAAATCAATGACTTTCACGCTCCATTTGTAAAGTTAAGTCAAGTTAAAATAGGCATGAAGCACTTAAAAAATATTGATTTACCAAATGGATGTATATTTATTATAGGAGAAATAGAACTCGCTTACATAAATAATGATGCATTAAATAAAATAGGACAAATAGATTTAGAGTCATACGAAGCAATTGGAATTGGTGGCTTGAACAGTTACTATAAACTTAAGCACATGGAGAGCTTTCCATACGTCAAATTAAATGAAATACCACATTTTGATGAATAAAAAATATTTACCATCAAAAAAATGTATTGTATGCAAAAGGGATTTTACATGGCGTAAAAAGTGGGAGAAAAATTGGGAAAATGTAAAGTATTGTAGTAAAAGATGCAGAGGCAAGAGAAGCAATTATATAAACAGTTCATAAAAGTTTAAATTTATATTTTTGTAAAAAAAAATATGGAAGATTTAATAAAAAATGTAAAAATCTGGGCTGACAATAAAGATCTATTAAAAAAAGAAAATGTTCACGCCCAAATGCTTAAAGTTCTAGAAGAAGTTGGAGAAACTGCAGGAGCTATTTTAAAGAAAAAAGATAAAGAAATATTAGATGGACTAGGTGATAGTTTTGTTACATTAATAATTTTGTGTTACCAATTAGGTTTAGAACCTGAAGAATGCTTACAAGCTGCATGGGATGAAATAAAAAACAGAAAAGGAAAAACTGTCAATGGAACTTTCATTAGAGATTAAATCTATCTATAAATAATTTGATAAAAGTTTTGGTTATGAATAAGTATTCTGATTATCTAGATTATTGTAAAAAAATTCATGATATTAATATGTCTATAGCTGTTCTAAATTGGGACTTGGAAACAAAAATGCCTAAAAATGGTCATAAATTTAGAGCTCAACAGATATCAACTTTAAGAAAAATATCACATGAGCTTTCCACAAACAAAAGCTATGGTGATTTATTAAATAAATTGAAAAATAATAATGCATTAGATTTTGATCAATTAAGAAATATTGATGTTTCTTTAAAAAAATATAATAAAACGCTGAAATATGACGCTAACTTTATTGAAAAAGAATCAAATCTTATTTCTGAAGCATTTGTAAAATGGAGGTTAGCTAAAGAAAAGAATGATTTTTCTATTTTTGAAAAATCACTTGAACAACTTATTCAATTAAGAATTAAAGAATGTGAAATATTAGGTTACAAAAATCATCCTTATGATGCATTATTAGATCAATATGAACCAGATTTAACAACTCATGAAGTTGATAAAATCTTCAAAGAGATAAAAGATTTTCTTATTCCATTTATTAAAAAAATTTCTAATGCAAAAGAAATTGATGATTCCTTTTTTTATCAGCATTATAATCAAAAAAAACAATGGGATTTTGGAATTGATTTACTAAAAGGAATGGATTATGATTTTAACTCTGGTAGACAAGATTTGTCTGCTCACCCATTCTCTACTCACTTTTCTAATGAAGACGCAAGAGTAACTACTAGAATTGATGAAAACAATTTGTCTGAAATGATTTGGTCCTGTGTTCATGAAGGAGGACACGCTTTATACGAACAGGGATTGTTGTCAAAAAATTATGGTTTACCTCTTGGAGAAAGTATTTCATTAGGAATACATGAATCTCAGTCTAGATTATGGGAGAATAATGTAGGAAGAAGTATGGAATATTGGAAGTATAATTATAATAAACTTAAAAAATATTTTGAAAAACAACTGATAAATGTTAGTGTAAACGATTTTTATAAAGCTTGTAATAAAGTTAAACCAAGTTTGATAAGAACCAATGCTGACGAACTTACATATCACCTACATATTTTAATAAGATATGAAATAGAAAAAGGATTAATTGAATCTTCAATAAAAGTACAAGACCTTCCAAAAATATGGAATAAAAAATATCAAGAATATCTTGGTATAACAGTTCCATCTGATTCAATGGGGGTTCTACAAGATATTCATTGGTCTCACGGAAGTTTTGGTTATTTCCCGACATATACAATAGGAAGTCTTTATGCTGCTCAATTTTTTACTCAGGCATTATACGAAAACGAAAAATTATATGATGAAATATCTACTGGTAATAATAACAACCTTTTAAAATGGTTAAGAGAAAAAATTCACAAGCACGGAAAAAAATATTCTGCCCAAGATCTTTGTTTAAAAGTAACTGGAGAAAAACTTAATTTCAATTTTTTTAAAAAGTATGCCATTAATAAATATACTAGTATGTATGATTTATAGTTTCATACCATATTATCAATAAATTATGAAATACTTTGAAAATATTGTTAATATTGTTAAAAATAAATAAAATGTCAAAAATTAAATTTGAAAAAGGAATTTGGAGTACAAGGTTCATTGTTTTAATAGCAGTGATTTTATCAATATTATCAGCAACCGTACTATTTGTATTAGGTGGATGGGATATTGTGCAAGCAATTGTTTTTTATAATCCAATTTTTAATGAAAGTGTAAGTTCAAATAATGATTTACTATTTAAAATTATTTCTTCTATTGATTTATTTTTAATAGGCATTGTTTTATTAATTTTTGGTTTTGGAGTTTATGAATTATTTATTAGTGAAATTGATTTTGCCAAAACAAAATTTTCTGAATCTACACTCAAAATCAAAAGTTTAGATCAATTAAAAAACAAGATAATTAAAGTTATCATAATTGTTCTAATAGTTAAGTTTTTTGAAAAAGTATTGAAATTATCCTACAATTTTAATACACCTAATGATCTTATTTTATTTAGTTTATCAATATTGTGTATTTGTATTGGATATTTTTTAATTAATAGAGACTAAAAATTAATTATATCTTTAAAAAGAACTAAAATATAATTAAGTCACAAAATGCGATCTGAAAAAAAATTTGTAATCAAACAAACAGACCTACTAATAAGAAATAATTTAATATATTAAACTTACTATTCTATTGAAGAAAAAGCTGCAGTTATATCTCCAAAATATTGTATGTAGTTAAATTTTCCGTTTTCATCGAAATCAAAGGACATATATAGTGGTAATGTAATTGACTTAGAATTCTCACTATTTGTAATAGTCCAATCAAAATAAAATCTAACAGAACCATCAACTTCTTTTGAATATTGATTAACTCCTGGCAAGAAACTAATTGTATCAGAATTAGAAAAGTCATATTTTGCCCATAAATCTTTATGAGTTGCCTTTCTTTGATCAAGATTCATTGGTCCTTCAGAACTAATCATTGTGCCTCTAATTAAGCAGGTATCATTATAATACTTATCATAATCAACACTTTCTTTAACAAAATCATCTAAATATGATTTTACAGTTAAACAATTTTTAGCAAACTTTTCATCAACATCTGTTGTATCAACTTTTACTTCAGACTGACATGCAAATAACAAGGTTAATGCTATAAATAAACTTATATTTTTCATAATAATTTCTATTTTGGTTTCTAGTATATGTTCGCAAAAATAAAAAAATTATTCAATAATTATCTTCTTTTNAACAGATCCATCATCATANAAATAAAAAAGAGGAATATTATTTTTTTCCTTANTATTTCTTCCTAAAAAATCTATAATNTGTATTATGTCTTTATCAGATTTATAATCTTCTAAACCTGTTTGAGNAACATTTGGAAGAACAAAGTCAACAATAAGAGGTAAGTGATCAGAAGCTTCTGAATCATTTANATATAAATTNTTCTGTGATAATAAAGAAGGACTCATATCTTTTGTTGATATAATATATGACTTGTCTACTCCCATTACGCTATTGGAATAAAAAACAAAGTCAAGTCTACCAGGCGGAAAATCTCCTATATTAGGAGACAATTTATTCCATGTGTAGGCAATATCTTTTTCATTAAAGTAACAAACTTGATCCTCTAGCGGAGTATTGTCCCAGTCAGGNAATCCACCNNCNCCAAATGTTACAGTATCTGAAATAGTTCCATTTAGTATNGTATAGTATTGCTCTGAATATCCAACTAAATTCATATCGCCAGAAAAAGAAATTGGTGTATTAAATGGCAAATCAATTACACCTCCAATAGTTTTAGCATCATGAATAAATTCAATTAAAGCATCAAAATTCTCCTGTCTACCTTNATTGTTACCACAGCATGGTGGATGACCATTTAGTATTAAAATATCTGTTAAATAAATACTATCAGGTAAATCTATCAATTCTGCATCTATCTTTTCTGAAACTTGCCATGATTGTATAGACGGATATTTTGATATAGTTAGATTTCCTGAAATTGAATACTTATAAATGTAAGGATAATATATAGNACTNGTATTTAAAAAATTAAGCACATNATTGTAAGTTGTATTGCCACACTCTTGATAAGTAATAATATCAGCATTAACGCTAGACAATATTCTTTTGTGCTTATCTACACGATTATTATTTATCAATCCATTATTTAATACATTATATGTCATTAGACGCAAATTATGCGAATTGTTTTTTTTGAAATCAATAGATGAATTTGAAGGAAAAGAACAATTATTAAAAATATATGTAAATATAGACCCATTATCTGGCATAAAGTCATTACCAACAAAATCTCTAATAGAAATAGCAATAGTATCCGAAAATAAAGATCGGTTTATAGCAATTTCAAATTCTTTTGAAGTAATAGAAGGTAAAGCAATAATATCAAAATCATAAAGAGAAAGGGTATCTACCACATTANAATCAGTATCATCAAACACAAATTTTTCAAAAAAATTTATTCCATATTCAGAACCAATATTGTTTACTGAGAATCCTGTTGAAGTATTATTATCGGCATCAATATTAATTATTACTTCNGTNGGATTGAAAGATTGCTCTGTCAAATCAATCTCAGAATCAAAATCTAATTTTATGTANAAGTAATCANTGTCATTACACACACTAAAACTAATTAAATCGATNCCTTGAGAATCAGTAGAATCATCAATATATGTATTAATATTTGCATTCCAATCGTCAAANAAACCATCCATCTTAATTGTNGTTTGAGGAANAACATCAAANTGAAAAAACAAAAATAAATATGATATNAAAATCATTTTTTTCATATTACAATAATACAGAAAAGTATTAAAATAAAGTAACAAAAAATAGGGGTAGCAGGCCTGTATTCTATAACAAAAATATAACTATTTAGTAGCCGAATAGAACCCTAACAACTTAGAAATTTAAACGATAATTAAATATAAAAAATTATTGTAGAATTAATTTTTTGTTAATAGTTCCATTATCTGTAACTATTTCAAGAATATAAACTCCTTTTTCATATTGATTTAAATTAATGGCTCTTTTATACTCACCAATGAACTCTATTAAATCTTCTCTAATTAACATTTCTCCTAATATATTTACTATTCTAACAGTAAAGCTTTGCTGCTGATCACTAATAAAACTTATATTAAAAATATCTCTTGAAGGATTTGGATAAATATTTAAAGCTGAAATATTGTATTCTCCTTCTATCTTGATTATTGTTGGCTGAGTCCAGAATATTAATGGTGTCCAACCGCTAGATTTATACGGTCCACCTTGTGGGTCGCACCAGGTTCTAGATTGTCCTCTATAGGTCTCTCCTGCTACCAAACCATTCTTATTTCTACTCCAAGTACCATAGTTTACTCCAAATCCTCCTGCATTTTGCCAATCTGATCCACTTGGATTAGATATACTATCTACTCTTAGCTTAATACGTACAAAACTATATGGTCCATTACTATCATCCCAAGTAAAGACTGCTCTTGTAGTTAGTGGTGTACTTACAGTAAAGTTACCAACATTTGGACAGGCATCTAAAGTTGTAAATATTTCAATTGACGACCATGTAGATGCGCCTGAAGTATAACAATACCACGCTTTGAGTCTATATTCATAAGTAGTTCCTGGATTTAAATTCGTCAATAAGCGACCTGTTTGATTAAACGTTCCACAGTTGTTTGTATTAACAGCATTTTTTACACTCCACGTACTTGTTCCTTGTATCCTATATTGAACTCTATATTGCTCAGGTGTACAATTTGCTGAAGTCATATTATCCCATTTTATTCTAGCTGTGTTATGTATAATATCAATAGCATGCAAGCCTGTAGGAGTTGGATTACTACATACAGTATTAATAATACAACTTCCGTCGTCTATACATGCGTTAGGGTCGTAATTACTAGCTGTTGGATCAGTACATCCACTAATATTGATACAGGACCCATCATCAAAACAGGAATTGGGGTCATAATTACAAGCATTAGGGTCAGTACAGCCCATTACATAACAACAAGGATTATTAGGATCAGGCAAATTTGCACCAGCAAAATAATTTAGCGCTAAAGGGTCAGTACAGCCATAAACAACAGCAAGACATGATCCATTATCTGTATTTGCTAAAGGATCATAATTAAATGCAGTTGTATCAGTACAACCATACACAATAGCAATACATGAACCATCATCTATGTTAGCATTAGGGTTGTAGTTTATTGATGCTGAAATAGTACACCCCAAAATCACTGGTATACAAGAACCGTCATCACATGTTGCATTCCAATCATAATTAAAAGCACTGGTATCTGTACATCCATATACTGCAGGAATACAAGTACTATCATTAATATTTGCATTTGGATTATAATTACATGCTAGCGAATCAGTACATCCATAAATAATTAAATTATTATTTATTGGTTGCTGAAAACCTTGCCTTAAAAAATTATTACCATTTGTTACTGTACCAATACTAGATGGTTGACCTAAGGTTGAACCAACAATTAAATTTGTTGAACTTGATGATGAACCAAAAGAACATATTACACTTCTTTTGATACTTTGAGAGTATCCAAAGTTTAATGTCAAAATTAGACAAATTGATATGTTAAGTAGTTTATTCAATTTTTAAAATAATTAATTATCAAATAAAATGTATTGCAAGTTCATATAATCTCCAGAAGAATTAAATTGAATTTCTAACTGAGTTCCTTCTGATAAAAGCTCAGGTATTGCTGCGTTTGAAGTCCACTGGTTTCCATTAATAAGAACTGGATTAGTAGGTCCATAATTTGCGCTTTGTGTAGATGTTATCTTCATTATCTTTCCACTAGGAACTGTATACGTTACACTATTTGGATAATTAGAAAATATATAATTGAAACTACCACTAGTAATTGATTGATTTAAAATATTATTATAGTTATTTATCTGATTATTTGTAGTCGATGTTGAAGAAGAACTTCCTCCTCCACCACAACTATCAAAGTAATTTATATCTACCAAGTAACCGTTAAAAACAATTGTACTTCCACCGCCACTAATTGAATTTTGGCTATCCAATATTATCGGAATAGTCAAAGGTGGTGAAACAGCAAAACCATCAACAACAGGCATAGTTTGGGATGTACGAAAGATAAATAGTCTTTTTCCTGGTGGAGGAGAATATGTTGAAAAACCATTCAGTTGCATAGTAATAGCTTCAACATCATTACTTTTATCAGCTAAAAAACCATATACAGCAATCGTTCCACTACTATTATATAATGCTAATTGCTGATTTTCATTTAAAATTAATGGAAGTCTGTTTGGATTGTCAGTATATAAACCATCAACAGTAACTGAAGAACCATATACTCTAAATATATATAATCTTTTACCAGACGGAACATTATAATTGCTTGCACCACTAATTTCTAATGTAAAAGATTCACCAATTAAACCATCTGGAAATAAAATATCACACCCCCCTCCACCAATTCCTCCTCCAATATTAGTTATAAATGTAGAATCTGCACTTATTATACTTGCCAGAGAATCATAGTCAATTGTCACTGAAGAACTACCTCCTCCAACACCTCCACAACCTGCAAAATAATCCTCATCTACTAAATAGCCATTAACTGTAACCCAGTTATTGTTACCTGACTCTAACTGTTCTCCAGAATTAAGAATTATAGGCATAGCTAAACTGTGTGATCTCTCATGATTGGTTTCATATGAAATGTTACCAACACCAACAATATTAAAGTAAGTTCCTGTACCATAATTATTTGTCACATAAAGTCGTTTTCCAACAGGAACAGTATATTTGTTTGAAGAGTTTACTTGTACTGAAATTGCTTGAACTGATGGGTTTTCATCAACTAATATTCCATTTACTTTTACCCAATTGTTATTACTTGACTGTAACTGTTCTCCAGAGTTAAGAATTATTGGCATAGCTAAACTATGTGATTCCTCATGATTAGTTTCATATGAAATATTACCAACACCTACAATATTAAAATAAGTTCCTGTACCATAATTATTTGTAACGTAAAGACGTTTTCCAGCAGGAACAGTATATTTATTTGATGAGTTGACCTTAAATGAAATAGCTTCCCCATCTAACCCTTCAGGAAATAAAATATCACAACCTCCACCTCCTATTCCTCCACCAACGTTGGTAATAAATGTAGTATCAGAACTTATTAAACTTGCCAGAGAATCGTAATCAATTGTTACAGAAGAACTACCTCCTCCAGTTCCTCCACAACCTGCAAAGTAATTTTCATCTACTAAGTAACCGTTAAAATTAGACCAAGAAGAACTAGTATTGGATGGTGTTGAAACAATTGAACCTGAACCAGCAATTACAACATTAGTCCATTCCTTGTTATTTACATTCATTTCTAATCCATCTATTTTTAAGTTTTCTCCATTATTAAATCCACTATGAGCTGTAATATACAAGTGTTTACCTGCAGGGACAGTATAGTCATTTCCAGGTAAATGCCATGTAATTGGAGTTACATTTGCATCTACCAAGTAGCCATTAAAATTAGACCAAGAAGAACTAGTGTTGGATGGTGTTGAAACAATCGAACCTGAACCAACTATTATAAATTTGTTCCATTTTTTATTGTTTACATTCATTTCTAGTCCATCTATTTTCAAGTTTTCTCCATTGCTAAATCCACTATGATTAGTAATATATAAGTTCTTTCCAGCTGGTACGGTATAGTCATTTCCAGGTAAATGCC
>PBVH01000039.1 GCA_002728175.1 Flavobacteriales bacterium | reverse complement strand
TTTATTTATTAACTGCAATATGCGCAGGTGTAATACAATTACTAGTAGAACCCTCTAGTCCAACAATTGGAGCATCTGGCGCTGTTTTTGGATTGCTAGCAGGTTTTGGTACACTTTTTCCTAACACTCAGCTATTTTTGTTATTTCCACCAGTTCCAATTAAAGCAAAATATTTTGTTTTAGGATATGCATGTCTAGAGTTAATAAATGCATTATCTGTTGAAAGTAATATTGCGCATTGGGCACACTTAGGAGGTGCAATAGCAGGATATTTTATTATCCAATTTTGGAGAAAAAATAACAGTAATTTTTATTAGTAAATGAAAATGTTATATAATAAAATAAGCAATGAATTTAAACTTAGCTCCAATTTAAATAAGATTATTTATTTAAATATTATTTTTTTTGTGATCATTAAAGTTTGTTCATCAATATTTTTTTTATTTGAAATAAATACAAACGAATATTTTAATAAGCTTTATCTACCTGCTGAAATCAATTTAATTAAATTACAACCTTGGTCAATTTTTTCTTTCATGTTTATTCATTTAAATTTTGTTCATTTAATTTTTAATATGCTTTGGCTATACTTCATTGGAAATATATTTTTACAATGGTTAAATGAAAGACAACTAATTTATATTTATATATTAGGTGGCATTTCAGGTGGTTTATTTTTTGTTTTAAGTTATAATTATCTTCCTTTACTACAGAAAAATATTGATAATACGCTAGCACTTGGAGCATCAGCTTCTATTTTTGCTATTATGATGGCAATTACTATATACAAGCCTAATCACAAAATACATATACCATTTATTCAAAAGATCAATCTTAAAAATATTACAATTCTTTTGACGATCTATTATATTATAAGTTTATCAGGTGGAAACACTGGAGGATATTTAGCTCATATTGGTGGTGGAATATTTAGTTTTATATATATGAAACAACTAAATACAAGTAAAATTTTTAAAAGTATTTTTAAAAATAATTCTAAATTCAATGAAAAAGATAGCGACTATATTTACAATCAAAAACAAAATAAGAAAAATAAAGAAATTGATATTATATTAGAAAAAATATCAAAATCAGGCTATAAAAGTTTAAATAAAAAAGAAAAAGAAATACTATTTAAATCAAGTAAAAAATAAATGAAAGTAATAGGCATTGTAAATAAACTTATTTTTTTAATTAACTCAATATTTTTAATCGGGTTACTTCTATCTTATGCAGCACAATTTTTAAGCCCTATATATTTTTGGCCTATTTCATTTCTGGGTCTTTTATTTCCAATTTTATTTATAATTAACTTTGTATTTCTTCTGTATTGGTCTACTCAAATGAAAAAACAATTATGGGCTAATCTTATTATTTTATTAATAGGAATTCAATATGTTGACAGATTTATTGGTACCAAATCAATTGAGGAAAATAGTGAAAAAAACGTAAAAGTACTATCATACAATGTAAGGTTATTTAATAACTACAACTGGATAAAAAATATTAAATCTGATAGTATTTATAATTATTTAAAAAACGAAAAAGCTGATATAGTTTGTCTTCAAGAATTTATTGACTTAACTCATGAAAAAAATAAATTTAATTACAAGCAAAAAATATACAACTACGGTAGTAAAAATGGACATTTAGCAATTTTAAGTAATTATAATATAATAAAATATGAAAACGTTATAAAAATTGGTGAAAGTAATATAGAAAACACATGCATATTTGCAGATATTGCTATTGAAGAGGATACAATTAGATTATATAATATTCACTTAGCTTCAAACTGGTTTGACAATGAAGATTATCTTTTTATAAATAGATCAAGTAAAGTTCCAATTAAAAAAGGTGTATTTGCAATTATTAATAAAATGAAAAAAAGTTATAAAGAGAGAGCATCGCAAATAAAAATAATTGAACAAAACATGAAAGAATCACCATACCCAATAATTATTTGTGGGGATTTTAACGATACTCCTCTTTCTTACACATATAAAAAAATTAAAAGTAATTTAATAGATAGCTTTACAATTTCTGGTTCTGGAATTGGAGATTCTTATGTTAAAATACCGATGCTCAGAATAGATTATATTATGCATGATAGTAAATTTAAAAGCTATAATTATAAAAAACAAAAAAAAGTTTTTTCAGACCATTATGCAATTTCTTGTGAAATCGACATCTTAAAAAAATAATAAAAAACAGTTATTTTTTTGTTGATAATGAAACTGCTTCCCTTTGAATTTTCAGAGTAGTTCCACCATGCGTTTCAATAATAAACACGTTTTCTTTAACTGATAGAATCTTAGCATGAATACCACCTATAGTAACAATTGTATCACCCTTTTTTAATGACATTCTATATTCACGCTCTTTTTTTTGTTTCTTTATTTGAGGACGTATCATAAAAAAGTACATCACTATAAAAAACAAACCAAACATTATTAAGGTTGGCATTGTTGAATCTGCTGAGTTTTGTAATAAAATCATATTATTTTTATTTATTGTTTATTTATATATCCTTTAATTGTTAAAACTTTAGCTCTAGGAACTGTATTTGTTAACAAAGTAACTGTTTTATTTTGTTTACCAAACTTTCCTTTAGTGTTAAAAACAACTATAATCTCAGATTGCTGATTAGGTAATATCGGCTCTTTAGGAAATTTTGGAACTGTACAGCCGCAACTAGTTTTGGCTGAGCTAATAACTAAATTTGCTTCTCCAGTATTTTTTATTAAAAATGTATGTTCTAATTTTTCCCCCTCATTTACTTCTCCAAAATCAAAAATAGGTGAATTAATAGTAAGTTGTGGTACTTTTATATTTTTAGATAAACCATCTACAGTTAGTGGGTTATCTATTAAATTTGAATTAATTTTTTTATCGTTAACGCACGAACTTATAAAAAGTAACAATATTATAAATTTTCTTATTAACATGCTGTTTTTTTTAAAAAGCCTTGATCAATATAATATTTGACTACATTATCCAAAATACCATTTACAAACATTTTACTTTTCTTTGTACTATAGTATTTTGAAATTTCTATATATTCATTTATAGAAACTTTTATTGGCAAATCGTTCATTTCAAAAATTTCAGAAAATGCCATTTTTAATAAAATTTTATCAATAAAAGCAATTCTGTCTAAATCCCAATTTTTTGCAAATTTTTTAATTATATCTTCATATTTCTGATTGTATTTGATGCTATTTCTAAATAAGTCAATAGCAAAGGATTTATCAGATTTATCTTTAAAAACTAATGGGATTGAAATTTTATCATTTCCTTTAATTTGGCTATTAAAAATTGTCACAACGAAAGGAAGATCATCCTGCCAATATATACTTTCTTCTTCAAATATATGATGTAATAATTCATTATTTAGTATNTGATTATTAAATACTTTCACAATAAAATCTTTATCAACAGAAATATCATTATTTTCATTTTCTATGTACAATTTGTAAATGTTTGAAGTAAATAATTCTTTGAATAATTTATTAATCAAATCATGATCATTACGCTGAAGAATATAAGTCAATTTACTCGTTTCATTTAATAACAATTTGTTTTTTAAGATCTTCTTAGAAAACTGATTAATTACAAATCTTTTATTTGGATTTAAATCTGATTCCTTAGGAAAAAACTTGTTTTTACTTTCATCTAAAAACTTATCAGTGTAGTTAATGATTTCAATAAGCAATGAAAATAATAAAAGATATAATCTTCTTACATCTGCAAAATGACTTATCATTTCTTTTTCATATTTAGAAATATCGTGAATTTCATTAGCATTTGAAAAATAAGAATATAAAGATTGCATAACTTTCAATCTAATATGCCTTCTAGTAAGCATATTTTTTGTTTTTATTTATTCTCTCTTGAGCAATCTTTAGAGCAGTGACGTGTGTATTAACTTTTTCTATTTCAGATGTTTTGAAAATATTTAAAGTTGTATTGTAAATATCAGAAGTTTGTTTTAACGCTTCATCTTTATCATATCCATTTAATTCTGAATATACGTTGATTAATCCGCCAGCGTTAATTAAAAAATCTGGTGCATATAAAACTCCTTTTTTCATTAATAATTCAGAGTCTCTCAACTCATCTTCAAGTTGATTATTAGCAGCGCCAGCAACAACGGAACACTTAAGTCTATTTATTGTGAATGGATTTAAAGTTGATCCTAAAGCACATGGTGCATATATATCAACATCAAGATCATAAAAATTTTGATCTGAAAAAATTTTTACTTTGTACTCTTCAGATATTTTATTGACTTTTTCTTTATTGATATCATTTATTATTATATCGGCATTTTCTTCTTTTAAATATTTGACTAAGTGCAAACCAACATGTCCAATACCTTGAACAAGTATTGATTTCCCAATTAAATCAGAAGATCCCCATTTATATTTAGCAGATGCTTTAATAGCCATATATACACCATATGCAGTAACTGGTGAAGGATCACCACTGCCTCCCATACTAATTGGAATACCAGTGACATGTTTCGTTGAACTTCTAACATACTCCATATCCTTCGTACTCATACCTACATCTTCTGCGGTAATATATCTACCCCCCAAACTATCAACATATTCCCCAAACTTTCTCATCAACTCAGGAGTTTTGTTCTTTTTTGAATCACCAATAATAACTGCTTTTCCACCTCCTAAATTTAGTCCAGAAATTGATGCTTTCAAAGACATACCTCTAGAAAGTCTTAAAACATCAAGTAATGCATGATCACTATTTTCATAATTCCACATTCTTGTACCTCCAAGAGCAGGTCCCAATGTAGTATCATGAATTGCAATAATTGCTTTTAATCCCGTTTCTTTATCAAAACAATGTACAACTTGTTCATGACCCATAGAACTCATCTTATCAGTTAAGAAGTTTTTACTTTTTTCTTTAATATTTAGCTCAACCATAAATTTGAAAACTATTATAAAGTTTAAATGGATCGCAAATTTAATTATTTTTGCGAGATCAATTCAAACTGCACTTGCAATTAATGCAACATCTTAAATACCTATATAAATTTTTATGGAAGCACAAACTAAAATTATTAGTTGGCACTTTTTTTGTATTGATATCTAATATTTTTGCCTTGTATCCTGCAGAGTTTGTAAGAAAAGCATTTGATACTATCTTAGAAAATACACAAAATATTAATAATAGTAGTTCAGATACAAACCCTATTAGTAGTTCCAATAAAATAATTTTAAAATATACAAGTCTTATCTTATTGTTTTCTGTTTTAAAGGGAATATTTATGTTTTTTATGCGTCAAACTATTATTGTAGTGAGTAGATATATTGAATTTGATCTCAAAAATGAAATCTATAAAAAATATCAACAATTAAATCTTGAATTTTATAAAAAAAACAAAACAGGTGATCTAATGAATCGTATTTCAGAAGATGTTAGCAAAGTAAGAATGGCTGTTGGTCCTGGACTAATGTACACTATTAATATAACTACATTATTTTTTCTTGTAATTAATAGAATGTTAGATATAAATTCGAAACTTACTTTATTTACACTCATTCCATTTCCACTATTAGCAATAAGCATTTATTACGTAAGTAACAAGATAAATGTTAGAAGTGAAAAAGCACAAAAACAATTATCAAAAATAACAGCTATAACTCAAGAAAGTTACTCTGGAATAGAAATTATAAAATCATTTAATCAACAAAAAAATATTTTAAAAAATTTTGTGAATGAATGTAAGAAATACACAAAAAAACAAATTGATCTTATAGAAATTGAAGCATTTTTTTTTCCTCTAATAATAGTATTAATTGGATCAAGCACATTAATAACAATATACATTGGAGGACTAGAATCATTTAAAAATAATATTTCCACAGGTAATATTGCGGAATTTATTATTTACATAAATATGTTAGCATGGCCAATTGCTTCGATTGGATGGATAACATCATTGCTACAACGCGCATCTGCTTCGCAGGAAAGAATAAATAAGTTCTTGAAAATTAAACCGAAGATCTATCAAAATAACATAAAAAAAACATTTATAAAAGGGAATATTAAATTCAAAGATGTATCATTAACATATAACGATACAAATATAAAAGCATTAAAATGTATTAATCTCGAAATTCAAGAAGGAAAAACTTTAGGAGTTTTTGGTAAAACTGGTTCTGGTAAAACAACACTTCTTGATTTAATAACTAGATTATATGATACAACATCAGGAAAAATATTAATAGATAATATTGATATTAAAAAAATCAATCTCTCATCTTTAAGATCCTATATAGGATATGTCCCCCAAGATGGATATTTATTTTCTGGAACAATTAAAGACAATATTATCTTTTCAAGTGACAATTATAATTATGACAAAATGGTTGCAGCTGCAAAATATGCTGAAATACTAGATGAAATTAATTCTTTTAAAGATGGGTTCAATACTATAGTTGGTGAGAGAGGTGTTCAGCTTTCAGGTGGTCAAAAACAAAGACTTTCAATAGCTAGAGTTTTTTATAAAAACCCATCAATGTATATTTTTGATGATTGCCTATCTGCAATTGATAAACAAAAATCAAAAAATATTTTAATAAATTTAAATAAAAAAATGAAAAGTAAAACTAGTATTATTGTTAGTCACAAAATAAGTAGTTTGGAAAAATTAGATAATATTATAGTATTAAAAGAAGGCGAAATTATACAAAAAGGATCCCATAAAGCTCTTATAAATACAAAAGGATACTACAAAGAAGTATTTATTAAGCAAACAAGTAATTTGGAAAATATTTAATATTTTTTATATTTGAGGATAAATTTTACATATGGAAGGAAAAAAAAATATAGAAGAAATTTATTCTAAGTCATTAAGGGCAGGAAGAAGAACTTATTTTTTTGATGTAAGATCAACAAAAGCAGGTGATTATTATATGACAATTACAGAAAGTAAACGAGATTTTACAGAAGATGGTACACCGTTTTATAAAAAACACAAAATATACCTCTATAAAGAAGATTTTGTGCAATTTCAAGAAAATTTAAAAAACGTAAGTGACTTTATAATAAAAGAAAAAGGTGAAGAAATAATATCTGAATCAAAAAATATAAATAAAAAAGCGGATTTAGACAATCAGGAATCTAAAACAGATTTTACTGAAGTTAACTTTGAAGATTTAGGAAAAGAATAATCTCATAAATTATTTTTTAACAATATATATTTGTGTTAATAATTTAATCAGCTAATTCTCCAAAAGATATTTATAGCGTATTATTTTTACAATATTAATTTAAGTTATGAGTAAAATTATTGCTATTGCAAACCAAAAAGGTGGAGTTGGAAAAACAACTACTGCGATTAATTTAGCTGGTTGTTTGGGTGTATTAGAAAAGAAAACATTATTAATAGATGCTGATCCACAAGCAAATTCAACATCTGGATTAGGATTCAATCCAAAAAATATTGAAAAAGGAACTTATGAAGTGATAATTTCAAATGTATTGGCTAAAGATACTATTCTTAAAACAAACTCACCTAATTTAGATATTTTACCAGCAAATATTGATTTGGTTGGAGCTGAAATTGAACTTGTACAAATAGAAGATAGAGAGTTCCAAATCAAAAATGCTATCAAAGAATTAAATGATAACTATGATTACATAATAATTGATTGCGCTCCTTCTTTAGGCTTATTGACACTTAATGCACTTGCAGCCTCAGACACCGTTATTATTCCCATACAATGTGAATATTTTGCTCTTGAAGGTTTAGCAAAACTATTAAATACAATTAAAGTGGTACAACAAAGACTAAATATTAAACTTAAAATTGATGGTTTATTATTAACTATGTATGATACAAGATTAAGATTATCAAACCAAGTTGTAGAGGAAGTCAAAAAACATTTTCAAAAAATGGTATTTAACACTATTATTCATAGAAATGTAAGATTAGGAGAGTCACCTTCCTTTGGAGAAACAATAATTAGTCATGATGCAACAAGTAAAGGTGCAATCAATTATCTTAATTTAGCTAATGAAATATTAGAAAAAGAAGCTCTAAAAGAATGATGTCAAAAAAAGAAAAAAAAATATTAGGTAAAGGACTATCAGCAATTCTTGGAAATAATTTAAAACAAGAAAATAAGCCAGAAATACACAAAGATAATTCCTTACAAATTAGTCAAATTGGTAGCTTATTAATTTCAGAAATAGAACTAAATCCTTTTCAACCAAGACAGGAATTTGATCAGGAAAAACTAAATGAACTTTCCATTTCTATTAAAGAACTTGGAGTTATACAACCAATTACTGTAAGAAAAATAGAAAGTNANANATANCANTTNATTTCNGGNGAAAGAAGATATAGGGCNTCTAAANTGGCTAATATTTTGAAAATACCAGCNTTTATTAGAGTTGCTAATGATCAACAAATGCTTGAAATGGCTTTAGTTGAAAATATTCAAAGACAAAATCTTAATGCAATTGAAATTGCACTAAGCTATCAAAGACTTATCAAAGAATGTAATCTTACTCAAGAAGCTTGTAGTCAAAAAGTTGGCAAAAAAAGATCAACAATTACTAATTTCCTCAGATTACTAAAACTACCCCCTATTATTCAGAAGGGATTAAAAGAAAGAAAGATTACTACCGGTCACGCAAGATCTTTAATTAATATTGAAAATAAAGAAAGTCAAACTAATCTTTATTTTGACACTATTGCAAATGGGTATTCAGTACGAGAAGTTGAAGAACTATCCAAATCATTTAAAGAAAAAAAATACAAAAGAATATCTAGAGAAAGAAAATTTGTTTCATTACCATTTAATCAAAAAAAAATGATCTATGATTTATCAATTCATTTAAATACAGACATTGATATATCCCATAATAAAAAAGGAAATGGAAAACTTACTATTTTATACGACAATCAAAATGAACTTGAAAGAATATTTAATCTCATACAAAAGCATGACTAAAAAAAAAATTTTAATAATTTTTTTTACTCTATTTAGTATAATTGCAAACAGTCAAAAAATTGAAAAAAAACCTTCAAAAGCGGCATTGTATTCTACATTGTTACCTGGTCTAGGGCAAGCGTACACAAATAAATACTGGAAAATCCCAATAATATATGCTGGGTTAATTACGTCTGGATATTATGTAAATGATAACTATCAAAAATATAATTTATATAAGAACACTTTTATTGATAGAGTAAATGGAGAAAAAAACGACCAATTCATTAATATTTATTCTGACAATGACTTACAAACATTAACAAGTTTCTACAGAAGAAATACAGAAGTATCATCACTTTTATTTTTACTTACATATATTTTAAATATATTAGATGCCTCAGTAAATGCTCATTTGGTTAACTATGACATAAGCGAGAATATATCTATTAATTTGATACCAAAAAACATGAGCAACAATAGCTATTCGCTAATAAATATGCATCTAAAATTATAAGATTATGAAAATTATCATCTCTGGATTTGGAAAAATGGGAAAAAAAATAAAGGCTATCGCTCAAATGAGAGGGCATAGTATTATTAACATTTCAGATAGTAAACATCCATTAACTAATTTAGATGTTACAAAATGTGATGTTGTCATTGATTTTAGCACACCTAGCACTGCATTAGATAATATTCTTTATTCATTGATTAATAATACTCCTATCGTTTCTGGAACTACAAGTTGGTTATCAAATATTGATAAAGTAAAAAATCTATGTTTAGAAAAAAAAGGAGCATTCTTATATTCAGCAAATTTCAGTTTAGGTATGAATATTTTTTTCCAAATCAATAAACAAATTGCTGAAATCATGAAATCGCATGAGTATAAGTGTGAAGTTAATGAAGTTCACCATACAAATAAAATAGATTCACCNAGTGGNACNGCTTTAGTACTAAAAGAAGATATTCAAAAAATTTATGGTCAAAATATTAATATTAATTCTGAAAGATTAAACAAAACTGTTGGTATTCATAATATAAAATATGAATCAAATATTGATGAAATTATAATTACTCACATTTCTAAAAATAGAGATGGATTTGCGTTAGGTGCTATTTTAGCAGCAGAATGGATAGTTGGGAAAACAGGTTTTTTTACAATGAAAGACGTGTTGAAATTTTAATATTAAAAAAGAAAAAATGCAAAAAAAACTAGAAAAAATATTTGGAAAATCACTTAAATTAACTCTGTTTATAGTCTTCACTATAATATGGTCTTTATTTGTTTACTTAATTAAGGGTGAGTGGCTGTACTTTGTCCCAATAATTTTAGCTGATGTGTTATTTTTTGAAACTATTAGTTGGCAATTTTGGAAAAAAAAAGAAAAAAAGAAAAAGTCAAAAAAAAGTGAAATTAAAAGTTGGATTGATGCAATTTTATTCGCTGTTATAGCAGCCACGCTTTTAAGAACATTTTTAATTGAAGCATATACGATTCCTACACCCTCTATGGAAAAATCAATGTTAGTTGGAGATTTTCTTTTTGTAAGTAAAGTTGCATATGGACCAAGAGTACCAATGACACCTCTTGCAGTTCCACTAGTTCATCATACAATTCCAATTTTTGGATTAAAATCTTATTCAGAAGCTATAAAAATACCTTATCACAGAATGAAAGGTTTAGGTCATGTTAAAAGAAATGACTGCGTAGTTTTTAATTGGCCAGCAGAAGAACTAGGTAGACCAATTGATAAAAAAGAAAATTATGTAAAAAGATGTGTAGGGATTGCCGGCGATACAATTGAAATTAATGGTTCATTTTTATATGTTAATAATAAACCACAAGATTCTGTTTTTGGAATGAAAAAACAATGGAGTTATAAAGTTGAAATGAAAGGAAATGCATCATTAAATAAAAAAATATTGTATGAAAAATACGATATAACAGAAGTTAGAAGGTATGGAAAAGATTGGATATTAAATTTAACTGAATTTAACCTAAATGAAATTAGTAAATTTAAAAATATCAAAAAAATAACAAAATTAATTTCTGAAAGTGAAAATGACCACAGAATTATGTTTCCACAAGACAAAAAATATAAATGGAACAGTGATAATTTTGGACCCCTAGTTGTACCAAAAAAAGGAGAATATATTCAACTCAATTCAAATAATATAGCGATATACAAAACTATCATTGAAAGATATGAAAGAAACACTTTAAAAGTTGAAGGAGATTCTATATTTATTAATAATATACTTACGAATAAATATAAATTCAAAATGAATTACTTCTGGATGATGGGTGATAACAGACATAATTCTGCTGATTCAAGAATGTGGGGTTTTGTTCCTGAAAATCATATTGTAGGAAAAGCTTTATTTGTATGGATGAGCTGGGATAAAAATGCCAAAGGATTAAAAAAAATTAGATGGAATAGATTATTTACAAGTGTTAAATAAAGTTCTTCTTCCTTCATCTTATTTTGGGCCAATTGAATATTACGCATTTTTAATCAAGTACAGAAATATTTATGTTGAAATTCATGAAAATTTCATTAAACAAACAATTAGAAATAGATGTTATATTATGTCTTCAAATGGAAAACTTAGATTAACTGTACCAGTTAATAAAACTAATAACACTAAAATTAATAATATAAAAATTTGTTATAAACAAAATTGGATAAAAAATCATTGGTATTCAATAAAATCTTCTTACGGATCCTCGCCTTATTTTTTATTTTATGAAAACGAAATTTTTAAAATCCTAGATACAAGAGAAAAATATTTATTCAATCTAAATAATTCTTTGCAAAAGAAAATATTTGAAATATTAGATATTCACCCTTCAATTACTTTTACTAAAAATTATAATAATGAGAAAAAGATGTATGATTTAAGAAATCACTCTTTTTCAATTAATAAAATAAAGCCATACAATCAAGTGTTTATGAATAAGTTTAATTTTATACCAAACTTATCAATTTTAGATTTAATATTTAATCTTGGGCCTCAAAGTACTAAATACCTGCGTGAAATAGACATATAAAATCATTTGCTTATTTTTGAAAAAAATAATTATTGTGAATTTAGATTTTAATAAAAATGATGATTTCATGAGATTGAAAATTTCCGATCTTAAAAGGAAAAAAGCAATTATTCTAAGAGGAGGTGGAAAAGATAAAATTAAAAAACAGCATGAAAAAGGAAAATTAACTGCTAGAGAACGTATAGATTTCTTAAAAGATCCTGGTGCTATTTTTTTTGAAATAGGCTTGTTCGCTGGATACGAAATGTATTCAGATTATGGTGGGTGTCCTGCTGGGGGTGTCATTGCAGGTATAACTTATATAAAAAATAGAATGTGTATTATAGTTGCAAATGATGCAACTGTAAAAGCTGGTGCATGGATGCCAATTACTGCAAAAAAAAATCTCAGACTTCAAGAAATTGCAATGGAAAATCGTTTACCAATTATTTATTTAGTTGATAGCGCAGGTGTTTTTTTACCTATGCAAGATGAAATATTTGCTGATAAAGATCATTTTGGTCGTGTTTTTAGAAATAATGCAAAAATGAGTTCAATGGGAATTTTACAAATTGCTGCAATTATGGGTTCATGCGTTGCTGGCGGTGCTTATTTACCAATTATGAGTGATGAAGCTATCATAGTAAAAAAAACTGGTTCAATTTTTCTTGCTGGAAGTTATTTGGTTAAAGCCGCGATTGGTGAAGAAATTGACAATGAGAGTTTAGGTGGTGCTTCAACACATTGTGAAATCTCCGGAGTAACTGATTACAAAGCAAAAAATGATGAAGATGCATTAAAGATAATTCAAAACATTATTGATAAAACAGCAGAAGAATCAAAAGCAGGTTTTAATCGCAAAAAAAGTAAAGAACCAAAAGTTGATATTAAAAATATATATGGAATTTTACCAAAAGAAAGGAATGTTCCATATGATATGAAAGAAATTATCAAATGTTTAGTTGATAATTCTGATTTTGAAGAATACAAAAAAGAATATGGTCAATCAATTATATGTGCATACGCTAGAATTGATGGATGGTCTGTAGGTATTGTTGCTAATCAACGTAAAAGTATTAAAACTAAAAAGGGTGAAATTCAGTTAGGAGGTGTCATATATTCTGATTCAGCAAATAAATCTGCTAGATTTATTGCAAATTGTAATCAAAAAAAATACCTCTTGTATTTTTACAGGATGTAACAGGATTCATGGTTGGATCACGATCTGAACATGGAGGAATTATTAAAGATGGAGCTAAAATGGTAAATACCATGAGTAACTCTATTGTTCCAAAGTTTACAATAATAATTGGAAATTCATATGGAGCAGGAAATTATGCGATGTGTGGTAAGGCATATGATCCAAGATTAATAGTTAGTTGGCCAACAGCTAAAATTGCAGTAATGGGCGGTGAACAAGCAGCTAAAGTATTATTACAAATAAAAAAAAGTACACTTAAAAAACAAGGAAAAAAAATCACAAAAGAAGAAGAAGAAAAAATTTTAAGCGAAATCATAAAAAAGTATGATTTACAAACCACAAGTTATTTTGCAGCATCTAGGTTATGGGTAGATGCAATTATAGATCCTACTGAAACAAGAAAAGTAATTTCTTTAGGAATTGATGCAGCAAATAATTCACCTATTA
>PBVH01000038.1 GCA_002728175.1 Flavobacteriales bacterium | reverse complement strand
AGCACAAGGATCTAAAGTTGTAACATTAGTTCCAGCAACAAAAGATGAATTATTTATCCCAGACGCAAGACATACACTATTTACCTGCCACTCATATGTAGTTGATGCACTTAAACCCCCAAATACAACTCTAATTTTATTTCCTGAAAGTGTAGTTGAAACTGTTAATCCAGATATTGCTGAATTTACAGAAGTACCACTAATTGGAGTTGAATTTACGAAAAATACTGTATCCCATACTGATGATGTCACGTCTTTTAATATTACATTATATGCATAAATAGAAGGAGTTCTTTCCCACTCAATCTTTATAGATGAAATAGTAGTTTGATTATTAAAGATTGCTAATCCATTAGGAACCGCACAAGGCTGTAAAGTATTAGTAGACTGTATTGCTGTCCATCCCGATTGTGTTAATGGCGACGATGAACATATCGATCTAATCTGATAATAATATGTTGAATTAGCATCTAGACCAGACTTTACAAATGAAGTGGTTGGAGCTGTTAATGTATCATAATTCCAAACCGAAGTAGTTGATTTTCTAAATCTAACCACATATTGAACTGCATTTGGCGATCCTGTAAATGAAAAATCAATAGATGTTAAAGTAATATTAGATGTAGTTATATTACTTGGTTTTGTACTACAATCTATCAGTGTGGTAAATGTTACTGAACTTGACCATGCTGATACACTTGAAGTATCAACCGTACATGCAGAACGAACCTGAGCTTCATATGTAACTCCACTTTGTAAGCCTGTAATTGTTCTGTTAGTACCATATATATTTTGTATAAACTTTGTCCAAGTTGTAGTACCAACCTCTCTAGCTCTCACCTCATAATGGTCAACTGCTGAATTTGAAGACCATGTAATCTTAGCTCTATCTGTTTGGATATTTGTAACCCCAATGTTTTGTACATCAGGACATGAACCAGTAGTAAAAGTTTCTATTGATGTATATACAGATGAGTTGGTACCTGAATTGTTACAATTTGATAAAACCTTCCATTCATATACAACTCCAAAAATCAATCCGTTTATAGTTTTGGAATTTGATGGTGGATTATATGTTGTCCATGCTCCTGTTCCAGATGGGCGAACCTTAAGAGTATAATTTAATGCTCCTGAAACAGCATCCCAATTTAATGTCACTGCATTTCCATTAACACTCGAACTTAAGTTAGTTGGAATAGCACAAGGAGTAACAGTTGTAAATGTGCCAGCATAAACAGTATCAGAGAGATTAGTATTATTACTTAAGCAGTTAGCCTGAACTTGCCAATCATAAGTTGTAGCAGGATTTAAACCTGTAACAGTCTTAGAAGCATTAGTACCATTAATAAATGATGATAAAATTGTTAATTGTGTCCAAAGAGAATCATTAACATCTTTGTACCAAACGTAATATCTATGTGGATTGTTTGGTCCGGACCATGATAATTTTGCAGAATTCAGAGTAATTTGTGTGACAGAGAAACTATGCGGATTAGTACAAGGTGTTAATGTTGTAAAGTTTTGAATTGATGTCCAAGCAGAATTATTAATTCCAGATGGATCGCACATTGATTTGACTTGCCAACTATATGTTGAACTATTTGTTAAATTACTTAATGAAATTGAATTTGTATAAGTAGTATCAATAATCCAAGAACCACTAACTCTGTACCTAACTCTGTAAGCCCAAGCACCTGAAACAGCATCCCATGATAAATTAGCTGAAGTTAATAAAACGTTAGAAGAAGATAAGTTACTTGGAATAACACAAGGGGTAAGTGTTGTTGTTGTTTGAGTAGAAGACCAATCACTAAATGAAGAACCTGATGAATTACATATACTTCTTATTTGCCACTCGTAGGTTGTAGCAGAATTCAAATTTGATTTTGTACGAGATGTTCCAAATACATTAGTTATTGTATCCCAACCTGATCCTACTTCTCTTATTCTAATTTCATAACGATTTGCTAGTGCAACAGCATCCCAATTCATTGTAAACCTATCCAACAATATATTAGAAACATTAAGATTAGTTGGAGCTGTACATGGGTTTGCAGTAGAAAAATTTGGCCCTGTAATAGTATCAGAATTATTTAGCCCATTTGGATCACAATACACTAATAATCTCCACTCGTAAGGAGAGTAAGTTGATAGTCCTAAAAGAGATATAGAAGAACTTGTTGTTAATTGTGAATTCCAAATATTACTCCCTATTTCAGAATACAAAACTAAATAATGATCTGCTCCAGTTACACTGTTCCAACTTAAATAAGCAGAATTTACATCAACGCTATCAACGTTTAGACCATTAGGATTTGGACATGGAATAAGTGTTGAAAATGTTTGAACTGATGTCCATGCGGAATTATTAACTCCTGAAGATTCACACATTGATTTGACTTGCCAATTATAATTTGAAGAATGATCTAAATTATTTATAGTAATTGAGTTTGTATAGGTTGTATCAAATATCCAAGAACCTGATTTTCGATATCTAACTCTGTAAGCCCAAGCTCCTGAAACAGTATCCCATGTCAAGTCAGCAAAATCAAGTCCTATTGTTGATTCATTTGGATTAGCTGGAACAGCACATGGAGTTAATGTTTGAAACACTATTGTGTCTGACCATTCAGAAACATTTGTTCCAGTACTGTTGCAAGAAGTTCTTACCTGCCAATGATAATCAGTAGCAGAGGATAGATTTGATTTAGTTCGTGAAGTGCTACTTTCAGTTATGAATTGCCATGTATTTGAAGTAATTTCTTTAATTCTTATTTCATAATAACTAGCACCAGAAACTGTATCCCAATTTAAAGTTGCTTTATCTAGTAAGATATTTGATGTGTTAGCATTAATTGGGGCTGGACAGCTTAATGTTGAAAATGAAGGTCCACTTACCCAAGATGAAATATTGTTAAATAAATCACAAACAGCTAAAAGTTCCCATTCATAGTTTGTAGCTAAAGTTAAACCTGTTAAATTTTTAAAAGTCGAAGTTCCTGAAATGTTATTAAAGATTGTCCATGAACCTGTTCCAACTTCTCTGTATCTTAATTCAAAGTGATCAACTCCAGATAAAAAATCCCAATTTAGTGTTGCAGCCTCTGTAGTAATACCGCTTACAGTTAAATTGGATGGATCAGCGCATTGATCGTCTATAGTAAATGAATTACCTAGTACAACATTGGAGTTATTTATTCCTCCTTGAGCACAAATTGACATTACCCCCCATTCATATGTTGTAGAAAATGTAAGATTTGAAATTGTGGTTATTGTAGTTGTAGTTGTAATAGTATCCCAATCATTAGATCCTTGTTGCCTGTAGTATACTTCATAACTTATTGCAGAGTTCGATCCTGTCCACTGAACAGTAGCCTCGAAAGCTGTTACATTTACTACAGTAAGCGCTGTGGGGTCAGCACAAGGTGTCAATGTGTTAAATGTAGCGTATGAAGAGAAAGAGGAGTTATTTGATCCAACTGGAAAACAAATCGCTCTAACTTGCCAATGATATGTAGATGCGGAATTTAAATTTGTTGCGGTGTAAGTGTTTGTGGATACTGTATCATATACCCATGCTGACCAAGGCTGATTGGTTCTTTTTATTCTAACAACATATTCGCTAATATTAGTAATCGGATCCCATGACAATACAGCACTTGTTAATCCCACAGATGAAGATGATGTATTATTAGGTGTAGCACATATATCTGGAGTTGATAAAGTATCAATAGCTGACCATTGGGAAACAAACGAAGTGTCATTTGGAGAACAAACACTTCTTACTCTCCAGTAATAAGTATTTCCAGGAGATAATCCTGATTTTGTTCTGCTAGTTGAATAAATGTAAGGAATATATTGCCAACTTGTTCCATCAGAACTAAATAAAACATCGTAGTGGTCAGCACCTGAAACAGCATCCCAATTTAAAGTTGCTCTATCTAAAAGTATATTTGTAGTTGATAAATTTGATGGTACATCACAATATAAAACAGTTAAATTTAAAATAACCAATGAATCACACCCATTTACGTCAGTTCCAAGCCAATTATAAATACCAGACGTATCATATATAACTCCGTTAAATATATAAGTTGCATTTGCAGTAACATTTAAAATTACAGTATCACTACTATTGATAGTTAAATTTAATGTATGTACACTATCACATCCTGCAGCATTCGTATATGTATTCGCATATGAACCAGATGAAGTATATACTACTCCATCCCATGTATAGCTGTCACAAGCAGTCTCAGAACTACTTGTTGCATCACTACTATTGATAGTAAGGTTAAGTGTTATAATACTATCACATCCCCCTACATTTACAATAGTATCTATGTATACACCTGATGATGTGTAAGTTTGATTATTTATAGACCAGTTATAGCTATCACAAGCTGAGGCATTAATGGAGGAGTATGACGTGACACATAAACATTGAATTTGAAAAATAAATGATTGAATATCAGTATCACCAGTCTCAGAATTAATAGTTGTAGTAAAATTAATTGTACCTGAACCAGGATTTAAAAAAACATTATTAAAATTAACTACCTGCGAATTACCGCTTGTAACATTATTACCATCAGGAATAGATTGAGCGGTTATGCTAACACCAGGGTTGTTATTAGAAATAGTAAAAGTCCCCATAACAAGTCCTGTTGATGCAATAGATTGTATAATAACTTGATTAGCAGAAACAATTGAATTCACAATTAAAACAGTATTAAATGATGCATTTCCAAGAGTCATATTGGCTGTACCAATTGTATCACCAATTGACATAGTATTAATTGTAAAGGATCCATTGTCTGAAGCAAAAAGTGATGTTGACATATCAGGTTCATTTGGATCTTGACTTACTGTAATTGTTAAATCAGTCAAACTATCACAATCAGTATTTGAAATAGAAACCGTAACAGTTGGGGTGAAAGGAATACACGGCAAATCACCAGTGTTTCCACCTACACAATTACCACAACTATCAATGTATGCTGAACCGCCTAAATCTCCATTACAATCAACACAATGAATAGATTGAGTTGCGGTTTGTACATCAACATCTCCTAATTCAGAATTAATTGTCGATGTAAAAACAATCGTACCAGGATTTGGGTTTAAAAATAAATTATCAAGAAAAATTTCATTGCTATTTCCACTAGTAACATTATTATTATCTGGTAATGATGCTGCAATTACCATAACTCCAGGGTTAGTATTTTCTAAAGTGAATGACCCATATATTGTGCCTGTAATACTGTCAACTGCTTTAACAGAAATCCTATTTGAATTTATAACAAAATCTACTAGTAAAAAGGTACTGACGGTTATAAACCCCCCACCCGCAATAATATTACTAGACCCAATAGTATCGTTGGTACTTAATCCATTAAAGTTAAAACTACCAGAGTCTGATGTAAAGACAGTTGATGAGATATCTGGTTCATTTGGATCTTGACTAGTGAAAAATACTATATCCGAATAACTATCACACTCTATGTTACTAAGCGATATAGATACAGTTGGAGAAAAAGCAATACACGGTAAATTTCCTGTATTACCTCCAACACAATTACCACAACTATCAGTATATGCTGATCCATTAGGTGTATTGTTACAGTCTACTGGAAAATTTGATGTTGTAAAAGTATTTTCTGATGACCACCAAGAACTATTCGAATTTCCTACAGAACAAAATGCCCTAACTTGCCATACATATGCGGTATTTGAAAGCAAACCATTTATTGTTTCAGAGTTAGTATATATTCCGTATTCAAAGTTCCAGGATGAACTACCACTTTCTTTGTAACGTACTCTGTAATGATGTACATTAGTGTCTATATTCCAATTTAAAGTTGCTGTAAAGTTTGAAATACTAGAACTGTTCAGAGCTGTAGGAGTTGAACAGTTTTGCGCAGTTGATATACTTAGTCCAAAAGAACAGAATATAAAAAAAGTTAGGAAGAATTTATATAATCTTTTAATCATTGTTGTCATGTTAAATTTACTTGTTTTATCTTACAATTAAAAATTGTAGAACCAGCAAATTTAAAAAATTAAACACAAAAAAACAAATACTATATTTTAACGATTTTATCAACGTATTTTTCGGAGGAAAGTTTCGTAAATTAAGATTAGTTGCCCGACTAGGGCTCGAACCTAGACTCTTCTGGACCAAAACCAGACGTGTTGCCAGTTACACCATCGGGCACTAAATTAAGATTTCATTTAAACGATGCAAAAATAATAATAAAGACTTAAGAACAAAACATTTTTTGATTTTTCATTTTTAATCAAAAACAAATTTATTTCATAAATTCGCAAATCAAAAGCAAATAAAAATGATATTATTTAAAAAACTAAACAATATAGTTGGTTGGACTATTTTTCTGATTGCATCTTTCGTATATTTATCTACTATAGAACAGACTGTAAGTTTTTGGGACTGTGGCGAATACATAGCTACAGCATACAAATTAGAAGTTGGTCATCCCCCAGGAGCACCATTATTTCAACTATTTGGTAGAATATTTAGTCTTTTTGCTACCCCTGGAACAAGCGAGGTTGCAATTGCAATTAATACTCTGTCAGCGCTATGTTCATCGTTTACGATACTTTTTCTATTTTGGACAATTACCGCTTTTAGTAAAAAAATAATTATCAAAAATCAAAATATTAATATTGAACAAACAATACTAATTCTTTCTTCTGGTGTAATAGGATCTCTAGCATACACTTTCTCTGATTCTTTCTGGTTTTCTGCAGTTGAGGGAGAGGTATATGCTATGTCTTCTCTTTTTACTGCCGCTACTTTTTGGTGTATAATGAAATGGGAAGAAGAATCTCACAAATCTAGTTCAGGAAGATGGCTTGTGTTAATTGCATATTTAATCGGATTATCTATTGGGGTACATTTACTTTCCTTATTAACAATTCCTGCAATGGGAATGATATACTATTTCAAAAAATACCAATACACAAAAAGTGGTGCTCTGAAAGCCTTCTTTATTTCAATTGGATTACTAGGATTAGTACAAGGTATTATCATTCCTGGTGCAGTTAGTCTGATATCTAAGTTTGAATTATTCTTTGTAAATTCAATTGGCCTACCTTTTAACTCTGGTGCAATTATATATTTAATAGCTATTATATGTGCCATATACTTTGGCTTAGTATATACAAAAAGAAATAATAAACCCCTTTGGAATACATTTATTCTTAGCATAACAATGTTACTCATTGGATATTCATCTTTTGCAATTCTTGTCATAAGATCAAACTCAAACCCTCCAATAGATGAAAATAACCCAGAAGATGCTGTAGGACTTTTATCATACTTAAAAAGAGAGCAATACGGTAGCTGGCCTATTGTTTACGGACGACATTTTAATGCCGAATTGGATAGTAGAAATCCTTATGTTGACGGCTCACCAGTTTATGCAAAAGATGAGAAAAAAGGAAAATACATTATTATTGATAATAGAAAAAAAAGCTTGCCTAATTATAGTAAAAAAGATAAAATGTTGTTTCCTAGAATGTGGAGCAACACACAATCAAGACATGCAAATGGATACAAAATGTGGGCTGACTTAAAGAGTAAAGAGTCAACACCAACGTTTGCCCAAAATTTAAAGTTTTTCTTTAAATATCAAATCGGCTGGTCATATATTCGATACTTTATGTGGAATTTTGCGGGAAGACAAAATGATTACATGAATATGGATGGTAATTCTCTTCATGGTAATTGGGAAAGTGGAATTAAATTTATCGATAATGCTCGACTTGGAACTCCAGACTCTAAAGATGCCATTGCACCAGATTATTTAGCAAATAATAAGGCTAAAAACCATTATTATTTCCTACCTCTAATACTTGGGCTAATTGGCATGATTTATCAGTTTAAATCAAGAGAACAAGATGCTATTTCTGTATTACTATTCTTTCTTTTTACTGGAGTATTGATAATAATCTATTTAAATGTGGTTCCGTTTCAACCAAGAGAGAGAGATTATGCATATGTAGGATCTTTTTACGCTTTTTCAATTTGGATTGGACTTGGTGTGTTAGGAATTTACAATTTTCTAAAAAATAATATCAAAATAAATATCCCTTCAAAAGTAAATTTAGCTGCTTCATCGTTAGTAGCCTTTTGCATGGCACCAGCACTAATGTTTGCTGAAAATTGGGATGATCATGATAGAAGTGGTCGTTATACAGCTCTAGAAGTTGCTAAAAATTATTTAAATTCATGTGATAAAAATGCAATACTATTTACAAATGGAGATAATGATACTTTTCCTCTATGGTATGCTCAAGAAGTGGAAGGAATCAGAACTGACATTAAAGTAGTAAATTTATCTCTTTTTAATACTGATTGGTATATTGATCAAATGAAAAGAGCTTCATATGATGCTCAGCCAATACCTTCATCATTAAAACATGAAGATTACCGCTCTGGAACTAGAGACTATACTCCAATCTTTGAAAAAACTAAAGATCGTGTAGATGTTAAACAAGTTGTTCAGTTCATTAACAGCAATAATCCAAACAGAAAAATAAGAACTTCTGGAGGTCTTAGAAATTACTGCCCAACGAAAAAATTAAAGTTAGAAGTGAATTTTGAAAAAAAAGCGAGAGATTACACATCTAATTTTATGAAAAGTTATAAAAGTTCATCTGTTTCAGATTCTATTGAAATATCTCAAAAAATTTACACTGATACTTTAGCACACTTTAAATCATTTATTCCTAAAGAATATCAAAATAAAATTGTTAGTGAAATCAAGTGGCAACTTAAAGGAAATGGATTATATAAAAATAAGCTAATGGTATTAGATATATTGGCCAACTTTAATTGGGAGCGTCCAATTTATTTTGCTACTACTGTTGGGCAAGATAACTTCATGGGGCTTGAAAAATATTTCCAACTTGAAGGATTGACCTACAGACTAGTACCATATATCGCTCAGTCACCTGACAGACAACCTGGTGTAGTTCATACTGAAAAAATGTATCAAAGATTAACTAAAGATTTTGTTTGGGGAGGATATAACAACCCTGACACTTACTTTGACGAAACAAATACTAGAATGGTATTAAATTTCAGAAACTCATACTCAAGGCTTGCAGAATCATTAATACAAAAACAAGACACAGCAAGAGCAGTGGAAACATTAGACAAATGTATAAATGAATTTTCTTCCAAAGTTATTCCTTTTAGTTATTACGCCCCATTTATGATTGATATCTATTTAAGAGCTCAACAAGATGATAAAGGAAAAAATATTCTTGTCGATATGATTGATAGATATGTTGACGAATACAAATACTTAAGGGCATTTACTTACAACTCGGGAGTGAATCAAAATGAAAGAATTGCCTTGCAAATTTTAGGTAATCTTAATCAAATAATATCAATTCATAAGTTGAGTAACAATAAATTTGATTACTTTGAGAAAGATGGTAGTTATTTTATGCAAAAAGATGATTTAGAAGAAGAAATAGATTATCAAACATTTAGAATTAACACTTTTGTCTCTGAATTTTTAGAACTATAATTAGAATATTTTGTTTGTTAAACCTTTAGCTTTTTTCAGATTTTTATATCCTTCATTAATTTGGAAAAAAGCAGGAAGCAAAAAAATATGGTTAACATTTGATGACGGACCCACCCCAGAAGTTACAGAATTTATACTTTCTGTATTAAAATCTGAAAAAATCTTAGCAACATTTTTTTTAGTAGGAAAAGATATTCTGAAAAACCAACTAATTTATCAAAAAATTAAAGCGGATGGTCATACAATTGGTAATCACACTAATTCTCATTTAAATGGATGGAAAACAAGTAGCAAAAAATATATTCAAGATATTGAAAAATGTCAAGAATTAATGAAAGAAAATGTATTGTTCAGGCCCCCTTACGGAAAGATTACAAGTAGGCAAATTTTAAGCTTGAAAAAAAAATACAAATTAATTTTATGGGACATATTATCTTATGACTTCAAAGAAAAAAATCCAACCAAGTTAAAGAATAATATATTAGAAAATATTTCAGATGGTTCAATTGTAGTTTTTCACAACAACAAAAAATCTTATGAGATACTTAAAAAAACTCTAAAAAATATAATTATCGAATTAAAAGGAATGGGCTATTCTTTTTCTAGCTCTTGGTAGCGATACAAAAGTGATCAAGACACTGCTGATTAGTTCCCTCAATATGATAATCTTTATATGTAATTGATTCAACAAGCTGTTTATTCTCATCTTCTAGTGCATGTCGATTAAATCTATTTAAAATATCATATGGAATTTGCAACATCCATCTTGGTAGTTTATACTGCAAATTAAAAATATCAAATCGAGTTATTTTTTGAATTGAATCTCTATTTTTTTTATAATATTTCATAACCTTTTCATTTCCAAACACGCCCATAATCTCTGTTTTAGAAAAAAAATCAGTTAATAAATCAGACATTTCTTGAACAGTATATTCTCTTATATGCCAAGGATTACGACTCAAAGACATTTTTTTGTTAGGTGTTGTTAATATAAGTTTACCGTTTTTTTTTAAAACTCTTTTAATTTCTGATAAAAAGTACTTGTCATCAAAAATATGTTCAATAACTTGAAATGTAACTACATAATCAATACAATTATCATCAATATCTTTGAGTGGAGGCACTTCGCATTCAATAAATGTTATATTTTTTGACTTTTTTATTTCAGGGTTAATTTTTGTTGCATATTTATCAATTGCAATATATTTATCACATTTATCTACTAATTCTCTTATTCCATAACCTTCTCCACTACCAATTTCTAAAACTGTTCCTGAAATCAATTTAGCTGTTTCTTTGTAAGCAATTAAGTGCCTTTGAAAAACAACATTTTCTGAACTGTCTGTTGCTGAACTTCGTTCTGCAGTCTGTAAAATACCCATTTAACAAAATTTATAGCAAATATAATAAATCCTAACTTTTAATTTTTAAAGATATTGGGCAATGATCAGAATGTACAACATCTGATAAAATTCTTGCATCAAGAATATACTTTTCTAGTGACTTAGAAACCATATTATAATCAATACGCCAACCTAAATTTTTTTGTCTCGCACGCGCCCTGTAACTCCACCATGTGTATTTATCACCATCTGAATGAAAAAACCTAAAAGAATCTATGAATCCGCTATTTAAAAAATTAGTTACCCAGTTTCTTTCTTCAATTAAAAAACCTGATGTATTTTTATTTCTTTTAGGATTATGGATATCAATTTCTTTGTGACAAATATTGAAGTCACCACATATAATTAAATTTGGAATAGTTTGTTTAAGCTTATTAATATAATTTTGAAAAAAATCTAAAAACATAAACTTAAATTCTTGTCTTTTCTCCCCACTACTTCCAGATGGAAAATACACGGAAAGTACGGAGTAATTTTTAAAATCTAATCTAACCAATCTACCTTCCATATCAATTTGATAATTTCCACATCCGTATTCAACTTTTTTTGGTTTAATTTTTGATAAGATAGCAACTCCACTATAACCAGCTTTTTGAGCTGCGTTTACATAGCATGTATAGCCTAAATTTTCAAAAATTTCTTTATTAAATTGTTCTTCATTTGCTTTTATTTCTTGTAAGCAGATAATATTCGGATTATATTTAGCTAACCATTTGTCAAAATCCTTTCTTAAAACAGATCTGATTCCGTTAATGTTATATGACACAATTGTGGTCATTTATTTTAATTTCAATGTTGTTTGAGCTACGATTTTTTTATTTAAAATTACACTAATTAAATAGTATCCTTCTTGCAGAACATTTAGACGCTCCCACTCATGACAATGATCTATTGTACTATTTTGATAATCGAATTCTGTAACACTAGTTACTTGTACAGTATCTGATTCTATAACTGTTTGTATTACATTATTACCTGTCAAAACTGAACCATCTTGAGAAACAATTTGGATGTAAGCTTTTTTAAGTCCACTTTCAGCTATAGAATTTCCAAGAACAGAAAAACATATTTGTATTTTTTGAGTTTTCTTCGCCTGTTTAGTGATTGCTTCTTTTCCAGTAATCTTTCTTTTAATCGGAAAAACTTCTAACCTCTCGAATTCTAAAACAGAACCTTTGCTTACAGTTTCTGCCAGCTTTTCATTTTGCTTATTTAATTTATAATTTTTCCAATTTATATTTTTATTAACAGTAATAACACTGTCTTTTTCAGAACGAAGACGTTTATTAACATTTACCAATGAATCGATTGTAGCAATATATTTTTTTGAAATTGTTTTTAAAACCTCTATTTTTTTAATTGCTTGCTTTAAATCTTTTTTTGTTTCAAGAAGACTATTTATTTCTAAAACCTGTTGTCTTATAACAGAATCTTTTTGCTGTAAATCTTGGTTTAACTCTCCATATTCATTAAGCAGGTCTTCGTGTTCATCAACAATATCATCCAGTTGATTTCTTAGCATATTTTTTTGCTCTATAAATTGAACCTTTAAATCCATCTCTTGCTGCATAGTTTTCTTTTGTACAAATAGAAATATAACTAAGACAATAATAGAAATAGAAAGTAAATAAATTATTTTATTAGTTTTAATATGTGAGAGTAGCTTATGCAAAATTCAAAGGTTTTATTAAAAAAAATTTTTTATAATATCTGACTTTGAACTTTTAGAATTATGTCTAATATTTTTTTCATATTTCGTCATTAAAACAAAAATCCCTTCAATTGTTTTGTTTGTAACATAATCATATAAATCAAATTCTATTTTTTTTACGAAAGGAAGATTATTGTATCTATTTAATAATATACCCCACAAATTAACTACATTTTCATTCTCTAGTTTTTTAGATACAATTGGCAAAAAACTATTATACAAATATGTATAACAATTTTTTTTCAAATATTGAGTTGCTTCATCTTTATCGCCATCAATAATCTTTTTTATATTACTAGCTTTTAAATTTTTTATTTCTTGTAAAAAAATATTTAACGCATCAGCCGATGCTTTTTCCGCAGTTACATTCATTTTATATTCAAATTCTTCAATTTGCTTTTTTAATCCTAAAGCAATAAGTTTAGATTTTATATTATTAGTTGATTCAGGAAATGGAATTTTAATACTTGGATTTGAGTAAAAACCGTTTTTTGAAGAAGCTTTCTTTACAGCTTGTTCTACAGAAGTATTCAATATTTGAACAAATACTGAATGTATTTTATTGTCATCTTCATTATTTGAGCTAATATTTAATAAATTTTCAGTAAAATTATTAGAAAATGAACTGTGACATAAAAAGAAAAAAAATAAGGTAAGTGTTTTCATTGAGTAAAAAATATTTAGCTAATTTATTAAATAACCTAATAAAAGCAAAAATATTATACAAAATGAATTAGGTCATAATTAACTAGATGTTAAATTATTTTCTAAATTTTTTAAATTAAAAATAATAATGAATTCCTGACCCGAAAGATGTTGCTTTTACTTCATAAATATCTAAATTTACAATTCCTATTCCTAATTCAAGTGTCCATTTAAGATCTTCCGAAATAAAAGCTAACCAAGGTATTTCTATACCAGCACCAAAACCATATCCTAATACAGACTCTGAAATATCTACACCTCCTAATGGAGATAAATCCATTGAATATGTCCAAATACCTGCTTGTGCATACAAAAAGGGCTTAATATCATTTCTTCTTGGACTAAAATTGTAAAGATATCTTCCTGAAATAGCTTCTAAAGCACCAAAGGCACCATAAATAAACTGAGCAGAATGCACCTGATTTAAATCATACTTTGCACTTAAACCATATGAAGGAAAGTTTGCTTGAAAACCTAGTCCAAAACTCTGAGCCTTAACTACACTAGAACTTATTAGAAAAAGTAGGGCAAAGAAAATTGATTTTTTCATATTTTTTTTTACAATAATAATAAAAAAAGCGAAATAATTATTAAAAAATTATTTCGCCTTTAGTGGGCCCAGTTGGGCTTGAACCAACGACCCCTTGATTATGAGTCAAGTGCTCTAACCAGCTGAGCTATGGGCCCTCCTAATAAAAGGATCTGCAAATCTATCAAAATTGTTGAATAATTTGCAAGTTTGTAAAATGAAAAATATAAAAGCAATTATTTTTGATTTAGGAGGTGTAATATTAAATATTGATTATGATCTTACAATCAAAGAATTTGAAAAAATAGGTGTACAAAACTCAACATCCTATTATTCAAAAAGTGAACAAAAAAAACTTTTTGATGATTTAGAAACTGGCAAGATATCAGAAAAAGAATTTATTGACTCTGTCAAACTTAAAACTAATAATGCAAGTGATGATCAAGTTAAAAATGCTTGGAACAAAATGATTTTAAATCTACCGCTTGAGAGACTATTATTTATTAAAAGTATGATGTGTAATTATCAAACTTTTCTTTTAAGCAATACAAATAGCATTCATATTTCTTACTTTAAAAATAGTCTAGATGTATGCGAATGGAAATTATTTAAAAGTGTATTTAATAAAATTTATTTTTCGTACGAAATCGGTATGCGAAAACCATCAAATAAAATATTCGAATATGTTTTAAAAGACAACCATTTACAAGCTGAAAATGTTTTATTTATAGATGACTCCATTCAACATATTAATGCTGCAAAAAAAATTGGGATAATAACTCATCACTTAAAAGATAACGAAGATTTAATAACTATCTTGACTGACAAATTTCAACTAAAACCCCATTAGTATCTTTAGGGTGTAAAAAAACAATCAATTTGTTGTCTGCACCTATTTTTGGAGTTTCATTTAAAAATCTAAAACCCTCTTTTTTAAGTCTATGAATTTCATTTTGAATATTATCAACATCAATAGCTAAATGATGCATTCCTTCCTTATGTTTTTTTAAATACTTTGTGATTGCACTATCATCTTGATCACTAGAAATTAACTCGATTTTAGATTCCCCCATTTTGAAAAAGGCAGTTGTTACAGATTCAGAACTAACAAACTCTGTATGAAAGTCTTTATTTAACAGTTTTGAAAATAGTTCGCATGACTTTTGAAGATCATTGACTGCTATACCAATATGAGAAATCTTTTTCATGATTGTTAATATTCCCAGAAACTAATATGCCTTTCAGAATTTGCTGACGAAAGACGCACTTCAATCATCAATTCATGTGAACCAAAATTATATGATGCTATATCTCCTCTAAAAGTATAATCGTATGCATATGCAAAATGTATATTTCCGGATCCAAATCCAAGATTTAAGCCTATGTTACCATCATTTTTAAAACTTACACCCCCCCATGTATCTTTTAAGTAAAAGGCTCTAAAAGAAAGTGTTGTTACAGCCGTATTTAACTCTTGCTTACGATATAAAAAAGATGGTTCAAACTGCCAATCATTATTTATAGCCGCAAATTTATACGCTCCTATTATAAAATGATTTCGATATAAAATATTCTTGTAATTAGGATTCACAGGTTCTTTAAAAGAATTTTGAAGTATATTTATACTTGAGTAGCCTAAACGAAGATTTCGGCTGTACAAAAGTACGCCGGCTGAGGCTTCCGGAGAAGTTTTTGTATACGTTTTATTTGAAATTGCGTTATCATTTAAGACGGGTATTTCAAGCTCTGTATAATCTAAATTGTAGTAAATTAACTTTGAAGAAATTCCAAAAGATAAGTTAAAATTATCATAATCTAATGGCACATGATAGGCATATGATAAACTTAAATCTGCTCTTAATGCTGGATCAGCTTTATCATACATGATATAACCTCCAAGCGCTGAACGATTATTTACAGCACCATGAAATGAAATGTTTGTTGATAGTGGTGCCCCTTCGAATCCAGCCCATTGTTGCCTGGTATTTATTGTCAATTTATTATAGTTCTTAGATCCAGCAGTGGCAGGATTGAAGATGATTTCATTATTGTAGTAATGTGAAAATATTGTTTCTTGTTGTGCAGAAACAAAAAAACAAAAAAGCACAAAAAAACAAGAAAGTAATAATCTTATCATCTTACTATAGTTACTGTTCCTTTAATCACATTATCATCATTACCTAAATCAATTATATAATAATAATTTCCTGAAGCTAAAATCTGACCATTTTGATCTCTACCTGAAAAAGAATCTGCATATGTATTTTTATAGTTTCTTCTTCTATATACCTGCTTACCATTCCTATCATAAACTAAAACAATAGCTTGAGGATAAACGTCTATATTATCAATTTTCCAAAACTCATTAACATCATCATCATTGGGGGAAAACGCATCATATACCTTTATGCACTTAGCTGGATTTGACAAAACATTTACAGAATCTCTAGTGATACATCCCATTGAATCTGTTATGTCCACAAAATAATATCCAGGAGATAAATTTCTAATGCTAGAGGAATCTTTATCAACGAAATTAAATCCGTTTGACCAAATAAAACTAAAAGGAGGTGTCCCATTGTATACACGTGCATGAACCCAGCCATCACTATCATCCTTACAACTAACAACATTATTACTCATAAGAATATTCATTGCGCTGACAACTGGGACAACAGTATCAATGTTTGTGATACAATTATTTTTATCAGAGATAGTAAGTGAGTAAGGAGTTAATGTGTTTTGTAGCAACCCACTTGTATTTCTTGCGGTATCTCCATTACTCCATAATGTACTGTATGGCGGTGTACCACCATATATTTGCGTAACTGCACTTGCAGAATCATTATTATCGCAGAGATTAGTAAAAATAATATTAGCTCCAATTTGTAAATTTTCATAAATACGAATTGTATCTGTTGGTGCTCCACCAAGACTGTCCCCTTGCAAGTTGGAATCCCAAATTGGACTACTTGGATCTCCTGGAACTATATTGGCAATTATTGTTAAAACATAATCTCCAGCTTTAAGATTTGATATATTTAATGTTTGATTTGCATAAAATCCATCAGGACCAGTCCACCAATAGGTTTTTTGATACACACTATCAGGTTGTAATAATGTAACACTAATAGAACCTGTATTTCCACCAAAACAATCTACGTGTGTATAGCTAACAGAATCAATTTCACATACTTGAGAAAAACTGATAGTATTAACTAACATACAGATTGAGAATATAATTGTTATTTTTCTAATCATACTATTAAGCAAATATATATAAAATATGCTCGCTAAAAATAACGAGCATATTTTTTGAGGTATCGAGCAGATTCGAACTGCTGTAGATGGTGTTGCAGACCACTGCCTAACCACTCGGCCACGATACCAGTTTTGTACAAATTTAAAAAAAAATATAATTTAATAAACTATCTACCATTATATATACTCATTGTTCTTTCAGATCCTAATGATATATAAGATTTAATTATATCAATTGCATTTTTTTTTAAATCTAACATATTATCTATTTCAACATTATCAAATGGGCTTAATACATAATTTGCTTGTTGACCTTTAAAAAAATTACTTCCTACACCAAATTTCAATCTTGAATAAGATGTTGTATTTAAATGTTCATTAATATTTTTAAGTCCGTTGTGACCGCCGTCTGATCCCTTTGCCTTTAATCTTAATGTACCAAAAGGAAGTGAAATATCGTCTGTAACTATTAAAACATTACTTAAATTAACTTTAGTTTTTTTTAGCCAAAAACTTACTGCTTTGCCACTCAAGTTCATAAATGTATTAGGCTTTAATAAAACAATTTTTTTTGCCCTGTAAGATGCAACAGCTACATCGGCATATCTATCAGCTGAAAAAGAAACTTGCAAGTCATTTGATAAAAAATCTAAAACTTGAAATCCAATATTATGCCTTGTATTTAAATATTTTGTACCAGGATTACCTAATCCTACTATCAAATATTTCATTCAGAAGATTTTTCTGAATCACCTGAACTTTCCTCTTTTGTTTCATTGTTATCTTTAGCTGCTTCATCCTTGTCATTAGACTCTTCAGATTCTTCACTTTCATCATCTGAACTTGCTTCTTCAATAACATTTCTTGCTGTTTTAACTCCAACAACAACAGAATTTTCAGGAGCTAAAAATTGACACCCATCAATATTTATATCTTTTATATAAATAAACATTCCAATTGCTAAGTTCTCTACATTTAACTCGATTGCGTCTGGTAATTTAGATACCAATCCCTTTGTGATAATTTTATTTCTTCTAAACATTAAATTACCACCATTTCTTACTCCTAATGGAATTCCTTGTAACTTAACCGGAATTGATACAACAACTGGTTTGTCGTCAAATACTTCTAAAAAATCTATGTGAAGAATTTTTTCTGAAACAGGATGAAACTGAATATCCTGCATAATTGCATTAATTTTTTTGTTTTCAAAATTTAGTTCTACAACAAAAATATCAGGAGTATAAACCAGCTTTCTAAATTCATTTTCATGAGCATAGAAAACCACTTGCGTTTCTCCCCCGTAAAGTACACATGGTACATTACCCTGATTTCTTAACGCTCTGGTATTAGATTTACCTGATTTTTCTCTTTCTTTAACGTTAATTGCTAGTGTTTTCATACTTAAGTAATTTATAATTTATATTAATTTAACAAATAAAGTTTTTTGATATTGATCTATTATCAACTACACCTTTAATTGTATCCGCAAAAAGATCATATACTAAAAGTTCGTTTATTTTTTTTGATTTGTGATTTTTTGGAATTGTATTAGTTGTAAAAACTTCAACTAAACTGGACTTGTCAATTTTTTCATAAGCATTAGATGAAAATATTCCATGGGTACAACATGCTCTTACACTATTTGCTCCCTGCTCAATCATTAAATCTGCAGCTTTTGTCAATGTTCCTGCAGTATCAACCATATCATCCACAATTATCACGTCTTTTCCTTTTACATCTCCAATAATTAACATTTTTGCAATTTTATTCGCTTTCTCTCTATGCTTATAACATATTACAACTTCTGAATTTAAAAACTTTGCATAGGTGTTGGCACGTCTAGATCCCCCCATATCTGGTGATGCAATAACCAAGTTTTTCAAATTTAACGATTTTATATGAGGGATGAATAATGTAGATGCATAAAGATGATCAACAGGTACTTCAAAAAAACCTTGTATTTGGTCGGCATGCAAATCCATAGTCATAATTCTATCAACTCCAGCGGCAGTAAGTAGATTTGCTACTAACTTGGCAGCAATTGGAACTCTAGGTTTTCCTTTTTTATCCTGTCTTGCATAGCCAAAATATGGAATAACAGCTATAATTTTATAGGCTGATGCCCTTTTTGCGGCATCAATCATTAGCAACAACTCCATTAAATTTTCTGACGGTGGAGGAGTAGATTGTACCAAAAAAACATGAGAACCTCTTACTGTTTCATTAAATGATGGTTCAAATTCTCCATCTGAAAAATCAATCACTGAGGAGTCACTCAGTTTCGATCCATAAGAGTTTGCTATATTTTCAGCTAATAGCTTAGAATTTCTTCCTGCAAAAAATTTAATTTCATTATTCATCAGTACTACAAAAGGTCGGCAAATATACATATTTAGGCATATTAAAACAGATTAAAATTTCATTTTTTACAAAATACGTTTGTAAATGAAATCAAACTTCTATTTTTGTACTTTTAATAGCCCAGATGGCGGAATTGGTAGACGCGTTGGTCTCAAACACCAATGAGGAAACTCGTGCCGGTTCGATCCCGGCTCTGGGTACAATGAACTTTATGGAAAAATCTAAGCAATATAAATACGATATTGCCTATCTTAAAATGGCAAAAGAATGGGCAAATTTATCTCATTGTAATAGAAGAAAAGTAGGTGCCTTAATCGTTAAAAATCAAATGATAATTTCTGATGGCTATAACGGAACTCCATCGGGCTTTCCAAACGAATGTGAAGATGAAAATAATCAAACACATTGGTATGTGCTACACGCGGAAGCAAACGCTATTCTAAAAACTGCAAAATCAAATCATAATTGTCAAAATGCCTGTTTATATTTGACCATGTCTCCGTGTAAAGATTGTAGTAAACTAATTTTACAATCAGGTATTACTAGAGTTGTTTATATTAAAAAATATAAAGATACTTCTGGCATAAGTTTTTTAAAAAAATCTGGCATTGAAGTTAAACAGATTGTAGTATAATTTTATTTATGAAAAAAAATCTTTTAGAAATTTTAAAATATACCTTATTCATAATTTTAGGTGTACTTATCAGTGATTGGTTCTCAAGCGATCAAAAAAAAAGTAAAATTGAGTCAATATTAAAAATTATTGAAAAAAATTATGTAGACTCTATAAATTTTAATTCTCTATACGAAAGTTCTATAAATGATATATTACTTAACCTTGACCCTCACTCCTCGTATATTGATGCAGAAAAATTTAATACGGTAAAAGAAGATATGCAAGGAAGTTTTAGTGGTATCGGAGTGCAGTTTAGCATCATCAATGACACAATAGTTGTTGTGGCGCCAATAGCAGGTGGTCCATCTGAAAAATTAGGAATATTATCTGGAGATAAAATTGTATATGTAGAAAAGGAACTCGTTGCAAATGTTAAAATAAAAAATGAAGATGTAATTAAGAAGTTAAGAGGTAAAAAGGGTAGCTCAGTAAATGTTGACATTCATAGGAACGGAAATAATAAGCTGATTAGTTATAACATTATAAGAGATGATATTCCTTTAAAAAGTGTTGACGCCTCAATTATGTTAGATAATAACATTGGATACATTAAATTAAATAGATTTGCTGCAACTACGTACGAAGAATTTAGTTTAGGCGTTGAAAATTTATTAACAAGAGGAATGAAAAAACTAATTTTAGATTTAAGAAATAACCCAGGCGGATATTTAGGTGTTGCAATTAATATTTGTGATGATTTTTTAAATGCAAATCAGTTAATTGTGTACACACAAGGCAACAAAAGAGCTAAAGATGAAATATATTCCACTAAAAATGGTTCTTTAACAAATACTGATCTTGTAATATTAATTGATGAGGGATCTGCTTCTGCATCTGAAATTATTGCTGGAGCTGTTCAAGATAATGATAGGGGAACAATTATTGGTAGGAGATCTTTTGGAAAAGGATTAGTACAAGAACAAATTAAATTAAATGATAATTCTGTTTTAAGAATTACTACCCAAAGATATTATACCCCTTCAGGAAGATGCATACAAAAACCGTATAAAAAAAATAATTTAGTTGAAGAAGTTTTTGACTCAACCGTTTATAAAACAAAATCTGGCAGAGAGGTGTATGCAAGTGGTGGTATCAATCCTGATATAATAATTGAGGTAGATTCTAACTTAAATTATTTGAAATTAAATGAATTAATGAGTTTAGGTTTGATTAACGAGTTTTGCCTTGATGAAAGTATCAAATTTCGAGAAATAAATATTTCCAAAGAAGATTTTTTAAATTTAAATGAAAATAAATTTTACTCTAATTTTTTGTTATTTTTAGACTTGAAAGATAAACCAAATTATATTAATGGTATTGGTGAAAAAGAAAAACAATTTCTACGAAATTTCTTGATTTCCAAAATAGCTCAAAATATTTGGGGTGATGAAATGTATTATTTTTTACAGGCCAAAAATGATGAATTTATTAAAACAGCTATTAGCAATAACTAAAAATTATTAAACATTAGAAAAATATCTTTAAAATAACTTTCTCTTTTCGCACTCATTGTATATCAATTGGATAGTAAGACCAAACAATACAGATAAAATTATAAGAATAACATTATTTAGTCCCTCAGTCATAAATGAAACTCTAATTAATATTGTGGATATTATAAATGCTGAGTTTCTCATTATATTGTGAAATAAATCAGAGTTAAAAAATGAAAATAATAATAAAAAAACATCAACTAATATTAAAATTTGAAACAGTTCATCAAAGAAAATAGTATTAATTGATTTTATATCAGAAATACTATCATTTGAAAGGTATTCACTGAACCAAATAAATAAATGACTAATAGCTAAAACAATAATTAGAGGCACCAAAATTGAAGATATCCATTTTTTAATTCTTATAAACCTCATTAAGTTAATATTATCTATAATATCATTAATTTTTTTTCTCGAACTTAACCTAAATAAAAAAATCAGTAAAAATAAAATTATTGAAGCTAATAAATCAATAAAAAAATACTCGTTTATGCTGCTAGTAATGATATTTTGACTCAAATTTAAATCAGAAATATCTTTAAATATTCTTCTTATTATTATCAAAGTAATAATTTCATACTGCTTTGAAATATAAGTCGATATAGATCTAGGTAAATAGTAAATTAGCTGATATATTTCATATATTAAAATAAACGAAAATGGAGTGTATATTGCTGCTATGGGATTATTAAACAAGCCATAATGATCTTTTATTGTAATTAAACTTGATTTAGTTAAATATATTAACAGTAGGTGAATTAAAAAGCCTATTATTGATATATAAAGAATACTTTTTTCAACTATTTTTTTTGACTTTTCNGAAAGAAAAAAATTAAAAATNAAGTTTTCAAANCTNTNNAATTTCATNTTTNCAATTTAAANAATTATTNAATTATNANTNATTTTGNATAACTATTNTNTTGCAAAGTTATNCAAATTTATGTANTTTTGTAAAAAAAGTNGAAATGAAAAAAAATAAAATAGTAAATTTTATNCAAGTTTATTATCCTGTNTTNTTAGCATTTATTTGCTTGNTATATTCTGTTTCNNTAGGTCTTTTTGGATATACAGAGGANGCACAATATTCAGCACATTGGCCTGCAACAATATTATTATTTGCAATAGCCATTCGACAACGTAGAAATGACATAAAAAAACAATAGATATGTTAAGCACAAGTATGTTTATTATTGGCGGTATTATATTTTTGCTCTATATATTTGGATTACTTTATATGATTAATTGGGCAAACACAACACAAAATGAAGATATGATTGCCGATAAAAAAACTGATCATCGCGAAAATGAGTAAATTATATTTACAGTAAGTTATTTTGATTTAAAACTAATCTTTAAATCAATATTTATTTATAAACTGTTCAAAAANTGGTCAGCCTTTANTAAATGGCNNNNTCTTTTATTGGCATCCATCTTNTCAAAACTGCTTATTAACATTCTCATTCTTGGGTTTTTTGAAAAAAAATCTCGTTGATTNTTCATAAAATTCCAGAANAGNGCATCCCAAATTTCACACCAATTACCTTTTTTATAATTGCTCATTTTNAAAATATAATTNCTACTACTTATATATGGTTTAGTAGACATTAAACCGCCGTCAGCAAATTGACTCATGCCATAAACGTTAGGAACCATTACCCAGTCATAAGAATCAATAAACAACTCCATGAACCAGCGATATACTTGATCTGGATGAAATTCACAAAGCAGCATAAAATTTCCAATTATCATTAGTCTCTCAATATGATTTGCATAGCCAGATGAGTTAATTTTATTAATTGTATCATCTACGGGTTCAATACCTGTGGTTGCATTATAAAATGATTTTGGTATTTCTCTATTAAAATTCCAAAAGTTCTTTGTNCTCTCCTCTACTCCTTTGCAAACATATACTCCACGAATAAACTCTCTCCAACCAATAATTTGACGAATTAGCCCTTCACATGAGTTTAACCTAATATTATTTTTTTCATAAAATTCTANNATAGATTGTATTAAATAATTNGGTGTAATCAAACCAGAATTAATCAGTGGTGAAAGTACNCTNTGGTTAATAATTGACTCTTCTTTTAAAATAGCATCCTCGTATGGGCCAAACTCATCAAATCTATTTTTTAAAAAATCATGAATCCATTTTTTAGCTGTTGTAAAATTTGTTGGGTAAATAAATTCATTATTAATTTGACCATTATTATTATTATAATATTTCAAAACATAAGACCTGGCTTCTTCTTGATTACTTGTTTTTTTTGCAATATTAATTTTTGGTGTTTGTTTATTTTTAGGATATTTTTCTCTGTTCATATCATCATATGTCCACTTACCACCTAATGGATTTTGATTTTCGTCAAGAAGAATTTTTAATCTAATCCTTTCAGACTTATAAAATGATGTTTGAAATAGTTTTTTTTTCTCTGTTCTGAAAAATCCTTTTAAATTTTCTCTACTATTAATAAAAGCAGGATTATCATAAAATTCGAATTTTAAACCCTTTTTCTTACAACTTACTTTTATCCTTCTTTCTAAATAATTATCCTCAGGATTTAAGCATACAATCTTTTTGATTTTTTCAGTATTTATACTATCAATAAAACTTCTAATATCAGATTTTTTTTCGAACGAATTAATGTAAAATATTTTTAGTTGTTTAGATTGTAGATAATCAAAGTAGTTTCTCATTGAACACCTATGAAAATAAATTTTTTGTTTATGGAAATTATACTGTTTGAAAAAAAGATATTCTTCAATCAAATAATGTGAATATTCTGAATCAAGAAGTTCAGATTCTTCAAATAATTGGTTAGGTAAAATTATATTAATAGTTTCCATATATTATTTACAAAAATAATAAGGAATCTCCTTAAAAGTATAATTATAAATTTAAAAATTTACACATTAAATTATACATGAAGATGTTATTAGTATTTTTGTAATTATTAGAATATAATTTTTTGAAAATTATGATTGAACATTATTTTGATTGTCCATATTGTTGGCAAAACCAATTAAAAATGATTGATCCTTCTATTGATATACAAAACTTCATTGAAGACTGTGAAGTTTGTTGCAATCCTATTGAGTTTGATATTTGTGTAAAAAACAACCAAGTAGAATCATTCTCAGTGAACACAATAGATCAATAAAATTCTTTTGTAAAGTTGTGTAAGTAATTAATCTTTATATATTTACACAATATTAATTGTAAAATTAAAACTATGAAAATTAAGATCACTTCGTTATTGGTATTATTAATGATGTCATATAATTCTTATTCACAATATACCGGAGCAACACCATGGTCTAATTGTTTTGGGAAGAATGCAAGTTGTAACTATGATGGATGTTCTGCAATCGAAGTTAATACATCTAGCTCAAGTCCTGTGGTTGCAATTGTAAAAAAATATGGTAGAGTTGTAAAACATGCATATATATCTGCTGGTTCTCGATACACATTTGAAGTGAAAGATGGCACATACCAGATATTCTTCTACTATGGCACTTCATGGAATGAGTATAAAAGGATGTCTTCTGATGAGTGCTCTTCAATATATGGAGGATGGGAATACAATGAAAATGTTACAAAAGACAATCCAATAACATTGAGCAATCAGATAATGACCTACACTTTGACTTCAACTGTAGGAGGAAATTTTAACACTAAAGGAAGTAGCTTAAAAGAAGCTTTGTAATATCTAAAACAATATTTATGAGTAAAACGGAATTTATTAGAGGTACTGAAAGCGTAGAGGATCTAATGGATATGATAAATCGACAAGATGACCCAAGTGGCGTTATCGGCTTAATTTGTATGACAACTCGCATGACTAACCCTGCAACTTTTAATCAATTTGCAAAAAGGTTAAAAAAAGAAAAACCCGAATTATATAATAAGTTTTCTGATTTAATTGGCGAAGAAAAAAATAACACCAATACCAATGATAATAGTAAAAATATTATCATAGTATTAATTGTGATCGCGTTGATAATACTATTAAGTTCTTTATAATTAAAATTATACTAATATGGGGTTATTTAATATTTTTGGTAAAAGCACTGAGCAAAAAGTCATTGAAAAACTAAATGATAATAACTTAGATACTATGGCTAGGTTATTGAATGAAGCAAAAATAGTGGGGTATATGTCATACTCTCAAGATCAAAAAATAGCAGAATGTAATAAGTTAAAAGAACAATTTGATTTAAAAAAAGGCCCTGCAAATGAAAGTCTAAATAGATTTAAGTGGGCAAAAGACATCTGTGAAGAATATAATTTTAGTAAAGGTGCAAAATTTATGCAGAATTATATAGACATATATAACATATACTTAAATGATTATTGTTAATACATGAAAAAAATTCTATTCCTTTTAATCTCAATTACTGTTATCTTTTCTTCTTGCGAAAGAGAAGAAGAAATTCAACCAACTATGTTGAGAACTGATTTATATGGTAATTGGGAAAGTGTATATAATGATTACTGTTATACTATGACCCTGTCATCAAATGGACAATTTGTATATCAGGTTGATGAATGTAGTAGTAATATAATTGATGATAGTAATAGTGGCCTTTGGTGGACTGAAGAAAACCATTTAGTATTATCTGGAAATTCCTGGGGATTGACAGACAATTTCTCTGTTTCAGGAAATTCGTTAGAATTTAATGGTCAGACTTGGACTAAGTAAAAGTAATAACGTAAAAACGGTTACGATATAGTTTCAGAAAATTAGTTGGGTTTAAAATAATTCTTTTATAGTTTTATTTAAAAAATTAAGTAAGTTTTCGAGACCAATTGGATGGCACGATTCTACTTGATAGTTATGGACTAGCTTTAAAGACGATAAATCGGACCAAAAAAATTCTTTTGTTTGATATATAAAAATAACCACTCTAATATAATATTTAAAAAGAAAAGAATATGAAATTAAAAAAATAAAAAGAAATATAAATTAATTCTTGATGAAATTTTGTGCTTAGTATAAGATTTGTAAGTTTGTGATATGAAAAAAATAACTATATTTTTTATATTACTTTGGTCTCTCTCAGCATTTTCTCAAGGTCATTTGAAATCAAAATCATTTAACAAAAAAGATAATTTTTTTAAAACAACGAGATCTATAGTTCCAGAATCTAAATCCCTTTTGAAGTATGCCTCTTATCCACATCGTCAAGCTGGAGGCACATGTGTTAATCATGCAGTTGCTCAAGGGATGAACATTCTGTTTGCACAACATAGAAAATCAACTAATAAAAAAGAAAATTCAATATACTCATTTTCTCCGTACTATAATTATATTTCAAACATAGATGATTTTAATCAAGGAATGCTTACTGATGATTGTCTTAAATCTGTTAAAAACATAGGCATTCCACTAATTGGCTGTGCTGAATTATTAAATTATTATCCATTTAGCAAAGACACATTAAATTCTATTTCTAAATTGTCAAAAAGTAATAACAAAAAATTAATTCAAAATGCAGCTAATTTTAAATTAAAAAAATGGGAGAAAGTAAATAATATTGATGCCCTTAAAGAATCAATATCAAGAGGTTTTCCTGTGGTAATTGGTGTTGATAATTGGTTGGGAGTTGGATTGGAATATATTAAAACTTGTGATGCCGATACATGTTTGTGGTTAATAGATGAATCTGTTAGAGATGATTATTATGGACATGCCGTTTTAGTTACTGGGTATGATGATAAAATACAGGCTGTTGAAATAATAAATTCTTGGGGATCTAATTGGGGGAACAATGGAGTTTTTTGGATGAAGTATGAAGATCTTTTTCCTCTTAACATGAGTATTGATATTGATATCTCAAATCTTGATAGTCCAATAGACATGAAAATAAAATATTACGAGGACGAAAATTATGAAAACAATAATAATTTTTGTTTGCTAAATATTGGTAATGGTAAATGTTATTCTCAAGACACAATATATGAGGTTAGACAATCTGATATTAAGGAATGGGTACACACATATAGTAAGTTTTTTGATATTTCTATACCAAACACAAATGTTGGTTTTTGTTCTGAGGCTTACTCAATGCAGGGCATTGATATTTCGTCTGAAGTAATATTTATTGATGATTTTTTTATTAAAAATTTAGCTAAGAATAAAAAATTTGAAGATTTTTCTGTCCTTGATAACTCTAGATGGTTTAAGATTTTTAAAGATTTTTTAAAGTGATAATTTGTAGACTTATAAGATTATTGAGGAAATAATTAGTAAAAATATTAGAAGTAATAAAATTTATTTACAATTTTTATTAAACATTTCACACTCATCTATTTCACATAGTTTTTTGAAATCTTCACATGCCTCATTAATAAAGTTTAAGCTAAGTAGTACTGATGATCTTGCTTTGAATGCAAAATATAAAAGCATTTCCTTATCATCTGTATTTATGAAGTCATCACTGTTATCTAAATTTAAAATATTTATTATTTCCGTAAAGTCAAAAATTGATTTCATTGGTAAGTTTATATCTTCTTGATAAAATGCCGCTCTTTGTAATAAATTGTTAATCTTTATATATAAGCTTGCAGAATTATTTACGCAAGAATTAAAATCTTTTTCAGCTTCGTCTTTATTACCTAATTTTAAATAACAATTTGCTCTTCTTTGGTAAAAAATAGACTCACTACTTATATTTTCAATTGCTAGATTTATATTTTTAAGTGATTTTTGATAATCTCCAATTGAAAAGTATGCATCTGAAATCATATTGTACATCCAACCAACATTTTTGCTTTTTGAATTCTCTTCTAATTCATATTTAATAGCTTGTTTACAGTACAAAATAATATCATTTTCTCTATCTCTTCCATCTAAAACATATGCAACATTAACTAACAAAGAAGCAATTATTGCAACATTTTTGTTGTTGTGAAATAAATAATGATGGTCTTTATATTTATTATAGTTTTCTTTTGGAATTGAGTCAAGAGCAAATGATAAATAAGAAAGTGCGTTTTGAGGATCATCCATTTGCCAATTATAAACACGAGCAATCTCTTGATAAGCGCATGGATTGTATTTATCTTGTTGTATAAGTTTTTGTAGCAAATCTATGGAAAATTGAGGCTCATAATGATCATTATAAATTGACTCTAATCCTAGCTCAGTAATTCCATCGCTTGAATTAAAAACTTGCAACCAATATGCTTCATATTCCAGAGGATTTAAATCTAGAGATTTTTTATAATTTTTTACAGCATCAGTAATATTATTTTGTAAGCTAAAAAGATGACCTTTTTTCGCGTATCCTTTACTATTATCTGGAAACTTAAATACTAGAAAATTAGCTAATTCCATAGCCTCTTTAAGTTTTCCATCTAACATTAAATTATTTATCTCATGAGATAATTTAATTATTGATGCTTGATTTAAATAATATACAGATCCTGTAAGCTGTGATGATTCTACTGGTCTTTGATTTCCATTTGTGATTTTTAATACCTCCGATCTTACGTTTCTAAACACTTGATCTAATGATGTATTCTCTAACATCATATTCTTACATAAGCTCTGGCAATAAATACTATTCTCTCCATCTCCATCTGCTGCTGTGTTTCCTGCATCTGTTGAAAAAGCAATCAATGAGCCAGTTGGCGGTGGGATCTTTGCTAATCCTCCTCCCTTTAATGACCTTGTCTTATTCCAATTCCCTTCAAATGGATTGTCCCTACAAGCATCAAGTACAAGTATGTTAACCTGATTTGTCATGCCAGTTAAGTACCTCATGATATTCTGTACACTTACTCCATTATCCATTACATCATATTCAGTTTTAAAATTTTCTTTAGTTGGTAATAAAAAGTTTTCTGCACCTACTTGAATACCATGACCTGCGTAATACACAAAAGCAACATCATAATTTGACCTCTTACTTCCAAACTCTCTAATAGTTTTTAAGAATTCTCCTCTGTTAGCAATATTTGTATCAAGTATAACATCAAAATCTAATGAATCTAGAGTCCTTGCCATTAACAAAGCATCATTTACTGGATTATTTAATGGTCCTTTATCATAATTAGAATTACCTATAACTAATGCTAGTCTCTTTTCCTCTGTTTGTGAAAATAAAGTAAGAGGTAATAATAGTATGATTAAGTATCTTAACATATTAGCAAATATAATAGACTAATAAGATTAGAACACTTTGCTTTTAGAAATTTATTTTTTATCAGATTAATATGTTACTCCACTGTCATTGAGTAATTTTAAAGACAACAAATCGGACCAAAAAAATTCTTTTGTATGTTTGTGATATTAAAAAATTATGAAAAATCTCTTATTAATTCTACTTTTTATACCAGTAATTATTTATTCTCAATCACAAAAATTAAATGGAATAGATCTTAATGGACCTAAAGGATTTGTTAAAACAGAGAATTTAACTTGGAGAAAGGGTAATGATCTTATATCTGTTCAATCTTTTGAAGGGAAATTCACAGTTAAAGAATATGAAGAAGTTTGTTCTGAAGGATCTAGAACAACTGAGTATCTAGCAATGGAAACTCAAGAGATTAGTGGTACTGAATATCAAATATGTTTACAGTATGGAGAAAATGGTATGTTGCTAGCACAAGTCCCTATTTATCGAAATGGGTATACATACATAGTTACAGTAGGAACTTATACTCTAGATTATGAGGAATCCAAACGAATAGAAGAATCAATGTACCAAGTTTTTTATATGATTGGTTACATGGTAACTAGAGTAACCCTGTTTTAATAAAATTTCGTAGACAATAAACACGGTGGTACAAAATCAATCAGCAGTTACGGACTATAAATTAGTTCGATAATTTGACCCAAAATAATTACTTGTTATATTTGTGTAAATAAAAATTATACTATTATGGGAATATTTGATTGGTTATTTAAAAAAAAGATAGAACACTTAATTCAAGAAAATGGGAACTGTGAAGTCTATAGTGAAGATGGTTCAATTTTTAAAAAATTTAATCTTTCTAATGGTTTACTAGACGGTAAATTTGAGTCCTATACCATTCACGGAGAAGTATGGTTAACTTTGAACTTTAAAAATGGGAAGTTACATGGTGAATGTTCAAGTTTTTCAGGCTCTAAAAACTGTATTGAATTTAAAGAAAAATTTGTTGACGGAGTTCTTATTTTTAGTCAACGTTGTAAAAAAGTTGATGGACGTGACCCCAAAACTCTTCTAGGAAGTCGGTATGAACTAGATTCTCCAATTACAGATGAGTTAACATTAAAAGAACAGGGGAGCATAATTAAAAGATTAGAGCTGGAAGGAGAATATAGTCAAATCTCTAAACTGAGAAGTCTTGGGGTCAAGTTTAAATTATTGTCTGATTAATCAAACCTCAACGACGGTCATGGTCTAATTACTAATACAACAAATGTTGTTTTGATTTATTTCTCCAACCTGACTGATTAGGATATTCAACAAAAAATATTTTCAAATCAGATTGATTAGGATATTCAACAAAATATATTTTCTTGTCTGATTGATTTGGGTAATCTACAAAATACCAATGTCCTTTATTTCCTTTTGTTTGATTAGGATAATCAACTTTATAAACTTTTAAATCACATTGATTTTCATATTCTACAACAAATACTTTCAGGTCAGATTGATTTGAATACTCAACAGAATATACTTTTTGAGAAAGTGATATAAATGGAGTTAAAGTGAAAATTAAAATTGACAGATATTTCATGATTTAAAAATACAATATTAGTTTAATAAAAATATTTGATTTTAACGTATTTATTTACTAATCGACAATTCCCCCATAAGTTTGGGTTTAGTGTATTAAATCGAATATACTCACGGAAATATCACATGTATTAATGTTGTATT
>PBVH01000037.1 GCA_002728175.1 Flavobacteriales bacterium | reverse complement strand
ATCAGTATTAGCAGAAAAATATGATGAATAATTACTTTCACATTTATTTAAATAACATTCAATCCAATCTGATTTATATTCACCAAATGAATTTAGTTCATCTACAGTTTCCATGTCTGAACGAAAACTATTCTTATCAGTATCTGACCAATTATCTATAGAGCTTTCATTACAACTAATAAATAGTACAGAAAAAAGTATAATTATTATACTTAATATTTGATTTTTCATTTTGTTTATATTTAAATTAATAGATTTGATAGTGTGATTATCTAATTTCTTACAAAGCTATTAAATATTTCAAATTACATAATCAAAATCATAAAGAGTAAATGAAATCTTAATAAATTCGGGGCAGCAGGATTACAACCTCTTCCCTTTTCACCAGATTATAGTAAGCTTTCAAACTAAAATTTTCACCAGTTTTTGCACCGCTAACCAATCTACTAAAAAAAACTTAAAAAATTAATTTGATTTTATGATTAGAATATTATTTTTTAAAATAATTTTATAAATGATTATTACATTCATTTGCGGCATCTTGGCCTAATTGCAATTGATTTGGATGTGCATGCCAAGCTTTAATTGAATTTACTCCAGATTTTAACACGAAATCGCATACACAATGACAATAATTATTCCATTTAATATCATTAGAATAATTTTGAGAATCATCTGTCAGGAATGGCTCTGTCAAGAATGGCTTTGAACCTTCAAGAAGATCAAATATCATTTTCCTTAATTTAATTTCATCTCCTAAAACTCCATCATAATCTTTAGTTACTTCAACTATTTTAACAAAAACATTGTCGTCCATTTTTGAAAGAAGATGTTTAATCATTTCTTCTGAGTCAGGATATACTTCAATCAATTTTTTACTAACTTCTATTCTTAAAGATTCTATGTTAGTTTTTTGCCCAAACCCAATCATAGGCAAGCAAAGTAATATAAGTAATAGTTTTCTCATGATGCTAAATTACTTTTTTTTCTCAGCTTTCTCAGTTAATATCATATCTATATACTTATCTAAACCTTTCTCATTCTGTAGCTCCTTTTTAGCTATATAGAATTCAATCTTAGAAATAATGAACACATAAATTACATTCCGAAGAATAGAGAAAGTAAAAGTAGGCCATAAGCTTCCCAATAATTTATATCTCTAAAATTAAAAATCTTAGGAATAATTATATTAAATAATGATTTAAACCATAACGCTACAAGAAACATTATTGGTAGTGTTATAGCAAATAATATTACATTTTCTAGCATTGATAGAGCTTCTTCAGGATTTATATAATCCTCATACCATAATGGCATTTCAGTTTCATTTAAAAAAATGAAAAACCAAATAGGAATAGTATGTAATATCAAAGCTGTCTTATTAATATTCTTTTTCTCAGTCATAAATTATATTTTTGATTGATTATTACTTGCTAAAATATAAATAATAAAATAGATAATAAGAAAAATGAAGAGGAAAAAGTCGGGGTAGCAGGATTCGAACCTGCGACCTCCTGCTCCCAAAGCAGGCGCGATAACCGGGCTACGCTATACCCCGAATGAAGAATGCAAAAATAAAAAAGTTTTGCATTGAACAGCAAAAAGAAACTCTTTTTACTTAATTGCGGAGAGGAAGGGATTCGAACCCCCGGTACGCGTAAGCGCACAACTCCTTAGCAGGGAGCCCCGTTCGGCCACTCCGGCACCTCTCCAAAAACAAGATTGCAAATGTATATTAATCTGTTTTTTAAACAAACAATATTTATATTTATTTTTTTGATATATAATTAGATTATTTTTACTCAAATGTTATATTTGCATGACTATAAAAATTATATTCATGATTAAAAATTCTGTTTATTTATTGCTTATTTCGATTCTATTTTTTAGTTGTGTCAAAGAACGTGACTTAACTAAAAATACTGTTGTAGCACACATACTATCACAACCTGATGGACTACACCCATGCAATGATAATTCCGTAATGCGTTCTTTTATTTTTAATTATACTCAAAAATTTATTGTTGGTATGGATTTAGAATCACTTGAAAACATACCAGTTTTGTCCGAAAATTTAGCCGAAATTTCTGAAGATGGTCTATCATATACATTTAAGATTAAAGATGGAATTAAATGGGATAATGGTGAGCCCTTTACAGCGAAAGACGTTGAGTTTTCTACTAAAGCTACTTTATGCCATTTAACAAATAATGCACAAATTAGATCTAATTATAGTACTGTAATTAAATCTATTCAACTGTACGACAATGATCCATTGAAATTTACAATGCATGCACAAGGTGTACATGTAAATAATAAAATTATTATTGGAGGAATAACAATGATGCAAAAGAGTTATTGGGATCCAAATAAGATTCTTGATAAATTAAGTTTTGATCAAATAATTTCTAGAAACTTTACAGAAAGTGAAGAGATTTCTGATTGGTTTAACGCTTTTAATCATGCAGATAATGGTTATCAGCCAGAAAAGCTAGTGGGCTTAGGTCCATACCAAGTTGATGAATGGGTTCCAAGCCAATACATTACAATTGTAAAAAAAGATAATTGGTGGGGAGTAAATTCTGAATCAATTTATGATAAAGCATTACCTGATAAGATAATCTTTAAAATAATTAGAGAAGATGCATCAGCGTATCTAGCGTTAAAAAACCAAGAACTTGATGCCACAACAAGTGTTGGAACTGTAAAGTTAATGAAACTACAAGAGAGAGAATATTTTAATAAAAACTATCATTCAGAATTTAAAGATCGGTACGCATATAACTACATTGGATTAAATATGAAACCAGATGGAATTAAAAATAAGCCATTTTTCATTGATCAAAGAGTCAGAAGAGCTATGGCATATTTAACTCCTGTAGATGAAATCATTGAGGTTATGGTTCATGGAAAAGCTAGTAGGCAAGCTGCTCAAATATCTCATCTAAAAAGTACTTACAATGATACTTTAAAATTAATTCCTCTTGATATTGAAAAAGCAAAAGAATTATTAACTGAAGCTGGATGGGTAGATAGTGATGGTGATAACATTCGAGATAAAGTTATCAATGGAGAAAAAATTAAATTTAAGTTTAAGTTAAGCTATATGACTTCTCCTATAACCAAAGAAATTGTTTTAATGATTAAAGAAAGCATGTATAAAGCAGGAGTTGTAGCGGACCCTACCCCAATGGATTTTTCTTTATTTTATAAAAATGCACAAGACCATAATTTTGAAGCAATGCTAGGTGGTTGGGGTGGTAGTGCATCATACAGTAATCCAATGCAATTATGGCACACTTCTTCATGGGCATCAAAAGGTTCAAATTTTTGTGGTTTTGGAGATGCTGCAAGTGATGCATTAATAAATCTTGCAAATTCCTCATTGGATTCTGCTGCCCATACTGAAGCCCTTTGGAAGCTACAAGCCAGAATTTATAATGATCAACCTTATGTTTTTTTGTATAGTACAAAAAATAAAATTGCAATTCATAAAAGATTCGATAATAGAAATACTTATTTTGAAAGACCAGGATTAATGCTCAATAACCTCAAATTAAATTCAGAACTATAATATGCTAAAGTACACACTTCAAAGATTAATTACATTCATACCAATGCTAATTGCTATATCGCTAATAGCATTTATTATTAGTATTAACGCCCCTGGAGATCCAGTTGAAAGATTATCTAAGTCAGCAGGAAATGAAGGAGGCGCAGAGCAAGAATCAGGAGCATCAAAAAAAGAAAAACAAGAAATAAGAAAAAGATTAGGACTTGATCTTCCAATTTTTTACATAAGTATTGGAAGTTTAGCAAGTTCTGACACCCTTTATAAAATACAAGATAAATATCACAAAAAAAATCTAAAAGCATTAACTCATCAATCTGGAAATTGGAGTAGTGTTTCAAATTATTACAAAAATTTACTATCGTTTTATGACGAAATTAAAATAATAAAAGCTAATAAAATATATGCAGATAATTCTAATTTATCATTAAATGATATCAATGAATCAATAAATAAATTATCTATTGAAACAAACAGTTTATTGGAAAAATCTGATAAAAAAACTATTGAATTTAAATTAAATCAAATAAAACAACTTATAAGTGAAAAGTATTATTTAACACATCTTACATCTTCGCTCTCAATATTAGAATCAAATTACAACAAAATCTTTAATCAATCAACTAAATGGAAAAATTATATTCCAAGTATTAAATGGTATGGAGGTAATAATCAATATCATTTATGGTTGTTAGGAAATGGAAAAGATAGACGTGGAATTATAAGAGGAGATTTTGGAATATCGTACATGGACGGACAACAGATATCCACAAAGATTTGGGACAAAGTTTGGATATCTTTTGCCTTAGCTTTAATTTCAATAATTATTGCGTATGTAGTAAGCATACCAATAGGTATTTATTCTGCATATAAAAATAATAGTGCAGCAGATAAAGGGATTTCTCTAGTTTTATTTATTCTTTATTCAATGCCAACATTTTTTATTGGAGTTTTATTGTTATTAGGCTTTGCTAACCCTGATAATTTAAGTTGGTTTCCTGTGGCCGGAATACAGGATGCTTCAACTTTTGACCCAGAATGGAGTAATTTTAAAAAAATACAACATAGATTACCGTATCTAGTGCTTCCAATTATTACATATACCTATGGTTCTTTTGCTTTTTTAAGTAGGATTATGAGAATTGGTATGATAGATATTGTATCTCAAGATTATATCAGAACTGCTAGAGCAAAAGGTTTAGGTGAAAAAAAAGTTATATTAAAACATGCTCTTAGAAATTCATTACTGCCAATAATTACAGTTTTTGCTGCTATATTTCCATCAGCAGTTGGAGGATCAGTTATAATTGAAATAATATTTTCTATTCCTGGAATGGGAACAGAAATTTATGCAGCCATCTTAAATTATGATTATCCTATGATAATTACTTTTTTTACTCTGGTGGGCTTTTTAACAATGATTGGATATCTTGTATCTGATTTATTATACGCATTAGTAGATCCTAGAATATCATATAAATAAAATTATGGAAGAAACAAAAAATAACTTTTCATTTAAAAAATACGCTTGGACACAGTTTAAAAAAAATAAAATTGCACTAATCTGTCTTTATTTGTTAGGCGCTCTTGTATTTATTGCTCTCTTTGCACCATACATAGCTAATGACAGACCACTATATGCAAAATATAAAAATCAAACTCTATATCCTGCATTTGCTGAAAGCACTAGAACTGATTCTATTATTGATCCTTCGACAAATAAATTAGAAGTATTACAATATGATATTACTGATTGGAGACAACTTAATTTAGAAAAAGTTATATGGCCACTCATTCCATATTCTCCGGGAACTATGGATAGATATAATAGAGATTATGTTGCTCCAGGAGGAAAACAAAGATATAAAAATCCAAATGGTGAAATTACAGACATGCCTAAACGTTTCAGACACAGATTAGGTACTGATGGAATAGGTAGAGATTTAGCTTCTGGCTTAATTCATGGGACTAGAATATCCTTAATGGTTGGTATTGTAGCTATGGGAATTGCTAGTATTATAGGAATTATTCTTGGTGCACTAGCTGGTTTTTTTGGAGATACAAAATTAAAGATGCCAAGAATCAAGTATTATTTTTCTTTACTTGGTGTATTTCTAGGAATATTTTATGGGTTCGGATTAAGAAAATATGCAATATCAAATGGCTTTTCTGAAAGTATTTCAAGTGGTGTTTTTGAATTATTTTTAAGTATTCTTGTTATAATACTAGTATTCATTACTTGTAGAATATTTAGTAAAGCTCTAATGTTTGGGAAATTAAAAGAAGAGGTTTTTGTTCCTGTTGATACATTTGTTTCAAGAGGTATAGAATTATTAAACTCTATTCCAAGATTAATTCTAATTATAACTATAAGCGCAGTTGTAACAAGAAGTATTTGGATTGTAATGATAATTATTGGTTTTACAACATGGACAGGAATTGCTAGATTTACAAGGGCAGAGTTTCTAAGAATTAGAGCCTTGGAGTTTATTCAAGCTGGTGAAGCGTTAGGATATTCATCTTCAAGAACAATTTTTAAACATGCTTTACCAAACGCTTTAGCACCTGTTTTTGTAAGTATTGCATTTGGTATAGCTAGTGCTATTTTAGTTGAAGCAGGACTATCATTTCTAGGAATTGGCGTTCCAGACGATTTAGTAACATGGGGTTCACTTCTAAATTTAGGAAGACAAAATCTTGAAGCATGGTGGTTAATTATATATCCAGGTACCGCAATTTTTATTACAATTACGATTTATAATATGATTGCTGAGGCAATGAGAGATGCTCTCGATCCACGACTAAAAAGTTAATAAATAAGATATAATATAAAAAATATGAATGAAGTAGTTATAGTATCTGCAGTTAGAACACCAATAGGAAGTTTTGGTGGAAAATTATCAAAAATATCTGCAACTAAATTGGGTTCTTATGCAATAAAAGGTGCCATTGATAAAATAAGTTTAGATAATAAATTGATAGATGAAGTTTACATGGGCAATGTTATGCAAGCAAACTTAGGTCAAGCACCTGCTAGACAAGCTGCAATTTTTGCGGGTCTTCCTCATAATATTCCCTGTACAACAATTAACAAAGTTTGTTCTTCAGGAATGAAATCAATTATGCTTGCAGCTCAAAGTATTAGATGTGGGGATAATGAAATTGTTATTGCAGGAGGAATGGAAAATATGAGTCAAGTTCCTCATTATTTTTCGAAAGGAAGAAGTGGACAAAAATTAGGAGATATGAAACTAATTGATGGGCTTGTAATGGACGGTTTAACAGATGTATACAATAAAGTTCATATGGGAGTTTGCGCAGAAAAATGCGCAAAAGATTATAATATCTCAAGAGAAGAACAAGATGATTTCGCAATAGAATCATACAAAAAAAGTGAAATAGCTTGGGACAGTGGAAAATTTTCTAATGAAATAGTACCTGTTGAGACTCAAAATAGAAAAAATGAAATAGAAAATATCACAGATGATGAAGAATATAAAAATATTAATATTGAAAAAGTTTCACAACTTAGACCTGTTTTTGATAAGGAAGGAACTGTTACAGCAGCAAATGCTTCAACATTAAATGATGGTGCTTCCGCATTAGTACTAATGAGTATGGAAAAAGCAAAAAAATTAAATATTAAGCCTATTGCTAAAGTTGTATCGTATAGCGATGCAGCTCATGAGCCTGAAAATTTCACAACAGCTCCTGCTAAAGCAATAGAAATTTTACTGAAAAAAAACAATTTAAGTATTAATGATATTGATTGTTTTGAGTTAAATGAAGCATTTTCTGTTGTTGGCCTAGCTAATATTAAAATTCTGAACTTAGATAAAAATAAAGTTAATATAAATGGAGGTGCCGTTTCACTAGGACACCCACTTGGTAATTCTGGATCTAGAATAATTGTAACGTTAATTAACGTATTAAATCAAAACAAATCTAAAATAGGCGTAGCTGGAATATGCAACGGTGGTGGTGGTGCATCTGCAATGCTTATTGAAGCTTTATGATAAAGTATGGAATCTCCATATTATCAATAATTCCTCTCAGAATAGATTCAAATGATAAATCAGAAATGACAAGTCAAATATTATTTGGCGAACATTTTAAAGTATTGAAAGAAAATAAAAAATGGAGTTTTATACAACTTGAACATGATAAATACCAAGGTTGGATATGCAATAAGCAAGTTACATATATTAACAAGGATGAATATGATAATTTATCTAACAATAATAAATTTTTTGCAAATAACATTACAAGTAAAATAAAGGACTTGAATAGTCAAACAATTGTATTAGGATCTACACTCCCCTGTTACGGCAACAAAAAAATTAAAGTCAATAACAAAATATTTAATTTTAATGCACCGATATATCAAAGTAGAAATATTAAAAAGGATTTGATAAAACTAGCATACAAATTTCTCAACACTCCTTATCTTTGGGGAGGAAGAACAATTTTTGGTATAGATTGTTCAGGATTTACACAATTAGTATATAGATTAAATGGAATAAATATTCCAAGAGATGCATATCAACAAGCTGAAGTTGGTTTAAAAATAAAAGATATTAAATATAGTAGTACATGTGATTTAGCATTTTTTGGCAATCAAAAAATTACTCATGTTGGAATAATATTAAAAAATAACAACATAATACATGCATCTGGAAAAGTCAGAATAGATAAAATTGATAATACAGGTATTTATAACAAAAAAGCAGGTAATTATACACANAAACTTAAANTTATTAAAAGAATTATAGNTTAANAACTAANAAANATNANTTTANATGAAAAAATATATTTTATTATTNANTAGTNTTACTNACTATAATATCTTGCNAACATGATCTTGAAAATCCAAATTGGGATATTGATGTTATCATGCCACTTGCTCATACTAATATGAGTATAAATGACATGCTGACCGACACAAATTTAATTATTAATGAAGATAATCAAGGCTTAATTAGTCTTGTTTTCAAGCAAGATTTCTTAGATTTAAATATAGATTCGATAATCAGAATTGATACAGTTGCAGATGAAGAAATTCATAAACTGGACTCAGTAACATTTGAAGATATTACAATTTCAGATACTGCAACTATTGGAGAAACAATATCAGCAATACCTGGTGGTCCGATTTTATTTCCTAATGGTAGTACCAATACCATACCATCGATATTAGGTATTGCCAACCAAGACACAATAAATATTGATGCTAGTCAATATTTTAATACTATGACGCTTTACAGAGGATATTTAATTGTAGAGGTCATAAATAACTATCCAACCGATATATCAAATATAAGTCTCTCTTTAGTAAACCCAAGTAATCAAAATATTTTAGCAAATTTTTCATTTCCTNTAATAGCNTCAGGTGAATCAGCNTTAGATAGTGTAGATATNGGNGGACTTACTATTGATGAAAATATTATTGGAATTTTAAATAATATGGACTTAAATGCAAGTAATGGACCTGTATCTATAAATTANAGTGATGCAATAATTACAAAAATTACAATATCTGATATTGGTTTAACTGAAGCAACAGCAATTTTTCCTGAACAGCAGTTAACAGAAATTTTAAAAGAACATTCCTTTAATTTTGGTTCTGCTCAAATTCAAGAAATTGGAATTAAAGAAGGAACTGTATCAGTAAATGTACTAAGTACTCTGCCAAACGGAAAAATGATTTACAACATTCCTTCTCTCAAAAAAAATGGCATCCCCTTTACTAGTGGAGAAATGATTATCCCACAAGCTACCAGTAATAATGTTACAACATTTATTTATGATTTTGAAGATTATATTTTAGATTTAACTGGTGAAGAAGGAAGAATTGGTGGAGATACAATAAATACAATTTATACTGAAGCATTTACATATATTGATTCAACAGGAATATTAGAATATATTAATTATACTGACAGCTTTTATTCATATGTTGAGTTTGATATTACACCAAAATATGCGAAAGGATTTTTAGGTAATGATACAATCACATTTGGACCAGAAGAAATAGAACTGTCCTTATTTAACAAAATGTCAGCTACAAATATTGATCTTGTATTAGCAAATTTAAATTTAAATATTAATAATTTTTTTGGAGCTGATATTGGACTTCAGATAAATGATTTAAGTGCTATTAACACTAAAACTGGACAAACAAAGCAAGTTGGACAAGATCTAAGTGGTAATGATATAATCAATAATATTTATAACATTAATAGAGCAAGTCTTTCTAATAACCAACTACCCATCATACCATACAACAAAAATATAAATGTAAATGGTGATGAATTATTAGAAATTCTTCCTGATAGAATATCAACTGAGGCTACATTTTATTTAAACCCAAATTCAAATCAAAATACACAAGATTTTGTATATCCAGAATTTCCAGTTGAAGCATCTCTTGAAATAGAAATCCCACTTCATTTTATAGCTGAAGATTTAACATTAACTGATACTAATGAAATAAAATTAGTTGATCAAGAGGATATTTCAATTGATTATATAAATATCATTCTTAATAATGGATTTCCATTTGATGGAAAAATTGATTTGATAGCATTAGATGAACAAGATGAAATTATTGATACTATTTTAAGTAATGCAAGTATAATTTCAGCTGATGTAAATCAAAATAATGAAGTAATAGAAAACTATATTTCTGTGATAAAAGTTGATAATTTTGATTTTACAAATGCTAGCAAATTAATATCTACTTGTTCTTTTTCAACTAATCCTGTAAATGAATATGTGAAAATATATAGTAATTACTCAATGGATATTACAATAAGTGCCAAGTTTAAACAAAAAATAGGCAACTGATGAAGTGGTTAATTGCTATAATATTGATTCCAAATTTTGTATTTTCCCAAAAAGACACTACAATCTCATTAAAAAATAATACTAATAATTTAGTAGAATGGAATACTGATTTTAATTTTACCACAAACGGTTTAAACCAATCATTTTTAAATAGTTTTACTAAAGGTGGCTATATTTCAGATAATGTTAAAAATAAGTGGCTTGATTTAAGTAAAGAAAATAATACAATATACTTTGAATTGAATAATTCGATTTCCTATCAAAATAACGCTAAAAAATTTAGTTTAGAAATAGCTGATAGGAATATTATTAATGTATCCGTCTCTAAAGATCTAATTCGTCTTGCATTATTTGGTAACTATAACTATCAAAACCAAAATCTAAATATTTCTAATACAAATATTAGGCTCACTAGATTTCAACAATATAGATTCAGCTACAACTTAAATTATAAAAAATTAAATGTAAAGACTGGACTATCATACATAGTTGGTAATTATCTTACTTCTTATAACATAAAGTCTGGTAATATATATACTGCAAATTATGGTTCTTTGATTGACNTAAATTATNAAATGAGTGCTTTTATTTCAGATACTNCAAATTTGAATCCATTTGCAAATAATGGAAATGGATTTGCATATGATCTAGTCATTAACTTTAAACTAAAGGATTTTGACATTAAAGCTTATATGTATGATTTCGGTAGTATCAAATGGAGTCCTTCATCTATTACCTATAGTGCTGATAGTACATTTATTTTTTCTGGAGTTGAAGTTGATAATATTTTAAATTTTAACGATAGTATTTTAGAAGAATACTCAAATAATGAGATTTTTACAAATGAAAATTCAAAAATCACATCTTATATTCCTGGTCAATTTGGATTTAACATATCTAAAAATATAAATAATAAAAAAATTAGTTCTTACTCTGGTGGAATAAATTTTAAATGGCAACCACATACAACTACTAAATCAACATCTTTTTTGGAAATTTTTAGTGATGGCTTTAAAGAATCAAACTACAATCCTTTAATTTGGGGTTCAACAACATATGAAACAAAATATATAGATGTAATTCCCACAATTTCATTTGGAGGATATAGTAATGATTTAAATATTGGAACTGTTTTAAAAATAGGAAAAAAGAAAAATTCTTTTCTTCTAGGAACTGATAATCTAGAAGATATCATGAATGGTGAAAATGCAAAAGCACTTAGTTTTATGCTTCAGTTTATCAAACAGTTTTAATAACTTTACATTATGATTAAAAATATTGAAGATTTAAAGAAACAAACAAAAGATAGCTTTTTTTTAATTGCTGGACCTTGTGCTATTGAATCAGAAGAAATTTCATTTGAGATAGCCGAAAGAATTTCTAGAATTACAAAAAAATTAAACATTCCTTTCATATTTAAAGGAAGTTATAAAAAAGCAAATAGAAGTCGATTAGACTCTTTTACTGGAATTGGCGATGAAGTTGCGCTAAACATCATTAAAAATATTGGAAATCGCTTTAAAATAGCTACTACAACAGACATACACAACNCTGATGAAGCAAANATTGCTGCAAATTANGTNGATATANTACAAATACCGGCATTTTTGTGTAGACAAACTGATTTATTAATTTCAGCCGCACTAACAGGAAAAATTGTAAATATTAAAAAAGGTCAATTCTTATCTGCCCAAAGTATGTCTCATGCAGTCAAAAAAATANCAGATAGCGGCAACAATNATATTTTACTTACCGAAAGAGGAACAATGCATGGTTATCAAGATTTGGTTGTAGACTTTAGAAGCATACCAATAATGCAGGAGAATAATTTTCCAGTAGTTTTGGATGTAACTCATTCACTACAAAAACCTAATCAAAAGGAAGGTATTACAGGCGGACATCCAGAAATGATAGAAACCATTGCCAAAGCAGGAATTGCTTCTGGAGCAAATGGTATATTTTTAGAAACACATCCAAATCCAAGTGAGGCAAAATCAGATGGAGAAAACATGTTACCTCTAGATAAACTTGAAGATTTACTTATTAAACTAGTAAAAATTAGAAAATCATTAAACTAATCTCATAAAAAGGCCTAGCAAAATAGCTAAGCTTTCAATAATTTAATAACTATATAATTATTGGAGTATTAATTTTTTATTAATAGTTCCGTTATTTGTTATGATTTCCAATAAGTAAACACCCTTCTTGTATTGTTTGAGATTAATTGCCTTAACATACTCTCCTACATACTGTTGC
>PBVH01000036.1 GCA_002728175.1 Flavobacteriales bacterium | reverse complement strand
ATCAAGATTGTCAATCTCTAATGTCCTGTCCAATGTAAAATCTCCCGACTTTAAACTCAGCTCAATAGCATCCTGAGAAAACAATAAAAAAGGAAATAGGTAAATAAATATTGTAAATAGAGTTTTCATAATAAAAAAATAAAAGTGAATAGTGCAAATTTACTAAATTATTATATTAAAAAAAAAGCTTGTAAAAAACCTTTTTTTGTAAACAATAATGCTTTAAACTTTTAAAACAAATTTGACTTTCCTTATACCGTGATTAGTATTCCATTTGTTCGTCTCTTTAAATAAAAATTTTTGATATAAATTTATAGCAGGAAAATTGTCTACGGCTGTTTCAACTGTAAAAATTTTATAGTTACTATTTTGTAAAGTAAACGATAGTAAATTACTAGCAATAGATTTTCTAAATTGATCCGGCCTAACAACTAGGCTTTGAATATGAGAGGATATATCTGTATTTTTTATTTCAATAACACCAACTAATTCATCTTCAAAATAGTAACCATAGAATAAATTAATACATTCTAAAAAATCTTTGACAGATCTTTTTAATGGAGGAAAATCAATAGCATTAATTAAGTTAGCCTCAACTTTATATGAGGCTTGGAAAACGTAATGAATTTCTTTGGCATTGTAAATATCTTGATTATCAATTTGGATAATCATCGAAACTATTTACTTAACGTCAACAAGTTCAACTTCAAATATTAAAGTAGCATTAGGAGGAATAACACCTCCTGCACCTCTCTCTCCATAAGCTAAATTTGGAGGGATAATCAGTTTTGCTTTACCCCCTACTTTTAAAAGTGAAATTCCTTCATCCCAGCCAGGAATTACTCTACCCTGTCCAAGAGGAAATTCTATTGGCTGACCTCTATCTAAAGATGAATCAAATTTTGTACCATCAGCTAAAGTACCTGTATAGTGAACAGATACGGTTTTACCAGCTTCTGCTTGAGCACCATTCCCCTCTTTAAGCATAATGTAAGCTAAACCACTTTCAGTTGTTTTAGCTCCCTTAGTTAGTTCTTTCATTGCCTGAGCTGCTTTTTTCGCTTTTTCAGCATTAATTTTTGCAAGTTCTTCTTGTGCAGATTTAAAAATTTTATTGGCATCGAAATTTTCAGCTTCATTTCCTTCTCTTATTATTGTAACTGAATTAATCAAATCATTTTGTTCAATAGCATCAACAATATCCTGTCCCTCTACAACATGACCAAAAACTGAATGTTTTCCATCTAGCCATGGGGTTTCATTATGGGTAATAAAAAATTGTGATCCGTTAGTATTTGGACCTGAATTAGCCATAGATAATATTCCAGGGCCATCATGCTTTAAATCAGGATGAAATTCATCAGCAAATTTGTAACCAGGGTCACCCATACCATTTCCATTAGGACATCCTCCTTGAATCATAAAATCTGCAATTACTCGATGAAACTTCAAACCATCATAATACGGCTCACCTTCTGATTTACTATTATTTTTTATTGACCCCTCTGCAAGTCCAACAAAGTTAGCAACAGTTAGTGGTGTCTTTTCAAACTCTAATTTAATTAATATCTCTCCTTTATTTGTTTTGAATTTTGCGTACATACCTTTTTCGATTAATGATTTATTACTTTGTTTTTTTTGATTAAAAACATTTTGTGCAAATGTAGTTATACTTAGTAGACTGATTAGTGTTAGAATAATGATTTTTTTCATTTTAGCTTTTTTTGATTTCATTTTTATACTTATTTGTTATTAATTCAACTTTTTTAATGGTTTCTGACAAAGTGGTATTAGAAATACCTCCAGCAGCATTATTATGGCCTCCACCGTCAAAATATTTTTTAGCAATTTTATCGACTTCAAAATCACCTTTTGATCTTAAGGAAAGTTTTATAACACCATCTTTTTCAACAATAAATACTGCAAAAAATATATTTTCAATGGCTAATGCATAATTTACAATTCCTTCTGTATCTCCTTTTTTGAAATTAAATCTTTTTAATTCCTCACTATCTAACGAAATAATAGCAGAATTATTTTCTTCAATCAATATCAATTTTTCATTTAAACAATAACCTAATAATTTCATTCTATCAGATGACAAACAATCATAAATCAAATCATGTATTTTTGAATTTTCAGCACCTGAATCAATAAGTTTTGAAATAATTTGATGGGTCCTTGAAGTAGTAGATGGATATTTAAAACTTCCTGTGTCAGTCATAATTCCTACATATAAACATTCAGCTATTTGTTTGTTTATATATTTATTTAAATTCATTGTATCTATTATTTCATATATTACTTCAGCTGTAGCACAAGCATTTGGATAAGAAAAAACAATATCAGCAATATCCTCGTCGGGATCTTCATGGTGATCAATTAGAATTTTTTTTGCTTTAGATGATTTAATAGTATTTGAAAATGGTTGAATTCTGTAAATATTACCAAAATCTAAAAGAAATACTATGTCAGCATTATTAACCAATTCGTCTGAATAGTCTTTATTATCTTCATATACTATAACATNTTCATCTGACGGTAGCCATTTCAAAAACTTTGGATAATCATTTGGAACAATAACATTTACATTATGATTNAATTGGTCTAAAANATTATAAACCGCAAGAGAAGAACCCATAGCATCACCATCAGGGCTTCTGTGTGTAGTAATTACTATATTTTTAGTCCCNCTAAAAAGTATATTATGTAATTTATTTGCATTTTCTTGCATTGCTTGCAAAAATAACAAAAGAAATTTTAGAAGACATTATAATAATTTCTAATTTTGCAATCAAATTTTAATTTTAAAATAATGAGTAATATAACATTTACAATGATAAAACCTGAGGCTGTAGAAGCTAAANNTNCTGGAGCAATTTTAAACAGAATTGAAAATGCAGGTTTTAGAATCGTTGCATTAAAAAAAGTACATTTATCAGCATCNAGAGCTGCAGAATTTTACGCTGTTCACAAAGAAAGACCTTTTTATCAAGAGTTAATTGANTATATGTCAAGTGGCCCTATAATGGCAGCTATACTTGAAAAAGAAAATGCAGTTTCTGATTTTAGAAAACTAATTGGTGCAACAAANCCTGAAAANGCAGAAGCTGGTACAATAAGAGCAGACTTCGCTGAAAGTATGGCTAAAAACGCAGTGCATGGATCTGATTCAGATGAAAATGCTCAAATAGAAGCTGATTTTCATTTTTCTGTGGATGAAAGNTTTTAAGTTTATTTAAGTATTATATCCTTAATAACATCCTTGTTTAACTTTTTATTAATTCTTTGAATTAGTTGAGTTTTTTTATAGNACATCTCGTTTCTAACTATTGATGATCTTAATTTTACGTATAATTTGTCATCAACNAATTTTGTGCTTTTAATGTATTTCTCTAAATCTTTTCCAATAATATTCTTCCATACATCTAAAACTTTTAAAGCATCAAGTCTTTTTGATAACTTCTTGTTTTTTATAAGCTTTTTTATTACTTGACCAATTGTATTAATGTTATTTCTACGCATTTTCAATTTGACCATTATTTATTGTGTAAATACTAAATTCAATATCTGTTTTATCAAGTATTTGCTTGCACCTTAACTCATGAGTATCAGTTATAAAAACCTGATTTATGTTCTTGTCTTTTACAAATTCAACAAGCTTTAATACTCTATTATCATCAAGCTTATCAAAAATATCATCAAGTAATAAAATTGGTGCATATCCAATATTATTTTTTATAAACTCAAATTGCGCAAGCTTCAGGGCGATTAAAAAAGATTTTTGCTGACCTTGTGACCCAATTTTTTTTATTAAATGATTATTCATTTTCAATAAAACATCATCTTTATGAATTCCACATTGTGTGTAGTTTGTATTTCTATCTTTTGNTAAAGATTCTTTTANTAAAATATTAAACTTTTTATNATTNAGTTGAGAATTAAATATTAANTCAACTTCTTCATTATTATCAGAAATTTTAGAATAATAATCTTTAAAAATTGCAGCAAAATCATTCATAAAATTTTTTCTTTCTTTAAAAATCAATTCACCTAGCTTAATAAGATTTTGATCATAAAAATCTAAGTTAATTTGATCAAAATATTTTTTTTCATTAAATTGTTTTAANANAAAATTTCTTTGTTTTAATATTTTGTTATAGTCAATTAATGAATTAATATANNANGGATTGTATAATGAAATGGTACTNTCAATAAATTTTCTTCTCACATCACTACCCTCAATTATTAAATTAGTATCAGTCGGAGATATTATAATAATGGGAAACTGTCCAATNTGATCTGCAAAACGCTTATATCTTTTTAAATTNTTNTTTACACGTTTTCCTANCTTATTTTGNNAGTTACATTCCACTAAAAAATCTTCATCATTTTTTAAAAAATTTCCTNTAATAATAAAATAATCTTCATCAAACTTNACNTTTAANCTATCAACATGATTNAAATANCTTTTTGTTAATGACAAATAATGTATACTATCTAATATGTTTGTCTTTCCAGAACCATTTTTACCGACAAAACAAATAACCTTATTANAAAAATTAAATTTACTTAATGAATGNTTCTTAAAATTTTGTAATGTTAATGATTTTAAATACACTTTTTATAAATAAAATAATACGATAAATTAAATTNAGATAATTTTCAAAAAATTTTATCTTTGCGTTTCAAAAATAACAATTAATGGCCAAAAATAATGATAAAAANACGGACCAATTTGAACAAATTGGAGAAACTATTTCNAAAACCGAACAGTTTATTGAACAAAATAAAAAACGTCTTTCAATTATTACAAGTGTTGTAATTGGATTAGTTGTAATAGTATTTCTTTATNATAATAAATGGCTTCCTGCTAAATCTTCAGAGGCTCACTCTGATATGTATATGGCTCAAATATATTTTGAGCAAGATTCATTTAATTTAGCTCTAAATGGAGATGGACAATTTTTAGGTTTTTTAGATTTAGCTGATGAATATTCTTCAGTTAAAGAAGGTAAATTAGCAAACTACTATGCAGGTGTATGCTATATGAACTTGGGAGAATATGAAAATGCAATAGATTATTTAGAAAATTTTTCATCAAACGATTTATTACTTTCAACACTTGCATTAGGACTTATTGGNGACTCGTACATGCAACTAAATGANCAAGAAAATGCTCTNTCCTATTATGAGGATGCTACNAGTAATAATCAAAATAACTTTACTACTCCATTATATTTATTTAAGCAAGCAATGATTCATGAAGAAAATGAAAATTATAAACAGGCTTTAAATATATATCAAACAATTAAAGAAGAATATAAAGATTCAAGACAAGCTAACAATATTTCCAAGTATATTTCAAGAGTTGAAAATAGATAATTTTTATAATGACAACTGCCAATAAAAATTTATCATTTTTTGATAAAAAATCTATTCCAAATGCTTCAAACTTTAAATTTGGTGTTGTTGTATCTAAATGGAATGAAAAAATAACTAATAATTTACTTGATGGTGTTCTAGATACTTTGTATTCATTTAATGTCGTTCAATCCAACATTGTTGTTTTCGAAGTACCTGGCAGTTTTGAGCTTATTTATGGTGCAAAAAAAATTAATGAAAAGAATGTAGATGCCATTATTTGTTTAGGAAGCATTATTAAGGGTGAAACTAAACATTTTGACTTTATTAGCAATTGTGTTGCCAATGGAATAAAAGACTTAAATATTCATTTAGATGTTCCGGTAATTTTTGGCGTACTAACTGATGACAACGAACAACAAGCCATTGATAGATCTGGTGGTAAATATGGTAATAAAGGTGTTGAAGCTGCAATAACTGCAATTAAAATGGTTAATTTAGGCAAATAAATAATCTCTATTTTAATATAAAATTTTAGATTTGCAGCCATATTTTAGGTCGCGTAGCTCAGCTGGATAGAGCATCTGCCTTCTAAGCAGACGGTCACAGGTTCGAATCCTATCGCGATCACAATAAATTATAAGATTGTTTAAAGCTAAAATTAACTTTGAACAATCTTTTTTTTTAT
>PBVH01000008.1 GCA_002728175.1 Flavobacteriales bacterium | reverse complement strand
TGAAAAACTATTATCAGATTATTTAGAGGAGCATAATGCAGAAAAAGTAATGGATTTTAGAATTAAAAGAAGGAAGATAATTATAGAGCACGCGGTGCCAGAAGAGGAAAAAAGATTGATCAATATTAGGAAGAGCTTAAAAACAGCAAAAATTGTTGATCAGCCTAAGCTAATTGCAGATTTAAATAAAACAGAAAAATATCTTAAATGGCTTAATAATCAAGTCATTTTCATAGATGAAAGATCAAAATTCCATACCGAGAGTGGAATGTAATTCAATTTTTTATACAATCTAATTTTATTAACAAAAAAATATAAAGTTTATTATATTTGATATTATTTTTTCGTAAAAAAAAATTTTTTAAAAAAAATATTAATTTAGATCTTAAATTATAAAATTGTAAAAAAATGAACAGACAAGAATTAGTAAATTATATCTTGCTTAATAGTAAATATTCGATAGATGAGATTTCATCTAAAATTGATGTAGATAGATCAAATTTGTACCTATGGAAAAAAGGTAAAAGTAAACCAAAAGTTGGTAATATCAACAAAATGGCCGCAATTACTGGTCATGAAATTAAATGGTTGAATGAAGATGAAATTGAAGTAAAATCTGTTAGTAGAAAGAAACTGATGTCTGATAATAGTAATTCAAATAGTAAAGAAATGATATCTCTTCAAAGTGAAAACATTCGGTTATTAAGAGAAAAAATCCAGTTTTTAGAGGATGAGATTCACAACTTAAAGTCTCAGAACACAAATGATAATAATTGGAAAACCCATCTTTCTACATTCAATATTCAATCATTTATAACATTTAAAAATAAAAAAAATTTTGAGGAAACAGGTTATGAAATTCACCAATCAGTTGAGAGAAAAGTAGAAGGTAATACTACATGCTTGGGTTACACTACAGAAGACCTTGAGCAAATGTCTCCTAAAGAGTTTAACAATTTATACCATCCTGAAAGTATTAATGATGGTTTTAAAATTATTAGTCTTTTATCTGGCACTACTAACTCAAATTCTACAATTAGTTTAGATGGCGTTTCAATTTTAAAGTCAAAAAATCAAAAGTGGATTACTTTTAATTGTAAGATGCATTGGGAAAGAGATTTTAAAAATCCAAATAACTGGATATCAAATGCTTACTACACTGAATTAGAGCCAGTTAACTAAATCATTTAATTATTTTTCTTAAAATCACCCACAATGGTGAAAAGAAAATTAGCTTTCGATTTAATACCACTTCAATTTTATTTTTCGCATGTTTTCCAAAAAATAGTTTTAAATAATAAAATAGAAAAATATCTCTTTTCAACTCAATTAATTTTACATGATCTTGACAGACTTGATAATGAATTAATTTATTAAGAATGTAATATTGTCAATCATTTATGGCTGAATATTGAATATTTAATTAGGAAATTGAATTAATATATTTTTTCAAGGGCTCATAATCGTTTGTAATCATAAACTCATCCAGATTTACTTTTTTAATATTATTCTTGAATATATTGATGTCGTTTTTATTTAATTTAGATAGTAAAGAAATTGAGGATTTTTCATCACTCAAATTCAATACCAAACCCATTTTATATTCTTTTATTCTTCTAGCGTCCACAGTACCCTTTGAGGCTATCATTGGAGTCTGAAAAAAGCCTGATTCATAATAGCGGTTTGTCTTCGCAAGTTTATGGTTACCAAATTGCTCTTTATTAAATGGATAGGCTATCCATGCTATATCAATGCTATTATACATTGAATTAAAATCTTTTATAGAGTCGTATTGGCCTAAATATTTAATTTTTTTAAGTTTTTTAATTTTATCTAAATATTTTAAGGTAAATGGTAGGAATATTCCTCTTAAAATGACCTTAAAATGATTATTTTGTTCTGCAAGCTTAATTAGTATGTTTAAACTTTTTTCACATCTTAAAAGTCCGAAATAACCAATTGTTATATTTTTATCTGAGACATCTACTTTTCTTAATGACCTCTTGGATATCTCAACTTTGTTTTCAATTTCTAGCCATTTTGTTTTTTTTGTTAAAATGTTTTTGTAATAGTTGCTGTAATAATATTTAGATGTAAATATTATAACGTCAATTTTTTTGAATAGAATTTTTTCTAAATATTTTATTACGTAACCTAAAATAGTTCTAGAAAAATGAAATTCTCTTAAGTCAGGTACTTCATAAATGATTTTCATTTGTTTGTTAAATAATATCTTGTATAATAAAATTATTAGAACGTTATCCAGACCAAAAACGTATGCTATTTTAGTTTTCTTTATATTTAATAGTAGTTTTGAATAACCCTTTAAATATAGAATAACCCTCCTAAAGTATTTATAGTCATTTTTAATTTCTCCTAAAAATATATAATTCCGGATTATTCTAGACTTATAATAATCTTTCCTCCTGAAAGCTAAAATTTTGACTTTTAATCCCAATTTTTCTAAAAATAATAACTTATTTAATTGGTGACTATCTCCCCAAGCCCCAGTAACAAATATCAATTCTTTAATCATAAAATATTGAACATTGTTGAAAGATTAAGAGATTGAAAAAAAATTAGTGAAAAAGTATTCATTTAATTAACAATTAATTTTAGCTACCTATTGTCTCTGAATTGCTTAAGTTAATTATTAAGCTATCAAAATTTTTATAATTTAGATATCTTAATTGACGTTTTTTAACTTAATAAACTTATAATATGAATTTTTATTTATGAACGATAATCAAAAAAGAATAATTTTGATCGAAATGATATTGATTGGTATGCTTTTAATTGCTTATACAACCAAAATGATACAATTTGAAATGGTGGTTGTTGTAACCGTTTTATATTTATTTTGCTTTTTAGGGTGGTTTTATTATGGAAACAATTAGCGTTTAAATCATGATTTTGAGGAGAATGATGAGCTCAAAAATGTTATTTTGGACTGTTTTTTCTGAAAAAAGTATTAATTGCGATATAAATTCTCTTTGGGAGGTTGTATCATTACCATCAAACCTTGATCTTTTTCACCCATTTTGTAAAAAGAATACGGTTATTAAATGGTCAAAAGAAAACTCAATTGATNAGATAGAATATTTAAATGGTTTAATTTTTCAAAGAGANTTTTTTGAATGGGAAGAAAATAAAGGTTATAAGCTTTACATTCANCAAATTGGTAAGCCAAAATCTAGGGTTGAGTGGAAAATCAAAAGTAATAATGCTAAAAGTATAATTAAAATTTCTGTAAATCCTTATCTCTTTAATAGCGGGAATAAATATTTAAATGCACTTCCATATCATTTAGTCACAAGACCATTTCTTCTATCTTATTTAGAAAGTGTGACTAGTGGGTTAAAATATTATCTTGAGCAGGGTAAAATCGTAACAAAAAATCAGTATGGAAAACACATTTGGTTTTCTTAGTATGATTTAGAATAATGGAGAAATATCAATTTGTTAATGCTGAATCTTCTCATAAAGATTTTATAATGAACTTAAACAGGGAAAATGTGCCTGCAGTTGGAAAACTTGATGAAAGATCATACAATAAATTATTAAAATACTCTGATTACTTTAAACTAGTAAAATACGATAATCAGTACATAGGATTTATGATTGGGATACTTCCTAATCGTCCGTATAATAGTGTTAATTATAAATGGTTTGAAAAAAAGTATAAATCTTTCATATACATAGATAGGATTGTAATATCATTTAAGTACCAAAATAAGGGTTTTGGAAGTTTGTTTTACGATGATTTGAAGAATTATTTTAAAGGCAGGTATGATTTGATGACATGTGAAGTTAATATCATTCCAAAAAATGATATTTCAATGAAATTTCATAAAAAGTATGGATTTAAAGAGGTGGGTCAGCAGCGCACAGAAAATGGTATTAAACTCGTTTCTATGCAGCTGTTATCATTAAATAAAAATAAATAAATAATTTATTTATCAGAATTTAAAGCAACATAGAGGGTGTAAACCGTAAGCAATATCCATAAACCAACAGCTGGTGGAGGAGTGCCCATCATTGTTTCTGTTGGAAACTTTTCTGCAACCGACATGTTTGAAGCTATTATTATTCCCACTGCTGCAACCATTATAATTCCAGTGCCCAGGAGAACTTGCTTTGCTTTAGAATGATCAATTTCTCTAAGCATATAAAAAATAAATGCAATCAACATCGACATCGTACCGGCAATGTATCCCAAAGATCTGTTCATTAATTGTGCTTTATCATCATTTATCAATGCTTCTACAGCCATAGGGTTTAATATCCATAAAATTATTATGTGAAATGCCCACCATACTGCTAGAACAGTAAATACCATTTTAGGTTTTAACATAATTCTATCTCCTCCAGTAAAAATTAAAAGATGAAATATAGATTCATATAATTAAGTATTATAATGAATAGCTTTCCTGTATTATAAATATACAAATCGACAAACAATAATAAAATGAAATCAAAACTATATGGACTGGAACTTTCATTGCTATATTGACACCTGAGTTCAATTATTTTGATGGTTGGGTAATGTACGTTACATATTTTATGCGTCATTCCCTTATACTTGCTTTTTCTTTGTAGAATAAAATTGTAGATGGGATGTATCTAAGAAAGTTATCAATACTTTATTGTTTAATTTTTCTTGCCTAAGCCTCTGTGCCGGTTGTAATTATATGCTGGCTTACAGAAGGTACTATATGTATGTAGAAAGAAAACCAAACGTTGATAATTCATTGGTTTTTAAAGTATGGCCTTTTTATTTGATTTATTTAAACATTATTGATGTAATATTTGCGATTACATCAAGCGTTCCATTCTATTTTTTAAAAAAAAAGATTAATAAAATCGGTTTATATGATCATAAATATAAAAAATTTAATAGGTACAGTTTTAAATCCCTCTGGTAGCATTGATGTCGGATTGCTCATTCTTAGAGTTTCTACTGGGTATCTAATGTTCACATACCATGGATTAAGTAAAATCACTGCAGGACCAGAAAGGTGGGAGGGTCTTGGTCACTCCTTAACTAATCTCATAGGCATTGATTCATTTCATGTTTTCTTTGGTTTTCTAGCATCTCTATCAGAGTCATTTGGTTCAGTATTGATTGCTCTAGGGTTTTTTACAAGGATTTCATCATTTTTTCTGTTTTTCACTATGACAGTTGCGACTTTAAAAAAAGTTTTTTTAGGTGGGGCTTTTGAATTAGCACTAGTCTATGGAATTATTTGCTTTGTTATTATTATTGCTGGCTCTGGAAAATA
>PBVH01000035.1 GCA_002728175.1 Flavobacteriales bacterium | reverse complement strand
AGTATAGTAGGGTCAACCAATAGGCATATTACAAATAAAGTTGAGAAAAATATCGCAATAATGAGTATGTATTGGGATAAACCTTCTCTGTAGAAAACAATTAAAAAACTTATAAAAACTAATGCAGTTCCTAAATCATTTTGAAGTATTGTTAAAATAATAGGAAAAGCAATAATTAGATAAGTGATTAATTTATCTTTCGAAGATAATTTTTTAGAATGAATACTATTGTAATATTTTGCTAAGGCTAATGATGTGGCAAATTTTGCAAATTCTGATGGTTGTAACTTAAATTTCCCAATGCTATACCAAGAGTTTGCACCTCCGGTTAAATCACCAAAAAATAATACACCTATTAAAAGTATTATGATAAAGAAGTAAAATATGTAGGATAATGAAAAGTAAAATTTCCAATCAATAATTAAAATAACAAAGGCAGTTAATAGAGATAACCCAGAAAATAGAATTTGCTTTCCATACCTTGTTGAAAGATCAAAAAAAGATGACGTATCTTCATTAAATTGCGATGCGAAAATATTTGTTACTCCAATAAATACTAAGAACAGATATAAAAAAACACTTGTATGATCAATATTCGCAAATATATTTTTTGTTTTTCTCACTTTTATTTAATTAAATATCCATTAATCATCTCTTTTTCTAAATCAATGTTTGAAATACTATTAGTTATGTATTTTTCAGCTATAAGTGAAGCAATTGGTGCTGCCCATTTAGAGCCATATCCGCCGTTTTCAACGTATACTGCAATTGCTATTTTCGGATTATTTTTTGGGGCAAAACCTATAAATATTGAGTGATCTTCCCCGTGTGGATTTTGAGCAGTACCAGTTTTACCACATAATGATATATCTACAATTCTCGAGTTTTTAGCAGTTCCATTAGATCCGTTAATTACTTTTTCCATACCTTCAATTATTGGGTCAAAGTATTTTCTTTCTATAGAGCAGTATTTCTTTACAGTAAAATTACTATCAATTTCATTATTTTCAATCTTTTTAATTACATGTGGTGTGTAATAAAATCCTTTGTTTGCAATTATAGCTGCTAAATTAGCCATTTGTATTGGTGTTAGAAGTAATTCTCCTTGTCCTATTGCCATTGAAATTATTGTATTTGCATTCCAACTATTTTTATATAGCTTATTATAAAAAGTATATTTAGGTAACTTTCCTGGGCTTCCAGAAATAAAATCATTATTTAAATAATTTCCAATTCCAAAGCTTCTTACGTGACTGTACCAATTCTTATATGCATTATTTACATTCTCATTTTTCTTAAAATAGTCAGCAAATATTTCGCAAAAATATGTATTGCAAGATGTTTCTATTGCACTAGTTAAATTAATTGATGATGAGTGTTTGTGACAACTAACTCTTTTGTTTACATCATATTCATATCCATTTATACAACTTATTATTTTATTTTTTGTTATAACTTTTTCCTGAAGAATAATTAAAGCATTTACAAGTTTAAAAATTGATCCAGGTGGATAAGCAGCTTGTAAAGCTCTATTGAAAAGAGGTTTGTTCTTATTTTCTTTTAAAATTTTAAAACTCTTAGATCTATTTCTACCAGTTAAATTAGTTAATTTGTAAGATGGAGAAGATACAAGAGATAATATTTCACCAGTTGATGGTTCAATAGCAACAATTGCGCCGATTTTGTTATCCATTAATTTTTCACCATATTTTTGAAGTTTGATATCAATTGTTGATAATAAAGAGTTTCCATTTTTTGGAAGAGTATCAAATTTTCCATTTTGAAACTTTCCTTGATCTCTATTATGTACATCTACTAATTTAATAGCCATTCCCTTTTCACCTCGTAAATCTTTTTCATACGCCCCCTCTATACCATTAATTCCTGAAAAATCTCCTTTTATATAATATTTATCTCTATTTGTTTTTTCTTCATTGACCTCTCCTAAGTATCCAATAATATTAGCACCTACGTTATAGTGATATTTTCTCATGGTTAATTTACGTAAATAGAAACCATTAAACTGAAAAAGTTGCTCGGAAAGAGTGCTTGCTTTTTCTAAGCTCAAATGTTTTACGAACACACTTTCTTTATATTTTGAATATTTTTTTGATTCTTGTAATCGATAATTAAATTCCTCTATTGAAATATTCAATAGTTTACATAAATTTAAAGTATCAATTTTATTNATTTCTCTTGGTACAACCATTAGATCATATGCAGGAACATTACTTACAATTAAATTACTATCCCTGTCATAAATTAANCCTCTAGTTGCTTGTTGAACTTCATATCTTAACACATTATTATTTGCTGAAAATTTATAGTTCTTATTAACAACTTGAATATAAAATAACTTAACGATGAAAATAAATGAAATGATAAGAAAACAGATTATGATAATTTTGTATCTGTATTTATATTGAATCATTTTTTTGTTTGTAATAGAAGTTGTGTAATATAAATAATAATTAAAGAGGCAATGGAGCTAAGTAAAATTTTAAAAATAATTTTGAAATTAATATCAAGATGTTCTAGTAAAAATAAACATATATGATGTAATAATATAATTATAAATGAAAAAATTATGTATGCTTGANTTCCTATTTTTTTTATTGATATTTCATCNTCATCGCTTAGAATATTATTAGGAATAGTTATCTTNTGTATTGNATTTTTTAAAAATGCNATTAATANACAAGCAGATGAATGATATCCAATACTAATTGAAAATATATCTACACAAAAACCNAGNATGAATGAATATAAAAAAAGAAAAATACTNGATGTTTTTATCGGTAATGTTATAATTANNATGAGATATAAATAAGGGTTGATATATGAAAAAAATAATATTTGATTCAAAATCATAATTTGAATTATAACATAAAAAGGAAGCAATATGATATATTTCTTATATATACTACTCATTTCCGATAGATTTTTCTAATGCTTTTTTTTCATTAATACTTTTAGATTCTACAACATATGCGTAATTCAATTGATTGAAATCTTCAAATAAATCTATTTGAATATTATAGTACCCTTCTGCAACACTAATTTCTTTAACAGTACCAATATTAATATTTTCTGGAAAAATCATACTGTATGAGCTAGTTACTATTGTGTCATTTATTGATACATCAATATGACTTGGAAAATTATTTATACTAGCTTCNTTNTAATTGTAACCGTTCCATTTCAGTATNCCAAAGTGATTATTTTTTTTCAATTTTATNCCTATNGATGTTTTANTATGCAATAAAGATATTACAANNGAATAGTTCTTTGATGANGATTGTACTATTCCAACAACNCCTTTTTGTGTAATTACTCCCATTCCATNTCTAACTCCTTGAGNTANTCCTTTATTTANNGTTAAATAATTATTTCTTTTATTAATCGAGTTATTAATAATTTTTGTGCTCTTATATATAAAATTATTATTNGAATNTATTGANCCAGATGNTNTATTATCTTGNCNTTCAATTAANGATAATAGTTTTGCATTTTCNTCTGACAAGAACTTGTTTTTTTCTTTTAAATGAATATAATTTGTGATTGCATCTGAATATGAATATACGATTGAAGCATACTCATTAACTGATAAAATAAATCTACTATTTTGATATTTGTTGTTTGATAAAAATAAAAAGATTGAAAAGCTTTCTAAAATTAAAAATAGTAATAATGATTGATTTAGTTTAACAAATCTTAATAAGTTATGCATTAAACTATTGAATTAAAAAAGAATAGCTTTCTGTATTTTTTAAGGCAATACCGGTTCCTCTCGCTACAGCTCTAAGTGGATCCTCAGCAACATATACAGGTAGTTTTGTTTTTCTTGAAATTCTTTTGTCTAAACCTCTTAGCATTGAACCACCACCNGTTAAATATAATCCNTCATTGTANATGTCNGCAGATAANGCTGGAGGTGTGTTAAATAGTGCGTTCATGACTGCATCTTCAATTTGTTCTATAGAATTATTAAGCGCACCTGCTATTTCTTTATATGTAACTACAACTTCTTTTGGAATACCACTCATTAAATCTCTTCCATGCACNGGGTAATTTGGAGGAGGCTCATCTAATTCAGTTAAAGCAGAACCAACATTTATTTTTATATTTTCAGCCATAATATCNCCAACAGCAATATTATGTCTAGTTTTCATATANGTTTTAATATTNTCAGTAAATTCATCTCCAGCAACTCTAATAGATTTNTCACAAACAATTCCTCCAAGNGAAATTACCGCAATTTCTGTTGTTCCACCACCAATGTCNATCACCATATTNCCTTTTGGTTCCAANACATCAATNCCAATACCTATCGCAGCTGCCATAGGTTCGTGTATTAACCATACGTCCTTTGCCCCAGCATGTTCAGCAGANTCAATTACTGCTCTNTTTTCCACTTCNGTTACTCCTGANGGAATACAAACTACCATTTTCAATGCTGGTGAAAAAAGTGATCTTTTTTTCTGAATCATATCNATAAANCCTCTGATCATTTGCTCGGATGACTGAAAGTCTGCTATAACNCCATCTTTTAAAGGCCTTAAAGTTTCAATTTCTTTATGAGCTTTACCATGCATTTGTTGAGCTTTTTTACCAATTGCAATAACTTCTCCAGTTCTAACATTTTTTGCAACAATTGATGGTTCATCTACAACTACCTTGTCATTATGTATTATTAATGTGTTAGCNGTTCCTAAATCAATTGCTATAGCTTCTTGCATAAAATCAAAAAATCCCATATAAAATATTTTTAATGTTTAAAATGTCTAATTCCTGTCATCACCATACTCATTTNNTGTTTATCACAGTATTCAATTGATAAATTATCCTTTATTGANCCACCAGGCTGAATAACTGATGTGACTCCNNCTTCATTTGCCAAACTTACACAGTCNGGAAATGGGAAAAANGCATCNGAAGCCATAACTGCACCATTTAAATTAAATTTAAAACTAATTGCTTTTTTTACAGCTTGATTTAAAGCATCTACCCTTGATGTTTGGCCAACNCCACTTGAAATTAGTTGCTTATTTTTTGCAAAAACAATTGTATTTGATTTTGTATGTTTACANATTTTAGACGCAAATATTAAATCAATTTCTTCTTGTTTTGTAGGGCTAANTTTAGTTACAGTTTTCATGTCGTCTGTTGAATCTGTTTTTAAATCTTTTTCTTGCTGTAGCACNCCATTTAAAATTGTCCTAAATTGCTTNTTNGGTAATAAAACATTTTTTTGNAGAAGTATNACTCTATTTTTTTTCTGNGNCAGAAGNTCGANNGCATCTTTTGCAAATGATGGTGCAATTAATACCTCATAAAATAATTTATCAATTTCTNNAGCTGTNTCTAAATTTATCTNNNGNTTTGTAATTAAGACACCACCAAAAGCTGAAATAGGATCTGCTTCTAAAGCAGATTTCCAAGCATCTAGTAAATTATCTCTACTTGCAACACCACAAGCGTTGTTATGTTTTAATATTGCAAATGTTAGTTCATCAAATTCAGATATTAGATTTATTGCTGCATCAATATCAAGCAGATTGTTATAAGATAAATCTTTACCATTAAGTTTAGTTAAAAAATCNTCTAAATTACCGAAGAAAATTCCTTCTTGATGTGGGTTTTCTCCATATCTTAAATCATATTTTTTATCTATATTTTGAACAAATATATCATTACTATTATCACTAAAATAATTGAAAATNTTTGTGTCATAGTTTGAAGATATTTTAAATGCATTAATTGCAAATTTCTGTCTATCCTTTAAAGACGAGGAGCAATCTTCTTTAATTATATCTAATAATTGATTATACTGACTNATTTCAGAAACTACAAGAACATCTTTAAANTTTTTTGCCGCTGCTCTTATGAGTGAGATTCCTCCAATATCAATTTTCTCAACTATTTCTTGTTCTGTAACATTTGGTGTTTGAACAGTTTTTTCAAATGGATATAAATCAACTATAACTAAATCAAATTCAGGAATAACATATTTTGTTAATTGATTTTTATCTTCTTCAACATCTCTTCTTGCAAGTATTCCGCCAAATATTTTTGGATGTAAAGTTTTAACTCTTCCACCTAGGATTGAAGGATATGATGTTAAATCTTCAACTTTTGTTACCTTTATATTATGATTTTTTATATACTGTTCAGTACCTCCGGTAGAATAAATATTCACACCGTGTTTGTCCAATTTTTTAATGACTGATAACAATCCGTCTTTATTAAAAACTGAAACAAGTACATTTTTAATTTTTTTATTTTTCAATATTCTTATTTATTATATGCAAATTACTTAATTACTACTGTATTTGACATTTATATTTTGTGAAAAAAAAATATTGTTAATAAGTTGTTGTATTTGTTGATTATTGGAAGCTAATTATCGTATAAATCTTTAAATATTGAAACAGCATTTTCTATTTTTTGAACGTCTTCTATCAAAATGGACAGTTTATTTCTTTTTTTGATCATTTTGGTTGTTTTAAAATTTTCTTTTACGAAAGTCAAAATTTTAGTAAAATTGCTCGATTTATAAAAAATATTATTTGATTCATCGGGAAGATATGCTCTAACTTTATTGTCTTTTAATATAACTCTAGTAAAACCTAATTTTTTTCCCAACCACTTTATTCTTAATGCATCGTATAGTAGATATATTTCAGCTGGCAGTTCTCCAAATCTATCTTTAATATTTTTAGAGAATGATAAAATATCCGATTCACTTTTTAAATTATTTATTTCTTTATATAAATTTAATCTTTCAGATATATTAGTAACATAAGTATCTGGAATTAGTATTTCCAAGTCAGTATCTAAATGACAGTCTCCATTGTAGATTTTTTCTTTGTCTTTTTCAAATATTTTTTGAAATTTCTCTTCTTTTAGTTCATCAATTGCTTCATTAAGTATTTTTTGATATGTTTCAAATCCAATTTCGTTAATAAATCCAGACTGATCTGCACCAAGTAAATCCCCAGCACCTCTAATATCTAAATCTCGCATAGCAATTTTAAATCCACTGCCAAGATCAGAAAACTGCTCCAAAGCATCAAGTCTTTTCCTACTTTCATTAGAAATAATATGTTTTGGAGGGCTAATTAAAAAACAGAATGCCTTTTGATTTGATCTACCAACTCGGCCTCTCATCTGATGTAAATCACTTAAGCCAAAATTTTGTGCTTGATTAATAATAATAGTATTAGCATTNGGNACATCAACACCATTTTCAATAATAGTAGTGGAGACTAACAGATCAAATTGTCCTTCAATAAATTCTACCATGAGATTTTCTAACTTTCCACCTTTCATCTGCCCATGTCCAATTTTAATTCTTGCTTTTGGACAAAGTTGATTAAGAAAATTTGCTATTTCACTAATATTATCGATTCTGTTATGAATAAAGTATATTTGACCTCCTCTAGAAATTTCATAATTGATTGCATTTTGAATGACCTGATTATTTAAGCTGATTACTTTAGTTTCAATTGACTGTCTGTTTAGTGGTGGTGTATTTATAATTGATAGGTCTCTCGCACCTAACAATGAGAATTGTAAAGTTCTAGGAATCGGTGTTGCACTTAATGTTAACGTGTCAATATTTTCTTTTATAAGTTTAATTTTATCTTTAATGTTAACGCCAAATTTTTGTTCTTCATCAATAATCAAGAGTCCAAGGTTCATAAATTTGATATCTTTACTTACTATTCTATGTGTTCCAATTAAAATATCAATTTTTCCATCAACTAAGTTTTTGATTGTATCTAGTTGCTCTTTTTTTGATTTGAATCTATTAATATAGTCAATATTACATGGTAAGTTTTCAAGTCTTTTTTTGAATGTTTTGTAGTGTTGTAACGCTAGTATTGTAGTTGGTACTAAAATAGCTACTTGTTTACTGTCACAAACAGCTTTAAATGCAGCTCTAATTGCAATTTCTGTTTTACCAAATCCAACATCTCCACAAATTAATCTGTCCATTGGTGATTCCTTTTCCATGTCAGTCTTAACATCTTTTGTCGCTTTTTCTTGATCAGGCGTATCTTCATACATNAATGATGCTTCTAGTTCATGTTGTAAATAAGAGTCTGGAGAAAATTTAAAACCTTTTTTTAGTTTTCTTTTAGCATAAAGTTGAATCAAATTAAATGCTATTTCTTTTACTTTCGATTTAGTTTTTTGTTTTGTTTTTGCCCATGCTGGAGATCCAAGTTGATTAATTTTTGGAACTAAACCTTCTTTACTTGAATATTTTGCAATTTTATGAAGAGAATGAATACTAATGTATAAAATGTCTCCGTCTTTATATAATAGCTTTATAACTTCTTGAGTTTTTCCATTATTTTCGATTTTATGCAATCCGTTGAATCTACCAATACCATGATCTATATGTGTAACGTAGTCACCTATTTCTAAAGAATTTAGTTGTCTGATAGTGATAGATTGTTTATTAACAAATTTTGTTTTAGATTTAACTCTATGATATCTATTAAATATTTGATGATCTGTATAAATTGCATATTTATTGACTTTATCCACGAACCCTTCATGCAATGAAATAATTAAGCAATGATAATTTATTTCTTTTACGTTTATTATTTCACCAAGTCTTTTTTTTTGTTTTTCGGATGAACATAAAATGTAGTTTTTATAATTGTTTTCATCATTAGTTTTTAATTCTTCCTTTAATAATTTGAAATTTTTATTGAATTTAACTATTGGAATTGTAGAAAATTCGATTTTAATTTTTGCATTAAAAAATGATGAACTATTATTCTCAACTGTTGTAAATTCAGACAACTGTTTTACATATTCATCACCGCTTAGAAGTTTATTTTCTTTATGTATCTGATTGGATTTACTGTATAAATTATTTAAGTGATCTCTTGCTAATAAAATATCCTTTAACCATATTGTAGTATTCTGTGGAAAGTAACTTAAAAAGTTTTGTCTTTTGGTTTTAAAATTAAATTCTGGATTTGGCGTAACAGTAAAATGATTTTCATGCTTAATAGAAAGTTGACTATTAATATTAAAACTTCTAATACTTTCTATTTCATCATCAAAAAACTCTAATCTATAAGGGTTTTCTTCGGAATAAGAGTAAATATCTACAATACCTCCTCTAATTGAGTATTCACCTGGTTCAGCAACAAAATCAACTCTATTAAAATTTAACTCATTTAATAATTTTTGAAGTTTATCCAAAGAAAAAAAATCATTTCTTTTTAGTTCTATCGTTAGTTTTTTCAAATCGTTTCTATTAACCACTTTTTCAAAAAGCGCATCTGTATAGGTAACTATTATCGAATTATTTTCATGATTTGTTTTATATAAAACTTCAGATCTTAGCAGACTATTATTACTATCATATTTTTTCTCCTCGTAATTTTTGAAATTAGATGCGGGAAAAAACAACACTTCTTTTTTTAATAAACTCTCTAAATCATTTAAAAAATATAATGCTGATTCTTTGCTTTCAAGAANAAAAATTTGAGGAAATTCAGAATCTGAAATTGTTAAACTAGATTGCAATGCAAAAGAAGATCCAACAAGTCCAGTTAACTGAATTTTATTCTTTTGTTTATTAATCTCTGATCTTAAGAATTCAATGTTCTTAGGAATTCTGATAGAATTTAGAATTGAGTGTTCTTTAATCAACTATAAAGTATTAATATCTTTCATCATTTTAATATACCATTCTGAATTTGTGTCGAAAGGTTTTCCTCCTTTTATTCTTTTAAACTCAATACACGATAGCTTATTGTTTTTGTCTTCATCTCTTCCAATTACACCGTTCTTTTTCTCAATCGCAGATTTCATAGCATAATCACATGTCTCGAATATTAAGTCTAAATCTTTACTGTTTGCTTTAGATGATCTGCTAAAATATCCACTTTTTTGTATTAAGATTTTATTAGCTCCTAAAATATCTCCAAATTTTTTTGCAAACCATTTTCCTGGATTTAAATCATCTAATCGTACGTGTCCAAATGCATCTTTTAAAATTTTTTCACCATTTTTTTTCTTTTCACTAATAATTATATCAATTCCAAATCCTTCACTTAAAAAAATATTAACACAATCATATTTATTCATGATTTTTTTCAATCTATCACATTCGAGTTTAAAATCTATATTTTTTTCAGGAAGTAAGACTGAATGGATATCCCATTTGTCTTTATTAAGGCCAATTTCAGGAATGAATTTTTTTGTATTTAATCTTTTTCTGTATTCATCCGCAGTTGCTGCGGTAAGCCAACCACAGTTTCTACCCATTACTTCATGAATAATTAGTTGTCTATCCGATGTTGTATTTTCATTAACAATATTTTCAAAAAATTTAGCACCTTGTTCAGCCGCTGTCCATGCACCTAATGTTTGATTTATAGGAAATACATCATTATCAATAGTTTTTGGTAATCCAACTACTGTTAAGTTATAGTTATTTTGCTCTAAAAAAGTTGCTAAATCTGCAGCAGTAGTATTGGTGTCATCTCCTCCAATTGTATGTAATATTGATACCCTATCTCTGACCAATTGATTCGCTGCTATCTCAAGTGGATTTTCTCCTGATTCAATATATCCTTTTTGAATACAGTCCTCAATATTAGTCAATTTAACTCGACTATTTCCAATTGGAGAGCCTCCAAACTGATAAAAATCTTCGCACTTATCTTTTAATGATTTAGGAAAAGATATTGATTTACCTAACAATAATCCTTTATATCCATTCAAATAACCAATAATTTCAACATCTGGATATTTATGTAAATAATTATGTACTAAACGACCAACGGCAGCGGATAGGCAAGGAGCTATTCCACCTGCTGTTAATAATGCTACTTTCATATTTAATTTTTATACAAATATCGAAAATTTAATATTATATTTTGAAAAAATAATTTTTACTTTGTGATAGAAAATAATATATGAATAGTATACATAAATTTGGTGGATCTTCATTAAAAAACGCTGCTAATATTAAACTCGTAACAAAGATAATATCTGAAAATAAAGAAGATGATATGGTAATAGTGTTCTCTGCTATGGGAAAGGTTACAAATATGCTTGAAGAAGTTGTAAATTCTTATTTTAAAAAACAAAAAAAGGTTAGAAATTTATTAAAAAAAGTCAGAGATTTTCACATAAGTATAGCTAGCCAATTATTTAATAAGAATGATAAAGTATTTGATGAAATTAATAATCTCATTGTTGAAATTGAATGGGTAGTAGATGATGCGCCAACAGATAATTACTCATATTATTATGATCAAATTGTAGCTGTAGGAGAACTATTGTCTACGAAAATAATGAGTGCTTTTCTTTATAAAAATAAAATTATAAATCACTGGACTGATATTAGAGATATAATAAGAACAGATGATACTTACAGAAATGCGAAAATAAACTGGAACGATACGATGAGGTTAGCTTGTAAAAATTTAAAAAGTGGAATTGTAGTTACACAAGGTTTTATAGGTTCTACATCAGAAAATAATACAACTACTTTAGGCAGAGAAGGTTCTGATTTCACTGCAGCTATTTTAGCATATTGTTTAAGTGCTAAAAAAGTGATAATATGGAAGGATGTTCCTGGTCTCATGAATGCAGACCCTGCAATTTTTGACCAAACACAATTGTTTACGCATATTTCATATGATGAAGCGATTGAGCTAGCATTTTTTGGAGCTAAAGTAATTCATCCAAAAACTATTCAACCACTGAAAAAAAAGTTGATACCACTTGAAATAAGATCTTTTTATAATTCAAATGAAAATGGTACTATAATTTCAAAAATATCAAATCAAAATATGGATGTAGAAAGCTATATAGTAAAAGAAAATCAGATACTTATTTCAATATCTGCAAGAGACTTAACTTTTATTGTGGAAAACCACATAAGTCAAATATTTTCAATATTGTCAAAAAACATCGTTGAAGTAAATTTAATGCAAAATTCTGCAGTTTCCTTTTCTGTCTGTGTTGATAATGATAAGTTTAAAATTCCTAAAACAATTAATGAACTCAAATCATATTTTAGGGTTGTATATAACGATAATTTGATTTTGTATACAATAAAAAACTATAACAAAAGAAGTTTAGAGAAACTTATAAATAAAAATAATATTATTCTTCAGCAAAAATCTAGAACAACTGTTCAATTAATCGCACAAGTTTAGTTTTGTTATTTTTTGAAATAAAACTTGACTGATTTTTAACTCACTCTCTTTAGTCAGGCCAGCTATATGTGGTGTTAAAATTACGTTTTTAGAATTATTAAGGTATTTTAAATTTTTAGACGCAATTTTTTCTAATTTAAGATTTTTAAAACATGAAGTTTCATACTCTAAAACGTCCATGCAAATACCTTTTATTTTTCCATTTTTCATACCACTAATAATATCGCTCGTATTAACACATAGACCTCTAGAAGTATTTATCAAGTAAATAGATTTTTTACAATTATTTATAAAACTTTCATTTATAAAATATTTATTTTCTTCATTATAAGGTATATGTAAGCTAATAATATCGGCATCATTATAAATTTGTTTAAGCGAGCTTTTAAACTTGTGTTGTTTTAAAAATTTATCATACGCTAATATTTTTAGGCTAAATGATGACAACAAACTTGCTAATGCAGAACCGGTATTACCAAATCCAATAATACCAACAGTTTTCCCTTGCAATTCAATACCACGATTTTCTTCTCTAAGCCAAATATTATTTTTAATTTCTTCATTACTTTTTGTTATGTTGTTGAAAAGTGACAAGATTAGTGCAAGTGCATGTTCAGCTACAGCTTGTTTATTTCCTTCAGGTGCATTAATACAATATATATTTTTTGATTTTGCGTATTTCACATCAATATTTTCCAATCCTGATCCAGCTCTTGCAATAAATTTTAAATTTTCTGCTTTTTTCAAAAACGAATTATTAATTTTAAATCGACTCCTTATAACTAAACCATCATATTTACTAATATTTTTTTCTATCTCTTTTTTGGATTGATTGAATGCATTTACACATTTATGTCCATTTTTAATTAATCTTTCATGTAAAAATGAGTGTACTTTTTCAACAAAAAGAATTTTCATTGTAAAATTGTTTGACCTATTAGAAAATAAATTAATAAACCTAATATATCACTAATTGTAGTAATAAAAGGTCCAGTTGCTACTGCTGGATCAACATTATACTTTTGTAATGTTAGTGGGATAAATGTACCAAACAATGCTGCAAACATTATAACTATGATCAGTGATAAACTTACAGTAGCACTAAGCAATAAATTATAGCCAAGAATATAAGTAAATAGAAAAACCAAACATCCACATATTAATCCATTTAATAATCCAACTCCTAATTCCTTTATTAATTTTTCACTTATATTTTTTATATCTATAGACTTATTAGCTAAACTTTGTACTACAATTGCTGCAGACTGCACACCAACATTACCCCCCATTGCAGCTATTAATGGAATAAATAACGCGAGCTCAAAATGTTTTTGAATATCAAATATACCAATAACTTTTGCTCCTAAGACACCTCCAATCATTCCTATTATTAGCCATGGTAATCTTACTCTCGTGATAGTTAATATGCCTGCATTATTTTCAATGTCTTCGTAAATTCCTGATGCCATTTGATAGTCCTTCTCAGCTTCTTCTTTAACTACATCAATAACATCATCAATTGTTATCCTACCAAGTAGTTCTTGATTCTCATTTACAACAGGTAAAATTATCAAGTCGTATTTGTTCATCAAATTTGCAATTTCTTCAGTACTAGTATCTGTTTTTACATAATACACATCTGAATTTATAATATCTCTAACTTTTGTNTCTTTATTTGAAATTAATAATCTTTTTAATGACATTGTNCCAAGTAGTTTATTATTNTTNTNNACNACATAAATTGTATGAACTTTTTTNACATATTCTGCTTGTTTTCTCATTTTTTTCAAGCATTCNAGTGTATTCCAATTTTCATTTACTTTTATAAGCTCTGTTGCCATCATGCTACCAGCAGTATTTTCTTCATATTTAAGNAAGTNAGATAAATCGTTAGCATAATCTTCATTTTCNATNTGTGATAATACTTCTTCTTTCTTTTTTTCTGATAAATCTNAAATNACATCAACAGCATCATCAGATTCTAAATTGTCAATCACATCAACTGCAATCTCTTTTGCAGAAAGCTTAGATAGTAAGGTTTTTCTTTTTTCATCTTCAACTTCTTTTAATACAAGAGCTGCTGTTTCATCGTGTAAATTTTCGTATAAAAATTGTGATTCAAAGTCTGATAAATTTGTAATTATTTCAGCAATATCAGCATGATGAATGTTAAGTAAACTTTTTTGAAGTTTTCTATGATCTTTATTTTTAATAAATACAACTAAATTATCAATAAAGTCTTTGTTTATATTATTTGTTTTTGGCATTAAGTGTTAATGTTATAAAATTTTCAACTGATAAATCCTCTGCTCTTAATTTTAATAAGTTGTTAACTTCATATGTATTTAGCAAAATAAATGCTTTTAGTGCATTTTTCAAAGTTTTTCTTCTTTGGTTAAAAGCTGTTTTTACTATTTTAAAAAATAAATTTTCATCACATACAAATGAAGTCCTATCATTTCTTGTTAATTTAATTACTGCAGATTTTACTTTTGGTGGTGGTATGAATACGTTTGGATTTACAGTCATACAATATTGTATGTTATAAAATGCTTGTATAAGAACAGATAAAATTCCTCTTTTTTTACCACTAAGAGCTACAATTCTTTCAGCTACTTCCATTTGAATCATTGCAACAGTTTCAATAATTTGATTCTTATTTTCTAAAATTTTAAAAAAAATTTGAGATGAAATATTATATGGGAAGTTTCCAATCANACTAATTTTTTTTGGAAAATTGTTAGCGAGATTTAGTTTCAGAAAGTCAATTTCAAGTATTTTATTTTTTGTTTTGGGATAGTTTGATATTAAAAAATTTATACATTCTGAATCTATTTCAATCAAGCTAAAATCTGTATCCTTTTTAATTAAATATTTTGTTAGAACTCCAGTTCCGGGTCCAATTTCTAAAAAAAAATTTTGTTTATTTTCAAGTAGTTGTACAATTTTTTGTGAAATATTTTCATCATTCAGAAAGTGTTGACCCAAATATTTTTTTGGTTTAACTTTTTTCATTTTTATTTTTGAGAAGATTAAATAGATCTGAAGCGAAAACAAATTCATTTAGCTCTTTATTTTTACTATTTATTATTTCTTTTTTATTTCCTCTCCACCAAATATTTCCATTATGAATAAATGCAATGTTATTTCCTATTTGCATAACCGAATTCATGTCATGAGTGTTAACAATCGTTGTCATGTCAAATTCTTCTGTAATTTCATGTATCAAATTATCAATTAAAATAGCAGTTTTAGGATCAAGTCCCGAGTTGGGTTCATCACAAAGCAAATATTTTGGCTGCATTGAAATTGCTCTGGCTATAGCAACTCTTTTTGTCATTCCGCCGCTTAGCTCTGATGGCATAAGATTATTTTTTCCCGATAAATTAACTCTTTCTAAACAAAAATTGACCCTTTCTTTTTTCTCTTTATTAGACTTATTTGTGAACATCGTCAAAGGAAACATAATATTTTCTTCAACTGTCATATGGTCGTATAATGCACCGCCTTGGAATAGCATTCCTATGTTTTGCCTTAGAAGACGTTGCTCTTTTTTTGATATATTATTTAAATTAACATCACCAAACAAAACTGTTCCATTATCATAATTATGAAGACCTATTAAAATTTTTAATAAAGTAGTTTTTCCTGAACCGCTTTCACCAATAATTAGATTTGTTTTTCCTCTAATAAATCTAAAAGATATATCTTTTAAAACATGTTGATTACCAAAAGATTTATTTATTTTTTTAACCTCGATCATGCTAAAATTAAATCTGTTAAAATATAGTTAAATAGTAAAATTAAAATACTACTAGAAACCACTGCTTTTGTGCTTGATTTTCCAACAGAAATTGCTCCTTCCTTTGTATTGTATCCGTAAAACGAAGATACTGAAGATATAATAAATGCGAAAAATATAGTTTTAATAACTGCGTAGCTAATGTAAAATGGAATAAATTCATATTTTAATCCAAATAAAAATTCGGCAGTTGTTACGTCTGCAGATAGAGCTCCCACCCAAGCTCCGATCATACCAATAGCCATGCTTAAAATTACTAGAATTGGAAAAAAGAAAATAGAAGTTATTATTTTAGGTAAAATTAAAAATGATGCTGAATTGATTCCCATTATCTCTAGCGCATCAATTTGCTCCGTAACTCTCATAGATCCGAGTTCTGAGGCAATGCTGGAGCCTACTTTTCCAGCTAAAATCAAAGATACCATTGTTGGTGAAAATTCAAGTATTAGTGAGTCACGACTAGCTAAACCAATTATGTATGTAGGTAGTAAAGGGCTAACTAAATTATATGCTGTTTGGATACTAATAACTCCACCTACAAAAAACGAAATAATAACGACAATACTAATTGAATTTAAACCTATTTTTTCAAATTCTAATGATAACTGTTTTCTAAAAACACTCCATTTTTTTGGAATGCTTAAGACTCTTGAAATTAATAAAAAATAACTTCCTATGTCTTTTAAAATTTTTAACATTTTATAAAACTATTAATAATTTATTTACTTTCATTTTTTTTTTAATATTGCATTATGCAAATTAAAAAAAAATATATAGTAATTTTTTTAATTATTCTATTATTTTCATCGTGTGCCGTTTTGAAAAAAAATGATTGTGATTGTCCTAAATTTTCACTCATTTTTAAAGTTGCTAATTATTCTTCTTTTTTTTCTTAGATTCATTCTAAATAAATACTTTTGTGTTCTAATTTTTTAGTTAAGTTTCAGTATTATGAATTTTAATTACTTTGAATTCGTTTTGGATAACTTGGAAGCCGCTGGTGCAATTGCAGGCTATGTGTCTATTTCTATTATTGGTTTTGCAGTTATTAGTTTTTTTGCAAAACAACGAAATGGTAGCATATTAAATCAATTAGGACCGAAAAATTTACATCCAATATTCGGAGCTTTTTTAGGTGCTATTCCTGGTTGTGGAGCTACAATAGTTATTGCATCACTATATAAAAGTAATAAAATTTCTTTCGGAGGTTTATTGGCTGCATTTATTAGTACCTTAGGAGAGGGATCATTTGTTCTCTTGGGAGCATCTGAGGAGGCTGATGTTGCTGGTAATTTAAAGGCGTATTTTATAATTACTCTTTTTGGAATAATAGCAGGTATTATTTTTGGCTATATATTTGATATTATTGGATTTAAAATCAACACTCAGATATTGTCGAAAGATGAAAAAAAAATAACTAATAATTTTTCTCAGAAATCATGTTTCTCAGAGTTTTTTACTCAGAAAATAGGTTTTAAAAGTATTTTATTGATGTCTTTATTTTTAGCTCCAGGTTCAGTTATGGCACTTTGGGGTGCAAGTATAAAATCTATTGAAAATTTAACATTTTGGGTGTCAGTTATATTTTCTGTTACATGCATGATTTATTATTTAGTTAATAAGTTCAGCTATAAAAATCATGATTGCTATAGTGAATATAACAATCTAAAATCAACCCTTTTACATGCGGCCTCAGATATAGCTATGGTTGTTACTTTCGTGTTTGTTGGTTTATTTATTTCAAATTTTATTATAGATATTGTTGTAGGTGCAGAAACCTTTGATTCCTGGATGGCTTCATCATCTTACGCTCTTATACTAATTGCTGCACTAATTGGTCTTACACCAGGATGCGGAGGAATGATTTCGGTAGCAGTAGCATTTATAGTTATTCCGAACTTTCCTTTATCAGCATTAATTGCAGCATCTATAGCAACTAGCGGAGATGGTATTTTCCCATTACTCGGAGATAACAAAAAAGCAGGTCTGTTTGTTTCTTTGATTGGATTTGTCATAGCTTTAATAGTAGGTTATTTATCTTTGTTTTTAGGATTTTGATTTTTTGTCAAATAAATAATAATTAGTTGATATGTTTAGCATTTGTTTATTTCTACCAAAAAAAACTTGTCAGTTAATAAATCATTGGATTTCTGAGCTTAATGTTGATGTTAAATTATCAAAACCAAGAAAAACTAAATTTGGAGATTTTAAAGTCATTAATAATAAGTTTTATATTACTATCAATGATAATTTAAATAAATATTCTTTTCTGATAACTTTAACTCATGAGCTTGCTCATGCTTTCGTTTATAGCAAGCATCAAAATAATGTTAAGCCACATGGGCGTGAATGGAAACAAACTTTTAAGTTAATGATGATAAATTTTTTAACTCCAAACCATTTGCCAAATGATATTTTAAACTCCTTATCAAAACATCTCATTAATCCAACATATTCATCATTTTCAGATGTTGAGCTTGCAAAAGTTTTACGAAATTATAACTATAAAAAAACTCTTGTTTTAGATGAATTAGATGAGAGATCAATTTTTAAAACTTTAGATAATGTAAATAAATTATATTTAAAGGGAAAAAAAAGAAGGAAATATTATGAATGTATTGAACAAAAATCGTGTGCTAAATATTTGTTTCATCCATTAACAGAAGTTACTTTTGTAAAAAAACAGTGAGTATGAATAAAAATAATTATGCAGTAATAATGGCAGGTGGCATAGGCTCAAGGTTTTGGCCAATAAGTACTGAGGATTGCCCCAAACAATTTTTGGATATACTCAATACTGGAGAAACATTAATACAAAAAACATTTAAACGTCTACAAAAGATTTGTATCGATGAAAACATTTTTATTGTAACAAATAAAAAATATATAGATTTATGTAAGAACCAATTACCTAATTTAAACTCTAAAAATATTTTGTGTGAACCAATGATGAGAAATACAGCTCCTTGTATTGCATATGCTACTTTTAAAATTGAAAATCTTAATAAAGATGCAAATATATTAGTAGCTGCTTCTGATCATCTTATTGAAGATGAAGAGGAATTTGTTAAAATTGTAAATGATTCGTTTGATATAACAAAATCTAATGATGTGTTGTTGACTTTAGGAATAAAGCCATTATGGCCTGATACAGGCTATGGTTATATTCAATATACTGACGAAAAATTAAATTCTTATCCTAATGTAAGTAAGGTAAAAACTTTCACAGAAAAACCTAATCAGGATTTAGCGTTAAGTTTTATTGATAGTGGAGATTTTTTGTGGAATTCTGGCATGTTTGTTTGGAGTGCTAAATCTATTAACATTGCTTTTAGAAAGCACCTACGCGATATATATGATATATTTGAAGAGGGAAAACAGTTCTATAATACTAATGATGAATCTAAGTATATTGAAAGAGTTTTTGGATTATGTAAAAATATTTCAATTGATTATGCAATCATGGAAAAAGCTAACAATGTTTATGTATACCCAGCAAGTTTTGGTTGGACAGATTTAGGTACGTGGGGTTCGCTTTATAAAAAGTTATCTTTGGATAAAAATGAAAACACAATTACCGGAAAAAATGTTATCACCTATGATTGTAATAGCAATATAGTCAAAATGCCTGATAAAAAAGTAGTTATACTGCAGGGCTTAGAGGGGTATATAATAGTTGAAAAAGATGATGTTTTATTGGTTTGTAAAAAAGAAGAGGAGCAGCAAATTAAAAAATTTGTTTCTGATCTTAGTAAATTTAAAAATTCTAACTAAATATTTCCACACATCTTTTCAGGTTGCACCCACTTATCAAATTCCTCAGTGGACATGTAGCCTAATCTGATAGCTTCTTCTTTCAAAGTTGTATTATTTTTATGAGCCGCTTTAGCAATTTCGGCTGCTTTTTCATAACCAATTTTTGTATTAAGCGCTGTCACTAACATTAAAGAATTATTTAAATTAAAGTTTATTTTGGATAAGTTTGGTTCAATACCTTCAAAACAATTTATATTAAAAGATGTGCACGCATCTGCAATTAATCTTGCGGATTCTAAAATATTTTTTGCAATTAATGGTTTGAAAACATTTAACTCATAATGTCCTTGCATCCCTCCAACTGAAATAGATGTATCATTACCAATAATTTGCGCGCACACCATTGTTAATGCTTCACACTGAGTTGGATTCACTTTTCCGGGCATAATCGAAGATCCAGGCTCATTTGCAGGTATTATAATTTCACCAATACCGCTTCTTGGACCCGAAGAAAGTAATCGAATATCATTTGCAATTTTATTAAGTGAAACAGCTACTTGTTTTAATGCGCCATGTGCTTCAACAATTGCATCGTGAGCAGCTAAAGCTTCAAATTTATTTTTTGCGGTTCTAAAATGAATTCCTGTGAACTCAGATATATAACTTGCAACAATTTTATCATAATCTTTTGGGGAGTTTATGCCAGTTCCAACAGCAGTTCCTCCTAACGCTATTTCAGAAAGATGATCGAAAGTATTTTTTATTGCTTTGATGCCGTATTCAATTTGAGTATGATATCCAGAAAATTCTTGTCCAAGTGTAAGAGGAGTTGCGTCCATTAGATGAGTTCTACCAATTTTAACAATTTTTTTAAACTTTATTGCTTTTTGTTCAATTGTATTTTTAAGTTTTTCTAAAGAGGGTAATGTTTGTTCAAGTATCATTTTATATGATGCAATATGCATAGCAGTTGGAAACGTGTCGTTTGAGCTTTGTGATTTATTGACATCATCATTAGGATGAATAATTTTTATCTCATCTGTCAATTTACCTCCATTAATCACATGTGCTCTATTTGCAATAACTTCATTTATATTCATATTACTTTGTGTTCCACTACCAGTTTGCCATACAACTAATGGAAAATTATCATCTAACTCTCCATTAATAATTTCATCACAAACTTTTGAAATCAATTTTGTTTTTTCTTCTGAAAGTATGTTTAACTTATTATTTGTATGTGCCGCTGCTTTTTTCAAATATGCAAACGCATGAATTATTTCAATTGGCATACTTGCTGAATTTCCAATTTTGAAATTATTTCTACTTCTTTCTGTTTGTGCTCCCCAATATTTATTGTTTGGTACTTTAACTTTTCCCATTGTGTCTTTTTCTGTTCTGAACGTCATATTATTTTACTTTGATAATATTTATTTTTTTTTTTAATTTGTACAAAATTAGTAATTATGAAATTTATAGGCTTTTTAACATTTGTTTTTGTTTTTTTAATGGCTTTTTGGTGTATAATTTTTTTAGCAAGTGTTATCCCATATTTTATCTATGTATGGTTTAGGGAAGGAAAATTAGATAACGATCAAATAGCTCCTTAGCCTGTAATAGACATAATACTTTCATAACACCGAGCAATCACAGCTTCATTTTCGTTGCAAATTATTGGTCTTTCAAGTAAAATTGGATTTTCCACAATCGCATTAATTATTTCTTTGTTACTTAGTTTTTTGTTTTTAAATTGATTTTTCCANATATTTTCTTTTTTTCTTACAATCTCAATTGGATTTAACTTTAATTTATCTAATAGAATTTTAATTTCATTGATAGTTAACCCATTTTTTAAATACTCCATTACTTGTACTTCTATTTTTTTATTTAATAACAAGTTCAAAGCTTCTCTACTTTTTTTACATCTGCTGTTATGATAAATGATCATTATTTATTTTCTAAATTCTATTAAGTATGTTTTGATAAAATCATTAATTTCACCATTTAAAACAGCATCAGTATTTGATGTTTCATAGTTAGTTCTTAAATCTTTTACCAACTTGTAAGGATGTAGAATATAATTTCTAATTTGTGAACCCCATTCTATCTTCTTCTTATCTCCTTCAAGTTTGTTTTTTTCTTCTTCTTTTTTTCTTAATTCAATTTCGTAAAGCCTAGATTTTAATAACTGAATTGCTTTTTCTTTGTTTTCTAGTTGTGATCTTGTTTCAGAATTTTCAATTATAATTCCAGTAGGTAAATGTTTTAATCTAACCGCTGATTCAATTTTATTAACTCCTTGACCTCCTGCCCCACTAGCTCTGAAAGTATCCCATTCTATTTCAGATGGATCTAGATTTATTTCGATTGAATCATCAGCCAAAGGGTAAACAAAAACTGATGCGAAGGATGTATGTCTCTTTGCATTTGAATCAAATGGTGAAATTCTGACTAATCTATGTACTCCATTTTCTCCTTTTAAGTGACCAAATGAGAAATCTCCTTCAAATTCAATTGTTGCTGATTTAATTCCTGCTGGTTCAGCTTTTTGAAGATCAATAATTTTAGTGCTATAGTTATTTTTCTCTCCCCACATAAGATACATTCTCATAATCATATCTGCCCAATCTTGACTTTCTGTCCCGCCAGCTCCAGGATTAATATTCATTATAGCTGTCATATTGTCCTCCTCTTGTCCTAACATTTTTTTAAATTCAAGTTTTTCTAACTTAATTTTGGTTTCTTTATAGATTGATAAAATTTCTTCATCTGAAGCATTTAGTTCAAGTAAAATATTTAATTCTTCTATATCAATTGATATTTCATCAAATTCATCAATCCATTTTTTGATATCATTAAGTTTTTTAAGTGTTTTTTTTGCTTCATTTTGATTTTGCCAAAAAGAATCTTTTTGAGTTTCTATTTCTAATTTTTCACATTCTGTTCTTTTATTATCTATATCAATAAATTCAAATAGTTTTGCAAGTCTATTTTTTAAATCGTCAATATTAATTTGATTATTCATTTTTAATTTTTGTTTTTATTTATTTGATCCCAAATAATATCAAATTCATACCCTCTTTGTAGTAAAAATCTTGCTAGCTTACCATTTCTATTAAAAACATCTTTATCTTTTATAAATTTAATTTTGAAATCAATCAAATTATTTAGTGATTTAATATAATCAGTCTTTGAAATAGAATTGATAGCTGTTTCTATATTTTCTAGAGAAATTTTTTTTTTGATAAGTTCATTTTTAATTTTTTGTTTACCCCATTTTTTTATATTAAATTTTCCTTGACAATATGAGATTGCAAATCGTTCTTCATCTATATATTTTTCAATAGTTAAAGAATTAATTATTTGTATTTTATCGTTCTTTGAAACTAAAAATTTATCAATTTTTTTTTTTAACATCCGAAACACATCTTTCTTGCAAGGCGCAGTACTTTCTCATTTTGTTTAAGATTTCTTCTACAAGTATGTTGTTTTTTTGATTGTGCATGTCTCAAATTTAATAATAATAACTATAAATAGTACTTTTGCANNCATGAAAAATAGTAATGCGATTATCTTACTTTTTATTGCTAATATTATTTCTGGTTTAGCACAAGGAATTAGTATGATTGCAATACCATGGTATTTTGTTGAAATTGTTGATAAACAAAATTACTTTACAAACTCATATTTAATTATTACCTTTTTAACACTCTTTTGGGGTTTATACGCTGGAACAATTATTGATAGATACTCTAGAAAAAAAATATTTATTATTTTAAATACAATCTGTGGGAGTTTTATTGGTCTAATTGCATTATACGGAATATATAGTCAAAATATATCTGATATTTTCGTGATAGCGGTTTTCATGTTAACAATATTAAATTATAATATACATTATCCTAATCTATATGCACTTGGACAGGAAATTACAGAGAGTAAGTACTATGGTAAATTAAATTCTTATATTGAGATTCAAGGTCAAGTAACTTCAGTACTAGCTGGTGCTTTTGCAGCTATATTGCTAACCGGAACTACAAATGGNCANTTATCATTAGCTGGAGTNACTTTTAGTTTACCATTTGATATAAANGCGTGGAATATTTATGATATTTTTCTNATGGANGCNATAACATANTTANNTGTAATTTTAATTTTTTCATATTTNAAATACCANNCANTAGTTGAGAAAAATNTCAATAAAGAGAACTTAATANCTAGNTTTAAACAAGGTTTAAAATTTTTAAAATCAAATAATTTAATTTTTATTTTTGGTATTTGTTCGTATATGCTATTTGCATTTACATTGGTTGAAATACATATCGTGTTACCTTCATATGTACGTAATTTTTTACAAAAATCAGGAGACATATATGCTTCAGCTGAGATATATTATTCATTTGGTGCAATTTTTTCTGGTATCTTAATTATTCGATTATTTAGAAATTTTAAAATTTTAACAAGTGTAATTATCTTGTTTGCTATTGTAATAACAATGCTTTATATTATGTCTGAATATAGTTTAATTTGGATTTTCTTTCTTGGAAACTTTGTTATTGGAATTACAAATGCAGGTGTAAGAATTTTACGTACAACTTATTTATTTAACAATGTTCCTAATAATCTAATTGGACGAGTAAACTCTGTTTTTAACTCCTTAAACATTATCGCTAGATTACTTTTAATTGGAATAATATCATTGCCATTTTTTGATTTACAAGACAATATTAGATATGCATATTTAGTTGGTGTATTTTTATTAATTATCTCATTAGTAATTTTACTTTTTTACTATAAAAAAATCATTAAAAATTCAGAGTAATTATTTTACTATTGTGTATTGTAGTAAATGAAGTCTCTCATCTCCTAAAATTGAGATTTTTGTATTATATTTATTACTCCATTTTTTGCAAATTGAAGAAGAGAACCATCCATCTTTTTTGTTAATGTAGCTAGCTACAAAAGGATGAGTTAAAATATTAATTTTCTTTGATTGGTTTGAAAGAGTCTCTATTTTATTTTCAATTTTTTGAATTAGTAAAAAGCTTGATTCAATTTTACCATTCCCCTCACAGAGAGGACAATTTTCTTCTGTATTTATATTAATTTCTGGCCTTACTCTTTGTCTTGTGATTTGAACTAGTCCAAATTTTGTTGGAGGTAAAACATGGTGTTTTGCTTTATCACTTTTCATTGCTTCAATCATTTTATCGGTAAGTAGCTTTCTGTTTTTCTCTTCTTTCATATCAATAAAATCAACAATAATTATGCCACCCATATCTCTTAATCTTAACTGCCTTGCAACTTCTTCGGCTGCATCTAAGTTAACTGCGAGCGCGTTTGATTCTTGATCTTTTTCTTGATCTACTTTTTTGCCGCTGTTTATGTCAATAACATGCATTGCTTCAGTATGTTCAATCACTAAATATGTACCTTTTTTTATTGTAACATTTTTACCAAAACCTTTTTTCACTTGTTGAGTTACGTTAAACTCTTGAAAAATAGGTGTCTGTTTTTTATGCAATTTAACAAGTTTAGAATGTGAAGGAGAAATATTTGATAAATATTCTTTTATTTCACTTTGAATGTCGACATTATTAACATAAATATTATTAAATTTTTCATTAAATAAATCTCTAAGAATAATTGCGGATCTATTAATTTCACTAAGAACTTTTTTTCCAGGTGTAGCTTTCTTTAACTTTTTACTAATTGTTTGCCATCTTTTATAGAGATTTCTTAAATCTTTGTCTAATTCAGCAACTTTTTTACCGGTAGCAACAGTTCTTATGATTACTCCAAATCCACTTGGTTTAATACTTTTAATTAATTTTTTTAATCTATTTTTTTCAGTTTTACTCTGTATTTTTTGAGATATAGATACTTTCTCAGAAAATGGAAGTAAAACCATATATCTTCCTGCTAGAGAAATTTCTGTCGTTATACGTGGTCCTTTAGTTGAAATTGCTTCTTTAGATACTTGACACAAAATATAGTCTCCAGGCTTTACAGCTTCATTAATTTTACCTTCTTTTTCAATAGCTCTTTCTTTCTTAAAGTTTTTTAAAGATGCAGTATTTAATTTTTCATTTACAGATCTAGTAGTAAATTTTTTTAAAGATTTGATTTGTGGTCCTAGATCTAGGTAGTGAAGGAAACCATCTTTTTCACTTCCTAGATTTACAAACGACGCGTTCAATCCAGGGTTATTTTTTTTAATTTTTCCTAAATAAATGTCGCCAACTGAAAAACTTTTATTGTGTTTTTCTTTATGAAGTTCTATGAGAAGTCCGTCACGTAAAAGAGCAATAGCTACTTCAGATGGCCTTGAATCGATAATAAGATCGTATTTCATGGCGTATTTTTTTACATAAACTAAGTATTACTTATTTTTATGTCTATTCTTTCTTGATCGCTTTTTTCTTTTGTGAGTAGCAATTTTTAGTCTTTTCTTTTTTTTAGCTCCTGACATAATTTATTTTTTTTGTCTATTTGACATTATTTTTTACCTCATTAATAAATGACTTTGAAGGCTTGAATGATGGTGTATAATGAGCAGGTATGATAACGGCTGTATTTTTTTTAATGTTTCTGCCAGTTTTTTCTGCTCTTTTTTTTGCGTTAAATGTTCCAAATCCTCTTAAAAATACAGATTCATTTTCTTTTATTGAAAATTTAATTTCTTCCATTGCAGTTTCAACAATTGTCATAACTGTAGATTTTTCAACACCAGTCTTTTGTGCAATAAGACCAACTAATTCAGCTTTCGTCATATATTTAACTGTTAATATTTTTTATTAGGATCGCAAATATATTTAAAATTATTAACCTATTCATTATTTTATTAGATTTGATCTTATATTTAGATTTGTAATTTAATGAATTTTTCAAAAAGTTTAATTAAGTGGTATGACCACAATAAGCGTGATTTGCCATGGAGAACCACTAGAGATCCATATAAAATTTGGATATCAGAAATAATTCTCCAACAAACTAAAGTAAAATTTGGTTTAAAATATTATTTAAAATTTCTTCAAAAATTTCCAACAATATATGATTTGTCAGATGCTAAAGAAAATGAAGTTTTAAAAGTATGGGAAGGTTTAGGGTATTATTCAAGAGCTAGAAATTTACATTATACATCTAACTTTATTGTAAATAATTTAAATGGAAAATTCCCAAACACATATCAAGAAATTTTAAACTTAAAAGGAATTGGTGCATATACAGCTGCGGCCATCAGTTCTTTTGCTTTTAAATTACCATTTGCAGTTCTAGACGGAAATGTAATTAGATTATTAAGTCGATATTTTGGAATTAAAGTTCCTTTTGATAATGTAAGAGGAAAAAAATTGTTCCAACAATTATCTCAAGAACTATTAAATAATAATGCTCCTGATTTGCATAATCAAGCTATAATGGAGTTTGGTGCATTAATTTGTAAACCAAAATTACCTAAATGTGATATTTGTCATTTTAACAATTTATGTTATGCATTTAATTATAATTTGGTTAAAAAACTTCCAATCAAACAAAAAAAAATAAAAATCAAAAAAAGATATATTAACTATATAATAATTGAAAATAATAACTTCTGTTTTGTAAAAAAAAGAAACGAAGGAATTTGGAGAGGATTATATGAGTTTCCAAAAATTGAAACTGAAGACAGTCTGTACGTACCAAATTCAAAAAATTTTTCAAAATATTTAAAAAATAAATGTTCGATAATTAGATTTTCAGACATAATAATTCATAAGCTTTCACATCAACATATATATGCAAAATTTTGGCATCTCCAATCTAATATCAATCATCTAGAAAGTTGCATCAAAGTAAGATTCAATAAACTTTCTAAATATCCTTTTCCTACCTTAATTTTAAATTATTTAAAGCATAATTTTTAATATAGATTTTATATATTTGTTTAAATAAAATTAATAAATGGCTGGAGTAAATAAAGTAATTCTTGTTGGTAATTTAGGAAAAGATCCTGAAGTTAGATACCTTGATAGTGGTGTTGCTGTAGCAAATTTTTCACTTGCAACAACTGAAAACTACAAAAATAAACAGGGCGAAAAAGTGTCACAAACAGAATGGCATAATATTGTTCTTTGGAGAGGTTTAGCAGAAGTTGCAGAAAAGTGGTTAAAAAAAGGATCTAGTGTATATATCGAAGGTAAAATTCGAACTAACAAGTGGGAAGATAAAGAAGGAAATACTAGGTATAATACCGAAATATTGGCAGATAATATGACAATGTTAGGTAATAGAACTAATTCAGATGTTAGCGATAAAAATGATACTAAAACCGTATCTGAAATTAAAAGTGTCAATGATGAAAATGACGACTTGCCGTTTTAACTTAAATAAAATTGGAAGACCCCTTACCCTTATTTATATTTAATAAAATTATATTGTCGGAAATTTTTTCGTTCGATTTTCATCATATATTAATATTAATAATACTTTTTGTTTTAATTGTATTTTCAGCATTTGTTTCAGGTAGTGAAGTTGCTTTTTTTTCATTAAAATCTAGTGATATCCAACATCTTAAAAATGATGATTCAAACAATGATCTAATTAAATTAATTGAAAGACCAAATCTGTTATTAGCAACAATCCTAATTTTAAATAATTTTATAAATGTTGGTATTATTATTCTATCAACATATTTTGCAACTACATTGATTTATTTACCAGAAAATTTAATCTTACAATTTTTAATACAAGTTACAGTTATTACTTTTTTTCTTGTTTTATTTGGAGAAGTTATTCCAAAAATATATGCAAGAGCAAATTCAAAGAATTTTGCTAAAATGATTTCTAAACCATTTGTTTTAGTTCAAAAATTAATTTATCCTCTAGCAGGTTTATTAGTATCAACAACTAAAATCATTAACAAAATTTCAGGAAAAAACCACGAAAAAGTTTCAGCTGATGAAATTTCAAAAGTTTTAAAATTAACAGAAACAGATACCTCAGACGAAGAGGTTAGAATGTTGAAATCAATTATTGAATTTGGAAATATTGATGTTAAAGAAGTTATGAAGTCAAGAATGGACATTGTTGCGATTGAGAAAAGTACTCAATTCAAAGATGTTATTCAAATTGTAATTAGATCTGGATTCTCTAGAATACCTGTTTATGTTAATAATTTAGATGATGTATTAGGAATTCTTTACATCAAAGACTTAATCCCTTTTTTAGATAAAAAAAATTTAGATTGGACTAAGTTTTGTAGAGATGCTTATTATGTTCCGGAAACTAAAATGATTAATGATCTGTTAAAAGAATTCCAAATTAATAAAAATCATATTGCAATAGTAGTTGATGAATATGGCGGAACATCAGGAATGGTTACTCTTGAAGATATTTTGGAAGAGATAGTTGGGGAAATCAATGATGAATTTGATACTGATGAAAATATATATTCAAAGCTAGATAACAACAATTTTATTTTTGAAGGAAAGTTATCATTAATTGATTTTTTAAAAATTGTGAAAGGTAAATCTGATTTTTTTGATAATATAAAAGGTGAATCAGATACAATTGCAGGATTAATCATAGAGAAGGAAGGGAAAATTTTAAAAATAGGAGAGACATCTTATATTAGCCCATATACATTTATAATTGAATCATCTGATAAGAAAAAAATTAATAGAATAAAAGTTAAAATAGATGAGTAATTTAAGAATAATCTTTTTTTTACTTTTTGTTTTATCATGTTCTGAAAATAATATTCCAAAGCCACGAGCATATTTTAAATTAAATCTTCCAGAAAAAAAATATGAAAGTTATAAATCAAATTGTAAATATTCGTTCATGTTACCAACTTATTCTACAGTTAATTTAGATGTTGATTGTGACATTAATAATATTTATTTTCCTGAACAAGATGCTATTTTACATGTTTCCTATTTTAAAATAAAAAATAATTTGTTTGAACATTTAGAAGAATCAAGGAATTTAGCTTATAAACATCAAATTATTGCTGATGGTATTACTGAACAGATTTTTGTTAATGATTCATTAAAAGTTTATGGAGTGCTTTATGATTATTATGGTGTTACTGCAACCTCAATACAATTTTGTTTAACCGACAGTACTAATCACTTTTTTAGAGGAGCACTTTATTTTAATAGTGAAATTAACGATTCAATTACACCATTAAATATTTTTTTAAAAGAAGATATGAGGTATTTAATTGAAACATTTTCCTGGCAAAAATAATGTCAGATTAAAAAAGCATATAATTTTTGTCATATAATTCTTATTTTTATACTTTTGCAAACCATTTTTAAATATATTTCAAATGTACGCAATAGTAGAAATAGCTGGGCAACAGTTTAAAGTAAGTGAAAAACAAGAATTATTTGTTAATAGAATTAATAGTAAAGAAGGAGCAAAAATAATTTTTGATAAAGTTTTATTATTGGATAAAGATGGTAAAATTGAAGTTGGTGTTCCAACACTTAAGGGAGTTGGTGTTACAGCTAAAATTGTTGAACATTTAAAGTCGGATAAGGTTTTAGTTTTTAAGAAAAAAAGAAGAAAGGGATATAGGGTTAAAAATGGATTTAGGCATAGCTTAACTAAAGTTGAAATACAAAAAATTGGAGAAGTAAAATCACCTACATCTAATAAGACTTCAGCAAAAAAACAAGTTACTAATGATGTTGCTGACGTGAAACCTGTGGCAAAGAAGACAACGGCAAAGAAGACAACGGCAAAGAAGACAACGGCAAAGAAGACAACGGCAAAGAAGACAACGGCAAAGAAGA
>PBVH01000034.1 GCA_002728175.1 Flavobacteriales bacterium | reverse complement strand
TGAAGAAGTACAAGACTTCACATTAAGAGTAGTAAACTTGTTAGGAGAGGAGATAATAAAAGAAGACATGCAACAGTTTGTAGGAGAGTATGTTAAGACAATTAATCTCAACCAATACAAGAAGAGTATTTACTTATTAGAGATACAAACACAAGATAGAAAAATCAATAAGAAATTAATGCTTTTTTAAATATATATTTTTTATAAAATTAATATAATGTAAATCAGTTATTTAAATTATATTACCTTAAGCAAAATTTATTTACCAAATGGATTTATTCTTTTTATTGAATCTATTATAGCTTCCTCTGTTATACATAACATTTTCCCATTTTTTATTATTACCCCATTTTCCTTGCGCTGGACAAACTCGGGGTTTACTTTTAATAAAGTAAAAATTAAGGGTAATTTCATTTGTAGAACCAGCATTAGTATAATTAAGTTTAGAAATATTATAATCATAGCTATAACTTATTTCAAGACCTAAACTTCTGCTAGTCATTAATCTAAACCTTATCATTGGTATAAATGATTCGTTCATAAATTTTATATCTTCAGATTTATTATATCTACCAATTCTATATATGAAACCAGGTTCTAATTGAACTTGATTTGCAAATGCAGCTGTGAATCCTATTTCATCTTTTTGAGTTACATTATTACCTTGTCTTTCATGTTTAGCAAAAACTTTCCAATATTTTACTGATTTTGAAATATAATCAGGAAGCATTCCCATATGTTCCATGTGAACAGTATATTTAAAGGGCAATTTAGAAGAAGCGTATTGATTATTATAAAATGATTCAATAGGTTCATTGATATGATGGAATGCCATACCTAGTAAAGTTATATTTCCTTTACTTCTTTTATTTCTACCATGTTTTGTCAAAATAAATCCAAGAGATGCATCAAAAAATCTATCGTCAGTCCTATTGGTTGGTAATAGCGCTCCAGTTTGTTCAAAATAATTTCCATATCCATCTAATTGATCCGAAAAAATTAGATCATAATTATTTAGTCTGTTAAAACTCATAACATTTTGAAGAGCCATACTTAGAAACAAGTTATTTTTAAATTGAAAATGAAATGAAAAAGGAACTACCCCAAAATCATATGATTTAAAAACTTGATTTTCTGTTTGATCAATTAAATAGAAACCACCACTCCATACAATTTCACCACCACTTATTCTTCTTTTTCTAATGGTTTTACTTGCATTAAATTCAATAATATTTGAATTAAAATATTCGTTTATACCGCTCCATTGACTTCTTCTTAAAATTAGTACTCTGTTGTTGTTGTCAAATCCAGCAAAAGCAGGATTCATGTACATCATATTTAAATCAATTTGAGAAAAGGAAGGATCTTGCGCAAATGAATTGCTACAAATAAAAAATGATAAAATGAAAATAATTCTTCTCATTATCTGATTAGATATATTGGTCCACTTTTCTTATTATCTACTCCTTGCCATTTGGTTTTGTCTGAGAATGTTCCTTGAATTTTCCAAATATATGTTCCTTGTTGAACTGGAATTCCATTCATTGTTCCATCCCATCCAACTTGAGGTGCACCAAATTCATTTAATTGATTAGTTTCAAAAATTAAATTACCCCATTTATCAAAAATTTGCATTTTATATTCTCTAAGTGATCTTCCTTTTGGTAGGAAAATGGAAGCTTCACCTCCATTTTCATCAGGTGTTAAAGCATTTGGTACATATAATCCTTTAAAATAATTTACATCATGACTTACACACGTTGTGTCAATACACCCATATAATTTTTCCTCCAAAATTAAGCAAGCAACAAATTCTCTACCACCTTGGTTAAGTGAATTAGATTGATATTGATACTCAAATAAATCAGTGTTCTCATCAAATTGTGGTCCTCGAGGTCCAATAGTATCTCCTTCACCAGGAATCCACGTAAACCAAAAGTTTTCTGGTGTTGCGTAAGTACTTGGACTAAACTCACTAGCAATAGAATTTGTTCCATCAAATAAATAAAGACCAAAATCAATTTCTTCTGGAGGGAAAAGAATATCTGCCACAGGAGTAGGATATATTGTTATACTATCAGAAATTGTAAATTGATCAACGCAACCATAGTTTGTAACAACTGTAAGATTTGGTCCATAATTGGTTATTTCCCCATTCTGAGTTACATATGAATGGGATGGAGGTGTAAATGGTGTGTCTAACGTTCCATAGCTTGTTCCATCTCCAAAATCTAAGCTATAACTTTCAATAAATGATGATCCAGTATCGTATAACAAATCATAAGGAATAGAACTTTGATCTATAAAGTTAATTTCAGTTGGCTCACATCCAGAATATAGATCAGCAACAAACTTTGCTTTTGGATTTGGGAAAATATGTATTTCATATGTTGAATCTGATTGACATTGTTTGTTTTCTAAATGAATTTTTAAGTTATAAATGCCAGGATATTTAAAAACATAAGGAGGGTCGTAATTAATAATTGGATCATTAACAGTATCTCCCCCAAACGGATCTTCAATAATATATTGCCAATTATTTACATCATAATGTACTGCTTCAAAAGAATATGATACATTTTCTCCACATTGATTAACAGGGTTATAGGTCTCAGAAACAAAATCTATTCTAGGATATGGATATATTCTAAATGTATCTGATTTTGATGCAATACAACCAAAATCTGTTTTTCTAGTCAGTCGTATATTATAAAGTCCAGGCGACCATGGTCCTAGTGGGGGGCCTTGGGCTAAGAAAGTCCATACGGGTAAAGATGTGCTACTGTAAATTGGATTATTATTGATTATCCAGGCTGTATCATTTGGATTTGCTAAGGATAGGTTATCATCAAATATGCTGAATGGTGAAATGTATGAATTGTTGTAATCTGAAGCTATCAAATAATCAAATTCGCATATTGCTGGAACAACAAAATCTACTATTGGTAATGGATGTATTTCAATATCAGGAACGCTGATATCAGGAGTTTGGAAAGTATCTCTACAATAAGCAGAATCTACAACAATTAATTGCGCTGAAACTAAGGCTCCAATTGTATCTATTACTGTTGGATAATTAAATGTTGGACTCCAATCAATTGCATAATTAGTTGATGTATCATGTGTAAAGCTCCAGTTCCAGTACCATAAACCTGTATCGGTTGCGGTAGATAAGTTTATGAAATCTACATTTTCTCCAGCACAAGCATCATTCCAACTAAATTCAACATTCGGTTGATCATAAATAAATACTTGAGCAATAGTGTCGTCATAGCAACCATTTGTATCAACAACATCAAGTTGTAATGTAAAATATCCACTGGTATTATTGAAAATAGTTGATATTGTATCTGGATGAGGAGGTGTGCCACTCCAATTATTATAAGAATATGTTTGTGGGCTTGCTGTTACTCCAAAATTCCAATTCCAAAGATAAATTGGGGCTCCATCATCATCATAAGAATCGTTCATAATATACAAAGAGTCTCTTTGACATTTTATGTCACCAAGTGAATAGTTAGCGATTGGGTTACAGTATACCTGAACATAGTTAGTTATACTATCTGAACAACCTAAATAGTCAGTTGCTGTTAAAGTAACAGGATAATTATCATCACAACCAACAAAACTATAATTTGGATTTATACTACTTGAATCTGAAACTCCTATCCACTGCCCATTAAAACTATTTAAATTCCAATGATATGTAGGGCTAGGTGGAAAGTTAATTATTGTAGATGTATTTGTAAATACAGTTATATCACCTTCACAAGCTATATTTGTTTCAAAAGATGGTTTTGGTAATGCATAAATTTCAACTGTTTCTTGATGGCTATCAGAACATCCATATAGTCCTGATGTTAATTGATCATCGATAACATTAAGAGTCACTGTATATGTTGCTACAGAATCGTATAAGTATGTTGGATTTTCCACATTGGATCCTTGCGGTGGGTTGTCACCAAAATTCCATATCCAAGAACCAATTGTTCCAGACACTAAATTTGTTTGATTAACAAATTTCACAGAATCACCTAAACATTCATTGTCTAATGTAAAATCAGCAATCGGATTGCATCTGACAATTGCAGTTATTGTTGTATCATCATTACACGTATTTCCATCTTCGATAATTAGAGAAACAATATAATTTCCGCAATTTACATATTCATGTTGATGTGTTGAATTTGGATTATTTGATGTATTTAAATCTCCATAATCCCAAGAGTAGGTAATATTTGGATCGCTACCTAAGAATGTATTAAATTCAAATGTAGTTGAGTTATCATCACATATTGTATCGGCTGTTAAAGTTTGAATTTTTGGATTTGTGTATACATCTACTGGCTGAATAAAAGGACTAGAGAAACAGCCATATATATCTCTTACAACTAATTGTGTAAATTTTTGCCCAGGGCTTGCAAAAATTACAGCAATATTTTGTGATCCACTGTTTGATGAATTAACAAAAGTACCTGCTTGATTTAAGGTCCAGCGGACACTATCAATTAAAGATAAGTTGGGTGATGTATTTGTGTAATAGATTGCTTGACCATCGCAATCAGGATTCACAGTATATTCTGCTATTGGACTAGGAACAATAGTAATATTTCCATAAGCAGTATCTTTACATTGACCACTACTATTATCAATAGCTACTAGCATTACATTATATGTTCCTGTATCACTGTATACATGAACACCATCTTCATTAGTAAATGAACTTTGAATATTATTAACTCCTGTTGAAGGATCTCCAAAATCCCAAATATATTGACCAATAGAATTTCCATATGGTGTTGGAACAGATGAAGTATTTATAACTCTAGTTGTATCTCCAAAGCAAGTTGTATCTTCTATAATGCTTGGATTTGGTAAATCCCAAACTAAAATTTGTTGAACACTAGTTGCAGAACAAGTTATATCTCCAATATCATTTTCGACTGTTAACTCAACAAAGTGAATACCTGGATATGTAAATTGATATGTAAATAATGAATCATTTGAATTTATTATTCCATTTTGATCGCAGTCCCAATACCATCTATCATTAATTGTACCATTGCCATTAATTGTTGCATCAAGAGTAGTTTCATCACCAAAACAAACTGTATCAGCAGTAAAGATTGCATCAGCCCCTTGAGTAACAATAATTGGTTTAAAAGCAGAATCTTGACATCCATTTGCATCAGTAACTACTAAAAGTGCAGTGTATGTAAAAATGCTTGTATATTCATGAGTAGCAAATCCTGATACGTTAGAACTATACGTTTGAGCTCCTGGAAATGGGTTGAATTCAAAATCCCAGAGCCAATTAATTATAGCTGAACTTCCTTGACTAGAAATATCGCCATCAAAAATTGTTGCATTTCCAATATCTAAACAAACAATTGAATCAACATTAAAATCAGCATTAGGCCCTTCAAAAACATTAATATATTTTACTATAGTATCATAGCAATTATTATTTAATGACCAAACTTCTAATTTTACTTCGTATGTTCCNGCAGCTGTAAATAATGTATCAAATTCAACGCCACCAACTTGAACAACTGAACCATCTACAGACCATGTTAGAGTGTTTGGATTTGGATAATCTTGAGGTACATTAGCTATAGATGGAACAAAAGAAGTGCTTTCAAAAAACGATGTATCGCCCATACAGACAGTTAAATTTGCACTAAAGTTAGCAACTGGATTAGGATAGACATATATTGTGCTTATAACTGATGTATCTGAAAAAGGAGGTAGTCCAGGCAAATTAATATTTGCATCAATTTCATGTTTTACTAAATATGCACCTGGTGTATTATAAGTATATGAAATTGTATCCTCAGGTGGAGTAAAAGGGTTTACTACTGTATCCGGAGCTTGACCAGGGTTTAGGCTATCATATTCAAACCACCATTTTGTGATTGTTCCAGGAAAAGAAGTTGTAGAGACATCTCTAAATTTAAACTCACTTCCAATACAACCATCCCAATCAATTGGAATTACCTCTGAAATTACATTGTTTGGAATTACAGGTAAATTACAACAAAAAGTATCAACATCACATTCATTGTAACCGTAAATACATATTTCAAAGCCTGAGTAAGATGTAGATAAATAAGTATGTGAAATACCATTATTTTGAAGAGGACTTCCCCATTGGTTAGCAAGATTAAGTGGGTTACCAAAACTATACCAATATGGATACAATGAGTCAGTTGGCGTGCCATCTCCCCAGTCAATTATAACATAATCAGTATTTACCATATCAATATAATTATTTAAAATTAGCTGAACAGGAAATCCTGCAATCAAATACGTATTTGAGTCAGTACAACTTAATGATACACCGCTTTGGTAAGGTTGAAATTCAACTCTAGGGCTAGGTCTAACAGTAAACGTATCAATTGTTGTATGTGAGCCACAACAATTATTTACTGTTAACTGAATATAATAATCTAAATAGCCAATGGGATTTGCTTGTGTTTGTTGTCCTAACAACATTGATGATATATCTGAAATTAATGGGAATATTGCGATGCTATCATTATTTAGAGTATCACTCCAAATTACTGATCCAGTTGTATCTAAAATTTCCCAAATATAATTTAATATATATCCACTACTTGCATTGCCAAAAATAGTGTCTACATAAAAAGGTGGGTCTGTAATACAAATTGTATCAATGGACTGAAATGAGCTTACAGGTATATCAACTACGTTAATTATTTGTTCAGAACTAGTATCAACACATCCATTATCTGACATTACTATATGATTAATAGTATGTGTACCTGCTTGAATCCAAGATGTATCAAAATTATAGATAGAATTATTATATAACACAGGATTTATGATATTATCAATTATCCAGAAAGAACTATCAAGTTGTCCTCCTAAAGGATCCAAAGTTGATGCTGTATCACTGAAATAAATAATTGAATTAGTACATAATGAGTCAGGATAACAGCTGTAATCATAATTAAATGCTGCCTGAGGATTAGGCCATATTGTTATTGCTGATGATATCGAATCTTGACAGCCATTTTGATCAATAATAGTTAAACTAACATCCCATACTCCATATGTTGAATAAGTATAAATATGTGGTCCTTGAGAAGAACTCGTATCGTTACTTGCAATAGTATCACCAAAATCCCATTGCCAAGAATTTATTTGACTATACGGTGAGTATGAGTTGTCACTTATTAGTACGCTATCATTATCACAAGTATTTTGCATGCTGATTACTGGTAATGGTAATGGATATACAGTAATAGTATCAGAGGTGTAAGAGTGGAAGCAACCTGTTGCTGGATCTCCAACAGTTAGTTTTATAGTGTATGTACTATCGTTAGTATTAGAGTAGTTAGTTAGGTTAAAGCTAGTGTCGGATGCACTTAGAGTGTTAATGGTATGTCTAATAATACCGTTTTGATCAATTAGCTCCCATACGTATTCACCATCAGTACTAATAGCTGTAGTATCTACATGTACAGTTAGGATATGACAACCAGCAGTATCACTAATAGTAAAGTCAGCAATAGGATCATCAATGGTATTGATTTGGATACTATCTACGTTGGTACCACAGGAGTTATGTGCTGTAATTACTACCCAGACATGATCATCATCATCTAGTATTACCCAAGAAGGTATTGTTAATCCAGTAGTATCTGCTACTACCACACCACTAGAGTTNAATACTTGCCAAGTTATACTATCGTTAGCTTGAGGCCAATNTATGGCACTAATTNCTAGAGTATCTATTTGTNTTGGAGCACATACAGCTGCTACAAAATTTACAGATAGCTGAGCTATAGGATCTGGGTATACGCATATGGTTGTTTCGCTAGAGTCGATACATCCGTGTTGTGTTTGACCAATTAGTTTAACATTGTAACATATTGTATCACCTACTATAGTATCAAAGGTATGGGTTAAGGTACTCGTATTTGCTACTACTTGTCCATCTACTAGCCATTGGAAGCTCATACTAGCTGTGTCTTCATTGTTTTGAGCATTAGACAAGTTATCAAATGTAATTGTCCAAGGTCCACAGTTAGCTGTGTCGGTAGGTGAGAAGTCTATTATTGGAGTAGGATATATGGTTAGAGTATCTAGACTTATATCAGTACATCCATTATCTGTTTGTGTAGTTAGTTCTAATATATATAGGATGGAGTCAGGTCCTATATTTTCTTCAAACTCAAAGTTTGGTATAGAGTCATATTGTCCTACTATGTTCCAACCTGAGTTTGGATTAATAATATCCCAGCTAAAGTCAAGAGGTGGGTTAGCATTAGCAAACTGACTATTATTTACAATTTGTAGAGTATCAGGACCACATGTAAAGTCAGTAATACTAAAGTCAGAGATAGGTCTTGTCCATAGTTCTACAGGTATGCTATCTGTATTTTGACAGCCAGTAATTTGATCTGTTACACTTAAATAGATATTATACATATTGGATGTTCCACTTTGATTATCTGGGAACAATATGTCTGTGCTAGCTAGAGTAGAATCTAATATATTAGTACCACTATCTGGGCTAACTGTCCAGATATAGTTTAGGTTATTTCCTGAGATACTAATATCAGTTGCTGTTATAGTATCTGGTGCACAGATAGCATTGGTAGATATATTTATCTCTGCATCAGGGATATGGTATACAGTAATAGTATCAGAGGCACCAAATTGGGAACATCCTGTTACTGGATCAGTTATTGTTAATGTAATAATGTAGTTGCTATCTATTGTATTAGATACATTAGTTAAATCAAATTGAGGTTCTATTGCTGTAGATTGATCATAAGTAATAGGCCAACCAATTTGATATACTTGCCAGTTATAGTTTCCAGTAGTACTAATTCCAGTAGTATCTATGTTTACTGTTAATGTATGACAACCAGTCAAAGGAGAAATACTAAAGTCAACGACAGGATCAACATAAGTAATAAATGTTACTTTGTCGGTATCGTTTTGACATCCATGTACATTGCTAGTTACTAAATAAACAGTAACTGTATCACCATCAGATAACATATCATAATATAGATTAGATGCTAATGTATTATTATTGTTATCAGTTATGTACCAAGAGTAACTATCATTGGCATCTAAATACTGGGTAAAACTTAGTACTGTACTGTCAATGGTAAAAGGAGCACAATTAACTGTATCATTATTATTAATAACATTAATTTCAGCTATAGGATCTGGGTATACGCATATGGTTGTTTCGCTAGAGTCGATACATCCGTGTTGTGTTTGACCAATTAGTTTAACATTGTAGCATGTATCTCTCTCATCTACTTTGTCAAAAGTATATGTTAGTGTACTAGTTTGTGCAACTAGTGAGTCGTTAACAAACCACTGGAAGCTCATGCTAGCTGTGTCTTCATTGTTTTGAGCATTAGACAAGTTATCAAATGTAATTGTCCAAGGTCCACAGGAATCTACGTTGGTAGGTGAGAAGTCTATTATTGGTTGTGGATAAACAGTGATATCAACAGTGTCGGTGTCGGGGCATAGTCCAAGGACTTGAGTTGTTTCTAAAATAATCGAATAAATAATTGAATCAGGTCCAGTATTAATATCAAAATATGCTCCAAATATCCATGGTTGATTTGTTCCATTCCAATTGGTTAAAGGTGTTGGAAATACATTCCAATAGTATGAAGTATATAATGAGCTAGTTGTAGCATTTACTGTATCAGGACCACAAAAAGTAGCATTATCAATTGTGAAACTCGCTTCTGTATTACATAGCACCTCTGTACTTACTAAATTACTAGTGTCTTTACATCCGTTTGTATCTGTTACTGTTAGATATATATTGTCATATATATTACATGTATCATAAATCCAATATCCATTTGATGTGGTACTATTACCGAGTCCATTTCCGCCAAAATTCCAACTATACAATAACGTGTCGATTGGAGCAGATGGAGTAGGACCTTGTTGTGAAAAATTGGTAAAGAAGGAAGTGTCACCTTCACAAACATATGGATCTACTGAAACAATATTAGCTATGGGTGGACAATAAATTGTAATTGTAGTATCAATTGTACTTTCACAATAATTATTATTGTCATCAGTTCCAATTAATAATGTTCCTTGTCCAAATGGTGATGTTAATGAATCTCTAATAAATAAACTGATTGCATAATCACCACACTGAGGATATGTAAATTGTAATGATGAAGGTATATTTTGACTTAAATTACCTGAATTATTTAAACCATTAATATAATCAAATTGCCATTCAGTAATTATTCCATCTCCATTAATTGTGTTGATTTGAAAATTAACTGGATTTTCATCACATGTATTAGAAAATATTATTTCAGCAGTTGGATTTGGATGAATTCTAACGTTAAATGAGTTAGTATCAGTACAGCCACTTGAATCAATAACTGTTAAAGTAATTGTATATGTGCCAGAATCTTGATAAGTATGATGAACTTGCAATGTGTTTGCAGGATATGTTGTATCAGGAGAACCATCCCCCCAATTTAAAATATTATTAATATTAGCAATTGAGCTACTTCCTGTTGTAATATTAGCTGAAAAAGCACTTGCTCCACCAAGACAAACATTTTCGATTACAGCAGGAATAGAATCAATTGATGGTGGACAGTAAACATTAAAAGAAACATTATCTGTATCGGAGCAGGAGTTTATATCTGAAATAATATATGTGGCAGTAAAAATTCCATTAACATTACAGGTATCAAAAGCATGAGATATACTATCAATTATATTAGTGAGCGAAAGTGTTGAGTCNCCATCACCAAAATATAATGTCCAATTTGTNATTTGTCCNTCTCCCGTGGTATATGATGTAAAAAAGGTAATTGTATCTTCATCACAAATACCACCATGAGATATATCTAATGATGTTATTTCAGGTAAACAATGAACCACTACAGTGTTTTCTATAGTATCATTACAGCCATTAATGTCTACTACAATAAGCTCAACAAGAAATGAGTCACAATTTGCATAAGCATGATTAGGGTTTTGCAATGTTGAAGTATTGCCATCTCCAAAATCCCACTGCCAACTTACTATACTATCACTTGATAGATCTTGAAAAACTGTTGTGTCGTTTAGACATACAGGTGCAGCATTAAAGCTAGCTATTGGTTCACACCACACATTAACACTTCCGCTAATTGAATCTTCACAATTATTTGCATCTCTAACATAAAGAGAAAAGTTTTTTAGTCCACAGGAATTAAAATGAAATTGTGTATTTGCTGAATCTTGATTGTATGGAAAAACATAATTACCTCCTGATATAGTCCATTGCCAATAATTAATTGGGGCGCTACCATTATTTGAAGCGTCATAGAATTCTATTGGTTGCTGTTCATTATCATAACATTCATCATTAACATTATAGCTAGCATTTGGATTACAGTATACAGTAATTGTTCCTTGAGTAGTATCTTTACATCCGTTTGCATCTGTAACAATTAACTCTTCAATATAATTATTACATGGGATAAAAAGATGATTAACTATTGACGAAGTATTATTTGTAAAACTCCAATCCCATGATATAATTGGTGCAGATGGTTCATTTCCTGCAACAGATGTACTTTCTACTGTTGTTGTATCTCCCTCACAAACAAGATTAGCAGTAAATGATGCTTGTGGTAAACACCAGACTGTGATATATTTTTCTGTGGTATCGTTACATCCATGAATATCTACTACAATAAGTTTAACAAGAAATGAATCACAGCTTGCATATAGATGAGAAGGATTTTGCAATGTTGAAGTATTGCCATCTCCAAAATCCCACTGCCAACTTACTATACTATCACTTGATAGATCTTGAAAAACTGTTGTGTCATTTAGACATACAGGTGGAGCATTAAAATCAGCTATTGGTTCACACCACACATTTACACTACCAATTATTGAATCTTCACAATTATTTATATCTCGAACATAAAGAGAGAAGTTCTTAGTTCCACAAGAATCAAAATGAAATTGTGTATTTGCTGAATCTTGATTGTATGGGAAAACATAATTTCCTCCTGATATAGTCCATTGCCAATAATTAATTGGGGCGCTACCATTATTTGAAGCGTCATAGAATTCTATTGGCTGCTGTTCATTATCAAAACATTCATCAGCAACATTATAATCAGCATCTGGATTACAATAAACTATAACATCATTTAGAAAATCATTTTGACAACCGTAAATATCTGTTACTGTAAGTGTAACAGCTGTGTTGTTACAATTTGCAAACACATTCAAAATAGTATCATTATTTTCATTTGTAAAGTTCCAACTCCAAGAATTGATATCTCCTGATGGATAATTCCCCGCAACAGATGTGCTAATTATTGTTGTAGTGTCACCAAAACATACCAAATCAGATGTAAATGATGCTTGAGGTAAACACCATACTGTAATGGATTTTTCAATTGTATCGTTACAGTTATCACTTAATAAAATTAACTTAACTAAAAAAGTACCACACGTATCAAATAAAAAGGTGGGACTCTCGCTGGTGTCTGTAGAATTAACATAGGATCCAAGAGATGGATCAATTTCCCATTTCCAATCCATTCCCAAAATTGGACTTGATTGATTTGTTAGTACTTTGTTATCTCCAAAACAAACATATGTTGAGTCAAAATCAGCAATTGGTTGACATAAAACTGTTGCAGTTTGCATTGTTGAATCGATACAACCAAAAGAATCTGTAACAGTTAGCCATATGTTATAGTCATATGACATTGTTGAAGAAAATAAATCACAAGGGGGGTCAAAGTTAAAGCATGTATCTCCAATTGTATTATCATTAAAAATAATTGAATCTAATAATGTATCAACAATGGTATTATATATATAAAATTGCCAATTTTCTATTGGATTAGTAGCGCAAGAATTTAAATGTGTGTAAGATGAATCAACTATTGGGGTGCAGTTCCCTTGACAAATTTCTTCTGTTGAAAATATTGGCTCAGGCAAATCATAAACAACCACATCAAAACTATATGTACTATCACAACCTTTATCATCAGTAGCTTTTAACCATACAGTATATGTTCCACAACTATCAAATAAAAAGGCTATTTCCTCACTATTGATATTTGTTAAATTGCCATTTATATTTTGAAATTCACCAAGAGCATCCCATGCGGCATATTGTTGAGCACCAGAAAAATTGGTATCAATCATCCATTCCCAAGCCACAATATTACCTCCAGCAGGCACAGTAATTAATTTTGGTGGTGAAAAGCATGAGTCTATTCGAACATAAGCACTATCAGTGTAACTATAGTTATTAAAAATAGTAGTTGTACCTTGACATACTGGTTCGGCGTCAAATGATACATTTGGAAGAGGATTTACAGTTATTAATGTTGAATCGTATGTTGTACCACAGTTAGCTTCAAGAGTTAGTTTAACCCAGTATTCTCCTGGTTGTTGATATTGATGTTGCGTTCCAGGGAATGGATGTAAATAACCAATTGTTGATGTACTATTACAATCTCCAAAATCCCATTGAAAAACCAAAAGACTATCAAGATCTTGATTTACTGAGAAGCCATCACAACCAGCTTCCGTATCATTAGAAAAAGTAAATAAATTATCTCTACACTGAGGGGTTATGGTGCTAAACTTTGCAATTGGAGGGTCTTCAATTGGAACTCCTGTAGATTGATATAAAAGGTTTGGATTACAAAATCTATCTAAGTCTACACTAACTGTATAAGCTTCCCAAGGGGTAACCGGTCCTGTACATGGGCAGGAACTAGAGGGAAATGTATATCTAAATACAACAGCAGAATCTCCATTAGGAAGGAGTAACATATTTGATGCATATTCATCTGCATCCCATTCTTCTACATAATCAAATTGCTGAGGGTTGTCATATTCACAATATATTCTCCATGTTACAATATCATTCGCTCCAATTTCCAATATTGGTTGATTCGGCGGAACTGATAAAGGATTTGTTAAATAAAACCAAGTATTTGTATCACTGCAAAGTGTTGAACTAATAAATGAGTAACCAATACTGTTTAATCCATTTATATTTCCTGAACCTCCGCTTAATACAGTATAATCAGTGGAATAACTACAGCCGTCACTGTTGTATGCTATTACACTAAAAGTTTGATTTACAGAACCCAATGTAAATGTATTACTTACGGAGCCATTTAATAAAAAGTTTAATAGGAGAGAATCAGTTAAAATTGATGTGGTTGAATCAGGCCATAAGAAAACTAGTGAATCAATATTTTGGTTTCCAACTGTAATATTGGAGTTGCTAAAGGTTAAGTTGATTTGACCGTTTACAGTATTACATCCACTAAAACCATGAAATGTCGTATCATAATGTGTTGGAAGATTAGTATTTGTTATTGACGTATCCAATGCGATAAATGGAGGGGCTGTGAAAATAAAATTAGAATCACTAGTAACTACACATCCAACAATTGTATCGAGCAATGTTAAAGATACATTTACAGAAGTATTATTTGAGATATATGTAGATAAAGTTGTTGAAATAGTGTTTGAGGTTCCAATCAAAATACTGTTATTAATATACCAGTTTATACTATTACTACTAGAATCGTTAGCTATGAATATTAATGAATCATTTGAACAACCAGTTGAAACATTTACAGCTGATGTTGTAAATCCAGGATCAAGACTTGTTTGAGCTATTGATAAATAAATTGTTTTTGTAGCAGAACATCCAGTTGCAAGATCTGTAACTATAAGCTGAATTTCATTATCATTTTGATCAATACCAGATGGGTTGGTTGTGAAAAATTGATCTCCAGAGGGACTTGCAATCCATGAGAAATCCAGAGAACCAATACTATTGTTGATTTGGATATTTAGATCACTTGTGTCAATACTTCCTCCAGCTGGACCTACACATATAGATATAGAATCATTACTTTGTATACTAATTAAAGAATCTACAACAATAACATTTTGTTGCCAAGGATCTGTCCATATATTTCCCCATCCTCCAGGACAACATTGATTGGTTTGCCATGCATTAAGTGGGATATATGGAAATATTTCAACGACAAAACTACCAGCGTATGGGAATGTAAAGTTACTTAAATTAAAAGAAGGAGTAAAAGATCCAGTATATATGCTATTTCCAGAATTATCTCTAACATCCCAATAATATTCTGTATTATTACAATACGAGTTTCCACCGGTATTGTTATCAATTGATGTGTTTATAAACGTTACTGGAACTCCAACTTGTATACAGTCAGGAACATCAAAGTTTCCATCAACACATTGTGATAATGCATTGTTTTTTATACCAAAAAAGAGTACAATAAATAATATTGTAGCTTTAATTTGCCGCATTTCTTTATACTTGTTTTGCTCTTCGAGCAAAGGTATAAAAACAGATATTATTTATGCTACAAAATCTAATAGATCTTAGATCGGAAAAAAAATTGTTAAAAAGTTATGTTTATTATTGCTTAATTATAGGTGTTAGTTTTTTCTTTAACTTTTCATATTCTTCTTTACTCATCATATCTAGTTCCATGAGATCCTTACTTTCTCTTAGTTTTTTTATAGCTTCTTCTCTGGAAAGTGGAGCGTTTGGATTAATTATTTCCATTTCTATGAGAGCCTTTTCAATATTTAAAATTGTTTTTTTGGAGTCACCAAAAAAACTTGAAATATTATCACTTTTATTAGCTGATTTTACATAAATACTTACATATAATGGCATTTCTTTTTTGTTGTAAAGGAGTTTATATCCTTTGTATTTTTCATGAGTCACATAAATTTCAGAGACTATAACTTGTTCGTCTTTATATTTTTGATTTAAATATTTATAGTCATGTATATATGTGCCACTAACATCACCAACAACAATATTTTTAAATTCATCATTAATTTTTACATTTTCTTTTTTTGAGAAAGGTCTTCCTATTGTAATTATATCACCTTTGGAAATTTTTAATCCATTTTTTGTTGTATACGAATTAAATTTAGTACCATTCTTAATATTCTTATAATACTGAATGTCCTGGGTTTGTTGATAATTTAAATCTGATTGTGAAAATAAAAGGTAAGGAAAAATAGCAAGTGTTAAAATAATATGTCTCATGTTAATTGTTTTTTTTCAAATGTATTATATTAAAATTGACAAATAAGAAATATTTGTTGATAAAATAACAAGTTATTAAGATAAATTTTTAATAACTAATTATTTTATAATTAAAAAAATCTAAAACATCTTTATTTTCTCTAAAGTGCTTGTTAATGATCAACAAATCCTTTTGTTGAATTTTTTTTATTTTTTCATCGTTTAAATTGGTAATGTGCATTGATTTTTTTGTTTTAAAGTTATGAGCTTTGAACTTTTGATTTGTATTTATATCATCAAGTTTATTAACGTGTTGTTTAATTTTATTGATTGTATTTGTTGTGTTTTCACATAAATCTTCATAACTAAAAAATAAAATATCTTTATTACTGTTAATATTTTTCATTTGATATTTAAAGCACTTGAGTGTAAACTTAGCTGCCACTTCAGCGGATTTATTACTTCTTCTCATAACTCCTTCGCATATTGCATACGGATTTCTAACCATACATATAAAATAGTTTGGGTAAAAAACATCTTTTAATTGATCAACTCTCATAATATTTGGAATACTTTTATCTAATAGTATAGGTTTCTTTAGAAACCAGTGTGACCTCCAAATTTTTTTAATTTTTTTCCATGGTATCTGTTTTTTTTCATCCCATCTTTTTTTATCAAACATTATTTTTTTAACTCCTGGAAGTGTTTGACCTTCTCTAGTCCCAATATTATTGTTACAACTAACATTTTTTGAAGATGAAATAATTTGATTTAACAATGTTGATCCAGAAAATGGTGGGCTTAAAATAAAAAGATATATATGATCTTTTTTAGAAAAAATAAAGTTAGGAATCATAAGAACCAGTCTTCTTAATAGGTAATAAATTTTTCTTCTAAATTTATAAATATGATTCGTAAAAGGCATTTGCAAATATATCTATAAAAAAAAGAACCTGCTAAAAGCAGGTTCATCTAGTGGAGCTGGTGGGTTTCGAACCCACGTCCAAACAAAAGATCCTATAAGTTTCTACATGTTTATCATCATTTTATTTTCGAAAGAAGATAGGATAGATGATTCCAACACTTCTTCTTATCTTGTAATTAGTCGTTTATTTAGCCAAGAAATAAATAAATCTATCCTGAATTTATTATGCCTCAGATAAAGGTTTCAGAAGGACCCTTAAAGAGACAAAAGCTTAACTAATTATATAAATTAGGCAGCTAAAGCGTAATTATTTTCGCCAATTAAAAATTGTACTTTAATTTTTACGAGCTAAAATACAATGCTCGACATGCTTGTTATAAAATTTCAATTGCTGTCAAATCCATTCAGCCCCAGTATTTAAAGAACATTATATGCAAAAATAATAAATTAACTACTTAACTCAGTTCTATTATATATTTTTGTACTTATTTTTAAGTATGAAATTAGGTATTCTAAGAGAAGAAAAAATTCCTGTGGATAGACGTACTCCGTTTTCTCCATCTCAATGTAAAAGAATTATTAATGATTTTCCTAATATTGAAATTTATGTTCAATCTTGTAAATTCCGGTGCTATTCTGATCATGAATATTTACTAAATAATATTTCAGTTTTAGAAGATATTAGTTTTTGTGATATTTTGTTTGGAATTAAAGAAGTTCCAATTGATCGTTTAATTTCTCATAAGACTTATTTTTTTTTCTCTCATACGATTAAGAAACAAGCTTATAATCGTGACCTTTTAAAAAAGATGATAAGTTTAAACATTAGAATGATTGATTACGAAGTTCTAAAGTTTGATAATGGGAAAAGAATTTTAGGTTTTGGAAGATATGCGGGTATTATAGGTGCCTACAATGGATTATTGACGTATGGACTAAAAACAAACTTATTTAATTTAAAACCAGCACATTTATGTTTTGATAGAAAAGAAATGGATAATCAACTTAAAAAAGTTATTTTGAAAAATGAAAAACTATTAGTAACTGGAAAGGGTAGAGTAGGAAAAGGAATTTTAGAAACATTAATAAAATTAAATGTTACTGAAGTTAATCAGAATGATTATTTAACCAAGGAATTTAATTATCCAGTTTTTTTAAATATTGACGTATTAGATTACAATGAACGAATTGATAAAAAGAAGTCAAATTTTTTAGATTTTATTAATAACTATAAAGAGTACAAATCTTCTTTTATGAAATTTGTATCAAAAACTACTATTTACTTTGCTGGCCATTTTTATGCAAACGGAGCACCATACTTGTTCACTAGAGAGGATGTTAGATCGAAACAATTTAATATTTCAGTAATTGCTGATGTTTCTTGTGATATTGATGGACCGGTAGCAACAACAATTAGAGCGTCAAAAATAACTGACCCAATTTATGGGTACAATAAATTAACTGAAGATGAAGATGATTTCATGAGGGATGATGTTGTTGCGGTAATGGCAGTAGATAATCTTCCATGTGAATTACCAAAAGATGCTTCAAAGGATTTTGGTGAAAATTTAATCAAATATGTTATTCCAATTTTGCATTCAAATAACTCTATTTTAGAAGGTGCTACTATTTGTAAAGATGGAGATTTAACTCAAAATTTTGAATATTTAAGAGATTTTATTAATGCTTAAATAGATTTTAAATGTGCAATAGTGTTAATAGGATTTGCAGATTTAAAAACAAAACTTCCTGCAACTAAAACATTTGCTCCACATTCGATTAGTTTTGGAGCATTTTCAGAATTAACACCACCATCAATTTCAATCAAAAAATTACTGTTTGTTTTTATTTTTAAATCATTTAGTTCAGTTATCTTTTTGTAAGTATTTTCAATGAATGATTGCCCTCCAAAACCTGGATTTACAGACATCAAGCAAACTAGATCAATATCAGTGACTATATCTAATAATAAGTTGACAGGAGTGTGAGGATTGAGTGCAATACCTGCTTTCATTCCTGCTTGTCTAATTGCATCAACAGTCCTGTGAAGATGAGTACATGCTTCATAATGTATGGTAAGTATATCTGATCCAAGATCTCTAAATAGATTTATATATTTATCTGGTTCAATAATCATTAAGTGAACATCCATTGTTTTTCTTGCAATTTTTTTTATACTTTTTATTACTGGAGTGCCAAATGAAATATTTGGAACAAATACACCGTCCATAACATCAATATGAAACCAATCAGCTTGACTATTATTAAGCATCTCACAGTCATTATCTAAATTTCCAAAATTTGCAGCTAAAATTGAAGGTGCTATTAAATGAGACATGTTTTATAAATATAAAAAAAGAGGTGAAAATCACCTCTTATAGTTAGCCTAAATAGGTTTTTAAAATTTTACTTCTTGATGTTTGTTTGAGTCTTCTGACAGCCTTTTCTTTAATTTGTCTTACTCTCTCTCTCGTAAGGTCAAATTTCTCACCTATTTCTTCAAGAGTCATTGCGTGTCCGGCGTTTAATCCAAAATAAGAAGAAACTACATCTGCTTCTCTTGGTGTAAGTGTGTCTAAGGCTCTTCTTATTTCTTCTCTAAGAGATTCAAGCATTAAATCTGCATCAGGGTTTGGACTTTCATCAGAACCCATTACATCATACAGATTACTATCTTCGCCATCAATTAAAGGTGCATCCATTGAGACATGTCTTCCAGTATTTCTAAGAGATTGTTTTACCTCTGTAATTGATAGTTCTACTAAGTCAGCAATTTCTTCAGCTGTTGGTGGTCTTTCAAATTGTTGTTCAAGTTTAGCATAAGCCTTATTGATTTTGTTTATTGATCCAATTTTATTTAAAGGAAGCCTAACAATTCTTGATTGTTCAGCAAGTGCTTGTAGTATAGATTGACGTATCCACCAAACTGCATAGGAAATAAATTTAAATCCTCTTGTTTCGTCAAATCTTTTTGCAGCTTTGATTAGTCCTAGGTTGCCCTCATTAATTAAATCCGGTAAAGTAAGGCCTTGATTTTGATATTGCTTTGCTACTGAAACAACAAATCGTAAATTTGCTTTTGTTAATTTATCAAGAGCTCGTTCATCACCTGCTTTAATTTTTTGGGCTAGTTCAACTTCTTCTTCAGCGGTAATTAATTCAACCCTACCGATTTCTTGTAAATATTTATCTAAAGATGCAGTTTCCCTATTTGTTACCTGCTTAGTGATTTTAAGTTGTCTCATATTTATTGAAGTTTATTTTGTTATTGCACCATTACTTATACGTATAAAAGTTTAGAAGGTTACGTTTCTAATCTTTTTTTTCAGGTTTAGGTAATAATACTTTTCTTGAAAGTTTTAATTTTCCGTTTTTTTCATCAATTGCAATTAATTTCACTTCAATTTCATCACCTTCTTTAAGAACATCTTCAACTTTTTCAACTCTTTCCCATTTAAGTTCAGAAATATGTACCAGTCCATCTGTATTATCTGATATTCCTACAAATGCACCGTAAGGCATAATCGACTTAACTTTTCCTTTATATATTTCTCCAACTTCAGGAACAAATGCAATTGATTTTATTTTTTTAATAGCATTATCAATACCGTCTTGCTCAGTACCTAAAATTTCAACAACACCTTTTTCATCAACTTCTTCAATAGAAATGTTTGTTGATGTTGCAGCCTGCAGCTCTTGAATTATTTTTCCTCCAGGTCCAATTATACCACCAATAGCAGATTTTGGAACTTCAAGTTTAATAATTTTTGGTGTTTGAGGTTTTAATTGTTCTCTTGGTTTATCAATAGTATTTGTAATTTTTTCTAGTATATGTAATCTTCCATCGAGAGCCTGATTTAAAGCTTTTTCTAAAATTTCGTAAGATAGCCCTTCGATCTTAATATCCATTTGACATGCTGTTATTCCATCAGCGGTACCACATACTTTAAAGTCCATATCACCTAAGTGATCTTCGTCGCCTAATATATCAGAAAGTATAGCATAATTGTTTGGATTTTTTTTATCAGATATTAGACCCATAGCAATACCAGACACAGGTTTTTTTATTTTAATTCCTGCATCCATAAGTGCCATTGTGCCTGCGCACACTGTTGCCATTGAAGAAGATCCGTTTGATTCTAATATGTCTGATACAATCCTAACAGTATATGGATTATCAGATGGAACCATCATTTTTAAAGCTCTTTGCGCTAAATTTCCGTGTCCAATTTCTCTTCTACTTGTTCCTCTAAGCATTCTAGCTTCACCAGTAGAAAAAGGTGGAAAATTATAATGTAAGTAGAAAGACTCATGCCCTTGATATGTAACACCATCTAGTCGATTTACGTCAGTAGCGGAGCCTAGTGTTACTGTAGTTAAAGATTGTGTTTCTCCTCTTGTAAAAACAGCTGATCCATGTGGGCTTTTCAAATAATCTATCTCGCACCATATTGGTCTAATTTCTGTTGTATTTCTTCCATCTAATCTCTTCTTTTCTGATAAAACTAAATTCCTAATAGCTTCTTTTTCAATATCATGATAATATGCTTTAATTAGTCTTTCATCATACTTTTCTATTTCTTCTTCAGATAAGCTTTCAATCCAATTTGTTAATATTTCTTTAAATTTAGATGATCTTTCTTCTTTTCCTAACCCTTCAGAAGCAACAGTATAAATTGTATCATAAGTGTCTTTTTTAATTCTTGTTTTCAATTCCTCATCATGTGATTCATGACAGTAATCTCTTTTTTCTAAAGATTTTGTAACTTTTTTAGCTAGCTCAAGTTGAGCATTACATTGTACTTTAATTGCTTCGTGACCGATTTTAATAGCTTCTATCATTTCAGATTCAGATATTTCATCCATTTCACCTTCAACCATTGCAACGCTATTTGATGAAGCACCAATCATTAAATCAATATCAGATTCTTTTAATTGTTCTGATGATGGGTTAATCATATATTCACCATTAATTCTTGCAACTCTAACTTCTGAAATTGGTCCGTTAAAAGGAATGTCAGATATTGCAATAGCCGATGATGCTGCAAGTGCTGCAAGTGCATCAGGTTTAACATTAGGGTCATGTGAATTTAAAGATATCATTATTTGTACTTCGGCATGATAATCAGATGGAAACATAGGTCTTAAGATTCTATCAACTAATCTCATTACTAAAATTTCATTATCCGTTGGTCTAGCTTCTCTTTTTAAGAAGCCGCCTGGAAATCTTCCATCAGCGGCAAATTTTTCTCTATAATCTACTGTTAAGGGTAAAAAATCAACGCCTTCTTTTGCTTCGTAACTTGATACTACCGTTGCTAATAAATGAGTGTCTCCCATTCTAACTTCTACTGATCCATGTGCTTGTTTTGCTAATTTTCCGGTACTGATAGTTATCTCTCTTCCATCAGTTAGTTTAATAATTTGTTTTTCTTCTTTAATCATGTTTTCTTTGTTTGTAAATTAAAAAAGGCAATTGAATATATTGCCTTTTTTTTGGTTTATCTTCTAAGTTTAAGGGTCTTAATTAGTTCCCTGTATTTGATAATATCTTTACTTTTTAAATAATCAAGTAATTTTCTTCTTTTACCTACCATTATTTGTAACGACCTTTGCGTATTAAAATCTTTTCTATTAGATTTTAAATGTTCAGTAAGTAATTTTATTTTACTTGTAAAAAGTGCAATTTGACTAAAAACTGATCCAGAGTCTTTAGAACTACTTCCGAACTTTTCAAATATTTTTTCTTTATCTTTCGTTGTTATACTCATTATTATTAATCTTTATCGGGCTGCAAATTTAATAAAACAAATGAATTTTAGTACTTTCTTCTAGAAAATTATTTTTTTAATATTTTAAAGATTTGTGCTAACCTATCTTTCAATTCTTTTCTATCAACTATAAAATCAATAAATCCGTGTTCAAGTAAAAATTCTGCAGTTTGAAATCCATTTGGTAAATCTTTACCAATGGTTTCTTTTACAACTTTTGGGCCAGCAAAACCAATTAACGCTCCTGGTTCTGCAATATTCATATCTCCTAACATGGAAAATGACGCTGTTGCACCTCCAAATGTAGGATCAGTACATAATGAAATATATGGTATTTTTTTACTGTCTAATTGTGCAAGTTTTGCCGATGTTTTGGCTAGTTGCATTAATGAAATACCTGCTTCCATCATTCTAGCGCCACCAGATTTTGAAATTATTATCAAAGGATATCCATTATTTTTTGAATAATCTATTGCTCTAGCAATTTTTTCACCGACAACAGAACCCATAGATCCTCCGATAAAATTAAAATCCATTGATGCTATAACTACCATTTCTCCCTTTAACATACCATATGCGGTTCTTACTGCATCTTTAAGTTTTGTTTTAGATTGTATTTTTTTTACTCTTTCGGTGTAGGAAATTTTATCCTTAAATTTTAAAGGATCTTTTGAAACCATATTTACATCAAGCTCTGTGTATTTATTTTTATCAAATAGAATTTCAAAATATTCATTTGAACCAATTCTACTGTGATAGTTGCACTTTACGCAACAATATAAATTTTTTTTATGATCTTTTGTTGTAACAATTTCTTTACATTTCGGACATTTATACCATAATCCGTCAGGGGTTTCTTTTTTATTGTCAGTAGAAGTGGTAATTCCTTCTTTAATTCTTTTGAACCAACTCATATTAACTATTTCTATTTATATTGTTTAAGTCTTCAAAAGATTTGATTAATCTGTTTTTAAATGTAATTTCTCCAGATCTTAACCAGTTTCTTGGGTCGTAATATTTTTTGTTTGGTTTGTCATCTCCTTCAGGGTTTCCAATTTGAGATTTTAAATATTCTTTTTTATCTTTAAAATAATCTCTAACACCTGTTGTAAAGCCCCACTGTAAATCTGTGTCAATATTCATTTTGATTGCACCATATGAAATTGCTTCTTCTATCTCAGATCTTGATGAACCTGATCCTCCATGAAATACAAAATCTATTGGCTTTGCATCAGTGTTAAATTTCTTTTGAACAAATTTTTGGGAATTATTCAAGATTATAGGTGTTAATTTTACGTTTCCTGGTTTGTACACACCATGAACATTTCCAAATGCAGCAGCAACAGTAAATTGATTGCTAATGGATACAAGTTCTTCGTATGCGTAGGCAACCTCTTCTGGCTGAGTGTATAGTTTTGAACTATCAATACCCGTATTATCTACACCATCTTCTTCACCTCCAGTTATTCCAAGTTCGATTTCTAATGTCATGCCAATTTTACTCATTCTTTCTAAATACTTTTTACAAGTTTCTATATTTTCTTCAATAGGTTCGTCTGATAAGTCTATCATGTGAGAACTGTATAGAGGAGTTCCGTATTTATTAAAATGTTCTTCTCCAGCATCTAATAAACCATCAATCCATGGTAATATTTTTCTAGCACAATGATCAGTATGTAATATTACACTTGCTCCATATACTTTGGCCATTTGATGGACATGAAAAGCCCCAGATATTCCTCCGTTAATTGATGCTACAAAATTATCATCTTTTAATCCTTTACCGGCGTAAAATTGACAACCTCCTGCTGAAAATTGGATTATTACTGGAGAATTTAGCTCTGCGGCTGTTTCTAAAACAGTATTAACTGTACTTGTGCTAGTTACATTAACTGCTGGTAAAGCATATTGGTTAAGTTTTGCATCATGAAATACTCTTTGAACTTCTTTACCTGTGATAATTCCTTTACTAAATTTGGACATATTTATTTTTTTTTGACAAAATTATAAGAATGTTATTAATTTAAACATCTTTTTGCAATATTTTCATATTATTGATAAATAAAATTTAATTATGCTTAGCAGTTCAGATATAAAACGAATAAATAAATTGCATCGCAAAGTAAATAGAAAAAAAACAGGTCAATTTATTGTTGAAGGAGATAAATGTGTTAGGGAACTCTTGTTGTCTTCATATAAAGTCATGGAGCTATATGCGATTAAAGATTGGAAAAATACAGTGGATAACACTAAAGTAAAATATGTTTCTAGTTCAAACTTACAAAGAATAAGTAGTTTAAAAAAGGCTAATAAAGTTATTGCTATTGCTAGAATAAGTGATAACTCATATGATTTCAAACATGATATTACTTTAGTTTTGGATGAAATTAGTGATCCAGGTAATCTAGGAACAATAATTAGATTGGCTGACTGGTTTTCTATAAAAAAAATTGTTTGCTCAGAAAATTCAGTTGATATGTTTAACAATAAAGTTATACAAGCTAGTATGGGGTCTGTTTTTAGAGTTAATATAAAGTATAAAAATTTGAGTTCATATTTATCAAATATAAATACAAAGATATACGGAACCTTTAAAAAAGGTAAAAGTATACGAAGTAATAATTTTGATAGAAATTGTCATTTAGTTTTGGGAAACGAATCAAGGGGCATATCAGAAGATTTGAAAAGGTATATTGATGAGGATATATCAATTAAAAAGTTTGGAAATGAAATTGATTCATTAAATGTTGCTGTTTCTGCAGCTATAATGTTACATGAATTTACTAGTTAAGATTTTGCTTTAAAATCTTTTTCCCATCTTAATCCTTGCCATTCACATGAACTGCATTTATATCTTTTAAAATTGAAGATTCTAAAAGTTAGGTGATTAAAAAATTTATCTGACATTTTTCTTTCTATTCTGTTCAGGGGACAATTTTTTTCACATGGACATGCGTTTAAACAATCTTTAGTTACTTTTTTTTCACCTGTTCCTTTAAATTTAAAAACTAAAAGAATAAGTATATATATTATTAGAAATAAAAAAAATTTAAAAAAAGGATCTGTAGGCATCTAAGTTGGTTTATAAAATTTCACGTCAATCTCACATCCATAATCAAAGACAAATCAAATATAATAAAAAAAAAGTAAATATCTAAATATCAGAACAATATGTTGGTTACTCAAAGGTAAATGAAAGCATCCAACCATTAGTTCTTAGTTGGTTAAATGATTTTGTGTAAATCGTATTTTCTTTATTAAGTACGTTAAGAATACCATGTGATAATTTGATTTGTGGAGAAAATTTAAAATACTCTAAGTAAAAATCTATACCAAAACCAATTTCTGCCATTATATCATGTTTTTTTAGCTTTACAAGTTCCTCACCTTCATCATCTATTTTGTCTTGTGAGGCAATGTCTAAACTATATTTTACACCTGTAATAATAAATGTTCGTATATTATTATATCTTTCAGATTTGTATTTTAAGTGAAAAGGAAAATCCAAAAGTGTAGATTCAATTCTTTTAGATTCGGCAATTACATTTTCATTAATATTATTAAGCTTAAAATTGTAGTCAAGTATTCTTTCTCCAAATACCAGAGTTGGAATAAATCTTAGATCTGTAAACTTTCCAAGTCTTAAATTAGAAACAATACCTAAATTAAATCCGTACTGATTATTACTATATACATTAACTAAACTATCTGTACCGACATAATTAAGATTTTTGCTCATTATGAAATCTAATGAATTTATTCCAATTGTAAATCCAAAATGTAATTTTTGCAAATCATATCTTGGTAGATTCTGCGGTTTTTTAAATTTTTGAGCAAAAGAAACATCAGAACAACAAATTATTAAAAATAGTATAACGTTTCTAAAAATCTTTTTCATTTATCAGCATTTAACGTTTGATAATATTATTTTATTGCGATGTAAAGTGAAACAATCCCAAGGGACAAAGAAATATGTCTCTGATTTGTGAAGCCAATTTTTTTTAATTTTTCTAAAAATTGTTTTTTAGCTGGAAATGATTTTACAGAGTTAGGTAGGTATGAATATGCACTAGTGTCTTTAGAAAACCATCCTCCAATTTTAGGAAGTAAAATATGAAAGTAAAGATTGTATATTTGTTTTAATGGAAAAAATGTTGGTATTGAAGGTTCAAGTATGGCTATCTGTCCATTTTTTTTTAGAATCCTATGCATTTCTTTTAATCCTAAATCTAAATTTTCAAAATTTCTAACACCAAAACCAATTGTTATAGCATCAAATGAATTTTTTTTAAAACTAGTTTCTTCAGCATCACCAATTTTAAGTGTTATTCGATTTTCTAAATTTAGTTTTTTAATTTTTTGTTCACCAATTTCTAACATTTTATCAGAAATATCAATGCCTGTAATTGTTGCATTTGTATTTTTTGCAGCGGATATTGCAAAATCAGCAGTTCCTGTTGCAACATCTAAAATTATTTTTGGATTGTTTAATTGTTTAACAGCTTTTTTTCTCCACCAAATATCAATTCCTAGTGATAAAATCCTATTTAATGTGTCATAACTTTTTGCAATGTTATTAAACATTTTTTTAATTTCTTTTTTTTTGTTTTCAGCTGTATTATAAGGCTTTATCATTTCACAAATATTTATTCACTTCTTTAATTAATTCTTCTTTATTAATTGTAACAACTCCAACCTTTTCACATACTAAACCTCCAGATATATTACATATCTTTGATAAGTCATTGTTATTCATATTAATGGAGTAACACAAAGATGCTACAGCCAAAACTGTATCACCAGCACCAGATATATCTATTATATTTCTTTGAATTGCTTTTGTGTGCAGAAATTTATTATCATAGTTAATACATATTCCGTTTTCAGACAGAGTTATTAGGACAATATCACATTTAATTATTTCTTTGAGTTTTTTTGCTGCCTTTTCAATGTCATTAAAATCATTAATATTAAAATTTAGTCCTTCAACCGTTTCTTTCAAATTAGGTTTAAAAAGAGTACAATTCTTGTACTTTTTAAAATTTTTCTTTTTGGGGTCAACAATTGTTGGAATATTTTTTTGATTTGCCTTTTTTATAATATTTGTAATTATATTTTCTGTTAAAACACCTTTATTATAATCTTGTAATATTATAACATCAACCTGATTAAGTTTTGAATATATTAGCTCTAGTAAATTTTGTTCGTTTTTGATATCAAATAAATCTTCATCATCAATTCGAACTATTTGTTCACTATTGTTTATGATTCGAGTTTTTGTGGTTGTTTTCCTTGTTCTATCAATAATTATNCCATCTGTACATAAATTTTCTTGACGTAATAATTCTAATAATTTATTACCAGAATAATCTTCACCAATAACAGAACATAGTATTGGTTTAGCACCTAGTGCTTTAATATTTAAAGCTACATTTCCTGCGCCTCCTAATCTGTCTTCTTTTTTTTCTAGATTTACAATTGGGACGGGAGCTTCAGGTGATTGTCTTTCTACATTCCCCCANCTGTAAGAGTCAATCATTATATCGCCGATAATAAGTATTTTTTTTGATTTAAAATCAGTAAAAATTTTTTCGAAATTCATTACGAAAGTAGATCTAACTGATTTTTAATTCTATTAATTCCTTCAATTAATAAATCTTCTGATGTTGCATACGATATTCTTATACAATTATCATTACCGAACGCACTACCCGAAACGCAAGCAACAAAAGCGTTATTTAGAAGATACATGCATAAGTCATCAGCATTTCTAATTGTGATATTACTGTTCTTTTTTCCAAAATAAAACGAAACATCAGGAAAAACATAAAATGCACCCTTAGGAAGATTGCACTTAACATTGGGAATTTCATTAAATAATTTAACCACTAGGTCTCGTCTTTTTAAAAAAGTATCCCGCATTTTTTTTGTTGTTATTTTTGGATCTGAAAGCATTGCCTCTTGTGTTGCTTTTTGAGCTACTGCACATGTTGCAGATGTTACTTGNCCCTGTATTTTGCTGCATGCATTTGCAATCCATAGTGGTGCTCCAATAAAACCTACTCTCCAGCCAGTCATTGCGAAACCTTTAGAAACACCATTAACCGTAATTGTCTTTTCTTTCATTGATGCGATTGATCCAATGCTAAAATGTTTTTCATCAAAATTTATATGTTCATAAATTTCATCAGAAACNACGTAGATATTAGGATATTTTTCAAGCATTTTTGCAATACTTTCTAATTCTCTTTTAGAATAAACAGTTCCGCTAGGATTGCAAGGNGAGCTAAAAATTAACATTTTTGTTTTAGGTGGTAATNGCNTTCTCAATTTNAGNTACAGTAACTTTAAAATCNTTTTCAATNGANGATAAAATTTTTACNGGTTTNGCTTCNGCTAATTTAATCATNTCTGANTANCTTACCCAGTAGGGACATGGAAGTAANACTTCGTCTCCAGGGTTTAATAAGCTTAAACAAACATTTGCNANNGANTGTTTNGCTCCAGTNGAAACAACNATTTGATCTCTTGAATAANTTAAATCNTTNTCTCTTTGAAATTTTTTNACNATNGAATCTCTTAGNTCNGGAAGACCTGGAACAGGNGTGTAGTGNGAAAAATTGTCATCNACTGCTTTTTTTGCTGCATTTTTTATAAAATCTGGNGTNTCAAAATCTGGTTCNCCTANACTTAGTGTTATAACATCTTTTCCTTGCTCTTTTAATTCTCTACTNAATCGTGCCATTGCTAATGTCGCAGACTCAGACATTNTATTAATTCTNTCAGATANCTTGCNCATGTNTTTTTATATTTTGTTTTCGCAAATATAGAAATAAAGTATTGATAGATATAGTCTTTTAAGTACATTGATNTTAGTATTTTTTTTTATTTTTACANTTCATGAAANNAGTTTTATTTTTTTTANTTTTTATNTCGTTTAGTTTNTCNGCGCAATTTACNGANGATTTTTCGGATGGTGATTTTTCANCNAATCCAACATGGTTNGGGGANNTTAATAATTTTGAAGTAGATTCTANNTNTAGANTACANTTAAATGATAGTATTGCAAANACNTCAACTNTNTTAACNAATTGTAATGTTTTATCAAATGGNGAATGGATTTTTGATGTNGAGTTTAAATTTTCNCCATCNACAAACAANTTTGGTAAAGTTTATCTTGCGTCTTCAACAACCGATTTCAACAATACAGATGCGGTATATGTCAAAGTAGGTGGGCAAAGTGGTGATGTCGATGAAGTGAGTTTGTATGTTCAAAATGGAACTAATCATAATAAGATAATTGATGGAGTAGACGGTTTAGTAACCAATAACCCAAATGTTAAAATCAAAGTAACAAGGGATGACCTTGGTAACTGGGAACTTTTTTTAGATACTAATGGCTTATTTTTTAGTCAGGGTAATGCTCTTGATTTAAGTGTTACAAGTTCAAATTATTTTGGTGTATATTGTAAATATACAATTACTAGAAGTGATAAAATTTGGTTTGATAATTTTAGTGTATTAAGCACATCAACGACAACCAATAATTTTTTTACTCAGAAAAATCTTATTGAAATAATAGATTTAACATCAATTTCAAATATTAGTTATTTTAGGCCTTCAATTTATATATATGATGATGGAACTGTAGAAAAGAAAATTATTTTAAAATGAAAAAATTTATTTACATTTTTTTGTTTCTCCCTTTCTTTTCTAGTTCACAAATTAACATTGGGCCTAATCAAAGTATTTGTTTATCAGATTCAGTACAACTAATTGCAATTACATCCGGACCAGCTACAGCATGTACAGGAGCAATTGATAGTCTTGCCTCTTTAGCTAATGGAAGTTCGAATGGATCCTCTGGAGCAATGTTCAATGTAATCAATAATTCTGCTGGAGATGTTACTATAAATGGTTTTTCACAAGGTACATATTCATATTCAGGTGCAATTAATATGGATATATGGTATTACCCTGGAGATTATCTTCCTGTAATGACATCAAATACAGGATGGACTCAAGTAGCTACAGCCGTTCCAATTAATTTACCTGCTGGAGCAACAGCAACAAATCCGCTTTATTCTGCTAAAATATCAATCACTCCAGTAGTAATACCTGCCGGGGCAACTTATGGTTTTTATGTGGGAGGAAATACTACTGTTTCATATTCAACAGCAACAGCAGGTTCTGTTCCTGGAGTTACGCCTTGTGGTAGTAACAATTTATTAACAATTACCACTGGTCACGGAGGGAATTTTCCAAGTCCAGTGAACAATCCACGAGATCCATTAATCAAAATACATTACGGTTCAGGTGCAAGTTGGTATGATCTGTCAAATGGACAAAATATTGGGTCTGGAGATTCAATTTATTTTTCTCCTAATCAAACTACAGATATTTTAGCAGTTCTAGAGTGTAATGGCAACATTTATTCTGACACTGTAACAATTAATGTTGTTAATACATCAATAAATAGTAGTGGTGTTTCGCTTTGTAGTGGACCATTGGTATTGAGTGTTTCAAACAGTTTTAGTTCATATTTGTGGAATGGAGGGTTAACAACTTCATCAATTACAGTTTCCAACCCTGGAACTTATTTTGTTACTGTTACTAATACTAATGGGCAAACTTGTCAATCACCACCTGTTCAAATATATCAAAATACTATTCCTGTGACTTTATCAACTTCTGATTCAGTTTTTATTTGTCAAGGAGATACTGTTTTAATAGAAGGTCCAGCTGGTTTTAATCAATATCTATGGAGTAATGGAGCAATAACGCCTTCAATCTCAACAATACAAACAGGTAATTATAGTTTAACTGTAACTGATGGTAACGGTTGTACTGGAACTTCAGGTGTTACAACTATTGATATCTCTCCACAGGATATTATAACATCAACAACTGGATTTTCACTTTGTAATGGTTCTGTAACACTAAGTGCACCTCCAGGATTTGCATCTTATCAATGGTTTAATAACGGTATAATGCAGTGGTTAGGAACTCAACAAAATTTTGTAGCCACTAATGCAGGAAGTTATCATTGTGAAGTAGTTTATCCTACTGGTTGCACTGCTAGTTCAATAAATTCACCTTTATCTATTGTTCCCGGAACAGGTGCTTTTAATGTAAATATTACAACATTTGGCGATTCTCTACTTTGTAACCCTTCTGGTCAAGTTGTTCTTGATGCTGGAAATTACTCTTCATTTCTATGGAGTACAGGAGAAACAACACAACAAATTGTAGTCGATACACTTGGAAGTTTTACAGTAGACGTTGTTGATTCGTCTGGATGTAATGGTTCTTCTGCTCAAGCTTTTACAGTCAATAATGCTGTTAATACATCAGCTATTAACGGATCTCAATATCCGGTGCAATTTCAACAAAACACCTATTCAGTTAGTCCTACAGTTGGTTCAACTTATAATTGGATTATTAGTAATTCTGCCAATATAGTGTCTGGTAATAATACTAATGCTATTACAATTGAATTTGGTTTTGGTGCATTTGGTGATAAAAATATTAGAGTTGTTGAAACAAATACTGATGGATGTATTGGTGATACAATATCATTTCCGGTATTTGTTTTTGTATCTTCTATAAGTGAATCTATAAAAAATACCAAATTAACTAAAATTGTTGATTTTAATGGAATTGGTTCTAATAAAAGAAAAAATAAACCATTATTGTTCATATACGAAAATGGAATAGTCGAAAAAAGAATTATTATTGAATAATTTTTTTGCAAAAAGACTATACAATATTTTTTTTATCTTAACTTTACCAAAAAATAAATCTTATGAAAAAATTTCTCCTATTTATAATTTCACTGATATTTTCATTTAATACTAATGCAACTCATCTTATGGGTGGAGAAATTACTTGGGAATGTATCAAATCCGGTCCTAATACGGGATATTACATTTTTAATGTAAAAATATACCGAGACTGTCAAGGTGTTCCATTAGCGGATGTAAACAACAAATCTCTTGTTGTACATAATCATCCTTTAATTAACTCTATTTCTTTAAATTATTTAGGTTCAAATGATATGTCACCAACTTGTAATATTAATGGCCCTAACACTCCTTTTTCTTGCGGTGGAAGTAATATTGGAAATGCAGGAAATGGGAATGGAGCAGTTGAAGAACATATGTTTCAGTCAAATCCTGTTATTCTGGCTGGATCACCAGATAGCTTAGGTTGGCATTTTACATATACAGATATTGCTAGAAATTTAGCAATTATAAACTTAGCAAACAATACCGGTCAATATGGTTTTACCTTAAGAGCTGTCATGTATCCGTTTATTGATTCAACAGGGGTGATATATCCAAATAATGATATTTGTTTTGACTCTTCTCCAAAGTTTTATGAGAAGCCAAGAACAATTCTAGAAACAGATAATGGATACGATCCGCTATCTTTTTCTAACGGATTTACATACAGTCATAATGCTTTTGACGAAGAACAAGATTCAATTGTGTATACATTTGGTCAACCTCTTGATGGATATAATGATCCATCATCAGGATACAATGCGCCAGCATATGATTATACAAATCCAGATCTAATTAATGCAATACCATTTTCGAGTGGTTTTTCTGTAAATACTCCAATAAACGGTATTGTTATGAACCCTTTGACTGGTCGTACTTTTTATCCTGCAAATTTACAAGGAAATTATGTTACTTGCACCAATGTTTCAGCTTTCAAGTGTGGTCAAAAAGTATCAGAAATCTTTAGGGAAATCCAAGTTGTTTTAGTTCCTCCCACATGTAATTTAGGTGATACAACAAATGGAAATATAGGTGCAGATACTTTATGTAATGTCAGACCTATTGTACAGCCTCCTTTTTTCTATCCAGGTACACCTGCTCCATTTCAGTGGGATACAGCAGTGCATTGTGGTGATACGGTTTCTTTTGAATTCGTTGCAAATGATTATGACTATTATCCAAACGGTACAAGACAAGATTTAAAGTTTGAAGTATCTGGCGGACAATTTTATAATTATTCAAACAATACACCATGTCAAAATCCTCCATGCGCTACATTTGAAGAAATATCAACTGGAGCTGCACCACCATTTATTACTAGTGGTGGTACTGGAACCGGTTATTTTGAATGGATTACATCTTGCAACCATGTACTGAGTACATGTGGAAATACTTTGAAGCCAAGTTTATATACTTTTGTAATTAAAGTCCAAGATGATTTTTGTCCAGCACCTGCCATTGAAAATACTTCACAGGTTATTTCTATAACCGTTTATCCACCATGTGGAAATATAAAAGCAAATGAGATTGTTACTGACGCTTCCCAATGTGGTTCATCAGATGGATCAATTATTGTTAACCCAAGTGGAGGTTTCGGACCATACACTTCATATTTTTTTGATATGAACGGACTTCCAGTTAATCCACTAAATTTACAATCAGGTGATTATCAAGTTAGAATTACAGATGTTAGTTTATGTGAATTTGTAGATACAATTTCTGTTTCTGGTCCAAGTTTATTTACAACATCACTTTCTTCAGTAAATCCGACATGTTTTTCTAGCACTAATGGAACTGTTTTCGCTTCAACAAGTGGAGGTGTTTCACCATTTAATTTTTTATGGAGTAATGGAGATACTTCTCAAATATTATCAGGTTTATCTGCAGGTCAGTATAGTGTTATTATAACGGATGCAAATAATTGCATAAATTACGATACAGTTAATCTGGTTCAGCCATCTGAAATTACAAATGATTCTTCTCTTACTGTTGTTAATAATATTGATTGTAATGGTAATTCTACAGGAAGTATTAACATATCTCCAACAGGGGGAACATTGCCTTATTCATTTGTATGGAGTAATGGTGCCAATTCTGAAGATTTAAATAATATTCCTGCTGGCACATACTCTGTTAATATATTGGATTCATTTTTATGTAGTTCTGTAAGTTATACTTACACATTAATTGAACCTTCAGCGCTAAATATTTCAAGTACTACAAATTCAGTTTCATGTAATGGATTAAGTGATGGAAGTATTGATGCTTTTGTTTCAGGTGGTATTGCTAGTTATAATTATGTTTGGTCTAACGGGGATTCAACTGAAGATATTTCTGGATTATCTGCAGGAACATACACGTTACAAGTTTATGATATGAATAATTGTAGTTTTTCCGACTCAATAGTTGTATCTGAACCTACATTACTACAGGCTAGTTTATCTGCAAATAGTACTTCTTTAACATCACTTGCTACTGGAGGAATATTGCCTTATGATTACCAGTTAGTAGGTCCGTCAGGATTTACGGCCAGTAGTTTAGGAAATGCTGGTGTTTCATTTACTACTACACCTGCTACATCAGGCACTTATACATTAACAGTAATTGATGCTAATGGTTGTAGTGATACTACAGATTTATTTTTTGCGTTGGATACTAGCTTCTCTCCAAATGTCAATGTATTTATTTCTAATATGGTATGTAATAGCCTGTCAGATTTAACAATCGAAGTTTCTCAAGATTCTGGTGAAGTAGATATGTCAACAGGTTTAATTGTTTCAAATTCAGGCTCTTTTGATATTGCTTCAATGAATCTTGGTGATACAATTGGAACAGCATATTTAATGGCCGGTGGAGGGAGTATAATGATCAATACTATGATAATGGTTAGTTTTATATCACCTAGTAACAATTCTGCTATAATTGTTGCATGTGATTCCTTAGCTGGTTGTGTGGGAAGCTTTACGATAACTAATACACCAGGTGGAGGTATTGATATTTTAACTAATACAGTTCCAGATGGAAATAATTATACACAAGGTAACATGAGTTCTATTACATTTGAAAACTGTTTTATTAATCCTTGTGGAACATTAACTTTCACAACTACAATCAATTCTGAACTTGGAGATGTTGACAATCAATCATTTACTTTTTTATTAACATCTATATATGATCAAAGACAAGATTTTTATAGTATTTACCCAAACCCTAGTAATGGAAATGTAACAGTAGATCTTTATTCTCCAACAAAAGATGTTACGATAAAAGTGACTGATATATTAGGTAAGAAAACATATTACTACAACAATTTTAAAAACTATTCAAAGCAAAATATTAATCTTACTGGTATTTCAGAAGGTTCATATATAATTAATGTAGTTACTAAAACCAAAAGTTTATCAAAAATTATAATTATCGATTAGATTTTTAAAAGTTTATAATTAACATGTAAATTATATGGGGAAGGCCCTTGGAATAGATTATGGTCTTAAAAAAACTGGATTATCAATCTCTGATAATGAACATAAAATAGCTTTTTCATTATCAACAGTACGTACTAACGATTTAAATAAATACTTAGATGATCTAATCAAAAAAGAAAAAATAGATCTTTTTGTTGTTGGTTATCCAATAAATTTAGACGGTAAAATAACAGATTTAACAAATCATGTAAATGGATTTATTAAAAGATTAACAACAAACTTTCCGAATATTCCAGTGAATAAATTTGATGAAAGGTTTACTTCAAAAATTGCAAGGCAAACAATAGTTAGTAGTGGTATAAATAAAAAAAATAGAAGAAAGAAGGAATTAGTAGATAAGGTTAGCGCTACAATTATTTTACAAGACTATTTGTCAAAATAGATATTTACATTTTTGTTTTAAGGTATTTTCCAGTAATTGAGTTTTTGCAATTCACTAAATCTTCAGGTGTTCCTTTAAAAATTATTTCACCACCTTTTTCACCACCCTCAGGACCAAGGTCTATTAGCCAATCTGCACATTTAATAACATCTAAATTATGTTCTATGCAAATAATTGAATTACCAGCATCAATTAAATGATTAAAAGATTTTAGTAGTTTACTGATATCATGAAAGTGTAAACCTGTTGTTGGCTCATCAAAAATAAATAGTGAGTTTTGATTATTTAGTGATTTAGTTAGAAAAGATGCAAGTTTAATTCTTTGTGCTTCACCTCCGCTAAGAGTGTTGGAAGATTGCCCTAATGTTAAATAATTTAAGCCAACATCAACTAGAGGCTGAAGCTTATTTGCAATTTTATTTTCCTTATTTTTTTTAAAAAGTATAATTGCTTCTTCAATTGATAGATTAAGTATTTCATATATATTTTTATCAAAGCATTTTATATCTAAAACTTCCTCTTTAAATTTTTTACCATTACAATCCTCACACTTAACATAAACGTCAGCCATAAATTGCATCTCGATTTTAATTTCACCATCTCCTTTGCAATTAGGACATCGACCTCCATCAATATTAAATGAAAAAAAGCCAGGTTTATAATTTCTTTTTTTTGCTAAAGGAGATCTAGCAAATAAGTTTCGTATATCATCGTAAACTTTTGTGTATGTTACTGGATTTGATCTGGATGATCTTCCAATTGGCTTTTGATTTATAAATTCTACAGCATAAATATCTTTATTATTAAATGAAATATTATTATAAGTAATATCTTTTGATGTTTTATTATTGATTTTATTTTCAATTGCTGGTTTAATTACATCACTTACAAGAGTAGATTTTCCAGAGCCACTAACTCCAGTAATTACAACTAATCCATTTAAGGGTATTTCAATATCAATATTTTGTAAGTTGTGCTTATTTATTCCAGAAATACTGATTTTTTTGGTTAAATTTTTTCTGGATTTAGGTATTGGTATGCTAAGTGTATTTGTTAAGTAATTTGATGTTAGGCTATTTGTTTTTTTATTGATTTTTTTTGGAGATCCATTGTATACTATTTCTCCTCCATATTTACCTGCATTAGGTCCAATATCAATTATTATATCTGATTGATTAATTATTTCTTCGTCGTGTTCAACAACTATAACTGTGTTGCCAATATCTCTTAATTTTTTAAGTAACTTAATTAAGTTGTGTGTATCTCTTGAATGCAGTCCTATACTGGGTTCATCAAGTATATACATTGAGCCAACTAGAGAGTTGCTAATTGACTTTGCTATGTTTGCTCTTTGCGATTCTCCACCAGATAATGTATTTGATTTTCTATCTAAAGTTAAGTAATCTAGCCCAATCTCAACTAAACAACTTAGTCTATCATTAATTTCTTTTAGAATTCTTTTTGAAACAACTAATTCCTTTTCACTTAAAGTTAAATCTTTAAAAAATATCAATGCGTTTTCAATTGTCATTTTTGTTACTTCTGAAATGTTCTTTCCGCCAACTTGAACATATAAAGCTTCTTTTCTCAATCTATTTCCATTACAAGATTTACACAATGTTTTACCTCTATATCTAGATATTAAGACTCTATTTTGAATTTTATATTTGTCTTTTTCAAGAGATTTAAAAAAAGTATATATTCCTTTACACTTATCTTTACCGTTCCACAAAATGTACTTCTCATTTTCAGAAAGTTTGTTATATGGTCTATGTATTGGAAAATTAAAATCTATTGAGTTTTGAATAAACTTATCTTTCCATCTACTTAGTTTTTCGCCAGACCAACATTTTACAACACCTTCATAAACAGAAAGTTGTTCATTTGGAATAACTTTTTTGGGGTCAATATCAAGAATGGAGCCATAGCCTTCACAGCTTTCGCATGCACCGAAGGGGTTGTTGAATGAAAATAAATTAGTACTTTTTTCAATAAAAGAAATACCATCCATTTCTAATTTGTTTGAAAAATCATAAATCTTATTATTCATTTGAACAGAACAAGTATTTCTAGCTAGCCTGAAGCATGTTTCAATAGAATCTTGTAACCTTGATTTATCAATGTTATCAATTATAATTCTATCAACTACAACATATAAAACATTTTTTTTTAATTTTTGGTCATCAAAATCTAAATCTTTAATTTTTACTATTTCATTCTCATAAAATAATCGAGAAAAACCTTGTTTTATTAATTCATTTTTACTGTTAAAATTAGAATTTATGTAATTAAATAAAATTAATGTATTTGATTTATTATTTAGCACAAATTGTTTTATATCTTCAATACTATCTTTTTTTACTTCAGTATTTGAAATAGGGGAAATAATCTTACCGATTTTAGAATATAAAAGTTTTAAATAGTCATATATTTCTGTACTAGTAGCTATAGTTGATCTTGGGCTATTTGTAGTTGTTTTTTGTTCTATGGCAATTGCTGGACAAATGCCCTCAATTCTTTCAACATCAGGTTTTTTTAATTTCCCTAAAAATTGTCTAGCATATGATGATAAGCTCTCTATATATCGTCTTTGTCCTTCTGCAAATAAAGTACTAAAAGCTAGTGATGATTTACCACTGCCCGAGACACCAGAAATAGTAATCAGCTTATTTTTTTTTATGTTTAATGAAACGTTTTTTAAATTGTGTGTTTTAACACCTTTTATTTTAATTAAGTCTTTCAAAAATAAATGTATATATTTTAACTTTTACAAAATTACACATATGATTTGGATTATTTGATTTCTTTTTTTAATTTTGTAATAACATAAATCGCATTACTAACTAAAACACCTTCTATTTAAACACCTCTACTTTTATATTAATTAAAATCAAAAAGTTATGAGTGTAAATGCGTTAAGTGACCAAGATTTAGTCAAAGGTTATATACAAGGAAGTTCCAATTGTTTTGAAGAGTTATTATTTAGGCATAAAGATAAAATTTATGCATTTATTGTTTCAAAAGTNAGAAGTNTAGANTTAGCAGAAGATCTTTTTCATGATACATTAATAAAAGTTATAAACTCTCTTAAAAAAGGAAAATATAATGAAGAGGGGAAATTTATTTCTTGGGTTATGAGGATTGCACATAATTTAATTATCGATCATTTTAGAAAAATATCAAAACAAAAAAATATTAAACTAAATAATGATTTTGATATTTTTGATATAATAGAAAATGGTGAAATTTCTCAGGAGCAAAAAGTTATACAAAAACAAATCCATAGAGATTTAAATAAATTAATTGATGAACTTCCAGATGATCAAAAAGAAGTTGTTAAATTAAGATATTTTGAAGACATGTCATTTAAGAAAATATCAGATTTAACAGGTGTTAGTATTAATACTTCATTAGGAAGAATGAGGTATGCATTAATTAATATTCGTAGACTCTCAAAAAAATATAATATTGATTTGCAGTTATTTTAGCACAATAAATTAAGTTTCTTTTCGTTACTAATTTTATGATAACACTTAAAAAAAATATGTATGAGAAGAAATTTTACAAAGTACTTGTTAAAAAACCTTTTAACAAAAAAGAAAAAACATAAAAAATTAAGTCCTAAAAAAGAAACATTAAATAGTATTATATCCTATTCTAAATCTTTAGATGTTATAAATACATCTAACTTAGGCAAAGTAAATTATTTAAAAAATTAACTTTTAGTTTTGTTTTCTAATCATGTTGATAAGATAGATTTTATTATAAAAACATTAGAAAATCTCTATCCTGAACCTGAGATTCCACTTGATCACAAAAATACTTTTACCTTTTTAGTTGCTGTCATGCTAAGTGCTCAAAGTACTGACAAAAAAGTTAATGAAATTACTCCTCCATTATTTGCTAAAGCAGATTCCGCTAAAAAAATGTCTATGCTCAAAGTAGAAGAAATTAAAAACCTAATTCGTCAAATAGGTTTAGCTCCTACTAAATCAAAGAATATTAAGAAAATGTCACAAATTCTTGTTCGAAAATATAATGGAAAAGTTCCAAATTCTTTAGAAAAGTTAAAGGAATTGCCAGGGGTTGGGCAAAAAACAGCATCGGTAATAGTTTCACAAATTTTTAATGAACCAGCTTTTCCAGTTGATACTCATATACATCGACTTGCATATAGATGGAAACTTTCTTCAGGTAAAAATGTTGTTCAAACAGAAAAAGATTTGAAGAGAATTTTTCCAGTAGATTTATGGAATAAATTACATCTTCAAATAATTTTTTTTGGAAGAGAATATTGTAAATCAAAGAAAACAAAATGTAGTTGTGTTATATGTTCAAAAATTGTTTAACTGTTTTTAGTTTGTTGATAAAACAATTTAATTTTAGTTGATCTTTAATTCTTAATTTCTCAATTTTGCAAAAAAAATAAAAATGTCAAAAAAAGAACAAAACGCAAAAATTAAAGCTCTTGAATTAACGCTTGGAAAATTGGAAAAAACTTATGGTCAAGGAGTAGTAATGAAATTGGGTGATAGAGTTGAAGAGGATATTGATGTTATTTCATCGGGATCAATAAATTTGGATTTAGCATTAGGTGTTGGGGGATATCCTAAAGGTCGTGTTATTGAAATTTACGGACCTGAATCATCTGGAAAAACAACATTGACAATTCATGCTATTGCTGAAACACAAAAGCAAGGTGGAGTTGCTGCTTTTATTGATGCTGAACATGCTTTTGATGCTTCATATGCTGCAGCATTAGGAGTAGATATCGATAATTTATATATTTCCCAACCGGATAATGGAGAACAAGCTTTGGAAATCGCCGATCATCTTATAAGTTCGGGTGCAATAGATCTTGTTATTATAGATTCAGTTGCTGCATTAACTCCAAAATCTGAAATTGAAGGTGAGATGGGTGATAGTAAGATGGGTCTACATGCAAGATTAATGTCACAGGCGTTACGTAAACTTACAGCTACAATAAATAAAACAAACTGTACAGTAATTTTTATTAATCAAATTAGAATGAAAATTGGTGTAATGTTTGGAAATCCTGAGACAACAACAGGTGGAAATGCATTGAAATTCTATTCATCAGTCAGATTAGATATAAGAAGAATAGGTTCAATCAAGCATGGTGATGAAATAATAGGAAATAGAACAAGAGTTAAAGTTGTAAAAAATAAAGTGGCACCACCCTTTAATAAAGTTGAATTTGATATCATGTTTGGTAAAGGTATATCAAAATCCGGTGAAATTTTAGATAAAGCAGTTGATTTAGAAATAGTAAATAAAAGTGGCTCTTGGTTTTCTTATTCAGATACAAAGCTTGGGCAAGGACGAGACTCTGTTGTAAAACTATTAAATGACAATCTTGAACTTTCCGATGAGATTCAAAATAAAATAAAAGAAATTGCAAATAGTAATATATAATTTGTTTTTAATTTTTTTATGTTTCTTATTTTTAATTTCATGTGCTGAAAAACAAGAAAATAAGAATCAACAAAGTGAAATAGTTTTGCTTTCAAAACAAATTTCTAAAGAACCAAAAAATATTAAATTAATTTTAGATAGGGTCAATTATAATTTATCTAAAAATAATTATGAATCAGCAATTTATGATCTTAAGCAATGTGTTTTATTAGATTCCTTAAACGCAGATATTAGATACAAAATAGGTGATGCATATTTTAATTTATCAAAAAAATCACAAAAAATAGAACATATAAATAGTTCAATTTTACATTTAGAAAAAGCAGTTAAAATTGATAAAAAAAATTATTTATCTTTATCATTATTAGGTGAAATTTTTTTGGCATTCAGAGGTGTTGATGAAAAAAAATTCATTCAATCTCTAAGTTATTTTAAAAGATCCTTGGAAATCAATTATAATCAAGAGAAAACACATCTGTTAATTGGATATGTATATAAATATTTGCAAAATATTGATATGGCAATTAAGTTTTTTTCAAATGCTATAAATATTAATCCTAAGTTTAAAGAAGCGTATATTGAGATTGCTCATACATATCATCTTCAAAAAGATACACTGGCTATATCTTATTATAATAATGCTTTGTTATTAGATTCATTTGATGTACAGTTATTATATAATAAAGCAATTTTTTATCAAGAAATAATGGATTGGAACAATGCTTTATCTTCATACAGTGAATTACATAAAGTTGATCCATTTCATGCTGATGGACATTATAATTTAGGCTTTATACATATGGAGTTGAAGTTGTTTGATATTGCAACTAATAATTTTTCGGATGCAATCTATTCTAATCCTAATTATTATCAAGCTTATTACTCTAGAGGTATTTGTTTTGAAACATTAGGCAATATAGCTCAAGCTGAATCTGATTATAATAGAGCAATAGAAATTAATCCAAGTTATGATTTTGCTATTAAAGCATTAAAAAACATAAAAAAAAATAATGAGTATACAAGAACAAATTAATATTGATATTATTAAATCAATGAAGAATAAAGATTCTGAAAGACTTGAAGCTCTTCGTGCAGCTAAATCTGCTTTATTGTTAGAATGTAGTAAGGATGGCAGAAACATAGTTGAAGATGATAAAGCTATAAAAATAATTGCCAAATTAGTTAAGCAAAGAAAAGATGCGTCTGAAATTTATGTTAGTCAAAAAAGAAATGATTTGGCCCAAATAGAAATTAATCAGTCAACTTATCTTCAAACTTATCTGCCAGAACAAATTGATTCTAATCAACTAGTAATTATTGTAAAAGAGGTGGTTCAAGAAATGAATGCTAAATCAAATAAAGATTTTGGTAGGTGTATGTCCTTCTTAACTAAAAAATTAAAAGGGAGAGCAGAAGGAAAAGTAATTTCTGAGCTCCTAAAAAAAGAACTAAGTTAACTTACTTTTTTCACTACTGCTTTGAATGCATCAGGATGGTTCATTGCTAAATCTGCAAGCACCTTTCTATTTAGTCCAATACCAGTTTTATTTAGTTTTCCAATAAATACTGAGTATGACATGTCAAACTTTCTGATACCAGCATTAATTCTTTGAATCCATAAGGATCTGAATGTTCTTTTTTTATTTTTTCTATCTCGATATGCATATTGCATACCTTTTTCTACTGCATTTTTTGCAATCGTATGTACATTTTTTCTTCTTCCAAAGTAACCTTTGGCTGCTTTTATTACTTTTTTTCTCTTAGCTTTTGCTGCTACGGAATTTACTGATCTTGGCATTTTATTTGTTTTTAAATATAAAGTGGTTATAAAACCCTTAATTGAACTTTATACTTGTTAATACTATATTCCTAATTGTTGTTTAACACTTTTTTCGTCTGATTTGTGAACATAACCAGTTTTAGTTAAGTTATGTTTTTGTTTAGTTTCTTTTTTCGTTAAAATATGTGATTTAAATGCGTGTTTTCTTTTTAGTTTACCAGAACCCGTTAATTTAAATCTTTTTTTTGCTCCTGCTTTAGTTTTAATTTTTGGCATTTTATTTTTTCTTTTTTGGTGCTATAATAATAATCATTTTTTTTCCATCTAGTTCAGGCATAATTTCTACAGTTCCAATATCTTCAAGAGCTTGAGCTAGCTTTAATAATAAAATTTGACCTTGTTCTTTAAAAATTATTGTTCTTCCTCTAAATAATACAAATGCTTTAACTTTTGCCCCATCTTCTAAAAAACTTCTTGCATGTTTTAATTTAAATTCAAAATCATGTTCACCTGTATTTGGTCCGAAACGCAACTCTTTAATTACAACCTTTTGGGCCTTATTCTTTATCGCTTTTTGTTTCTTTTTTTGATCGTAAATAAATTTTTTATAATCTATAACTTTGCAGACCGGAGGGTCTGCTTTGGGAGAGATTTCAACCAAATCTAAATCCATTTGATTAGCTATTTTGATAGCTTGTTCAATTGAAACTATTTTTGATTCAATGTTTTCTCCTACTATTCTTACAAATTTTGCAGTTATTTCAATATTAGTCTTATGTTTCTTTTTTTGAACAGAAAATTTGCGATTATATTGTTGTCTCTTTACGATTATATTTCTTTTTTAATTGTTAGTAATTCTTTAATTTCTTCTTCAACCAATTTAGCAAAATTTTTAACGCTTAATGATCCTAAATTTTCTCCACCGTGCTTTCTTACACTTATATTTTTTTGTTCTTTTTCCTTATCTCCTAAAATTATTATGAAAGGAATTTTGGAAACCTCAGCATCTCTAATTTTTTTACCTGTAGTTTCAGCCCTTTCATCAATAGGGCCGCAAATATCGTAATTTTTTAATAATTTAGACACTTTTTGTGCATAATCATGATGTTTTTCACTTATAGGTAATATTATACACTTGTCAGATAAAAGCCATAGTGGAAAATTTCCAGCACAATGCTCGATTAATACAGCAACAAATCTCTCCATAGAACCAAAAGGAGCTCTATGAATCATAACAGGTCTTTTTTTATTATTGTCTCTATCAGTATATTCAAGTTTAAATCTTTCAGGCAAGCTATAGTCAACCTGTATTGTTCCAAGCTGCCATTCTCGTCCAATTGCATCCTTAACCATAAAATCAAGCTTTGGACCATAAAAAGCAGCTTCACCATATTCAATTACAGCATTTAAATTTTTTTCTTTAGCGGCATCTACAATTGATTTTTCAGCTTTCATCCAATTTTCATCAGATCCAATATATTTTTTTTGATCAAACTTATCCCTAAGCGAAATCTGTGCTTTAAATTCTTTAAAGCCTAATGCGTTAAACACATATAAAACTAAATCAATAACGTTTTTAAATTCATCTTTTACTTGATCCTGTCTAGCAAAAATATGAGCATCATCTTGTGTAAAGGATCTAACTCTTGTAAGCCCGTGTAATTCACCAGATTGTTCGTATCTATATACTGTTCCAAACTCAGCAAATCTAACTGGCAAATCTTTGTAAGAATAAGCTTTAGATTTGTAGATTTCACAATGGTGTGGACAGTTCATAGGTTTTAGAAAAAACTCTTCATTTTCAGCGGGAGTTTTTATTGGCTGAAATGAATCTGCGCCATATTTTTCATAGTGTCCTGAACAAACATATAAATCTTTGTTGCCAATGTGTGGGGTTACAACTGGTTGATATCCAGCTTTGATTTGTGCTTCTTTTAAAAAATTTTCTAGTTTCTCTCTTATCTTTGCTCCTTTTGGTAACCATAGAGGAAGACCTTGTCCAACCTTTTTAGAAAATGTAAATAATTCCATTTCTTTACCAATTTTTCTATGATCCCTTTTTCTTGCTTCTTCAAGCATAGACATATGCTGTTTAAGATCTTTTTCTTTAGTAAAAGAGATA
>PBVH01000033.1 GCA_002728175.1 Flavobacteriales bacterium | reverse complement strand
CGACTACACTTTCAGGAAATAAAATTAGAGTTGTATTTGGAGGTTTAAGTGCATCGACAACATATGAGTGGCAAGTAAATAGTGTATGTCTTGCGTCTGGGATAAATAATTCATCTTTTGTTGCTGGAACTAATGTTACAACTTTAGATCCTTGTGCTGTTCCAGTTGGATTGTTTACAAACAACATAACCAATACTAGTGCAAAATTAAACTGGCTTGCTACATCAAATGCTTTAACATATCAAATTAGAGCGAGAGAAGTTGGTACTTCATTATGGACAAAAAATGTAAGTGGAATAACTTCAACTAGTAGAAACATAAGCAATTTATCTGACGGAGTAAGCTATGAATGGCAGGTTCGGGGTATATGTTCAACAGACACATCAGACGTATCACCATGGAGTTCACTAGCTACTTTTTCAACACCTGTAAGTTGCGTGGGAGCTCCATCTAATACTACTGAAACTAATATATCTTTAAACCAAGCTACCTTGAGCTGGAATGTTCATCCCTCAGCACAGGTATATGTGTTGAGATTTAGACATTCAAGTACTTCTGTTTGGACATATGATACACTTGCTTCAACCTCAATTACAAAAACAGGGTTGTTACAGCAAGCAACATACTACTGGCAAGTTAGATCTATTTGTGATTTAACAAACAATATTTTTGGACCATGGAGTACTTTACGTTCTTTCAATACTTTGGCACCTTGTGCTCCTCCAACAAATTTAACGACTTATAATAATCAGAGTACACTAACAACAGCTAAAGTTAGTTGGAAGGGACCAAATGCAAATACATATTTTGTCATATTCAAAGAGATTAACTCTTTATCTTGGGATACCTTACTAATTGGTAGCGGATCAAACCCATCTGTAACACCAGTCACCTCTTTATCTGGTGGTGTAAGTGCAACAGCTTCAAATTCAGGAAATACGAAGACACTAAATTTTGTTGGTTTAACAGCTGGGACAACATATGAATGGAAGGTTGTATCACTATGTACATCTTCAAATCTATCTCAGTCAGTTTCAGGAAATAACTTTACAACATTGGCTCCGTGTTCTGATCCAACTGGACTTTCTTCTACTCCTTTAGTAACTAGTTCAATTGTAAGTTGGAATGTGGTATCAGGTGCTGTAAAATATGAATTAAGAAAGAGGCTACTAGGATCTAATACTTGGGGTAATAGTATTATTTTAACTAATACCTCAAGAAACTTCTCTAACTTAACTCCAGGATCAACGTATGAATGGCAAGTAAGAAGTTATTGTGATAATTCAGGAACAAATGTTTCAAACTGGGTTACAGCAACTCTTACCACTCAAAATGTTTGTACTAAACCAACAAATCCTTTTGAAAATAATATCACATCAACTTCTGCAACCTTAAACTGGGATGCAACACCAACGGGAGCATGGGGTTATAGAATACAGTACTTAGTAAATGGAGCACCGTTTAATACTAAAATTACTGATACATCAAATGTTAATTGGTTAGATATTTCAAATTTGACACCATCAACTACTTATAAATGGAGAGTAAAAGCAATTTGTGATGCTAGTGGAAGTAACACATCTCCTTGGAAACAGTGGCAGTTCTTCACAACACCATCAGGAATTAGAATAAATAGTGGAGATGTTTCATTAAGCGACAATTTGACTGTTTACCCAAATCCAACAAGAGGTGTATTCAGCCTGACTTATACTACTGATAAAGATGAAGATATTTCTGTTGAAGTTATAGATACATTTGGAAAAAGAATTTTTAATGATAATAGAACTGAATTTTCTGGGGAATATAATAAACAAATTGATTTATCAAATTATCCAAAAGGAGTATATATAGTTCAGATTTATACAAGAACATCTTACGTGAGTAAAAGGCTTGTTGTACAATAAATTTGCCTAGTTTGGTGAAATAGTATATATTTGCGCAAAAATTGGAAAAGATGAAGAAGAGGCGGAAGCCTCTTCTTTGATTTAATTATGATTTTAGAATCAGATATTAGAAGTGTTGTTGAAAAAAAAATGCATCAAATTGGTGGGTTTTTAGTAGATATTAAAGTTAGTCATACTAATGACATTACTGTTTTGATTGACTTAGATGAAGGGGTTACGTTTGATCACTGTACTGATGTTAGTAAGTATATTGAAAGCTATTTTGATAGAGAAAAAGAGGATTATTCTTTGAAAGTTTGTTCTCCAGGTATTGATAGAGCTTTTTTAGTTGATCAACAATATTTAAAAAATGTTGGTAGAGATGTTAAAGTTTTATTAAAAAATGGAAAAAGAACTTCAGGAAAAATTATAAGTTATGAGGATAATTTAACTTTAGAAAAAGTATCAAAAAAAAATGTATTAGAGAAAGTTATAATTAATAAAGAAGATATAAAAGAAACTAAACTTAAAATAAAATTTAAATAATAAATAATGGAAGTAGAAAATTTAATTGAATCGTTTTCGGAATTTAAAGACGTAAAGAATATTGATAGAGAGACAATGATGAATATATTAGAAGATGTGTTTAAATCAGTATTAGCAAAAAAATATGACGAACAAGGAAATTTTGACGTCATAATTAATGTTGACAAAGGAGATTTAGAAATTTGGAAAAACAGAGAGGTTGTTGCAGACGGAGAGGTAGAAAATGGAATAGCTCAAATTTCATTATCTGACGCATTGAAAATAGAAGATGATTATGAAATTGGAGAGGAAGTTTCTGAACAGGTTAGCTTTGAATCTGAGTTTGGAAGAAGACAAGTTTTAGCTATTAGACAACACTTAATGTCAAGAATTAATGATCAACATAGAGATGAGTTAATGAAAAGATATGAAGAAAGAATTGGTGATATTATTCATGGGGAGGTTTATCAGATTTGGAGAAATGAAATTCTATTACAAGATGATGAAGGAAATGATTTGTCATTGCCTAGATCAGAGCAGATTCCAAAAGATTTTTTCAAAAAAGGTGATAATGTTCGCGCAGTTATAAAAAGTGTAGAATTAAAAAATAATAAAGCAAATATAGTTCTTTCAAGAATTGCTCCTGAGTTTGTAGAAAGACTGTTTGAACAAGAGGTCCCAGAAGTTTTTGATGGAATTATTACAATAAAAAATGTAGTGAGAGTTCCAGGTGAAAGAGCAAAAGTTGCCGTAGAATCATATGATGATAGAATCGATCCTGTAGGTGCGTGTGTAGGTATGAAGGGTTCAAGAATACATGGTATAGTTAGGGAACTAAAAAATGAAAATATTGATGTTGTCAATTTTACAGAAAATACACAATTGTTAATTACAAGATCTTTATCTCCAGCAAAAATCAACTCCATTACTCTTAATGAGGATTCAAAAAAAGCTAGTGTCTTTATGGATGCTGATCAAGTTTCTTTAGCAATTGGAAAGGGAGGTTATAATATCAATTTAGCTGGAAAACTATCAGGTTACGAAATTGATGTGTATAGAGATGAAAATACTTTCGAAGATGATGTAGATATTAACGAATTTAGAGATGAAATTGAGGATTGGGTAATACAAGCTCTGAAAAATATTGGATGTGATACTGCAAAAAGTGTATTAGAACTATCAACTGAGGATCTAGTTTCAAGAACTGATTTAGAAATTGAAACTGTTGAAGATGTAATCGGTATTTTAAAGTCAGAGTTTGAAGATTAATAAATAATTTTTATATGTCAGAAACAAAAAGTGTAAGGTTAAATAAGTTAGTTAAAGAATTTAACGTCAGTATTGATAGAATCTATTCATTTTTAGAATCAAAGGGTATAGAGGATTTAAAACCAAATACTAAAGTATCTCATGAGATTTATATGGAGTTATTAGGTGAATTTGATTCAGAAAAAAAAGCAAAATTATCAGCTGATTTATTAGCAAAAGAAAAAGAGCTTGAAAGAGCGGAAGAAATTATTAGAAAAAAAGAAGAAGAAGAAAAAATAATATTAGAAAAGTCTAAACAAGAGAATGTTATTGATATTACCTCACCTGAATCTAGTAAAGAAAGTATTTCAGAAAAGAAAACAAATCAAATTTCTACTAATGTAGAAAAAATTAGAGGAATTAAAGATACAGGTGAAAAAATTGATTTAGATAAATTTAAACCGAAAGAAGTACCTGCAGATTTAAAAAAGAAAAGAAAGCGTATTATAAAGCCAAAGATTGATCCGTCGAAATTTAAAAAAGCTAAGCAAAATAAAAAAAATGTAGTTGAAATTAGTGAAGAAGAAACACAAAAGAGAGTAAGAGAAACTTTAGCAAAATTACAAGGCGGTGGAAAAAAATCATCTGTAAAAAATAGAAAAGAAAAAAGATTAGCACATAAAGAAGTTGCTGAAAGAGAAAGTTTAGAAAAAGAAGCATCTAATAAAATTATAAAAATTGCAGAATTTGCAACTGCTAACGAATTAGCTACACTAATGAATGTGTCAGTTAATGAAATTGTTACAACATGTATGAGTCTTGGAATGATGGTAAGTATGAATCAAAGGTTAGATGCGGAGACAATTCAAATGCTAGTTGAAGATTTTGGTTTTCAAGTGGAGTTCGTTGGTGCTGATGTGCAAGAATCAATTGATGAAATAGAAGATGAGGAATCTGAATTATTAGAAAGATCTCCAATTATAACTATAATGGGACACGTTGACCACGGGAAAACTTCACTCATGGACTACATTAGAGAAACTAATGTAATAGCTGGTGAATCTGGTGGAATAACTCAACATATAGGAGCTTATGAAGTTTCATTAGAAAATGGTAAAAAAATAGCGTTTTTGGATACTCCAGGACATGAAGCTTTTACCGCTATGAGAGCTAGAGGTGCAAAGGTTACAGATATTGTTGTTATAGTTGTTGCTGCAGATGATAGAGTTATGCCACAAACAAAAGAAGCTATTAGTCATGCTCAAGCTGCTGGTGTACCTATTATTTTTGCAATAAATAAAATTGATAGACCAACTGCTGATGCAGAAAAAATTAAAGGTGAGTTAGCTGAAATGAACTTTTTAGTTGAAGATTGGGGTGGTAAGTATCAATCACAAGATATTTCAGCAAAAGAAGGAACTGGAGTTCCTGAAATTCTTGAAAAAATTCTTCTTGAAGCAGAAATGCTTGACTTGAAAGCTAACCCTAATAGAAATGCTCAAGGAACTGTAATTGAAGCGTCATTAGATAAAGGGAAAGGTTATTTAACAACTCTTTTAGTTCAAAAAGGAACTTTAAAAGTAGGAGATTATGTTTTAGCAGGCTCATTCTCTGGAAAAGTAAAAGCTTTATTAGATGAAAGAGGAGTAAATAAAAAAGAGGCAGGACCTTCAACACCAATAGTTTTGTTAGGTCTTGATGGAGCTCCAACAGCAGGTGATGAGTTTTATGTTATGGATAGTGAGCAAGAAGCTAAAAAAATTGCCTCAAAACGATCACAATTGCAAAGAGAACAAAGTGTAAGAACACAAAAACACTTAACTTTAGATGAAATTGGCAGGAGAATAGCACTAGGAGATTTTCAAGAGATAAATGTCATTGTAAAAGGAGATGTTGATGGGTCAATTGAAGCATTATCAGACTCTTTAGAAAAACTATCTACTGATGAAATAAAAGTTAATATTATTCAAAAAGCAGTGGGTCAAATATCTGACTCAGATGTAATGTTAGCAGCAGCATCTGATGCAATTATTATTGGATTTCAAGTCAGACCTTCTTTATCTGCAAGAAAACTTGCAGAATCTGAAGAGATAGATATTAGATTATATTCTGTGATTTATAAGGCAATTGAAGAATTACAATTAGCAATGGAGGGTATGCTCTCACCAGATACGGAAGAAAAAATCGTCTGTAATGTTGAGGTTCGTGAAATTTTTAAAATCTCTAAAATTGGAACTATTGCCGGATGTATGGTCGTTGATGGTATCATTAAAAGGAATAACAATATTAGGTTAATAAGAGATGGGGTTGTTGTTTACACTGGCACGTTATCCTCATTGAAAAGATTTAAAGATGATGTTAATGAAGTAAGAAAAGGCTTTGATTGTGGTATGTCAATTGAGAATTATAATGACATAAAAGTAGGTGACGTAATAGAAGCCTTTGAAGAAATTGAAGTAAAGAGAGTTTTAAAATAACTAATTTAGGTCGGTAATTGAAATAATTTCAGGTACTGGATAAGTATCAGTAAAATGTTTTTTTATTAAGTCTTTTATTTTTAAAGCCTCAAGCTTTGTTCTACAATTACCTACTCTAATTCTGTAGTATGGTTCTTGGTACTCAAGAAAAACTGGGATATCTGGAAACAATTTAATAAATTTTAGTTTTATTTTGATAATCTCAGATTCCTTAGCCTTAAATTTTAATTGTAATCTCCATCCGTTAATTCCACCTGTATTTTTTAAAATGTTTTCATATTTATGTACTAAATATTCTATTCCTTTTTCATTTTTGATTTCACATTTGGTGTTTTCACTTTGAGAAAAAATTAAAACTGGAAAAAAATAAATAATAAATACAACTACTTTCATATTTCAAAAATATAAAATTTAATAGTTATCATTTATTATTTTTGTAATATGATCAAAAGATTTAAGTATATCTATAAAATAAAATCTTGTGAAGATATATTAAATAAGTTACTTTACTTAAGTAATTCAGTTCAATACATAAATATTTTAGTATCTAACAGTGAATTTCAATCTAATATTTTACCAAAAGATTATGTAAATTATGATTTGATAGCTGGAGTTGATAGTTTAACCTATTTAAGATCAAACAAAAATTGTCTAAAATCATTAAAGGACTTTCATAATAAGAACAAAGATTGGTTATTTGGGCATATATCGTATAATCTGAAAAATGAAATAGAAACTTTAAATTATAAGAACCAATATAAAAATGATAAAATCCATTTTTTTGTTCCTAAATTTTTATTGTTTCTAAAAAAAACAACTCTTGAAGTTTTAACTTATGAGTCAAAAGAAAATACAGATAAAGTTATCAATATAAATCCTGATTTTAAGCATGAGAAGACAGAAAACATTACATTAACATGTGTAGAATCTAAGGAAAAGTACATAAAAAAAATAAATTTGATAAAAGAAAAAATTCAACGCGGAGACATTTACGAAATGAATTATTGTGTTGATTTTTTTGCTAAAAATGTTAAAGTTATACCTCAGCAATTATTTTTAGAAATTAATTCATCTACAAAATCACCATTTGCTGCATTTATGAAGTTAAATGATAATTTTGTTCTTTGTGCAAGTCCTGAAAGATTTCTTAAGAAAAAGCATGGTTCTTTAATTTCTCAGCCAATTAAAGGTACAACCTCAAGAGGAAGTACAATAAAACAAGATAAATCTTTATTTCATAAATTAAATAAAAGCGAAAAAGATATTGCTGAAAACGTAATGATTGTTGATTTAGTTAGAAATGATTTGTCAAAAATTTCAAAAAAATCAAGCGTACATGTTGAAGATTTGTGCAATGTTTATGGATTTAAATATGTATATCAAATGATTAGCACAATAACCTCAGAAGTAAAATCTAATATCCACTTCACAGATATTTTAAAGTCAACATTCCCAATGGGATCGATGACTGGAGCACCAAAGCTTAGAGCTATGGAGTTAATAGATGCTTATGAAGAAAAAAATAGAAATTTTTATTCTGGATCATTAGGTTATATAGATCCTAACGGAGATTTTGATTTTAATGTAATAATCAGAACAATTGTTTATAATTCTATACAAAAATACCTTTCAGTTGGTGTTGGTGGTGCAATTACTGCAAAGTCAGACCCAGAACTTGAGTACAAAGAGTGTTTAATTAAAATTAATCCGATAATTAATGCTTTAAAATGTGATGAATAGACAAGTTTATAATTATATTATTAGTAATAATCTATTTTCAATAAAGAAGGACAAAATTATTCTTGCTATTAGCGCTGGTGCTGATAGTGTTTGTTTATTTCATATGTTCAGATCTTTTGGTGTTAATATGGAACTAGCACATTGTAATTTCAAGTTAAGAGATAATCATTCTGATGAGGATGAAGATTTTATAAAAAATCTAGGAAATAAATATGAAATCAAATTTCATATAAAATCATTTGAAACTGCCTCTTATGCCAAAAAAAATAACTTATCAATACAAATGGCTGCTCGACAACTAAGGTATAATTGGTTTAATTCCTTGTTAATAAATAGAAATGCTAATTATATTGCAACAGCTCATCATAAAGATGATTCAATAGAAACATTTTTTATTAACTTGATTAGAGGAAGTGGTATTAGAGGTCTAGTAGGTATTAAACAAACTGATAAAATAATTAGACCCTTTTTAAGTATTGAAAAAAATCAGATTATTAATTTTTTAAATAAAAATAAGTTTAAGTATAGAGAAGATATTACTAATAGTTCTTTAAAGTACTTACGTAATAAAATTCGAATTAAGTTAATTCCATTATTATTAAACTTAAACCCATCCATTAAAGAAAATATTTTTAATGAAATGAAAATTTTAGAAAATACTAGTATTGTTTTTTCAGATTATGTTAATCAGATTAGACAAAAAATAGTGGTACAAAAATCTGATGCTTTTTACATTAATATTTCAAGTTTAAATAAGTTATCACCATTAAAAATTTATTTGTTTGAATTGTTACGTCCATTTGGTTTTATGAAAGTTGACGATGTTATAAGTTCTTTAAATGGTCAAAGTGGAAAGACATTTTATTCAAGAACTCACAAATTAATTATAGATAGAGATAGCATTATTATAACAAAAAATCAAGATATAACTTCTAAACAATATACACTTGAAGAAAATATAAATTTTAAAAATGAAAATTTTTCTATTAAATTTTCAACATCAAAAAAAATAAATTTTTCTTTAAATAAAGATGTCGCAGAATTAGATTATTCAAAAATTAACTTTCCATTAAAATTACGTAAGTGGAAATTCGGTGATAGTTTTATTCCTTTAGGTATGAAAAATTATAAAAAAATAAGTGATTTTTTTATTGATGAAAAATTCTCGTTGGTTCAGAAAGAAAAACAGTGGATATTGTGTGATAAGAAAAACATAATTTGGATTGTTGGCTATAGAATTGATGATAGATATAAAGTTACTTCAAATACAAAAAAATTGTACATTGCAAAAGTTTTATACGAAAATTAATGAATAGCTATAAATTCATAGAAAAACAATATTTTGGTTTAAATAAAATATCATTAAGTACAAGATTAATATGTGCAGTATTTTGTTTTATAATGTACTATTTTAGAGAAAATCAACAAAAAACAGGTGATATATATTTCTTTATTGGCATAGCTATTTTATTAATTTCTATTTTATTGTTTTTTGTTCTACATTACAGAACTGAGGTTGATAAAAATTCAGTTATTATTGATGGTTTATGGACAACAAGAAAAGTAAAAATAAATATTGACCACTTAGTTGGGGTTAAAAGAGTAAAATACAGTAAATTTATTTTCAATCGTACAGTTTACAATTTGCATTTTAATAAAAAAATAAGATTTTATACGAGAGGAGAATATGCTATAGAGCTGGTTGATAAAGATGGTCTTGTGTATTTGATTGGAAGTCAGAAAACTGAAGAATTACATAGAGTTTTAAATGAAAAAATAAATAAAAAATGAAAAAGATATTAAGTTTAATATTTACAATATTTAGTGTTTATGTAAATGCTCAGATTTTCACACCTGTTTCTTGGACTTTTTCTCATGAAATGTTATCCGACAACGAATTTGAGTTAAGTTTTACCGCAAACATAGATGATGGCTGGTATATATATTCACAAAGCTTAGCTGATGATGGACCTGTTCCAACTGAGTTTACTTTTCAAGAAACTAATAATTATAAATTACTAGGGGATGTTATTGAGGAAAAATCAAATGAAGAATACGATCCTAATTTTGATATGATGTTAAAGTTTTTTAAAGATAAAACTACATTTAAACAGAGAGTGTCATTAGAAGATATGTCCCAAAGTGTTACCATTAAAGGGGAGATATATTATATGACATGCGATGATAAACAATGTTTACCACCAGAACTAGTAGAATTTTCTTTTGATTTTAATGTAGATAAAGATTTAAAAAGTAATAATATTATTATAAAAAAATCTAAGAATTCTGACTCTGCGGCAAGTAATTTTTGGATATTATTTTTTGTAGCATTTTTGAGTGGCTTTGCGGCATTATTAACCCCTTGTGTTTTTCCAATGATTCCAATGACAGTTTCTTTTTTTACAAAAAAATCTAAAACAAAATCAGAGGGTATACTAAATGCTGTTATATACGGGGTTTCTATAATGATAATATATGTTGCGTTAGGTGTAGGTGTTTCCTCAATATTTGGCGCAGACGCATTAAATAATATGGCTACCAATGTATATTTTAATATTGGGTTTTTTCTATTATTAATAATATTTGGAGCTTCTTTTTTAGGTGCATTTGAATTACAATTACCATCTTCTTGGACCAATAAAAGTGTTGCAGCTGAATCTAAAGGGGGATTAATAGGGATTTTCTTTATGGCATTCACATTAGCGTTAGTTTCATTTTCATGTACAGGTCCAATAGTTGGAACATTGTTAGTCGAAGCTGCAACAGGTGGCTATATGGGACCAATCATTGGAATGCTTGGTTTTTCATTGGCTATTGCTTTGCCATTTGGATTATTTGCTGCTTTTCCTGGATGGCTTAATTCTTTACCACAATCTGGTGGATGGTTAAATTCTGTAAAGGTTACATTAGGTTTCTTAGAGCTAGCATTAGCTTTTAAATTTTTATCAAACGCTGATTTGGTAATGCAAACACATTTATTAGAACGAGAATTATTTATTGCAATATGGATTGTAATTTTTGCTCTGTTAACTATGTATCTATTAGGTTTTTTAAAGTTTGCACATGATTCAGATTTAAAATATATTTCAGTTAGTCGACTATCTGTAGCAATTTTAACAGGTACTTTAACAATTTATATGATACCTGGACTTTGGGGAGCACCTTTAAAGATTATTAATGCATTTCCTCCTCCAATGCATTATAGTGAATCTCCACACGGAATCGGTGGAGTTAATAGTATAGATCATCAAAACTCAGATAATCATCAACATTTAGGTCCGCAAAATATTATGGTTTTTCATGACTATGAAGCGGGAGTTGAATATGCAAAAAAAGTAAACAAACCTATTATGCTAGACTTTACAGGATGGGCATGTGTTAATTGTCGAAAAATGGAAGAGCAAGTATGGTCTGATGATGAAGTCAAAAAAATGCTAGCTGATGATTTAGTTCTTATATCATTGTATGTTGATGAAAGAACTAAATTACCAGTTGATCAGCAATATGAAACAACTTTAGCTGGTAAAATTAAAAAGGTTAAAACTATAGGTGATAAGTGGATGGTTCTACAAGCTAATAAATATGGGACAAATTCACAGCCTTATTATGTATTTTTAGATCACAGTGAAAAACTATTAATTGAACCTGCAAATTATCAAGATTATGGAACAGTATCGTTATTTAAAGATTGGTTAAATAGAGGAATGTTAGAATTCAAAAAATAAATTATGAAAAAAAGTATTATAAATAAAAAATCAGAAAAATTTTTAAGAAATTATATAAATAATCCATCTCCTACTGGATTTGAAGCTAAAGGGCAAAAATTATGGCTCGAATATATTAAACCATATATTGATACACATTTTGTTGATACATATGGTACTGTTGTAGGGGTAATTAATCCAAATGCAAAATATAAGGTTGTAATTGAAGCACATGCAGATGAAATTTCTTGGTTTGTTCATTATATTACAAAAGAAGGGTTTATATATTTGAGAAGAAATGGAGGTTCTGATCATCAAATTGCTCCATCTAAGCGAGTAAATATACATACTAAAAAGGGTATGGTTAAAGCTATTTTTGGCTGGCCAGCTATACACACTAGAACATCAAGTACTGAAAAAACACCTAAGCTAGATAATATATTTTTAGATTGCGGATGTNCTTCTAAAGAAGAAGTAGAGAAGCTTGNGNTACACNTTGGATGTGTTGTGACTTATGAAGATGAGTTTATGATTTTAAATAACAATTATTTTGTTGGAAGAGCTTTAGATAACAGAATAGGTGGTTTTATGATAGCTGAAGTTGCTCGTCTAATAAAGGAAAATAATGTTAAATTACCATTTGGATTATATATCACAAATTCAGTTCAAGAGGAAGTTGGCTTACGTGGTGCTCAAATGATTGTGAATACAATAAAACCTGATGTTGCTATTGTAACTGATGTGACACATGACACAGGAACTCCAATGATTAATAAAATAAAGCAAGGTGATATAAAATGTGGAAAGGGACCAGTACTGTATTATGGTCCTGCTATTCAAAATAATTTATTAGAATTAATAATTAATGCTGCTGAAAAAAGTAAAGTGCCATTTCAAAGAGGTGCCGTTTCCAGAGCAACTGGAACTGATACAGATGCATTTGCATATACAACTGGTGGAGTTGCTTCATCATTAATTTCTTTACCATTAAGATATATGCATACCACTGTAGAATGTGTACATAAAAATGATGTTGAAAGTGTTATTCATTTAATATACAATTCATTAAAACATATAAAAAATAATCATGATTTTAGATACCTTAAATAAAAAATATATTATCAATTTTAAAATAGTTCTATTTTTATAATAGTTACTATTTTTTCATCCTGTAAAAAAGATGATTCAGAGATAGAGAGTAATTCATCGTCGAATTCAAGTTGCGGTTCAGTTAACATAACAATTGATGGAGTTTCAAAAGGGTATAATCCATTAACTACTATGTGTAGTATAGGAAATATAGTACAAGTTGTTAATGGTGAACTTAACGTAATTACTATTTCTATTCAATCAATTTGTTCAAATAATACAGCAAACGATTATATAGTAAGCTACTCATCATTGGGAGAAGATCATTCTTTTTATGAAGCGCAAGTACAAGTTTTTGATTGTGGCACATTACCCAATACTGCTTTTTATTTAAATGGTTCAATAAGTTTTTCTAATATTGATTATACAAATAAAAAAATGAGTGGTTCTTTTTCATTGTTAGGAAATAATACGGGAAGGCCAACAGTAGATTGTACATTTACTAACTTGCCATTTACCTTAAATAGTATCAATTAAATTACTCAGTGATTATATTCTTGTCCATTTGCCGCTTTCGACAAGAGGTTGTGCTTTCTTCCATTTTAATTCTCTAGTTTCGCTTCCATTTGTTATCGTAACCTTTTCGTTTCTACCAGCTTTTTGTTCAACTTTTATAGGTTGAGTTTTTTGTGGTTGCTCAGATTGACTAGTGTTAGTATTAATTGATTGTTCAGGACGACTTGTTTGTAAATTAATCTGAGAATCATACCTTTCTTCTTGGGCACTTGTTTTAGTAGGAAGTGTTGCTTTTAGTAGGAATGTAACGATTTCTCTATTTATTTTTTCAATAAGTGCTTTAAATAATTCAAAAGATTCGAATTTATAAATTAGCAGCGGATCTTTTTGTTCATATACTGCGTTTTGTACTGATTGCTTTAAATCATCCATTTCTCTTAAATGTTCTTTCCATACATCATCAATTATTGCTAGCATAACACTTTTTTCAATTGATTCAGCGATATTTTCACCTTTAGAATCATGTGCTTCTTTAAGATTTGTCACAACCTGTAATGTTTTAATGCCATCTGTAAATGGTATAATGATATTTTCATAAGTAGCTGATTTATTTTCAAAAATATCTTTAATTACAGGATAAGTTTTTTGAGCAATAAATTCAGATTTATGCTTATAATTTTCATAACATTTTTGATATACTAGCTCACTTATTTCTTCAGCTGTGCTTTCATCAAATTTATTCTTAGAAATTGGACTTTGTATGGCTAGTAATCTTATTAAGTCAAGTTCAAATGAATTAAAATCTTTTAGTTCATGCCATTCAAAAACAATACTTTCGCATGTATCGTAAATCATATTTGCAATGTCAACAGATAGTCTGTCACCATGTAAAGCATATCTTCTTTTTTTGTAAATTACCTCTCTTTGTTGATTCATCACATCATCGTACTCGAGTAATCTCTTTCTAACTCCAAAATTATTTTCTTCTACTTTTTTCTGTGCTCTCTCAATAGACTTGCTAACCATTGAATGTTGAATTACCTCACCATCTTCAAGTCCCATCCTGTCCATTAATTTTGCTATTCTTTCAGATCCAAATAACCTCATTAACTTATCTTCTAAAGAGACGTAAAACTGTGAGGAACCAGGATCTCCTTGCCTTCCTGATCTACCTCTTAATTGTCTGTCAACTCTTCTTGAATCATGCCTTTCAGTTCCAATAATTGCAAGTCCACCAAAATTCTTGACTTTTTCAGATAATTTTATATCAGTTCCTCTNCCAGCCATATTTGTTGCAATAGTTACTGCACTTTCTTTACCAGCAAATGAAACAATATCTGCTTCCTTTTGATGCATTTTTGCATTTAACACATTATGTTTTATTCCTCCTCTACTTAGAACTTTACTTAAAAGTTCAGATATTTCAACAGAAGTTGTTCCTACTAAAACTGGTCTTCCTTCTTTAGAAAGTTTTGTAACTTCTTCAATGATTGCATTGTATTTTTCTCTATTTGTTTTGTAGACTAAATCATTTTTATCTTGTCTTGCAATTGGCCTATTAGTTGGGATAGCTACTACATCAAGCTTATAAATTTCCCAAAACTCTCCAGCTTCTGTCTCTGCTGTTCCGGTCATTCCAGAGATCTTATTGTACATTCTAAAATAATTTTGTAATGTTACAGTTGCGTATGTTTGAGTAGCCGCTTCAATTTTAACATTTTCTTTAGCTTCAATAGCTTGATGAAGTCCATCAGAATACCTTCTCCCGTCCATAATCCTTCCAGTTTGTTCATCAACTATTTTAACTTTATTATCCATTACAACGTATTCCACATCTTTTTCAAAAAGAGTATATGCTTTTAATAATTGATTAATTGTGTGAATTCTTTCGCTTTTTACCGCAAAATCTCTAAGAATAGTTTCTTTGTTTTTAGCTTTTTCAATTTCAGATTCAGATGAATTATCTATTTGAGCAATTTCATTTCCAACATTAGGCAAAATAAAAAAGTCTCTATCTTCAGTTGAAGTTGTCATTAACTGTATGCCTTTTTCTGTCAGTTCAATTGAATTATTTTTTTCATCTATTACAAAGTACAACTCTTTATCAACTTTATGCATTTCCTTATTTTGATCTTGCATATAGTAGTTTTCAGTTTTTTGTAATAGAGCCCTAATACCTTCTTCGCTTAAATATTTAATTAGTGCTTTATTTCTAGGCAATCCTCTAAAAACTCTCAGAAGATTAAACCCACCTTCTTCCTTTTCTCCATTTATAATGAGTTTTTTTGCTTCTGATAAAGTTGATGTAATGAATTTTTTTTGCACATTAACAAGATTGCTAATTTTACTCTTGTACTCATTATACTCATGTTTGTCTCCTTGTGGAGTTGGTCCAGAAATTATTAATGGTGTTCTTGCATCATCAATTAAAACTGAGTCTACTTCATCAACAATAGAATAGTTTAATTTTCTTTGTACTAGATCCTCAGCTCTTTTTGCCATATTATCTCTCAAATAATCAAACCCAAATTCGTTATTAGTTCCATATGTGATATCAGCTTGATATGCTTTTTTTCTCTCTTCAGAATTGGGTTGATAATTATCAATACATTCAACACTTAAACCGTGAAATTGGAATAGAGGACCCATCCATTCTGCATCTCTTTTTGCTAAATAATTGTTTACTGTTACTAAATGAACGCCAAGGCCAGTTAGAGCATTCAGATAGATAGGAAGAGTTGCAGAAAGTGTTTTACCTTCTCCTGTTTGCATTTCTGCTATTTTTCCTTGATGCAACACAATACCACCAATTAATTGTACATCATAGTGTATCATGTCCCAAGTAATGTCAATTCCAGCCGCTTGCCAATTGTTTTTGTAAACAGCTTTACCGTCCTTTATTGAAACAAAATCTTTGTCATTCGATAATAAAATATCATTTTTATTAGCCTTAACTTCAATTATTTTATTTTCTGCAAATCTTCTAGCTGTTTCTTTCATCACAGCAAAGGCATGGGGTAAAATTTTATTTAGGTGGTCTTCATTTTTGGTCTTAATTAACTTTTCTAACTCATCAATTTTTTTGTAATTCTCTTGTTTTTTTTGATTGAGCGTATTTTTGTTTTCAGATTCTTTTTTCAAATGTTCAATTTGATCTAGTTCTTCTTTTGTTATTGTTTTTATTTGTTCTTTAAAGTGCAGTGTTTTTTCACGCAACTCATCATTTGAGATGTTTTTTAATTCAGNAAATAAGNNATTNATTTCAGANACGATTGGCGATATTTGTTTAATATCTTTATCGTATTTATTNCCAAATAATTTGCTAAAAAAATTTATTATTCCTGACATTTNTCAANTNTAAAAATGAAATTTTGTAAACTTTTAATATTCTTCTTCATTAAAAAAGAAATCTTCTTTNGAAGGATANTCAGGCCATATATCTTCAATATTTTCCCATTGCATACCAGGCTCTTCTTCTACTAACTCTTCAAGATTTTCAACTACTTCCATAGGAGCTCCAGATCTAATTGCATAGTCAATTAATTCTTCTTTTGTAGCTGGCCAAGGAGCGTCTTCAAGTTTCGATGCTAATTCTAGTGTCCAATACATTTTTTTGTGTTTAATCTTTTTGCAAAAGTATCTTTTTTATTGAATTATTTGTTGATTTAGTCATCTTTTTCCCATTTGGTTTCTGATAGTCCTTTTGAATGTATTACAAATCTTGCTAAAACAAACAAATAATCGGATAATCTGTTAAGGTATTTTATATAGACTAAAAATTTCTTTTTATTTTTAGAAATCTTAACAATATTTCTTTCTGCTCTTCTACATATCGTTCTCGCAATATGACACTTAGATGCTATGTCATGACCAGAAGGAAGTATAAATGTTGTTAATTTAGGAATTTCTTCATCTATTAAATCAATTTCATTTTCTAATAAAGTTATATTTTTAGAATCAAAATCAGGCAGTTTAATCTGCTTAGTGTTGTCATAGGCAATTATAGATCCTAAATTAAATAATTGATTTTGAATTTTTTTAAGAAATTTTTTTTGATGTATATTAATATTTTGATCATAAATATTTCCGATAAATGCGTTTAATTCATCAATTGTTCCATAACATTCAATTTGGTCATTACATTTTAATACCTTAGTTCCACCTAATAATTGTGTATATCCAGAATCACCTTTTTTAGTATAAATTTTCATTATGCAAATTTACTATTATTAAAAGCGAATTTTAAAGTTTTCTTTACTTAATTCTTTTTTAATAAAAACTATACCAACAAAAAACAAATCAATCGTAACTGTACTTTTATCATGTTGTTTTATATAATTCCATGCATTTTCCATTCCTTTTGACCAATAAATGTCATCAAAAATGAAAACTGTATCATTGTGTGAATGTTTTAATATCAAATCAAAATACTGAATTGTTGCTTTTTCTTGATGATTACCATCAATAAAAACAAAGTCTACAGTTTTTGTTTTTTTTAATTTATTTTCTAGAGTAAGTTTAAAGTCGCCTTCAATTATTGAAACATTATTAATATCTAAGTGTGCTAAATTTTTTTTCGCTATCTTAATTGTTTCTGGACATCCTTCAAATGAATAGACATGACTTAAAGGATTTGCTTTAGCTAAATAGCATGTACTAATAGCTAACGATGTGCCAAGTTCTATAATGTTTTGTGCTTTACTATACTGACATGTTCTGTATAATAATTTACCGAATTTTTCATTTTTGGCAGAATTTTTTGCTATATCTTTTATTTGTCTTTCTTTTGATTTATTAATATTACTTCCAGCTCCAAAATCTACAATATTTATTTTCTTTTTCGATTTGAATAGTTGTTGTTTTAAACGTTTAATTTTTTCAAAGTTCTCACTTTGCTTTTTGTTGTAGATAACATTAGTAACAAAATTGTATACAAAAGGACTATGAACTGAGTGTTCATTATTAGAGGTAATATAGTAACAAATATATTTGATTAATATTTTAATATGTTTCATTTAAGAATTTTTAAAATTTTAATAATCATTAAAAATTTAGTTTTACAAATGTATTGTTTTTTAATGTACTTTTGTTGTATGATTATTGTTACGGGTTCTGCAGGTTTCATAGGTTCGTGTTTAGTTAATGAGTTAAATTATTTAGGATATTATAATTTAATTTTAGTTGATGATTTTTCAAATCAAAACAAAAATAAAAATCTAAAAAATACTAAGTTTCATAAAAAAATAGATAGAAATTATTTTATAGATTGGCTTAAAAATAATTATAAAGACATTTCTTTTTTGTTCCATCTAGGTGCTAGAACAGATACTAGCGAGTTGGATATAGAAATATTTAAATATCTAAATCTAAATTATTCAAAATCATTGTATAAAATTTGTGTAAAACACAACATACCATTTGTATATGCATCTTCTGCTGCTACATATGGAATGGGTGAGTTTGGTTTTGATGATAATCACGAAAATATATCTTCATTATCACCTTTAAATCCTTATGCTATTTATAAAAATAAATTTGATAAATGGATTTTATCNAATATAAATANACCNCCTNNNTGCGTTGGTTTAAAATTTTTTAATGTTTACGGTCCAAATGAATATCATAAATCAAGAATGGCTTCAGTAATCTTTCATGCATACAATCAAATTATGAAATCAGGACAGATGAAATTATTCAAATCACACACAAAAAACTACTCTGATGGTGAGCAGTCCAGAGATTTTATTTACGTTAAGGATGTGGTTAAAACACTAATTTTTTTCTATAAAAACCAAAATAATATAGGAATTTATAACTTAGGAACTGGTCAGGCTAGATCTTTTAATGATTTGATTTCTATAACTTTTAAAGCCATGAAAAAAGAGTGTAGTATCTCATATATTGATATACCAATTGATATTCGTGACACATATCAATACTATACAAGAGCGAAAATATCAAAATTAAGAAATGTTGGTTACAGAGAAAAATTCTATTCTTTAGAGGATGGTATTAAAGAATATATTCAAGAATACCTCCTTGAAAAAAAATATTATTAAAGTTCATTTTTTAAGTCAACTAAAAAACTTCTAATTTTTTTAAGTCTATTAATAATTTCAATTTCTGAATTTAAATTTTTATTGCTTTTTAATTGCTTTTGAGCTCCTTCTAATGTATACCCTCGTTCCTTTACAAGATTATAAATTAAATGAAGGTTATCTATATCTTTTTGAGTAAAAAGTCTATTACCTTTTTTATTTTTTTTTTGGTTTTAAAATGCTAAATTCTTTTTCCCAGTAGCGGATTAACGAAACATTAACATTGAAAATTTTAGCAGTTTCTCCAATAGAGTAAAAAATCTTTTTTGACTTACTTTCCATTAATCAAATGATTGGTTGGATTGGGATGAAATAATTCTCATTTTTTCATATTCTTCAGCATTAAGATCATTATAATAGAAGTTGACAGGATCAATTTTTTTTCCATTTTTATGTACTTCGTAGTGCAAATGAGGGGCAACAGATGTACCAGTATTTCCAACAAATCCAATTGTTTCGCCTCTTTTCACAGATTGACCTTTCTTTACAATAAATTTACTCATATGTGCATACAAAGTTTTATAACCGTATCCATGATCAATTACAACATAATTACCATAGCCCTTTCTTGTTTTACTTACTTTAAATATCTTACCATCTCCAGTGGCATAAATAGGAGTGCCAGTTTTTGCAGAAAAATCCATACCCGCATGTAATCTTCTAGTTTTATAAATCGGATGAATTCTATATCCAAAACCGCTGGCCATTCTACTCAGATCTTTATTGGATACTGGTTGGATTGCAGGAATTGAAGCAAGCATTTTAGTTTTGTTTTTTGCTAAATCAACTATTTCATCAAAAGATTTAGACTGAATATACATTTGTTTTGATATTTGATCTATTTTTTTTGTTGTTTGAATGATTAGGTCAGAATTATTGTAACCTTCTAATTCTTTATATCTGTTAATACCTCCATAGCCTGCTTTTCTTATTGAACTTGCAATTGGTTCAGCTTCAAAAATTACTCTGTAAATATTATCATCTCTGTTTTGTAAATCATCAAGTACTAATTCAACTTGATTGAATTTTTCATNAATTAATTTGTATTGTTCAGTTAAATTATGAATTTCTGACTTCAATTTTTTTTCTTTAGGACTATCAAAGAAATTAAAAAAAATAACGATTAATAAAAAAGATGATAAAGCAACTAAACTTGAAAAATAAATAATTTTTTTAAGTTTAGTTAAAGGGCTAAGTTTAATTCGTTTGTAACTTAGACTATTTTTATCATAATAATATTTTATTTTAGCCATAACTAAGATAAATTATATTTTGAACAAAAGTACTGATTTAAGTTTAGATAAAGATATATATGTTGTTGATTTATATAAAACTATTGTAGTTTGATGCATAAATTTTTAATATGAAAGCAAAAAAATTAAGGCAATTGTATTTAGATTTTTTTAAAAATAAAAATCACAAAATTGTTGATTCTGCCCCTATAGTTATAAAGGATGATCCAACATTGATGTTTACAAATGCCGGAATGAACCAGTTTAAGGATGTATTTTTAGGATATTCAAAGATAAGAGATCTAAGAGTAGCAAACACACAAAAATGTTTAAGAGTATCAGGTAAGCATAATGATTTAGAAGAAGTTGGACACGATACTTATCATCATACTATGTTTGAAATGCTAGGCTCATGGAGTTTTGGTGATTATTTTAAAGAAGAGGCTATTACTTGGGCTTGGGAATTTCTTACGCAAGTGTGTAAACTTGATAAAGATAGGTTCTATGTTACTATTTATGAAGGATCGAAAGCAGATAAGGTTGGTAGAGACAATGAAGCGTTTAATATTTGGAGTAAGTTAATTCATAAAAATAACATAATAGAGGGAAATAAAAATGATAATTTTTGGGAAATGGGTCAAGTAGGACCCTGTGGGCCCTGCTCTGAAATCCATTATGACAATAGAACGGAAATTGAAAGAAATAAAATTTCTGGTACTGATTTAGTAAATAAGGATCATCCTCATGTCATTGAAATCTGGAACTTAGTTTTTATGCAGTATAATAGGCTTGCAACAGGAAAATTATTAGTACTACCATGTCAACATGTTGATACCGGTATGGGTTTTGAAAGACTTGCAATGATTACACAAGGTGTACAGTCAAATTATGATACTGATTTATTTCAGCCAATTATTCTGCAAATTGCAAAAATGTCAAATAGAGTATATGGAGATAATGAAAAAGATGACATAGCATTAAGAGTAATTGCCGATCACTTAAGAGCAATCGTTTTTACAATTGCAGATGGTCAACTTCCATCAAACACTAAGGCCGGATACGTTATTAGAAGAATACTTAGAAGAGCAGTCAGATACGGATATACTTTTTTAGATTTCAAAAAGCCATTTATTTATTCATTAGTGCCAATTGTAATTGAAAATTATGCAAATCAATATAAAGAGCTTATTTCACAAAAAGAATTAATAGTTCAGGTAATTAAAAATGAAGAAGACTCCTTTTTCACTACCTTGAAACAGGGAATGGATATATTAAGTTCAACTATAAAAAATTCAAATAGTAAAAAAATATCAGGAAAAAAAGTTTTTGAATTATATGATACTTTTGGATTTCCTGTTGACTTAACATCTTTGATTTTACATGAAAATGACTGTAGTTTTGATCAAGAAGGATTTGAAATGGCTTTGCAAAAGCAAAAGGATAGATCAAGAAAAGCTAGCGAAAACGAAAAAGAAGATTGGACTATTTTTGATAGTGATAGCTCGCATTCTTTTATTGGCTATGCTCGCTTAGATGCAAAAGTAATGATAACAAGATATAGAAAAGTGATAGAAAAAAATAAGATTAGCTACGATATTGTTTTTAATCAAACTCCATTTTATGCAGAGGGAGGTGGTCAGATTGGTGATACAGGTCGAATTAAATTAAATGACAAAGACATCAATATTTTAAATACAGTAAAAGAGAATAATCTAATAATACATAAGGTAAAAGAACTTCCCAAAAAATTAGATGAAGAATTGCATGTTCAAGTTGATAAACAAAAAAGAGATGCATGTTCTCGAAATCATAGCGCAACACATCTTCTACATGAATCATTAAGAAAAAGATTGGGAGATCATGTTACTCAAAAAGGCTCTTTAGTAAATAGTAATAATTTACGTTTTGATTTCTCTCATTTTTCTTCGTTAAATGATGAAGAGCTAAAAACTATAGAATATGATGTAAATCAGAAAATTCTACAAAATATTTTGCTTAATGAACAAAATATTTCATTAGAACAAGCTAAAAAGCAAGATGTATTAATGCTTTTTGGAGAAAAATATGATAATCAAGTAAGAATGATACAATTTGGTTCCTCTAAAGAGCTGTGTGGAGGAACACATGTAAACTCTACTAGCGAGATAGGACTTTTTAAAATTATATCGGAAGGTTCTATCTCAGCCGGAACTAGAAGGATAGAAGCAATTACTGGTATGGAGGTTATCGAGTATATAAATAAATATAAAACTAAAATAGATGAACTTGAAAAAGAATTAAAGACTAAGACATTGTTAGCTACAGTTAAACAGCTAATAAATAATAACAAATCGCTAGAAAAAGATCTCAAAAAATTACAACTAAATAACAATAAGATTTTAGCTAAAGAGCTATTATCCTCAGCCGTTCTAGTTAAGGGTATTAGATTAATCAAAAAAGAAGTTGATTTAGACGCTAAATCGATGAAAGACATTTCATTTTCTTTAAAAAATGAAAAGGAGTTAATCGTATTATTAGCTTCGAGGGCTTCAGGCAGAGTAGTTTTAACGTTAATGATTTCAAATGATTTAGTTGTAAAAGAATACAGCGCAAATAAAATGATAAATATCTTGGCTAAATATATAGAAGGATCAGGAGGAGGACAACCATTTTATGCTACAGCTGGAGGAAAAAATATAAATGGTATTGATAATATTTTTGATAGTGTAAATGATTTGATATAGTTTTAACTACAATCGTATATAAACAAAAAAACCAGCTAAAAGCTGGTTTTTTATGTTTGAGTATTCTTTTTTAGAATCTGTAAGATAAACTAAAGTTGGCAGTACCATCTCTTTTTCCATCTACTTCCTTTACAGGAATAGTATAGTTTGGATCGAAGTATAATCCATTATATAGTTGGAAAGAAAAGCCAGCACCAACGTTCATTCTATCAGATCCATCTTTAGTTGGCATTGAAAATGCTAACCAAATATTATCTTTCACTGTGTATCTAGCGAAAAAATCATAGTTATCATCTCCATCACGAGCCATACCTAAAGTGAACGCATCTGTAGCCATATATCCAATACCAGCTTTAGATGTAATTTGTTCTGAATCGTCTTTATCACTATCGTATGTTGTTACAACCATGAATTGCGCTGAAGCAAAAAGAGTTGTACAAAAAGCGATTAGTGCAGTTAGTAAGTATTTTTTCATTTTGGTATTATTTAAATAGTTATTAATTTAAGTTATTAAAGGGGTTGGTAATCCAACCCCTTTTTTTACTATTTATATAATTAAGGAGTAACTGTTAAAGTTAACCAAGTATATTTAGCTTGCTCAGATGCACCACCAGAACCATCGTTCTTAGTTTCATCTGTTACATACTTAAGACCTAAAGAAGCATTGCTTCCTAAAGAATAAGATACACCTAATTCCATAGCTTGTCTGTCATAGTCATCAGCAGCATATCCAGCTGTACCAAGAACAGGATCAGCAGCTACATCATCAGCATTATCACCATCAGTGATTCTGTGCATTGTAGCGCTTAATGAAATACCTCCCATTGTGTATGAAAGACCATAGTGTAAGTTTTCTTTACCAGCACCTAAGAAACCTAAGTTACCGTGAGTAGCCCATGATGAACCATCTCTACCGTTACCCATGTTACCAGCAAATCCACCGAATTCACCTTCATCACCATAAGTAGTTTGACCTACATTAAGTGAGATGTTGTCATTAACAGTGTAACCTAAACCAAAACCTCTCATTGTAGCACCGTTATAAGCTTCGTTTAATGAAGCAGAAACTGAAGCTCCCATGATACCTCCTGATAAATCAACACCAAAAGCAGCATCATCAGCTAAAGAATTAGTTAAGTAAAGAACATTTACATTCCAACCACTAAATTCACCATTTAAGTTTAAGTACATGTTAGTTAAGTCATCAGTACTATCTGAAACACCATCATTTTGAAGAGCTGTTGTTGCAGCATCGTTTCTAGTAGCGTAACCTAAAGTAACATCAGCCATGTCTAAATCGAAACCGAAAGACATACCATCCCAAGTATTTCTGTCTCCGTTAGTCCAGTTGTTAGTACCAACTAAATTACCAGATCCATACTCAAGAGCTTGACGACCAACAGTCATTGACGCCATTCCAAATAAGTTAGCAGAAGCGTAAGCCTCATAAACTTGAGCTGCAACTCTACCTTCACCTAAGTTGATTCCACCTAGTGTGTAGTTAAAGTCAGAGCTAGTGTGAATTCCCCAGTCAGAACCACCCCAAGTAGCACCTAAAGTAACTCTTTGAGTAGTTAGTCTGTAATCTTCACCGTTAACTTCACTCATATCCATTCTCGTTCTAGAATCTACATTCCAGTCCTGAGCAAAAGATACAGTTGTCATTAGTCCCAAAGCAAGGGCTAATACATTTCGTAAATTCTTTTTCATATTAAATTTATTTTTGGTTAATACGCTGCAAAGATAAAATACTTCTCCAATACTGGCCTAATAAAAAGTAACCTTTTTTAACATAAATGTGTTTGTTAATGAACTAATAATCTGAAAATCAATTATTTAAGCATGCAAAAATGTTTAAAAAATTTGATGTTTTTTTTGTGTTTTTAGCCAAAAAACACGGTTTTTTTATGAATATTATACTTTTACCCCTTATATCGAAGCCACTTCCAAAGCTCTTTGTAATTGATTTTCTTACCATACATTAGTATGCCTGTACGGTATATCTTGGCAGCAAATTTGGTGCTTAAAATAAATGACCCAATTAAAACTAAAATCGATACCAAAAGCTCCCAATCAGAAACGCCAAATGGAATTCTAACCATCATTATAATTGGGGAGGTTAGAGGGAAAATACTCATCCAAAAGGCCAGCGAGCTATCTGGATTTTCCATAATAGGTTGAATCAAAATAAATGATAATATTAAAGGAATAGTTACAGGAAGAATGAACTGTTGACTATCTGCCTCAGCATCTACAGCAGATCCAACAGCTGCAAATAATGATCCATACATTAAATATCCACCCAAAAAGTAAAACAAAAATGCTAGCAATATTTCAACTAAATTTATATTGTTCAAATACATCAGTCCCTCTAGCATCATTGATTGCATTTCAATTTCCTGAGTAGACTCTACTTCTGCAATGTTACCAAAATAACCTTGCGCAATAAAAAATAAAAGTGAAGTTAAACATATCCAAAGCACAAATTGTGTTAATCCAATTAAGGATACACCAATAATTTTTCCCATCATCAGTTTAAAAGGTTTAACAGAGGAAATAATCACTTCAACAATTCTATTTGTTTTTTCCTCTATAATACTTCTCATAACCATAGTTCCATACATAAAAATGAATATGTAAATTAATAGTCCAGAAATAAATCCAATTGCCATACTCAATTCGGTTTTTGACTTTTGACCAATTCCATCTTTGGAAATTATTTGATTAGATATAACTACTTTAGTTTTTGCTTGTTCAAGCAAACGTATATCTATTCCTAATTCAACAAGGTTTTTTTGCTCAATTTTTTTTTCAAGTTGTGATTTGATTTCATTGCTTACTGACAGACTAACCTGTTTGTTAGATGATAAAATAATTTCATTTTCTTTTTTTTCTAACAATGCATAGTATAATTCATCTTCAAAATTTAATTTCAATTCTGAAAAAACACTTACAGGGGTTACCACAAAGTTGATGTAATCGGTATTTTCTAACTTATTAAACAAATCAAAATCTTGTTCAGATATTGCAATTGTTCTTTCAGTTTGAGTTTGGTTTGTTAGATATATTGGTAAAAACATGACAAGTAACATAAGCAATGGGCCTAATAATGTCATTACAATAAAAGATTTCTTTCTAATTCTTACAAGATACTCTCTTTTAATTATTAAACAGATTTTATCCATTTTGAACAGCTTTAATAAATATACTTTCTACAGTTGGATTTTTTTTCTGAAATGAAACTATTTTATTTTTAGAGATGATATCTTGCATAAAATTTTTGTAATTAATATCATTATTAACCGATACAATATGCTTATTTTTTTGGTGTAATTTAGTTTCGAAAGAAAAGCTTGATTCTAATTTCACATCATCTTCACAAATAATTTCGTAGGAATTATCATAAAAGCTTGATTTAACTTCATTAATTGGTCCCTCTAGAATTGTTTTGGCGTTATTGATTAAGCCGATATGAGTACAGATTTCCTCAACTGATTCCATTCGATGTGTTGAAAAAATTATTGTTGTACCATTTTTATGAAGTTCTAAAATTTCATGTTTAATTACAGATGCATTAATTGGATCAAATCCGCTAAAAGGCTCGTCAAAGATTAATAATTTTGGCTCATGAATAATAGCTGTGATAAATTGTATTTTTTGAGCCATTCCTTTACTAAGTTCCTCTACTTTTTTAGCAAGAAGGCTAGTTATATTTAATTTATCAAACCAAAAATTTAGTCTGTTTTTTGCTTTATTGTAGGGCATATCTTTAAGCTGTGCTAAATAAAGACATTGTTCCTTAACATTCATTTTTTTGTAAAGCCCTCTTTCTTCTGGTAGATATCCAATGTCTTTAATATGATTTCTTTGTAATTTTTTATTATCAAAAATTATTTCTCCGCTGTCTTGAACAGTAATTTGATTAATTATTCGCATCAAACTTGTTTTACCCGCCCCATTAGGCCCAAGTAAACCATATATGCTATTTTTTGGCACTGATATATTTGCTTTTTTTAGTGCGTAAAAGTCTCCATATTGTTTAACAATATCTTTTGCTTCTAGTAGCATGGATTTAATAATCAGTTAAACATTTCTTTTACTTTATCAAAAAATGATTTTTCATTTTTTGAAGGATCAGGTATAAAGTTGTTTGATTTTTTAGATTTTTCAAAAAATTCTTTTTCTTCTTTATTGAGTTGTTGTGGAGTCCAAATATTTATATGTACCAATAGATCACCAACACCATAACTACTGACTGAAGGAAGTCCTTTGTTTTTTAAACGAAGTATTTTACCACTTTGAATTCCAGAATCAAGCTTGATTTTGACCTTGCCATTAATAGTTGGAATTTCACATTCTGCTCCAAGTGCCGCATCGGAAAAACTAATATAATGATCATAATGAATATTTTGACCATCTCTTTTTAAGGTTGGGTGTTCCTCTATGGCAATTAATACAATTAAATCTCCATTTACTCCACCACTTGGAGCTGCGTTTCCTTTTCCGCTAACTTTTAGTTGCATTCCTTCTTCAACACCGGCAGGAATTTTAATACTAACAGTTTCTTCCTTTTTTATCATTCCATTACTATCAGTACCTGATGGTTTTTTATCTACCATTTTACCAATACCATTACAGGTCGGGCATGTGCTTGAAGTTTGCATCTGTCCAAGTATTGTGTTACTTACTCTAGTTACGCTTCCAGTCCCATTACACGTTTGGCATGTTTTATATGTTACCCCTTCAGCAACTATTAATCGTCTAACTTTGACTTTTTTGTCAACTCCGTTGGAAACGTCATTTAAGTTTAAAGAAAGCTTGATTCTAAGATTAGAACCTTTTAGAACTCTTCTACCACCACTACCACCAAAGCCTCCAAACCCACCACCACCAAATATATCTCCAAACTGACTAAAAATATCTTCCATGTTCATACCCCCAAATCCTCCAGCACTACCTCCCATTCCAGCGTGCCCGAACTGGTCATATCTTTGTCTTTTTTCAGAATTACTAAGAACTTCATATGCTTCTGCAGCTTCTTTGAACTTAGCTTCAGCTTCTTTGTTGTCAGGATTTTTATCAGGATGATATTTTATTGCAAGTTTTCGATATGCTTTTTTAATTTCTTTTGAGTCAGCATTTTTCCCAANTCCTAAAACTTCATAATAATCTCTTTTTGACATAAATATAAATATTAATTTCCTACTACTACTTTAGCGTATCTTATAATTTTTTCTCCAAGAAAATAACCCTTTTCAATTACATCAATTATTTTTCCTTTCTGATTCTTTTTTGGAGCTGGAACATTTGCTGTTGCTTCATGAAAATCGGTGTCAAGTTTTTTTCCAATTGGACTTTCCATTTCCTTAAGGCCTTTTTTTTCTAGCTCTGCTTTTAATTGTTTATATATTAGTGTAGGTCCGTCACTATCAGAATAATTGTTTGCTTTTATTGATCGTTCGAAGTTATCAAGTATTGGCAGTAGTACTAACATTATATCTTTGTTAGCTGTACTATAAAGTTCGAGACGTTCTTTAGCAGTTCTTTTTCTAAAATTTTCAAATTCAGCAAATAACCGAAGATTTTTATCTTTTTCTAATTCAAGTTCTTTTTTAAAATTATTTTTTTTGCTAGCTTTTGTTTTAGAACTTTTACTTTTTGTTGTTTTTTTTGTAGTCATATGCAATTTCTTTTAATCAAGTGATAGTGCAATTATATTGCCACGATTTTTTAAAGACAATTTGTCAGTTAGCTTCTTTTAACTTAAGTTTCTTTTGAGATTGTAAAAAGTTTATTAATCTATTTCCTTTTAAATTTTTAGCAATTATTGTTCCATCTTTATCTATTAAAATATTTGATGGAATAGATTTTATATTGTACATTTTAGCAACTTCAGATTCCCATCCTTTTAAATCGGACACATGATTTTTCCAAAGTAGATTATCTTTTTTTATAGCTTCATCCCATGCTTTGCTATTTTTGTCAAGTGATATACTGTAAATTTCAAATCCATTTCCATTTACAAACTCTTTGTTATTGTAGTATTTATAAGCCAGTACTTTATTTGGATTTTCTCTTCTACAAGGCTTACACCACGATGCCCAAAAATCAATAAGTACTAATTTTCCTCGTAAATCAGACAATTTAATTTTTTCTTTATTGATGCCAGTTAACTCAATTTCAGTTACAGGTGACCCAATATCAAAACTTAAGTTTTGTGATAAAAGTTGAACTGAGAAAATAATATTTAAAAAAAAGAAAATTTTTTTTTTCATTATTAGCTGATCCTTTCAATTTTAGCACCAATGCTATTTAATCTCTCATCAATTTTTTCATACCCTCTATCTATTTGTTCAACATTATGAATCGTACTTTCTCCGTCTGCAGCTAACGCAGCTATTAGTAGAGACACGCCGGCTCTAATATCAGGTGAACTCATTGAGGATGCTTTAAATTTTGCCTCTTGGTTTAATCCAATTACAGTTGCTCTGTGAGGATCACACAATATAATTTTAGCTCCCATATCAATTAATTTATCAACAAAAAATAATCTTGATTCAAACATTTTTTGATGTATTAAAACAGAACCTTTAGCCTGTGCAGCAACGACAACAACTATACTAAGCAAATCTGGAGTAAAACCTGGCCATGGTGCATCTGAAATAGTTAGAATAGATCCATCAATAAATGACTTTATTGTATAATTTTCTTGACTTGGAATAAAAATATCATCTCCACGAAGTTCAAGTTTAATACCAAGCTTTTCAAATGTATTGGGAATAATACCAAGATTTTTAAAAGAAACATTTTTTATGGTAATTTCTGATTTGGTAATAGCGGCTAGACCAATAAAAGATCCAATTTCAATCATATCTGGTAAAACTCGATGTCTACATCCATTTAGACTCGATACGCCCTCGATTTCAAGAAGATTAGATCCAATTCCTGAAATTTTCGCTCCCATTGAATTTAACATTTTGCATAATTGTTGTAAATAGGGTTCGCATGCGGCATTGTATATTGTTGTCTTACCTTTTGCCATGCTAGCTGCCATAACAATATTAGCAGTTCCAGTAACTGATGCTTCTTCTAATAATAGATTATTTCCTTTTAAATTTTCACCTTCAACTCTAAAGAACTCATCTTTACTGTCATAAATAAATTGAGCTCCTAACTTTTCAAATCCAGTGAAATGTGTATCAAGGCGCCTTCTACCAATTTTATCTCCACCTGGTTGTGGTATATATCCCTTGCCAAATCTTGCTAACAAAGGTCCTACAATCATAATTGAACCTCTAATTTTACTACTTTTAATTTTGTATTCTTCAGATGATAGATAATCAATATCTACATTATTTGCTTTGAATCTGAATGTATTTTTCTTAATTTTTTCTACTTCAACGTTCAAACTTTTTAGTAAATCTATCAAAACATTTACATCAAGAATGTTAGGTAAGTTTTCAATTATTACATCTTTTTCAGTTAGGAGTACTGCGCACAATACTTGTAGAGCTTCATTCTTTGCACCTTGAGGTGTTAGAGTTCCTTTTAATTTAGTTCCTCCTTTAACTTTGAAAATGGTCATTTATTTTTTCTTTTAAAATTTTTTCTTTTGTGAAACTTCTTGTTATTTGAGNTTTGTCGAATTGATGATGAGCGAACAAACTCGAAATCATCNNNTAACTNAAGTTGATCATCTGATAATTGTTTTAAATGAAGTTTAATAATATTATTATCAACAGATCCTTGATTGAAAAGNATNTATGATTTTTTCATTTGATTTGCAATCATTCCAGTAAGAATTTCTTTTTCTACTCCCTTTTTTTGTATGGCTACATCAATCATACTTGAAATTGTGTTTCCATAGTATGAAAAGCGAATTTTATTTTTTGGGTAACTCATCCNTTTAGGTTTTTCTTTTAGTTTTTCAACTTCAGGTTTAGGATATGGTGAGTCTAAATCTAGTTCGAAATTTGACATAATATGTAGATGATCCCATAGCTTATGAGTAAATTCTTTAATGTCTCTTAAATGNGGATTCATTTGNCNCATAAACTTNATAATGGAGTCAACACATTTTTGCTGTTTGTCTTTATCTTNTAGTGTTAAAGCATGAGATATCATTTTTTGAACATGCCTTCCNTANTCNGGAATTNTCAANGATTCTCGTTTGGTATTNTATTCCATGAAAAANATTTAGCACAAATGTAATAAAAGAGCATTAATATNGAATTATAAATAAAAATTATTGTGCAATTAGTTTATTTTTTAAAATCCTAAAACTAGCATTATCATGTAGTTTCTTGTTGCTTCAGGAAAATATCCAGCCATATTATAACCTCCGTCATTATTTTTGGTAACGTAATGATCATCATTTCTAGGATCATATCCATCAGAAATAAATCTGTATATCCAAGCATTACTAACATATTCACTGTCCAGAACATTATTTACTCTAAAATATATTTTACTTGTTTTAAATAGCTTTGAGTTTAAATTATACTGCAATTGTATATTGTGAGTTAAATAATCATCGAGTTTTCTATCTTCAGAAGACGTGTTATCAATATATTGTTCTCCAACATATTTGCTGTTTAAATCTAAAGATAAGTTTTTACCTAACTTATAGTTGAATTGTGTAGCCCAGACAATATTTGGAGAGAAAGCTAAATCAGTGTTCTTGTGTACAATTTGTTCTTGTCCCCAAGTATCCCAGTTGTCAACGTATTCTACATATTCATTAATAGTATTTTGACTTAATGTTAGATTAGCTTGTATCTGTAATTTATTAAATAATTTATGTTTTCCTTCAATCTCAATGCCTCTTCGAAATGAATTGTCAACGTTAGTTCTTGTGTATGCTCCTACATCATTAATCTGTCCAGTTAGAACTAATTGATTGTCATACATCATATTATATAGATTTACAGATAAAATTGTATTGTTTTTTGCAAGTTTATAACCTAATTCTATATCATGTAGAGTTTCATGTTGTGGTCTTGAGTTTGGTGAACTCTCAACATAATCATTTCTATTTGGCTCTTTATTTCCAATTGAATAAGAAGCGTAGATTGATTGATTGTTGTTTAGTTTATGGAATATACCTGCTTTTGGATTTGTAAAATCTAAGGCGACATCTTGTCTTGCGCTCTCACCGTTGTCATTAAATCCATCAAAAGAATACAATATTCTTTTATTTTGAATATCAAGCATTAAGTTAGTAGATTCGTTAAGCCTATAGTCCGCCTTAACATAAAAATTACGATTAGATTTTTCCGCATCATTAAAATAGTATTGATGATTATAATTTGCGTTACTTGCTTGTTTCATCCAAATAATATTTCCATAATGATCTCCGATATACCTATTAAAAGAACCACCAATGTTAAGGTCAATATCATTTAATTTTTGTTTGAGTGAAAAAACTAATCCACTGAAGTCATTGTTAAGCCATTTTCTTCGAATTAGATCAGTATTTTTAATGGTGTCGGCACCAAAAATTAAATTTTCTAAACCATAATAAGTAAAGTCTTCACCCAATTTTTCTTGTTCATAATAACCTTCACCATGCGTATGATGCAATGACACATTAAGTAAGCTATTTTCTTGAAGTTGTTTGCTGTAGTGAAGTTGATAATGAGTTTGAGTATAGTTGTCAACTTCATTTTCATAAGTGTAACTATTGTATGTCCTATTAGAATCTAAATACCCTAATGGAACACCATTCCAAGCTTGATAAGTTCTTTCTTTACCTGTAAAAATTATTCCTTTTANTATAGAATTATTATTAAGGTATGTGGCTTGAAAATAGGATGATTTTAAATCAGAGGTTGCTCTATCAATATAACCATCAGACATGATTTGTGAAACTCTTCCATCAAGCATGAATGAATTATTTAATAAGCCGGTACCAAATTCAATATTATTTTTGTATGTAGAATAACTACCAATCATATTGCTTGTTACAGCATAAGGATTGTATTTTATATCATTAGTTTTCAAATTAATTGATGCTCCAAAAGCTGATGATCCATTTGTTGAACTACCTACACCTCTTTGAATTTGTATATTTTCAACAGAAGATGNAAAATCNGGCATNTTAACCCACCACACNCCTTGGCTTTCNGCATCATTTAAAGGGATTCCATTNATAGTAACATTTATNCTTGTTGGNTCTGNTCCTCTAATTCTAAAGGAAGTGTATCCAATTCCNNCNCCNGCATCAGATGTAGTGACAACCGATGGGGTCATAGATATAATGTAAGGAAGATCCTGCCCTAGATTTACTTTTTCTATCTCCTTTTTTTTCATTTCTGAAAATGATATTGGGCTTTCTTTTTTAGCTCTAATAGCTTCTACATTTACCTGCTCAAGTTTTTTATAAATTGATATAGTATCTTTTTGTTGTTGAGCATTAGTTAGTACAGTTCCCAAAGCAAATACTAATAAAATTAATTTGACGCGCATTTTAAATATATTTTAAAAGGGGATATTGAATATTCAATAGTTCAACTGTTCCCTTCCATGAATTACCAATGGCAGGTTCAATGGGTATAATCTCAGCTAAAAAGCACCCCCTAAGTTATTTTCTGCAAATATACATGAATCTATGATTTGTAGCCAAATTCTTTGAGTTTAAATTTTGCCTTTTCAAATCTATTTTTTCCTTTTATTATATAATATGGATATTGCAATTGATCCAATTCATTTTTGTAAAGTTCAAACAATATATTTCTTTCGTTTTGATTTTCTCTTTGACCATCCTGTATCCAATTTAAATCTCCTTTGCAGAGAAAATAAAATCTAGATTCAGTTTTTTGTTCTTGTATTTTGTCAATTATCCATTGATCACAATTATTATATTTGTAATTACTCCAAATTTTAATAGTTATTAAATCGGTGTCAAGTAAAACTTTATTTTTTTCTGACTCTAATTGCTTTTTAGCGATTAAAATCAAATCATTTTTGACATAATTTCTATTTAATTTTTCTAAATAGGATCTGGCAAATTCTTTGTTAGCTCGTAGTTTAAAGTATATTTTAAGTTGATTACATAAAGTTGTTTTCCCACTACATTCGGGACCAGTTAAAATAATTTTATTTTGCATTATAACTAAATCTTTTTGCCCAAGTAAAATATCCATAAATTGCAATCACAGTGTAAATTAAAAATAAAAGTCCTGTTAGGTAAAGTTCTCTACCAATATAAAGTTGTATAGAAACAATATCTATTATAATCCAATAAATCCAATTTTCTAAGATTTTTTTAGCTACCATAAAGGTGCCAATAATTGAGAAAATTGTTGTAAATGAATCTATTAATGGTGAGGCAGCACTAGTGTAAATAGTTAGATAATAGCCAAGTAAAAAGGTAAGTAACAAACCAATTGTTATTAATTTTATATGAGTTTTTGCATTTATGCTTATTATGTTAGTTTCATTTTTTTTATTCCAATTATAAAGGCCATAAAAAGCCATAAATAAATAAAATACCTGCAGTCCACTTTCAGCATATAGTTTAGCATCGAAACATATAAAGAAATATAGCAGGACACTTACAATTGCGGCATACCAACAAAAAATATTTTTTTTTGCAGCTAATAAAACATATATTACTGAGAAAATAACAGCGCTAAATTCTATAAAATTGTTTTTAATTATAATTAAAACCTCGCTCATTTAATTAATAGTTAAACATGTAATTCTTACGCTTTATTTTTGAAAAATTTTCATGGTATCAAATATTATGAACTGCATCAGAAATTTCTACAACCAAATCGGAGTTTTTTTCGATTGCATTTCCAACAACAATAATATCAGCGCCAGCTTCACAACTTTTTCGAGCTTGATCAGCAGATTTAATACCCCCTCCAATGATTAAAGGTATATCAATGGATTTACTTACTGTTTCAATCATTTTAAGTGAAATTGGATTTTCAGCTCCACTACCTGCATCCATAAAGATAAGTTTTAAGCCTAACAATTCACCTGCAATTGCAGTACACGCAGAAATTGCAGGTTTATTTGAAGGAATAGGTGTTGTATTACTAATGTATGATACAGTAGTTTGTTTACCTCCATCGATTAGCATGTATCCGGTAGACATCACCTCTAGTGAAGATTGTTTTAAAATGGGGGCTGTTATTACTTGTTTGCCAATTAACATATCTGCATTTCTACCTGATATTAGTGAAAGAAAAAGAATTCCATCAGCTTTATGATTTATTTGCATTGTATTTCCTGGAAATAATATAACCGGAATTTTAGTTGATTTTTTAATTGTAACTATGCAATTATTTAAATTATCATACGTGAGTAAACTACCACCCAAAAAGAAAAAATCTACTTTTGCAGCTTCTGCAGTTTTTATTGTTTTTAAAAGAGAATTTTCATCCTGCTTGTCTGGATCTATTAAAACAGAAAATAATTTTCTCTTTTGTTTTTTTGAAGCAAGTATGTGTGAGTAGGCTTTCATAAGTTGGTTTTCTTTCTACAAAGATACACTAAATAATGATTTTTAATTTGTATAAATTCTGCTAAAATTTCCTGGTTTTTAAATTGTGCTTTGACAATTCCCTTTTTATTTACTTTAAAATTATATACAATTATATCTTTTTTAAACGATATGTTTCCTTTTTCATACCATTTAAAAATAGCTTCTTTAAAACACCATATAATTAAAGCCTTTTTTTTTGTTAATAAAACTTGATTTTCATCATTTATGAATTTATTAGCAAGTTGTAATGGTTTGCTAGAAATTTCTTCAATGTCGACACCAACATTTATATCACTTATTAAAACACAAGCCATTTTTTTTGTATGTGAAATTGAAATAAAATTATTTTCTAATATAGGAGCCCCATAAACATTGTAATTGATTTTTGACCCAGGTAATAATGTGTTAACTAAAATGTTGTTGATTAGAGTTTCTTTTGTTCTTTTAGAGCTTTTGTATTTTCTTGTAAATAAATTATATGCTAATTTTTCTAATTCATCTACTGTTTCGGTTATCTCCCATATTCCAATTTGGAACTTTTCATTTTTTATAATTTTAAATAATCCCATATTTATTATTGTGGCTAAGATAATAATTATACTTATCTTTGCACTCTTTAAAAATTTTTATGGAAACAACAGTTATGAAATATAAAGTTAAAGATATTTCGCTTTCTGAATGGGGAAGAAAAGAAATTAAATTAGCAGAAGCTGAAATGCCAGGTTTAATGTCCATTAGAGAAGAATATGGTGAGTCAAAACCTTTGCAAGGTGCTCGAATTGCAGGGTGCTTACATATGACGATACAGACTGCTGTTCTAATTGAAACTCTTACTTATTTAGGTGCGGAAGTGTCATGGTCATCTTGTAATATTTTTTCTACTCAAGATCAAGCTGCAGCGGCAATTGCCGCAACTGGAGTACCAGTTTTTGCATGGAAAGGTATGAATGAAGATGAATTTGATTGGTGTATTGAGCAGACATTGCATGCATTTAAAGATGGCAAGCCTTTAAATATGATTTTGGATGATGGTGGTGATTTAACTAATATGGTATTTGATAAGTATCCTCAACTTGTGAATGATATAAGAGGCTTATCTGAAGAAACAACAACTGGAGTTCATAGGCTTTATGAAAGGATGGAAAAGGGAACATTATTAATGCCAGCTATAAATATTAATGATTCTGTTACAAAATCTAAATTTGATAATAAATATGGATGCAAAGAGTCTTTGGTTGATGCAATAAGGCGTTCGACTGATATTATGATGGCTGGAAAAGTGGCCGTTGTTGCTGGATATGGAGATGTTGGAAAAGGATCTGCCGCTTCATTAAGAGGTGCTGGGGCTAGAGTGATAGTAACAGAAATTGATCCTATTTGCGCATTGCAAGCTGCTATGGACGGTTTTGCAGTTAAGAGATTAGATTCAGTTTGTGATAAAGTAGATATTGTTGTAACAACCACTGGTAATAAAGATATTGTTCAAGGTCATCACTTTACTAAAATGAAGGATAAAACAATTGTTTGTAACATTGGTCATTTTGATAATGAGATTGATGTTGCATGGCTAAATGAAAACTGGGGACACACGAAAACTGAAATTAAGCCACAAGTAGATATGTATTCAATTAATGGAAACGATATCATATTGCTTGCGGAGGGAAGGTTAGTCAATCTAGGTTGTGCAACTGGTCATCCTTCTTTTGTTATGTCAAATTCGTTTACTAATCAGGTTTTAGCCCAAATTGAATTGTGGAATAACTCTAGTAATTATGAGAACAAAGTATATATGCTTCCAAAACATTTGGATGAAAAGGTAGCTAGGCTTCATTTAGAAAAAATTGGTGTAGAATTAGAGTCTTTGAGACAAGATCAGGCAGATTACATAGGTGTAAAAATTGAAGGACCATATAAGCCAGAATATTATCGGTACTAATTATATATTCTTAAAATTTGTCCATTAGTTAAACAATAATACTGTTTTAACGGTGCTATCGCTGGCTCATTTATTGCGTTCCCATTTTGATCCAGCAAAAATGCTGAAGCACAGCATTTGCAAAATGCTATTCCACTACTTATTGAATCAATATAGGAACATTCATTGCAAGATTGATAGCTACAGATTCTATCAAAAGCTTTAAACTCGCTGTTTGCCATATGGTAAATAATAATACCAGCATTTCCTCCTTCAATGAATTTATAACTTCCGTTAAGTTGTAATTCTTCAAATTCTTCATCTGTTAATGTTACTAATTTGTTCACATATACATCATCAACATAGCATTCTTTGTTATCGCAAGAATTATTAAAAAAAATAATTAATATTAACAGTAATTTTTTCATGAGCGCAAAGTATAAAAATAAATGATTTATAACGTATTTAATCTATCAAAATAATTTATATATTTACAGACTTTTAGAAAATAAAACAAATCAAACATGGCTATGTTTAGAAAATTATACTTATCACTTATCTTTTCCTTAGTTTCTATTTTTTCTTATGCACAAACAGGAACTCTAAAAGGAGTAATTACAAATACTTTAACTGGTGAGCCTATACCATTTGCAAATTTAATTATTGAAAAAAATGGTAATCAAACTGGAGGTACTGCAACTGATTTCGATGGTAATTATACAATTAAGCCAGTTGATCCTGGAACTTATTCAATTAAAGTGACATGTGTTGGTTTTGGAGCTGTTGAAATCACAGGTGTAATAGTTTCTGCTAATAAAATTACATTTCAAGATGTTAAGCTTCAAGAAGGGATAGCTATTGGAGAAATAAAAATTATTGAATATAAAAAACCCTTATTAGATCAAGATAATTTATCTGGAGAAACTAAAACTTCCGAAGAAATCGTAGCATTACCAACTAGAAGTGTTGCTTCAGTTGCTGCAAGTACTGCTGGTATTTATCAGCAAGATGAAGGAGACGATGTAAATATTAGAGGGTCAAGAGATAATGCAACAACATATTATATTGATGGAATAAAGGTCAGAGGAGCTAAATCTGTTCCAACATCTGGAATCGAACAAATTACTGTTGTAACAGGTGGTTTAAGTGCTCAGTATGGGGATGCAACTGGTGGAATAATTTCTATTACAACAAAAGGGCCGTCAAATAAAACTTTTGGCGCTATAGAATATGAAACTTCTTCTTTGTTTGATAATTATAATTACAATTTGTTAGGCTGGACACTATCTGGACCAATTTTAAAGAAAAGAAATAAAGATGGAAAAAAGGGTAGCTCAGTTATAGGATATTTTCTCTCTGGAGAACTTAGGTCAGTTGATGACAATGATCCTTCTGCAATTGGAATTTGGAAAATTAAAGATAGTAAGTTACAGGATTTACAAAATAACCCGCTACAGTTTTATGAAGAAGGAGGAATCAAAGCCAGAGCTACATTTTTAGATGAAGATGATTTTGAAAATGTTCAAGCTAAGATGAATGCAGATGATAAAAGAATTACATTGTCTGGAAAATTAGATTTTAAACCTGCAAATAATACCTTCTTAACTCTTGGCGGATCATATTTTGCTAAGGGAAGCAATGATTACTCTAGAAATAACTCAATGATGAATTGGGAAAATAATAGATATTCAACTGAAAACACATATCGATTTTTTGGTAAATTGACTCAAAAGTTTGGTACTGATGCATCTGATCAAGACAAGAATACATCAACAATTAAAAATATTTTTTTAACAATTCAAGGGGATTATACTAACTACAGTAGAACATTTAGTGATCCAGATAACAGTGATGAGTTATTTAAGTATGGATACGTTGGTAAATTTAACACTTACAAGGCACCAATATATGAAAATGGAGTTGCCTTTGACCCAGTTGATTCAATTTCGTATGAAGGCCAAATATTATCAGGATTTTCTGATACACTATTGACATTTGATCCTTCAAACTTAAATCCTTCTCTTGTAAATTATACTAATTCTTATTATGATTTATTTTCACAAGAGTTTTTAACTTCATATTCTTTAGGTGGTGCATATGGTGCAGATGGTGTAATTAGGACTCAAGATGATTTACGTGGTATAGGTTTGCTCAATGGCGAGAGCCCAGCGTCAGTTTATTCATTATACGCTAACAATGGAGATTGGTATCCCTATTTTGCAAAAGATAAAAAGACACAAACATCATTTAAGGCTTCGGGTTCAGCGGATATTGGATCTCACGAGTTTTCTTTCGGATTTGAATTTGAACAAAGAAACGATTCATATTGGCAATTTAATGGTTTTAGAAATATTTGGCAGCTAATGAGGCAACAGGCNAATAAACATATTTTAGAACTTGATTTGTCTAATCCAATACCTGTAGAATCTAATGGTATATATCAAGATACAGTAAATTATCCTCGTCTTGTTATTGAAGATGAACAATCATTTTTTGATAAAAAATTAAGAGATAAATTAATAGCTCAACAAGAATTAGATGTATATGGAAATCCAATTGAAGATGATACATGGATTGATGTTGACGCATATGATCCATCATTTTTTTCACTAGATATGTTTAGTCCCGATGAGTTATTAAATAATAGTTCAGAATATGTGTTTTACTATGGATATGATATTTATGGTAACAAGTTAACAACGGTACCCACTTTAAAAGAGTTTTTTGAAGGTACTGATGATAATGGTGAAAAAACAAGAAAAATTGCACCCTTCCAACCTATCTATACTGCTGGTTATATACAAGATAAATTTGCCATTGAAGATCTTATTTTTAACGTTGGTTTAAGAATTGACCGCTATGATGCAAATCAAAAAGTTTTAAAAGATAAGTATTTATTGTATCCAGCATACACTGTTAATACAGAGTTGGCAGCATCAGATGTTATTTCAACAACAGATCACCCATCTAATATAGGTGGTGATTACGTTGTTTATGTAGATGATGTAGCTAATCCATCTACAATTGTGGGATATAGAAATGGAGATGATTGGTATGATTCAGGTGGTAGAAAAATTTCTGACCCAACACTATTATCTGAGGCAGCTGGAGGATCAATTGCTCCATACTTAGGACCTGCTGTAGCATCTGAAGCAATTAATAATAATATTTCAGCTGATGCTGCATTTGAAGATTACACTCCAGAAATTATTTTTATGCCAAGAATTGCTTTTTCATTCCCAATTTCTGATGAGGCCCAATTTTTTGCTCATTATGACGTGTTAACTCAAAGACCACCTGGATACAATAGATTAGATCCTGTTGGTTACTTATTTTTGGCAAATGATGTTGGTGCAACTTTAAATAATCCAGATTTAAAGCCAGAAAGAACAATCGACTATGAATTAGGTTTTGCTAAAACATTATCTTTAAAATCTGCACTTAAGATATCTGCATTTTATAAAGAGTTAAGAGATATGATTACTAAGATAAACGTTATATCTGCATATCCACAGCAGTATTATACATTTGGTAACTTAGATTTTGGTACAGTGAAAGGAATGTCGATAAGTTACGATTTGAGAAGAACTAATAATGTACAACTTACAGCTAATTACACTTTGCAATTTGCAGATGGAACAGGATCTGAGACTGACGGAAGTATAAATCTTGTTGAAACTGGTCAGCCTAATCTTAGAACAACAATCCCATTAGATTTTGATCAAAGGCATGCATTATCAGCATCTGTTGATTATAGATATGGTTCTGGTAAGGACTATAATGGACCTGTATGGTTTGGTGCTAAAATCTTTGAAAATAGTGGAGCTAATGTTAGATTAGATGCTGGATCTGGAACACCATATTCAAGACAATCAAATATCACACANGAAGCTGCATTTGGAATAAATGATAGATCAACCTTAAGNGGAAGTTTAAATGGTTCTCGTNTACCATGGCAGTTNAAGATGTCTGCAAAAATTAATAAAGAATTTGAAATAAAGTGGAGTGATAAAAAATCTTCTTTCGTAAATGTCTATTTACAAGTTCAAAACCTATTAAATGCAAAAAATGTAATTTCAGTTTATAGGGCTACTGGAAATCCTGAAGACGATGGATATTTAACAGCTTCGGCATCACAAAATGCTATTAATGCACAAAATGATCCAGAGGCTTTTCGAACGTTGTATACAATGAAAGTTAATAATCCTTCTAATTATGCTCTTCCTCGAATGTTTAGAGCAGGCTTAAGTATTGAATTTTAATTTATGTTAATTATGAATAGAAAATATATATATAGTTTATCTTTAATTCTATTATCATCTACGTTAATAGCAAAAGAGAATATTTATTCTCCAGCAACTACAGTTATTAATNCTAGAGTTGCATCTGGTTGTGCGCCNTCAATAACTAAAACGGACTTAGATGTTAATAATGTTAGAACCACTATAATGGGTGCAGGAGATATGTGGTGGGACCTTAGTGATGCTCAATACGAGATTCCTAAAGGAAGTAATAAAAACTCAATGTTTGCCGGAGCACTGTGGATTGGAGGTGTTGATGACGGAGGTAATTTAAAGGTAGCAGCAATGACGTATAGACAAGGTGGTAATGATTTTTGGACTGGACCACTTGATGAAACAACTGCAACAATTGACGAGCAGTCTTGTATAGACTGGGATAAACATTTTAAAATGACTAGAGCTGAAGTTGAAGATCATAAGGCTCGAATAGGAATTGACCCAACTTATCAAATTCCACAATCTATAGAAGAATGGCCAGCAAAAGGTAATTTGTTTCCACCGGTGAATGGCGCGATGAGAGATTTAGCTCCTTTTAAGGACGTAGATGGAAATGGAATATATAACCCTAGTGGTGGAGATTATCCAGATTATAACGTTACTGGTAATGATACTACCTCTGAACTTTATGGAGATGAGACACTATGGTGGGTATTTAATGATAAAGGAAATATTCATACTGAAAGTGAAGCCGATCCTTTGGGTCTTGAAATTCATGCACAAGCATTTGGTTTTGCCGCAGACAATGAGTTAAACGACATGACATTTTATAACTATAAGATAATTAACAGATCAACACAACCTTTAAATGAAACCTATTTTGGTCAATGGGTTGATCCTGACTTAGGATATTATTTGGATGATTATGTGGGATGTGATGTTTCTAAAGGTTTAGGATTTTGTTACAATGGAGACGCTGAAGATGAAGGTGCTCAAGGTTATGGATTTAATCCACCAGCCATAGGAGTTGACTTTTTTCAGGGCCCTATAGCAGATCCTAATGACGGAATTGATAATGATAGAGATGGCCAAATTGATGAGCCTAATGAGGAAATTATAATGTCAAAATTTGTATATTATAACAATGACTTTACTGTTATTGGAAATCCTTCAGAAGGGATACATTTTTATAATTACTTAAGAGGAATTTGGAAAGACAATGTACCAATGACTTATGGAGGTGATGGACATGGAAGTGGAAATGGAGCAACAACAGATCTGTGTAATTTTATGTTTCCAGGAACAACTGATCCTGACTTCCCAGGACAAGAATGGACAGAAGTTACTGCTGGAAATATTCCTGCTGATAGGAGATTTTTACAATCTGCTGGTCCTTTTACATTACAGCCTGGAGCTGTAAATGAAATTACAACTGGTGTTGTTTGGGCAAGAGCAAAATCTGGTGGACAAACTGCATCTATCAATTTAGTAAAAGTATATGATATAGAAGCGCAAGCATTATTTAATTCAAATTTCAATATCTTAAATGGTCCTGATGCTCCTGATTTAACTATTACTGAGCTTGATCGTGAGTTAATAATTACATTGTCTAATGGAGTAACATCAAATAATATTGATGAATCGTATTCTGAAAAAGATCCTTACATTTTTCAACCAATTAATTTGCAAAATTCACCAAATTTTGAATTTCAAGGTTATTTAGTTTATCAATTGAAAAACGAAACGGTATCTCAAACTGATTTAGATGATCCAGATTTAGCAAGACTAATTTTTAGATGTGACATAAAGGATGATGTTAAAGAAATTGTAAATCACTATAAAGACGAAGAACTAGGGGTATGGACTCCAGTTGTGGAGGTTTCAGGAGTTTTAGATGACGGTGTACAAGGAGGAATTGATGAAGGTACTAAATATTCTTTTCAAGTTACAGAGGATAGATTTGCACTAGGTAATACAAGACTAATTAACCATAAAACATATCATTTTATGGCTGTTGCTTATGGTTTTAATCCTGCTGAAATAAATATTAATCCATATGATCCTAATTCACCTGGCTATGACGGAAAAAATCAACCATTTATTAGAGGAAGAAGAAATATTAAAGTTAGTAGTGGTATTCCTCATTTTACAGATCATGAAAATGGAGGTATGACATTAAATTCATCTTATGGTGATGGTGTGAAAATCACAAGAATTGAAGGTTCTGGTAATGGTGCAAACAATTTAGAATTTACTCAAAATACCATCGAAAATATTTTGTTAAATTCTGAACATAGAAGTTTATATCCAACATATGAAGCAGGTCATGGTCCTATTTCTGTTTCTGTTGTTGACCCAACTAAAATTGAGAAGGGTAGTTATATATTAAAGCTTGAAGAACCCATACTAAATAATGCTAATTCAATAACATCTTATTCTAAATGGACATTACAAGATTCAACATCCGGAAATATAATTGCTACTTCAACTGATGATATTTTGTTAGGAAAAGAAATTTTTGTATCACCTTTAGGGCTTAATATAAAAGTAAAACAGTCTCAAAATCCTGGAACTGACCCATTGACATATGATAATAATGGTTTAATTTCAGGTAGCATTGAGTTTGAAGAAACATCAGATAGATGGCTCACAGGTGTTCCAGATGTGGATGATGAAGGAGGATTTTTTAGTCTGTGGGGTTTAAATTGGATTAGATCAGGTTCATATGATGGAAGCAATAGCACTTTAGGAGCTCCACTTGGTGATTACAACACTACAGATGATCCTAATGGTGTCTATGAAACTGCCGTTCAACAATCTTTGACGGTTTCATACACAAATGTACCATTCGTTGGAGAGATTTCATTTGAAGCTTCAGGAGGAACTTGGGCTCCGTATAGATTTGCATCATATTTTCAGGACGGCCCAGGAATTAGTAGTACTGTAACCAATCAATCTAAAATTACTAAGTTGAATTCAGTTGATGTAGTATTTACTTCTGATAAATCAAAGTGGACAAGATCTTGTGTTGTTGAAGCTCAAGATGATCCTAATTTATCTATATTAGGGCAGACAAAGATGGGACTGAGACAAAGTCCTTCTGTCGATAAGGATGGTAATCCTGATAATTCTGGTACTATGGGAATGGGGTGGTTTCCTGGATATGCAATTGATCTAGAGACAGGAGAGAGATTAAATATCATTTTTTCTGAAGACTCATGGTTGACTTCTGAAAATGGTAATGATATGATGTGGAATCCAACATCAAATATTGTTACATCAGAGTTCCCTAGTTTAGATCAATCTACAGGGCAAGCAGTTTTTTCTGGAGGGAGCTATTTACTTGGTGGAAAACACTATATATATGTCGTTAGTGGTAAAAACTGGGTAAAAGGAACAGAGGATTATATTAATGGTAATTTTGATGATGTAGATGATTCACCAAGTTACGATAGCGGTCAGTGGATATATAATAAATTATTAGATGACCAAACTGGTGTAGGAAAATGGAGAGTTTTCCAAAATGTAACCTGGGTAGGGTTACCTTTGTTAACGAAAGGTCGTACATTGCTGTCAAATCAAGCTACTGTCAAATTAAGAGTAACAAAACCATATAGACAATATGAAACCGTTACTGCAGATAAAATATTTGATAAGAATACTTCATTAAATATAGGTTCTACTTATGTAGTAGCCTATGGAAATGAAACACCGCCATTAATATCATCATGGGGAGGTCAATCAATAACNCATGACGGTAACACGTATGAACCTGGAATGATTTTTACAGCTTCGTCTTCGTCATTCAATGGTAGTTCTAAAGCAAGAGTAATTGAACATAATAGCATTAATTCATTTAATCCAACATATAGCTTTAATACTAATGAAATATATGCTGAAAAACAGAAACTGATAGCTTCTGAAAACAGAATAAAAGATATTAATGTCGTACCTAATCCATATTATGGTTATTCAAGTTATGAAACAAATCAAATAGATAATAGAGTTAAGGTTACGAATTTACCTGAAAAAGCAACTATTTCTATTTATACTGTTAGTGGTACATTAGTTAAAACAATCAANAAAGATGATAATTTNGCTTCTATTGATTGGGATTTAAAAAATGATTATGGTATTCCTGTAGCGAGTGGATTGTATGTTTTTCATGTTAGAACATCATTATGGGATGAAGGTAAGCAAGAGATGATAGAAAAGGATAAAGTAATAAAGTGGTTTGGGGCACTGAGGCCGGTTGACTTAGATACTTTTTAATATTATAGAAAAAAATTAATTAATATGACAAAAATTAATAACTCGATTAAAGCAATATTAGTTATATTATTAGCAATATTAACTGTTAATCCAATATATGCTGGAAATCCACAAAGAGCTGGTCAGGCTGGTGCTTCAGAATTATTAATTAATCCTTGGTCAAGAAGTTCTGGTCTTGGTGGATCAAATGCTGCAGGAATACATGGTCTAGAAGCTGTATATTTAAATGTTGCTGGATTAGCATTTACCGAAAAAACAGAATTAATATTTTCTCAAACATCGTGGTTACAATATGGCTCAAAAATGTTTAGTGCAAATGATGCGGTTAGTAATATAAGTTCGTTTGGTTTTGCTCAAAAAGTTGGTGAATCAGGAACTGTTGCAATGTCAGTTATGAGTATGGATTTTGGTGAAATAGAAATAACAACTACTGATTTACCAGATGGAGGCATCGGAACATATTCACCAAGATTTATGAATATTGGGATGTCTTATGCTCATGTATTTTCAAATAGCATATATGGTGGGTTTACAGTAAAAATGATTTCTGAACAAATTTCAAATTTAGGTGCAACTGGAGTAGCACTTGATGCTGGTATACAATATGTTACTGGAGAAAAAGATAATTTACAATTTGGTATCGCATTAAAAAACATAGGTCCTAGAATGTCTTTTTCAGGAGATGGTTTATCGTTCAGAGGAATTGTAGGAGATGATGATGATTATAAAATGACTGTAGAACAACGTTCTGCTGAGTTTGAATTGCCCGCTCTTTTAAATATGGGTATTTCGTATGATTTAAATATTTTAAGACATAGAGTTACGGGTTCTGGAACTTTTACTTCTAACTCATTTCAAAAAGATCAAATTAGAATTGGAGGAGAGTATTCTTACAGGGAAATGTTTATGATTAGAACTGGTTATGTGTTTGAAGAAGGAATAAATTCATCAGAAAATAGAACAACTGCACTTAGGGGCCCTGTTGCAGGTTTTACTATTGAACTTCCAATGACAAGTGGTGGAACAACATTTGGTCTAGATTATTCATATAGACATACAGATCCTTTTCAAGGATCTCACAGTATAGGTGCGAGAATAAATTTATAAATTCTACATAATAATACGTAGTATATGGATAATAAAATTATATATTTATCAGAGCAAGGTTTCAATGATTTAAAAAATGAGTTAAATCATTTAGTTACTGTCGAACGTCCAAATATTATAAAACAAATTGCGGAAGCTAGGGATAAGGGTGATCTTTCTGAAAATGCAGAATATGATGCTGCAAAAGAATCGCAAGGATTGTTAGAAGCTAAAATATCAAAACTTGAACTTGATTTGAGTAATGCAAGAATTTTAGATGAGTCAAATGTAGATACTTCAACTGTTAGATTATTAACTCATGTTACAATAGAAAATCTCGAGAACTCAATGCAAATGAGCTACATAATAGTTTCAGAATCAGAAGCAGATATAACAGCAAAAAAAATATCATCTTCTTCTCCCATTGGAAAAGGTTTACTTGGAAAAAAAGAAGGTGATATTGTTGATATAAATGTACCAAATGGAACTGTAAAGTTTAAAATAATATCGATCAAGTCTAGCTAATTATGTCTATTTTCTCGAAAATTGTAAATGGAGAGATATTATCTTATAAAATTTATGAAGATAGTAATCATTTAGCATTTCTTGATATTTTTCCAATAAGTAAAGGGCATGTTTTAGTTATTCCAAAAAAAGAAATTGACTATGTTTTTGATATGAATGATAGAGAATATACTCAGTTATTATTATTTGCAAAAAAAACCTCTTTAGCGATTAAAAAAGTAATTAATTGTAATCGAGTATCATTAAATATTGTTGGCTTAGATGTACCACATGTTCATATACATTTGATACCGATAAATTCAATATCAGATTTAAATTTTGAAAAACAAAAATTAACTTTTTCTAAAGAGGAATTTAAAGAAATTGCAGCATTAATTAGAGAAGCTATTTAATTTTATCAGGATTATTCTTAATAAAACTACTCCAATTAGAATAGTTACTTGAACTATTTAGAGTTTTGTTTTGGTAAAAATGACATACTGCAGCGGCTAGACCATCAGAGGCATCTAAATTTTTTGGCATATCTTTAATATTTAGAATTGATTTAAGCATACCTGAAACTTGTTCTTTTGATGCATTACCATTTCCAGTTATTGCCATTTTTATTTTTTTAGGAGCATATTCAAAAATAGGAATATTCCTATATAGCGATGCCGCCATAGCAACTCCTTGTGCTCTACCTAACTTTAACATTGATTGTATATTTTTTCCATAAAATGGAGCTTCAATTGCTACTTCGTTAGGTTTATATTCGTCTACTAAATTTAATATTCTTGAGAATATTTTTTTTAGTTTTTCATCGTGAGATTGTAATTTGGATAGATGAATAACACCCATTTTTATTAAAGAAATATTCTTTTCCTTAATATGAATTAGACCATAACCTAAAAGACTTGTTCCAGGATCAATTCCTAGAATTATTTTATCAGTTTGCAATTCTTATTTTGTATAATTGTATTACAAATTTAAGCAATGATAAGTAAAAAAACTATCAGCTTTATACTAAAAATTGGTATTGTCTTTTTTTCTATATATTTTTTGTACGTTCAATTTATATTAAAAATTGAGGATAATCAAGTAAATAGTTTTAGCATTTTTAGAACTATAAATTCTAACATATTTTCCTTTTTTTTAGTTTTTTTTATGATGTTTCTAAATTGGATGATCGAAGCTTTTAAATGGAAGTTATTGATAAAAAAAGTTGAGGACATTTCAATTTGGACATCTGTNAGAGCAGTTTTTTCAGGAATTACTGTATCTACATTTACACCTAATAGAGTAGGCGAATATGGTGGTAGAATATTTTGCCTTTCTAAAGCAGATAGGTTTCAGTCAATTTTAATAACAGTTATTGGATCTGTTGGACAATTAACAACTACAGTTTTTTTTGGTCTTTTTGGTCTTATGTTCTTGCCAAGCTATATACCTGAAATATTAGATTATAATTTTTTCCGTCTCGTATCATATAAACTTTGTATTATTTGCATGTGTTTTTTGAATCTATGTTTAGTATTAATTTTTTTAAAAACTTCATATCTAACAAAATTATTATCTCATTTTAAATTTTTAAATAGATTCAAAAAATATATTGAGGTATTTTCATTTTATAGTGTTAAAGAATTATTTTATGTTTTTCTATTAAGTAATTTTAGATATTTAGTTTTTACTACTCAATTTTTTATCTTGCTAAATACTTTTGACAATGATATTTTATATCTTGAAGCGATACCTTTGATTACAATAATGCTTTTATTTGTATCAATTATACCAACAATAGTTTTCACAGAGCTAAGTGTAAGAGGTTCAGTTGCAGTTTTTTTATTTGGAATGATTACTTCAAATACAATTGCAGTATTTTCCGCAACATTTATTATGTGGATAATAAATTTTGTATTTCCAGCTTTAATTGGAACGGTTTTTGTTTTCTCATTAAAGTTCTTTAGAAGATGATGTTTAATTTTATTATATTAATTCTTCTTACATATTGTTTTTTAATATTATCATTTACTTTTGGATGGTATAAAAATAAAAGTTCAAAAGATACTCAAAGAAAAAAACATGTCAGCATCATCATAGCTGCTCGAAATGAAGAAGATAATATTGATGAAATTATTAATAATTTTAATTCTCAAAATTATCCAAAAGACAAGATAGAATTAATAATTATAGATGATCATTCAACAGACATGACATCAAAAAAAGCAAATAATTTTAAGCAAAATAATATAAAAGTACTTTTACTTCCTGATAATTTATACGGTAAAAAACAAGCAATTGATTTTGGTTTACAATATGCTGTTGGAGATATTATTTTAACAACTGACGCAGATTGTAGTTTTGAAAGAAATTGGGTTAATACAATGTCATCTTATTTTGCTGATAAAAATGTAAAATTAGTTGCTGGACCAGTAACATATTCTTCAAATGAATCTTTTTTTCAAAAGTTTCAATCATTGGAATTTTATTCTTTAATTTCCTGTGGAGCCGGAGCAATAGGTATACAAAAACCGATTTTTTGTAATGCTGCTAATATGGCTTACAGTAAAGATGTTATAAAAATTTTTAATCAAGTTTCTGACTCAAAAATAGCTAGTGGTGATGATGTTTTTTTATTACACTATTTAAAAAAGACAAATGCTAATGCAATTAAGTTTGCTCTAGACGAGAAAGCTATTGTGACAACATCAAGTAAAGAAAATATTTCTGATTTTTTAAACCAAAGAAAAAGATGGACTGCCAAAAGTGCGAGCTATGATGATCTATTTACTTTATTTGTTTCTATTTTAGTTTTATTAGTTAATTTTTCATTTATATATGTTTTATTTGATTCATTATTCACATATAGTTATAACTTTTTATTTTTATTTTTTGCAATGAAATTTATTTGTGATTATTTAATTTTAAAACCGGCTCTAGTTTTTTTTAAAAAAGAAAATTTAACTAAATGGATATTGGTATTCGAGTTTTTTTATTCTCTATACGTAATTTTTATTGTTGTAATGTCTTTCACTACTAAATTTAAATGGAAGGACAGAATTTATAAAAAATAAATGTCAAGTACTTCATTAAATAAAATAGCATGGAATAAGTTTAAAAAAAATAATCTTTCTTTATTTTCTTTAGTTTTTATATCATTTCTAATTTTTTTAGCTGTATTTGCCTATTTATTTATTCCTGATAAAACTCCAATGGCTAATCAAATGTATTTAGAATTAGCATTGAAGAAACCTGGAACAAAAATTTCTTTTATTCAAGTACCACAAAAAAATGAAATAAAGTCAGATTTTTTTTCTGATATTTTTTTTGGAGCGCCCCTAAAATATACTAGAACACCAATTGATAGTATTAGCAATATTAAAGGTGTCCCATCATATTATAAATACAATTCACAATTAAAAAATAAATTACCTGAAAATTATACAATTACAGAGTCAATATTTTGGTTTGGAACAGATAGATTCGGCAGAGATTTGTTAAGTCGATTAATTTATGGAATCAGAATTTCTTTATCAGTTGGATTTATTTCTGTGATTATATCATTAATTATTGGTATTCTTTTGGGACTTTTAGCTGGCTATTATAGAGGAATAATTGACAGTATTATTATGTGGCTTGTCAATGTTGTCTGGTCAATACCAACACTTTTAATGGTAATTGCAATTACACTATCACTAGGAAAAGGATTTTGGCAAATTTTCATTGCAGTTGGATTAACTATGTGGGTAGAAGTTGCCCGTGTAGTGCGAGGTCAAGTTATATCAGCTAGAGAATTAGAATATGTTCAAGTAGGTAAAATTTTAGGTTTTAATTCTTTTAGAATAATGTTTAAACATATAATGCCTAATATAATAGGTCCTGTTATTGTTATATCTGCTGCAAATTTTGCCTCAGCTATATTAATAGAAGCTGGTTTATCTTTTTTAGGAATAGGTGTTCAACCTCCAATGCCCTCATGGGGAGGGATGATAAAAGATCATTATGCATACATAATAATGGACAAAGCATATTTAGCTTTATTACCCGGACTGTTTATTATGTTAACAGTTTTGTCATTTATGCTTTTAGGAAATGGAATTAGAGATGCATTTGATGTTAAAAATTGATGTTTAATTATTATTTTGAAATATTATGGAATTATTTTTTTCTGCTTTAATTATTTTTTGTTTGCGATTGGCTGATCAAAGTTTAGGTACTATGAGAAACTTGTTAGTTAANAAAAGNAAACCTNTTCCAGCAGCATTAATNGGACTTNTAGANTCTGCTATTTGGGTNTTAGCAGTTTCTGAGGTTATNAAAGATATATANGATCCTTTTTTAATAGGAGCATATGCATTTGGNTTTGCAGCTGGAACTATAATAGGNTCATATATAGAAAATNTTTTAGCAGTAGGTAATGTAGTGATTAGAGTNTTTTGNCCAGCTGANTCACCATCAATTGCTAATACTTTACGAGATNANGGTTANGGNGTAACTGTATTAAATGGAGAAGGAAGAGATGGNGCGGTTAATATNTATTGGTGTGTTGTGCCNAGAAGAAAAGAGAAAGAAGTTTTAAGTATAATTTCAGAAATTAATCCAAATACNTATATAACCAANGATGCATCATATCCAATTTCAATGTCTAAATAATATTTAAATTGTGAAATATAATTTATTTATACTTATTTTTTTTAGTGTTTTCTTTTACNCATGTGATCAAGAAATTGATTTTCCATATTCAAATACAGATTCTNTTGTTGTAGTTGAAGGCNTAATTGAATCTGAAAAACCATCCTATGTAATTCTAACAAGAAGTGAACATTTTTTTGCAAGCATAGACGAAAACACTATCAATAATCTTTTTATTTCTGATGCCGATGTATTTGTCATTAGAGATGATGGAATTAGACACAAGTTAATGTTGGTTAATGATGATGTTATTGACATGATAAATACATTATTTCCAAATTTGCAATATACACTTCCAATTACTAATTTTTATATTGATACTAATGCAAATTATAAAGATTTTAGTCAGCCAGGTCGTTCATATAGATTAGAAGTTAATTGGAAGGGTAAAACTATTTTTGCAACAACCTCAATTCCAAATTCTACAGTTTTTGATAGTGTATGGTGTGAGTGTGATCAATGGATTGAAGATTATAAATGTTATTTGTGGACNAANATAAACGATCCTGATACTATTGGAAATAATCTTTTTTTTCAGTANAAAAGAATTGAAACCAGTAGTAATGTTGATGATAGATTTAGAATATGTGCACGTTTTTTAAGAAATGACCATTTATATAATGGTCTTTCTTTTTCTTCTTTTTTTGCAAGGTCTGGTCAGGTAGTAGATGAAGAAGGAGATGGCCCATTGCTCCCTTTTTATGCAAAAAGAAATATCGATGGGGTAGAGTATGATCGTGATGTAGTATTGTTTAAAATATCAGAAGTTGATTATGCTACCTATAATTTTTTGCGTACAAGAAAATTACAACAAGAGATGNATAATAATCCTTTTATTCAGACAACAAATTTAATTAGTAATATTAGTGGTGGACTTGGNATTTGGTCTGGATATAACTCAACCTATTATAAAATTCCNNTAGTAAAGGATACGGTAATAAANGAAAAGTATGANCCTGANCTNTTTGAGATTTTTTAATTATCTCTATCGAAAGTATAGTTCACTATAATAAGTTAGTAGTCAAATTTATTAAAAAATAAACAACACACTAANAAATATTATTATTCCTATTAAAAANAACTTGATTGTGTAAGGTAAAATTTCAGATGCTTTGAGACCTGTTATTCCAAGAAGAGGTAAGGCCCAAAAAGGCTGAAGCATATTAGTTATTTGGTCTCCATANGCTAAAGCCATTACACTTTTTGGAATACTTAAAGNTAANTGATTAGCNGCNTCAANAATTATTGGCCCCTGAACNGCCCACTGACCTCCACCACTTGGAACAAAAATATTTACTATGCCAGCACTAAGAAAAGTAAAAATAGGAAAAGTAGTTTCATTAGATATGTTTACAAAAAAAGTTGACAACATTTCTACCATACCAGAATAGCTCATAANACCCATTATTCCAAAGTAAAGAGGGAACTGTATTAAAATGCCAGATGCNCCTTTTATTGCATCATTNACTGCTGNTAAAAAATTATAAAAATTTTTGTGCATAACTAAGGCAATTCCNAGCANTACAAAATTTATATAATTNGGTGTAATAATATTTAATGANATGTTATCAGGTATTATAAAAGCTTTGTAAANTGAAAAAAAGAGNATTANACCACCAAAAANATANGCCAACNCTTTAGAATGATCAATTTTTTCNACGCCCTCAATTNTTTTTGANNTANTTTCTTTTNTTGATATGTCTAAATTTATNNTTATATTATTNATNTNATTTTTTTTACCTAACATGTACATAAATATTGGTAAAATAATTANCAGCANAACACTNGCTAATATGTTCATGCTTGAAAAAATAGTATCTGATTGTGATATAACTCCCATCTTATGTTCTAAAAAATGGCCAGCTTCAGCAATCTTTATTGGAGCAGAACCTGAGATACCACCATGCCAAACCATTAGTCCTGAATATCCTGCAGCACCAATTAAAGGATAGTTTAGACTAAGTTTATTTTTTATTGCATGTTCACCTACTTTTCTTGCAAAAATTGCTCCAAATATAAGTCCAAGCCCCCAGTTAAATAAGGCGATTAAAACAGTAAAAAAAGTAATGATTGCTGCTGATTTTGCTGTATTTGTNCAGTAAATGGTAATCTTTTNTATTAATGAATCAATCGGNCCTGANAAGGCAACAACGTGGCCAATAACAAGCATTAGCATCATTTGTAATGCAAANACTAAAAGNGNAGGATTCCANAAACCTTTTTCCCATGAGGATAATAGTTCAATTAGGNGATTTTNCTTTATTGTNGGTTCTGTTAAAAAAAGTGCAAGAATAAANGTAANAAANGTTAAAAGAACAGCTATNGAAAANGGAGTAGGTAATAGATTTGTTCTTTNTCTATNCATTCTACANTTTTTTAAAAGGGTAGGTCGTCTTCATCATCAGCTGAACTATTAAATTCTGGAATATCTTCAGATGTNTCTTCNGATTTNTCGATACTTTCAATTCTCCAAGCATCAATATTATGAAAATATCTTCCGTTATATTCTCTGGANGATAGATTGAATGANACTTCTACTTTAGANCCTTCATCATGATGATTGAGCATATCAATCTTATCTTCTCCAAAAAGTTGAAAACATATTTCTGGATTATATTGATTTCCTGTATCAATTAAAAATGATTGTTTTTTCCATTCATTACCTGCTTTGGATGTTCCGCTTTCTATTTCTAATTTTCTTGTTAATGTTCCTTTTACTGATAAACTCATTTTATTTTTTTTAATTAATACAAATCTACTTAAAAAATATTGTTTTAAATCTTTCAATTTTGTTTTATCTAAAAATGTTAAAAAATAATATATTTGCTNTCCTTTTATGCGGGTGTGGCGGAATTGGTAGACGCGCTAGACTTAGGATCTAGTGCCGCAAGGCGTGGGGGTTCGAGTCCCTTCACCCGCACNAAATAAGCAAGCTTATAAGCTTGCTTATTTTATATTTTCAGATAAATAAGTGTATTTTTACAAACTTTAAAATTTTAAAATGAAGATAACGAAAAGTAAACCTAAAGATTTAGTATGTCAAATAACAATCAACGTTGAGTATGATGATTACAAAGAAAAAGTTGATGATATTTTAAAAGACTATAGAAAAAAGGCTGTCATTCCAGGATTCAGAAAAGGAAAAACACCAATGTCTATAATAAACAAAAAATATAAAACTTCAATTGTAGCAGATGAGGTTAATAAAATTTTACAAGATGAAATGTATAAATATATAACTGAAAAAAAACTTGCTGTTTTGGGATCACCAATGCCGCTAGAAGATTTGGAAATTGATTGGAATAAAGAAAATTTTAAGTTTATTTATGAAGTTGGTTTAGCTCCAGAGTTTGAAATTAAGATAANCCANAAAGATAAATTNGACTATTATATTATTAAAGTTGATAAAAAATTAATTGATACTTATTGTGATGATATTGCCAANCGNAATGGAGAAATGNTAGATNCAGANAAATCTAAAAAAGANGATTTATTATTTTGNTNAATACAACAACTNGATGAAAATAATGAAGTTTTAAAATCNGGAATTCAACATGAAGCATCNGTNNCAATAAAAGTGATAGCTGATGANAAAATTAAAAAGAAATTTATTGGTCTTAAAAAACATGACGATGTTACAGTTAATGTTGTTAAAGCTTTTACTAACAAGTCTGATTTAGCAGCTATGTTAAATATTAAGCCCGATGAATTATCAGACATGCAGTTTCAAAATTTTAAATTTACTGTTAAGAACGTTAGTACATTACAACCAGCTAAACTTGATAATAAATTATTTGATAAAGTTTATGGTCCAAAAAAAGTGAAAAATATAAAAGAGTTTAGAGAGAATATAAAAAANGAAGCTGAAANTCAATTTGATNTNGAGTGTGATAGAATGTTGAAAAATGATGTTGTTAAATATTTAATTGATAAAATGAATCTTCAGTTGCCTGATAATTTTTTAAAAAATTGGCTCGTTAAAACATCTAAACAACCAATAACGATGGACTTATTGAATAAAGAATATGATTTATATTCAAAAAGTCTTCAATGGCAATTAATCGAAAACAAAATTTTAGAAGACAACAATATTAAAGTAACACAAGAAGATCTTNTAGCACATACGAAATCTATGGTTCAGATGCAAATGCAACGTTACGGCCAAGATAATATTGAAGAAAAACAATTAATCTCCATTGCTGAGAATGTTTTGAATGACGAAAAAGAAAAAAAGAAGATATATGATCAAATATATGATGAGCGAACATTATTAGTTTATAAGAAATGTTTCAAACTAAAAGAAAAGAAAATTTCTTACGATGATTTTGTTAAATTAGCATCAAAAAAATAAAATTTATTATGGATTATAAAAATGAGTTTAAAAAATATGCTACTAAACATAAAGGAATTAGTAGTTTACATTTAGAAAATTTTTCTTCTATTTATGCTAATTATATTTCGCCTACGATNATCGAGGAAAGACAAATGAATGTTGCTAGCATGGACGTTTTTTCTAGATTAATGATGGANAGAATCATTTTTTTAGGTGTTCCAATAAATGATTATGTAGCAAATATTATTCAGGCACAATTGTTATTCTTGGAATCTGTTGATGCAAAAAAAGATATTTTAATTTACTTAAACTCACCCGGGGGAGGAGTTTATGCTGGCTTAGGTATATATGATACTATGCAATATATTAACCCAGATGTTTCTACAATATGTACNGGTATGGCAGCNTCAATGGGTGCTGTANTATTATGTGCTGGTGCTAAAGGGAAACGTACTGCTTTNAAACATTCTAGAGTAATGATTCATCAACCTTTAGGNGGTGCTCAAGGTCAAGCTTCAGANATCGAAATTACTGCAAGAGAAATCCAAAAATTAAAAAAGGAGTTATATGAAATAATTTCTACTCATTCAGGTAAATCTTANGANGAGGTTTGGAAAGACAGTGATAGGGATTATTGGATGACCTCTCAAGAAGCTAAAGAATATGGTATGATTGATGAAGTTCTTGAAAGAAATAGTAATGTCGGAAAATAAAAATATTTTTTGTTCTTTTTGTGGTAAAAATAAGCATGATACAAATATTTTAATTGCTGGTTCATCTGCNCANATATGTGATANTTGTATTGAACAGGCTCATGTNATTGTTAATAAAGATAAAAGNACAGAAAAGTTTAGTTCAAGTAATATNAATTTATTAAAACCAAAGCAAATTAAAGANCATCTTGATGAATTTGTTATTGGACAAGATCAAGCAAAAAAAGTTATATCAGTAGCTGTATATAATCATTATAAAAGAGTGCTAAATAATGATGATGATATAGAAATAGATAAGTCAAATATTATTATGGTAGGAAATACCGGAACTGGAAAAACTTTAATAGCTCGCTCTATTGCAAAACTACTTGATGTTCCATTTTGTATAGCTGATGCAACGGTCTTAACGGAAGCAGGATATGTAGGAGAAGATGTTGAAAGTATATTAACCAGACTGCTACAAGCTGCAGATTATGATATTGAAAAGGCAAAAAGAGGTATTATTTTTATTGATGAGGTTGATAAAATTGCTAGAAAAAGTGATAACCCCTCTATTACTCGAGATGTTAGTGGTGAAGGAGTGCAGCAAGCAATGTTGAAATTATTAGAAGGTACAGTAGTTAATGTTCCACCGCAAGGTGGAAGAAAACATCCTGATCAAAAAATGATTGCATTGGATACTAAAGATATTTTATTTGTAAGTGGAGGGGCATTTAATGGTATTGAAAAAGATATTTCAAAAAGATTAAATACTAGTGTAATAGGGTTTAAATCAAAAAATAATGATTTTATTGAATCAGAAAATATTTTACAATATCTTTTGCCACAAGATCTGAAAAAATTTGGATTAATTCCTGAGCTTATTGGAAGAATGCCAGTTGTAACATACTTGAATAAATTAGATAAAGATGCTTTGTTTAGAATATTAGTTGAGCCAAAAAATGCATTAATTAATCAATATAAAAAGTTGTTTCAACTAGATAATGTAAGTTTAGTTTTTGATAAAGATGCTTTGCTTCTTATTGTTGAAAAAGCTCTAGATTTTGATCTTGGAGCTAGAGGTTTAAGATCAATTTGTGAAACTGTTATGCTTGATGCTATGTTTGATATACCTTCAGAAAAAAAAGTTAAATCAATTAAAATAGATGTGAACTATGTTCAGAAAAAATTAAGTAAAATGACAATAAAAAAACTTCGAGTAGCCTAGTTTAGTTATTAATAATTACAGAATAATCTATGTTATTGAGTTTAATGGTAGCATCACAGTCACAAGCGTTAAATCCGTAATTTATTTCTTTTGAAATATTATCATGACTACTTGTAATTTTTGACTTTCCAGTAGTAATTGTACAAGATGAACAATTAAGGCTAACATTTAGTTTTTCTAAAATAGTGACTGAAAAGTTGTTTCCATTTACACTATTACCAGATGAGGATCCTGTTATATTGTACATATCGTCTGTCCTTTCAAATTTTGTAGATCTTCCAGAAATCCATTCTTTGGTTCTGTTGCTTTCCCAGTTAATGACACCGTTAGAGGTTGTGATACTTCCGTTAGTTACTTCAATATTAAAATATGTATTTTCATTTTCATTTGTTCCCATACAAGTTATTTTAATATCTCCTTGAACAAGTTCATTATTAATTTTAAAGTTTTCAAAACTAACATGTGTAATAGATGATTCTTCAGCATATATGTCCGAGTAACTAACAATTATCTTTCCGGTCATAATTTTATTTTCAAAAAACGGACATCCTATTCCAGTTGATTGATCAAAGTCAATAATAATTATTGGTAGTAAATCTACACTGCTAGTGTCATAACTATACCTAACACATGATCTTTTATGTTGATCGTTATCAAGCATTGCATTTTCAACTAATATATTTATATGGTTAAAAATTTGTTCAGCCTTTAAATGATCATGAGCTTCCTGTAAATTTTCAGTATTGGGTATTTCTAAGATTTTATCATTTTCGCATGAAAAAAGTAAAAAGATAAATACATTAAATATTAAAAAATATTTTTTCATTTTTTTATTTTTTTATCAAAGTTATAAAATCATAATCATATTTATGATTTTGATCTTTGAAACAACTAACTCGATTTATTTCTTTCCATTTCTTACTTAGACAAGGAAAAAAAGTATCACCTTCAAAGTTAGCATGAATTCTAGTTAAATAAATTTTATCTACTAAATTTAGTTCTAATGCAAGTTTATAAATTTGTCCACCACCAATAATAAATGTTTCTTTTTCTTTATTTTTTTTAGCAATACTTAAACCTTCTTCAATTGATGTTACAACTAAACATCCATCAGCAACGTATTTTTTGTTTCTCGTAACAACAATATTTTGTCTGTTTGGTAAAGGCCTAAATTTATGAGGTATAGACTCTAAATTTTTTCTTCCCATGATTACATGGTGACCTTTTGTAGTGTCTTTAAAGAATTTCATGTCTTTTGGCAAATGCCAAATTAGGTCATTGTTATTTCCTATTACATTATTTTCAGAAGCCGCAACAATTATTGAAACAATCATATTTTTTTAACTTTATATATTACATTTCTTGTTTTCATATATCTATTGACATAGTCAAAGTGTTCACCTAAATATTCTGGAGGAGATATGCCTTTTTTAATAAATTTTCCTTCCAAAATTAAATTTACTACAGCAGAGCAAGTAAAACCAGTTGTTCTTGCCATAGATATTGTATTATCTTGATATCTGTCTAGTAAATCATATATATAAGAACTATGTACATTATTTTCAATTCCTTCAATTGTGATTCTCATAACAGTAAAATCTTTATCTCCTTCTTTCATTTTCCATTTTGGAAATAATAATTTAGCAGTTAAATCAATAGGTCTTATTTTTTTACCATCAATATCTACTTGTTTATATGAGAAAAATCCTGATTCTCTTAATACCTTTATATATTCTACACATCCTGGATATCGTAATGTTTTTTCAATCATATTAGGAATATTCGGCATTGTTTTGATTAAAGTTCTTAAGCCATCCGAATTCCAGCTTTCTAATGTTCCAATTTCTTCAAAATTTATTAATTCAGTATCTGAAAGAGCTTCTCTTACAATAATATTTGAATTTTCTACATATCTAGCAGGCCTTATATATTCTTCAATAACATCGATTGGTGAAAAAACTGCTTGATATTCATATGGCCATTCTCTCTTTTCAGGTAAACCACCTACGAGGCACTCATATTTTGTAACTTTCATCTTGTTATTATGGTGTCCTAGGATAATGTTACCCATTCCTGGCGCAACTCCACAGTCCATTACGGCAGTCACATTATTTTTTTTTGCTAATTCATCTAATTTAAATGGGTCCTCAGGGAAAAAAGAAATATCAACTATATTTTTTCCTGCTTCAATTATACTTTTCATCATTTCAAAGCCTAAAAATCCTGGTACTGCACCAACAACAATATCGAAATCTTTAATCGCATTTTGAAGCAGTTGTTTGTTTGTTATATCTAAACAGATTGTTTTTATATTAGGAAGTAGATTTAGATTTTTTTGAGAAATATCTACCGCAGTAACATCATGATTGCTTGCTAAATCTTTTGCAATCACACCACCTACTAAGCCTGAACCTAAAATAATTATTTTTGACATAGATTAAACAGCTACTTTAGCTTTTATATGAGGATGACACTCATAATTAATTAGTTCAAAATCGTTAAATTTAAATTTAAAAATATCTTGCACGTTTGGATTAATAATCATTTGCGGTAAATCTTTTGGCTCTCTACTTAATTGTATTTTAGTTTGATCAAAATGATTTGAATAGATGTGTGCATCACCAAGAGTATGCACAAAATCCCCTAGCTTTAAGTTACATACTTGAGCTATCATCATAGTAAGTAGTGCGTATGATGCGATATTAAATGGAACGCCTAAAAATATATCAGCACTTCTTTGGTATAATTGACATGAGAGTTTTCCTTGAGCAACATAAAACTGAAAAAAAGCATGGCAAGGTGGAAGAGCCATTTTTTCGATTTCACCTACGTTCCATGCGCTTACAATAATTCTTCTACTGTTTGGATTAGCTTTTAATGTGTCAATAACATTTTTAATTTGATCTATATGTTTACCATCAGGTGTAGGCCAACTTCTCCATTGATAGCCATATACATTNCCTAAATCTCCATTCTCATCTGCCCATTCATCCCAAATTCTAACCCCATTTTCTTTTAAATATTTAATATTTGTATCCCCTTTTAAAAACCATAATAGTTCATGAATAATTGATTTCATGTGTAATTTTTTAGTAGTTACGCATGGAAATCCTTTTGATAAATCAAATCGCATCTGGTGACCAAAAATACTTTTAGTTCCAGTTCCGGTACGATCTTCTTTCAAAACTCCTTCATTCATTACTTTTTCAATCAAGTTTAAATACTGTTTCATCTTTATTAAATTAACATTCCTACTATTGTAGCTGTAAATAGACAGGCTAAGGTTCCTGCTATTAAAGCTAATATTCCCAACTTCGACAAATCTACTCTTCTATCTGGAGCCAAAACTCCAATACCGCCAATTTGAATACCTATTGATGCAAAATTAGCAAATCCACATAATATGTATGTTGCGATGATCATTGATCTTTCTTCATAAAAAGCCATACTATCTTTAAGGTTTGCCAAAGAAATATAAGCTACAAATTCGTTTAATACGGTTTTCTCTCCAAGAAGTTGACCAATTAATATCATATCTTCTTTACAGACCCCTATAACCCATGCAACTGGAGCTAATAAATATCCAAGCATAAATTCTAATGAAAAACCTTGATATTGCCCTTTTGATATATTTACTACCCAATCATTTAATCCAGTTAAATCACCAAAAAAATCTTTTAAAACGTAATTTACCATTGTTATAAATGCAATAAAAACTAGTAACATGGCTCCTACATTGATTGCTAACTTTAAGCCTTGGGTTGTTCCTAAACTTATTGCATCTAGTGCATTTTCACCTAATTTCTCCTTCACAATATTCATTTCTTCATTTATTTCTTCTGTTTCAGGAAGCAAAATTTTAGTTACTACAACAGCTGCTGGTGCTGACATGACTGACGCAGCTAATAAATGTTTAGCAAAGAAAAGTTGTTCATTTACATCTGTACCTCCTAAAAAACCAATATAAGCAGCTAATACTCCTCCAGCAATTGTTGCCATACCTCCACCCATTAAACAAAGAAGTTCAGACATAGTCATCTTACTAATGTAAGGCTTTACTAGTAGCGGGGATTCAGTTTGTCCAAGAAAAATATTACCAGCTGCGGCCAAGCTTTCTGAACCAGAAAGTTTGAGTGTTTTTTTCATAAGAAATGCAAACCCAAAAACTATTTTTTGAAGAATACCGTAATAAAATAAAATTGAGGTGAGTGCAGAAAAGAAAACAATTGTTGGTAGTACTTGAAATGCAAAAATATATCCAAACGAGTCTGTATTTGTGATTAAATCCCCAAATAAGAAAATAGATCCTTCTCTAGTAAAATTTAAAATTGTAATAAAAATTTTACTAAACCATTCAAAAAAATCTTGAATAATCGGAACTTTTAAAATTAGTACTGCAAAAATAATCTGAATCAAAAGACCTTTAGTTACCAAATTCCAATTGATTTTATTTTTGTTTTTACTAAAAAGAAATGCAATAAAAATCAAAAAAATCAAACCAATAAAGCCTCTTATTAAATTATAAACTGAGAATTGAGAATTATATAATTTATCTTTAGAAAATACATAGTTAATGCTATTTTCATTTAAAATTAGTTCCTTATTATTAAGTCTGATTTTATAATACCTGACAGTATCATTTGGTGCATTGTAATGAAGTTTTAAGTTTTCATTTTCAAACGACCAAGTTCCCTTTGCGAATAAATTTAGTTCAGAAATTTGATACTCAAAAGAGCCATCTTTGTTAATCAGAAAAAAATCTGAGTTTGAAATAGGTTTTAAGCTTATAGAATCTAGTGTGTTTTCTTTTAGAATGCTTTTAAAAAACCATTTACCTGAAATTTCATTTCCATTACTGCTAAATGAAAATAATAAAAAAAGAAATAATATAATTTTTTTCATTTATTTTCTCTGCTATTTATCTCATCTCTAATTTTTGAAGCTGTTTCATAATCTTCTTTTTCAATAGCTTGTTCCAATAATTTTTTAAGTTTAGAAACGCTTAAAGATTTAATATTAGACTCTTTAGGATTCTTAGTCTTTTCTTTTTTTATAGATATGTTAATAATTTGAGTTTTTCCAGCATTTATAATTATACCTGCCCTATCTAGTATATTTTCATATGTAAAAATGGGGCATTTATATCTTATTGCAATTGCAATTGCGTCAGATGTCCTTGCATCAATTGTATTTTTTTCTCCTGTATTTGTATTTTCACAATGAAAAGAAGCATGAAAAATTCCTTCAATTAATGTGTGAATAATTACTTTTTCAATTTTTATTTTAAATTTTTCACCAAAAGTTTTAAATAAATCATGAGTAAGAGGCCTANTAACTTTTTCTTTTTCTTCTAAACCAATAGCTATTGCTCTTGCTTCGCACCATCCAATAACAATTGGAAGCTGTCTATTCCCGTTAATTTCATTTAATAATAACACATAAGCATTATTTTGCGAATCACTTTGTCGGATAGCAGAGATATCTAATTCAATCTGTTTCAATACTAATTAATTTGTTTTTTTTAGTTCATTTAAAAGTTCAGGAACTACTTTAAATGCATCACCAACAATTCCATAATCAGCTGCTTTAAAAAATGGGGCATCAGGATCGGTATTTATGGCTACGATTGTTTTTGAAGAATTAACTCCAGCTAAATGTTGTATTGCACCAGAGATTCCAATGGCAATGTATAAGTTTGGCGCTACTGTAATTCCAGTTTGACCTACATGTTCACTGTGTGGCCTCCAACCAATATCAGAAACAGGTTTTGAGCAAGCGGTTGCGGCTCCTAATACATCAGCTAATTCTTCTATCATAGTCCAGTTTTCAGGACCTTTTAATCCTCTCCCAGCTGAAACTATTATATCTGCTTCAGACAATGATATTTTTCCGCTTGATTTTTCTTGATTTTTAACAGCAATTTTACTTTCCGAGTTATTTTGAACAAACTCAATTTCAATATTTGTTGAGTTTTCCTTGACCATATAAGAATTTGGAGAAATACATAATATTGATTTTTCATTATTTAATGTCACTGTTTGAATAGCTTTTGATGAAAAAGCATTTCGTTTAACTTTTATCGGATTTGTTTCTTCAGCTAATCCAATTACATTTGAAACAAGTGCTGAGTTAAGTTTGATTGATAATCTTGGAGCTAATACTTTGGCGGTATATGTATGTGAAAAAACTATATGCGAAAAATTTTCTGGCAAATTAGCAATGGCTTCCGAAATTTCTTTTCCTTGCGCTTTCTTCAAATTTTTGATTAAATATATTTTTGAAGCACCATATTTTCCAGCTTTTTTCAGTTCATCATCATCTACATTTCCGCTTGTACAGGCAATTAAATTTGTGTTAAGTTTTTTTGATAAATCATATGCATATGTTATCGCTTCAAATGTACTTTTTCTAAATTTAGAATTCCAATTTTCTGTATATACTAGTACNGACATTTATTTTTAATTTAAATTACTTTTGCTTCGTTTTGTAATAAAGTTATTAATTCTTTGACATTTCCTTCTTCAACTAACCTACATTCTTTTTTTTCTGGTGGACTTTCCAAGCTTATTGATTGTACTCTATTTACTATGTTTTCAGGTTCAATAATTTCTAATGGTTTGGTTCTTGATTGCATTATCCCACGCATATTTGGTATCAATAGTTCTGATTCTTCAACCAAACCTTTTTGACCACCAATAATAAGAGGAAGTGGTGAACTGATAAATTCTTTTCCTCCGTCAACTTCTCTAACTAAATCAGCAGTATTATCATTTAAATTAAGACCTATACATGCATTAATAAATGGAATGTCAAGGATTTCTGCAATCATGCATGGGACAGCACTACCATTGTAATCAATTGATTCTCTTCCAGCAATTATAATATCATATTCAATATCTTTAATATGTTCAGATATAAGACTTGCAGTTTCAAAACTATCTTTAGGATTAGTATTTATTCTAACTGCTTTATCGGCTCCAATTGCAAGAGCTTTTCTTATTACAGGCTCAGAAGCTGTATCTCCAACAGTAACTACAGTGATTGTGCCACCTAAGCATTCTTTAATTTTTACAGCTTTGGTTAATCCAAATTCATCATATGGGTTTATGATGAACTGAATTCCGTTAGTATCAAACTCTGAGTTCTCATTAAATTTAATTTTCGAAGTTGTGTCAGGTACACTACTAATGCAAACAATAATATTCATTATATTTTTTTTAAGCTATTTTACAGTAAACAAAATTAAAAAAAACAAGTCAAATTCGTCTACTTTTTAAATAATAATACAATCATTAAAATTGATAAATATTATGATAATAGTATAAAAATATTACATTTGCACCGTTTAATCAAATATTAATTAAAATTAAATTTAAATGGAATTCATAATAAGTTATTTACCTCTATTTGGAATATTTGCCTTATTGTTTGTTTTTTGGAAAAACTCTTGGGTTGCAAAGCAAGAAGAAGGAGATGAAAAAATGTCAAGGATTGCAAAAAATATTGCTGATGGTGCAATGTCTTTTTTAAAAGCAGAATACAAATTGTTATCAGTATTTGTATTAGCAGTTTCAGTCTTACTTTATTTCAAAGGAACTGCTGAAGCAAACTCAAATGGATTAGTTGCTGTTTCTTTTATAGTTGGAGCTATATGTTCAGCGTTAGCAGGTTTCATAGGAATGAAGGTCGCAACCAAAGCAAACGTTAGAACTACAAATGCTGCTAGAACCTCTTTAGGAAAAGCATTAGAAGTAGCATTCTCAGGTGGTGCTGTCATGGGTCTTGGTGTAGTTGGCTTAGGAGTTTTAGGACTAAGTTCATTATTTATGATTTACCAAGGAATATGGGAAAACAATTTGGAAATGGTTTTGAATGTTCTTTCTGGATTTTCATTAGGAGCATCATCTATTGCCTTATTTGCTAGAGTAGGAGGTGGGATATACACTAAAGCGGCTGACGTTGGAGCAGATTTAGTTGGAAAAGTAGAAGCAGGAATACCAGAAGATCATCCTTTAAACCCTGCAACTATTGCTGATAATGTTGGTGATAATGTTGGTGATGTAGCAGGTATGGGAGCAGATTTATTTGAATCTTATGTTGGTTCTATAATCGGAACTATGGTTTTAGGAGCAGTATATGCAACTTTACCAGAGTTTCAATCAGCTTTTAATGGTTTAGGAGCTGTTTATTTACCATTAGCGCTTGCAGCTGTCGGTATATTAATGTCAATTATTGGAACTTTTTTTGTTAGAGTAAATGATGGAGGATCTCCTCATAAAGCTTTAAATATTGGAGAATTTGGATCTGCAGGACTAATGTTAGTAGCATCTTATTTTATCATTAACGCAATGCTGCCAGATTCATGGATTGAATCTGGTCAAAATTATACTGCGATGGGTGTTTTTTGGGCAACTATTGCCGGATTAGTAGCTGGATTACTTGTTGGAAAAGTAACAGAATATTACACTGGTACAGGAACTAAACCTGTAACTTCAATTGTTGAACAATCTGAAACTGGATCAGCAACTAATATTATTGCTGGTATAGGTGTTGGGATGATGTCAACTGCTATACCAATTATTTTAATTGCAGCTGCTATTTTGGTTTCTCACGAATTTGCTGGATTGTATGGTATTGCAATTGCTGCGGTTGGAATGTTAGCAAACACTGGTATACAACTAGCTGTTGATGCTTATGGACCAATTTCTGATAATGCTGGTGGTATTGCTGAAATGGCTGAGTTACCTGCAGAAGTAAGAGAAAGAACAGATAAGTTAGATGCAGTAGGAAATACAACAGCTGCAATTGGAAAAGGTTTTGCAATAGCATCAGCTGCTTTAACTGCATTAGCATTATTTGCCGCTTTTATGAAGACTGCTGGTATTACATCTATTGATGTGTCTCAACCAGATATAATGGCGGGGTTATTAATTGGAGGAATGTTACCTTTTGTATTTTCCGCACTCTCAATGAACGCTGTTGGAAGAGCTGCTATGGCTATGATTGAAGAAGTAAGAAGACAGTTTAGGGACATACCTGCACTTAAATCGGCACTGGAAGTAATGAGAAAATACAATTCTGATATGACTAAGGCCTCAGCAGCAGATAGAAAAATATTTGATGCAGCCGATGGTGTAGCTGAATATGATAAATGTGTTGAAATTTCAACTAACGCATCAATTAAAGAAATGGTATTTCCAGGTCTTCTAGCTATTGTTGTTCCAGTAATTGTTGGTTTTGGTGGTAAATGGTTTGGTATTGGAGGTGCTGAAATGCTGGGGGGCTTACTAGCTGGAGTAACAACATCAGGTGTTCTGATGGCAATTTTTCAATCAAATTCAGGTGGTGCTTGGGATAATGCAAAAAAAATGATTGAAGAACAAGGAAAGAAAGGAACAGAGGCACATAAAGCAGCTGTCGTAGGAGATACTGTTGGAGATCCATTCAAAGATACATCAGGACCATCATTAAATATTTTGTTAAAACTGATGTCGGTTGTTGCTTTAGTAATAGCTCCATCAATCTCTGTTACTACCTCAGATGATGTAACACCAAAAACAGAAGAGATTAATACAATAGAAGTTGCACCAGATCTTTATCTATCATCTGTCGCTCAGAGTTTTGAAATTAATTTTATTGATGAATCACCTATTGTAAATGATATTTTACTAGATGGTGATTTAAATTGTATTGCAGATGATAAGTCTATTTGCGATAACTTGATAGAAAAATTAGGATCTGGAAGTGAAATTTTATTTTCTGTAAAAGATGATTTCCCATCTCTAATAAAATCTAACGATTATAGATTTAAAATTAACGGTCAAATTAATTACGACTATAATGGTAAAGAAATTAGTAAAAAATCAGTATTGTATTATTCAGTACAAGGTGAAAATTCTTTTAAAGGATTACTAGTTTTATCACTAGATGAAAATATTAATATTGAGATTAAAGGAAGAGCATAAATGATAACTATTTCAAGTATAAAAAAACCGCTTTATAAAAGCGGTTTTTTTATTTAAAATTGTCATAAATATCAAACAAATAAACCATTTACTTCAGCATCAACCTTTTCGATTATGGATCCTAAATCTTCTTCTTTTTCAGCAAAATTGATATTATCAACATCAATTATAAGTATTTTACCTTTTTTGTAGTTACCAATCCATGCCTCATATCTTTCGTTTAATCTGTTTAGGTAATCAATTCTGATACTATTTTCATAATCTCTGCCTCTCTTTTGTATCTGGTCTACTAATGTTGGAACAGATGCTCTTAGGTACACCAATAAATCTGGACTTTTAATAAAACTGTCCATCAAATTAAAAATTTCTTTATAATTATCAAAGTCTCTNGAACTCATNAGACCCATTGCGTGAAGATTAGGNGCAAAAATAAATGCATCTTCATATATNGTTCTATCTTGTATATATTTTTTCCCACTNTCTCTAATGTTTATAATTTGTCTAAACCTACTATTNAAAAAATATACTTGTAAATTAAAAGACCATCTTTGCATATCTTTNTAAAANTCATTAAGATATGGATTNTTNTCNACATCTTCATAATGAGCTTCCCAACTAAAATGTTTTGAAAGTTTTGATGTTAATGTGGTTTTTCCGGATCCAATATTACCTGCTATAGCTATATGCATTTTTTTTTTACTAAAATAAAAAAAAGTTATTTTTCGTGAACGAAAATTAAAATGTATGAGTGATTTGTTGAAAACTTACATACATAGTATCTCATCTATAATTTTTCTATCGTTAGAAAGTCTTGGAATCTTATATTGCCCACCTAATCTATTATTTTTTTGTAACCAATTATAAAATTCATTTTTTTCTATCAAAGACAATTTGGGAGTTTTAATAACTAAATTGTTAAAGCGTTTTGCTTCGTAGTCGGAATTATTTTGTTTTAAAAATTTGTCTAAATCATTCATGAAAGTGTTTAAATTTTTTGGTTTTTTCTCAAATTCAATTAGCCATTCATGTCCACCAGAATTTTTATTAATAAATATAGGGCCTACTGTATAGTCTTTAACTTTACAGTTGTGTTTTTCACTTGCACTGCAAATCGCATTCTCAGTATTCTCAATCATTAATTCCTCACCAAATGTATTTATAAAGCTCTTAGTTCGACCAACAATTTTTATTCTAAAAGGNTAAATTGATGTGAATTCAATTACATCACCAATAATATATCTCCACAAGCCTGCCGTAGTACTTATAACCAAAGCATATTTCTGATTAAGTTTCACATGTCTTAAAGTTATAGCATCAAGATTGTTTTTTTTATATTCTTGCATTGGAATAAATTCGAAGAAAATACCATTATTAAGCATTAAAGACAATCCAAGTGATTTTTTTTGATCTTGTAATGCAAAAAAGCCTTCTGATGCATTATACCCTTCAAGATAATTAATTTCTTTTCCAATGATATTATTAAAACTTTTTTTGTAAGGAGAAAAGTTAATGCCACCATGAAAGTAAACTTCTAAATTTGGCCATATTTCAATAATAGTTTTTGCACCACTTTTTTTTAAAATTTTATTTAGTAGTATTAACATCCATGAGGGAACACCTGTAATGTTTGTTATATTTTGGTCAATAGATTCTTCGATAATTTTATTTATCTTGGTCTCCCAATTTTCTAGTAAAGCTGTATCAAGTGATGGGATTCTGTGATAGTTTACCCATGCTGGAAATTCGTTTAATAAGATTGCTGAGACATCTCCTATTAAATATTTTTTTTTATTTGATAAGGATCCCCCCAACATTAAACCTTTACCTTTGTAGATAGACTTGTCAGAAAAATTATTTTCGTAAATTGCTAACATGTCTTTACCTGCATTTATATATCCATTGTATAAAAATTCTTTAGAAATAGGTACATATTTACTTTTAGCGTCTGTAGTTCCTGAGGATTTTGCAAACCATTTTATATAACCTGGCCAAATAATATCTTTTTCATTTGCAAGACATTTTTCTATATAGATATAAAATTCTTCATATGTTCGAACTGGAACATTATATTTAAATGATTTATAGTTATTTATATTATTAAACTTGTGATCTGAACCAAATTTTGTAGATTTTCCCTTTTTAATCAGATAATTTAATATTTGTGTTTGTGAATCAAGTGGATTATTTAAACTCCAGTTGATTTTATTTATTCTGTTTTTAATTAAAAAAGAAATTATTTCACTTTTCATTTAATTAATCAAATTTAATATTTTTATATCTGTAAAAATTACAAATATATGCAGAAAGCTATTTTAAAGAAAATGCATTCAATATTTAATGATCCAATAGATTATTTAATATCTCTAAATGGTATTGAATATAAATTGAATGATTATATTGGAAAACATATGACAATCGAATGGCAAAAAAAAGTAGTTTGTCATTGTGGTAAGGAGTTTTCAAAGTTTTATCGAGCTTCTTTCTGCTATAAGTGTTATTGGAACTCTCCATTAGCATCACAAAGTATTTTTAAGCCTGAACTTTGTACAGCTCATTTAGAAATTGAAGAAAGAGATTTGGAATTTGAAAAAAAATTACAGCTCGCAGATCACTACGTTTATCTAGCCAATTCAAGTGGACTTAAGGTTGGAATTACTCGAGCAACTCAAGTTCCGACAAGATGGATAGATCAAGGTGCTAGTCAGGCTATTATTTTAGCTCTTGTTCCAAATAGAAGATTTTCAGGTGACATAGAGGTGGCATTAAAAGAATATGTAAAAGATAAAACTAATTGGAGAAAAATGTTATCTTCTGAGCCTGATCAATTAAATCTAAAAGAGATAAAAAAAGATTTGATAACAAAAGTACCAATCGAGTATCAGAAATATATTTATACTGATGATTCAATAACTAATATTTCCTTTCCAGTTATAAAATATCCACTCAAAATAAAAAGTTTAAAGTTAGAAAAAACTAATTTGATTGAAGGAACTATTAATGGGATAAAAGGACAATATATCTTTCTTGACAATGATAGAGTTTTTAATGTTAGATCACATGAAGGATTTATTGTAAATATAGATTTTAATTAAAATTATTTAAATTTTATATTATATGGAATTCTTGCTTGAATTCTATCATCTTCAATCAATAGCTCAATAGGAATAAGAGAGCTATTTGCACCTAACTTTTCTAAAACATATTTTTTGATTTGTGATTTTTGATCTATATCATTAAAAAATTTTTCAATTGGATCTTGTTTTTTTGGTAAAGAAATAATTCTATAATCTTTAATTTCTGCAATCGATGCTGTTATATTTATTGCTGTTTCTAATCCTCCATAAACATCAACCAAACCAATTTTTTTTGCATCATATCCACTCCAAACTCTTCCTTGACCAATTTTATCGACTTCAGATTTATCTATACTTCTACCATCAGATACTCTGGTAATAAATGTATCATAAATATCTTCAANTTGCATTTGAATTTTGTTTCTTTCAAACTCGGATAATCTTCTGTTAATTCCAATGTCAGAATATTTATTTGTATTTACAGTATCGATATTAATGCCAAGTTTATTTTTATAGAAATTTTTTAGATTAGGTATCATTCCAAATACGCCAATTGAACCAGTCAGTGTAGTTGGATTAGCAACAATACTATCAGCAGCACAAGCAATATAATAGCCTCCACTAGCAGCGTAATCACCTAAAGAAACAACAAATGGTTTTTCTTTTTTAGCTAAAATAACTTCTCTTAATATAACGTCTGAAGCGAGAGCACTTCCACCACCAGAATTAACTCTAAAGACTATGCCCTTTACATTTTTATCTTTTGCAGCTTTTCTTATAGCTTTAACAGTTGTAGCTGACCCAATACTATTTTCATCCCCCTTACCAGAATTAATTGCACCAGTAGCATAAATGATAGCTATCTTATTTTTACTAATTTTTTTCTTATTTTCTGAAGCAACTTTTGAGTACTTATTTAAACTAATTGTATTAAGTTTTTCATTACCACAAATTTCAAGTAGAATTTTTTCAACCTGGTCCTGATAAAAAAGTTCATCAACATATTTAAGTTTNTGACAATCTTTAGCTGAGTTTAAACTTAAATTATCCGCATGATTTTGAACAGTTTGTAATGAAATATTTCTTTGGTTAGCAATACTATCCATTAAATTATTAGAAAAACTATTTAGTAATAATTTAATTTGTTCTCTGTTTTCAACACTCATTTTATTAAGCATGAAAGGTTCAACAGCACTTTTGAATTTTCCATGTCTTATGATTTGCACATCAATATCTAGTTTATCAAATAAATCTTTATAAAACATTATGCTTGCTGAGAATCCTTTTAGCTCAATTCCTCCTTGTGGATTTAGAAAAATTTTATTCGCAATTGATGCTAAATAATATGCACTTTGGCTATATACTTCTGCATAAGAAATAATTTTTTTACCTGTTTGTTTGAATTCAAGTAGTTTATTTCTAATTTCTTCAATTTGTGATATACCTCCAGATGTAATAGGTGAATTTAAATATATTGCTTTAATGTTTTTATCATCTTTAGCTTTTTCAATATTGTCTAATATTTTTTTTAATTCCATTGATTTTTGATCACTACTAGACGGATTAAGATTTTCAAATGGATTTTCTGACTTTCTTTCCACAATCTTTGTTTCAGAAAAGTTGATAACTAAAATACTATTTTCTTTAATTGCGGATGTTTTCTTATCATTTATCGTGCTATTACTAAAAAAAACAATAACTGAAATTAAAATTATTATTGTGAGTATTAAAGCTAATGTTGTTGAAATTATATTTTTTAAAAACGAAATCATATGTTTACAAAAATACACAAAACATTAGTTTATTTTTTTTTTCTTATTTATTTTTGATTTAAATGAAAACAAAAAAAGATCAAGTTTTCTTGCAGCTAGGAAGTAATATGGGTGATAGAGTTTATTATCTAAATCAAGCTAAAAGATATATTGCTGAAGAAATTGGAANNATTGTTAGTGAATCAAGAGTATATGAATCTGCTCCTTGGGGAGTTAATAATCAAAAACATTATTTAAATGAAGTCATAGAAGTTAATACAGTTGATGATCCTTATAACTTATTAAAAAAAATATTACATATTGAAAAAAAAATTGGAAGAGTAAGGGGAAGAAAATGGTCTTCAAGGATAATTGATATTGATATTATATTTTATTCTAATGTTATCATTAATGAGAAAAATTTAATTATACCTCATGAGTACATGCATGAGAGAAATTTTGTTTTACAACCTTTGAATGATATTGCATCAGATTTCGTACATCCAATATTAAAGAATACAGTTAATAAAATAATGAAAGAATGTAATGATAAAAATGAAATCAAGCTCTATAAAATATAATCATATTGCAATTGAAGGAAATATTGGTTCGGGAAAAACAACATTAGCCAAAAAATTATCCAAAGATTTAGAAAGTCGTTTGTTGTTAGAAGAGTTTGCAGAAAATCCATTCTTACCAAAATTTTATAAGTCACCTGAAGAAAATGTACTTCCTTTAGAACTTTTCTTTATGGCTGAGCGTTATCATCAGCTTAAAGCATCAACTGATAAAGATTTGTTTATGCCTTTGAAAATATCGGATTATATATTTGTAAAATCAAGATTATTTGCCAAAAATAATTTAACATCAGAAGAGTTTAATTTATTTAATCGTTTATTTGATATCATGTTTAATTCTTTGAATTATCCTGATTTAGTTATTTATCTATATGCAAGTGTGGACAGATTAAAATCAAATATAAAACAAAGAGGTAGAGTTTTTGAACAAGATATCAAAGAAAATTATTTGAACAATATTCAAGAGACTTATCTAGATTATTTTAAAAAACAAAATAATTTCCCTGTTTTAATAATTGACGTAACAAATGTTGATTTTAAAGATAACATAAAAAATTATCAAACTATAAAAAATAGTATTTTTAAAAAGTATGAGGTAGGAGTTAATAAACTTAATCTATTTTAACCAGTGAGATAAATCTATAGAAATCAATTGTTCTAATTTTAAAATATCGTTCTTATAGTATTTGTTGGTAAGTTTATTAATTAACTTTTTATTTAATTTTTCGGGTTTTTTGTAAATGATTTTAGATAAGAAACTTATAAAAGATTCAGGAAAAATCTCAGAGTAAACTATGTTAGGTAGAAGACTGTAATAGCGCAACTTCATAACAAACCATCCAAGTAAACCTTTTGGAATTCCTGAAACGTTAGTTTTCTTTTCTTTAGAAAAATTAAAGTTTTCATTTACATTTAGAAATTCACAGATTTCTTTAAGACAGTTATTTTTATTTTTTGTTAGCTCACTAAATAAAACAACTTTTATATTATTTCTTGGAAAAATCTTATAGTATTTTTTTAATTGAGTGTAATAATATCCTTGATTTATATAATGATATAGGGGACTCCAGTTATTTTCAATTCTATTTGCTTCCTCGTTTATTGCAATAGTAAATTCATTTATATCTTCTTTTCCTGATCTTCTCGCATGCAAAAAGTTAGAGTATGCTCTGTTTACAGGCTGTCTGATAATCACAATTATTTTCGTATTTCCTCCTAAGTGTTCATGTATTAGTTTTGCGCAATTACTATTATATAAATAGCCAGGTGAGGCTTCTCCAATTGCAATCTCATTATTAACATTTTGAAATAAATCGAAATATTTTTTAAAAGATGTAATTTTTTTTTTAGTTCTTCCTTTAAGTATAATTTTTTTATTATCTGTTTCTATGTTATTAAAAAACATAGGCTCTTTTAATGATGGAAGATAAATTTCAGGATGCTCTTTCAAATAAGCATACAATGAGGTTGTTGCGGCTTTCATTGCCCCAATTATTAAGAAGTTCGGTTTTTTATCTGTTTTCATAAATTACCGAATATTATTTATAAGAGTTTAAGGTAACCTAATTAATTGTATTATTGAATGTTTCACTATTTCTAAAATTTACAAACTCTAAATCAATTTTTGCATCTCTTTTATATTCAGGATTTAATTCAATTGCTTTTTTAAGACTTTTAATTGTAAGATTTTCATTTCCAGATCTCGCATGGCTAATTGCATTTAAATAATAACAATCTGCAGTTTTTTCATCACATTTAACATCATTATTACCATTTAACATTTTGGCTAAAACAGCATTGTAGCTATTTTTATTTTTAAAGTATCTAGCTGCCTTATCGTAATTGCCTAATCTAATATCTAATAAAGCAAAATTAAGTTCCGAAGCATTAGCTTGATCAAATAATTCTTTAGCTTTGTTTAAATTTCCTTTTCTGGCATGTATAATACCATTATTAATTAAAATATCATTTTTAATTCCTCTAGAAACTTTTGTTGCTTTGTTTAAATACTTTTCAGCTTCATTTAGCTCATTTCTTTTAATGTATAAAGCAGATAAATTATTAAAAATTCTCCAGTCATCATGAAGTTCTATTGCTGATTTGAGAATTTTAATTTTTTCTTCTTCAGAATTTGTTAAAGATGTACTATATAAAATTTCTTCAAGGTCAAGCTCAGTTGGGTTTTCTAATGATAATTTATTAATTTCTTCATCTGTTTTTTTGGGCTCGTATGCGCGAATAATGATAGTAGCTTTTCTTAGTTGAGGTAAAATATCGTCTTTAACCGCATCATATATTTCAGTCATATCTCTAAGCTGTTCTTCTCTCTTTTCGACATCTTCTATTGTATTGAGTAAATTACTTATTTTTCTTTTATCTTTTATTTCTGATTTTTGAATAATTGATTCAAATCCAACCCAGTCTTCACCGATAGAAGTTTCAGTATAAAGTTCAGAGTTACTTGCTCCCTCAACATTCAGTTTATTAAGTAGATGTCTAGTATATTTTACAGTGCTTTTCATTCTTTTGTCAGACACCTTATCATTTCTTTCAACTGAACCTTCTGGAGACGCGTATGACATTATTTCGATTGAGTGTGTCTTGTAGCCATTTTTGGCAAACTCTTTTAATTTTAATATGTCATCGTCACTTTTTTCAGTTGTTCTTATATTTGACTGGTTAACTAAAAAGTAAATTGTTGCCTGTTCCTTCAGTATTGTTTCCTTTTCATAATTATGATTGTTATCAGCAACTTCCTCTTCATTAATAATTCTTGTAGGAGTAGCTAATGTTCCATTAGCAATGTTGATTGGTCCTAAAACTTGCTCTTTAATTTCTCCTGTTGGATCAGCCATTTTACCAACTGCACGTAGCTCAAGACGTGCATTTTGCATATCCTTTTTATAAGGCACGATGCTTTGGTATGAAAAAGATCCACCAGAGTTAAAAAAAATTGTTTTATCACCTCCAGTTGCTTCTTCTCCTTGTAATATTATTTTTTCAAAAGCTGTTTCTGATTGGTTGTCATTATAAATTAGAACTGGTATTAATTCAACAGTTGCTTTCTTTGCAAAATATTTTTCTGGAAAATTTCCATCAATTTTTACTTCAATTTCTCCACCATGAGTTTGTAATACAGGAGGAGTAACTGTATACTTCACTGTATCATATTTATTTGCCATGTTAGTTAGACCACAACTGCTAATTAGCAGAATTATAGATAATAGTAAAATCGGTTTAAAAATTCTCATATTTAGGTAATTTTATAAGATGTTATTTACGCATGCAAATGTAATAAAATAATTACACTATATAATTAACGATTATATCTTTTAAAAAATTGTTAGTAATTAATTTTTTTTTTAATTTGTAAGTGTAAATGATCGATTATGAGACTGATATATATTTTGATGCTAATATTTTTAAGTTCATTTCTGTTTGCTCAACAAACTGATTTCATTGCAACTAATGTTGATCCATCATATGAAGACTCGACCATCAGTTATAAGTGGCAAGTAGGTATAAGTACTATGTTTAATGAACATCGAAGTGATATTTACCAAAATAAGTTCATAGACTTAAGTAACTTAGAAAATGGTTTAAATTTTTCATTATCTCGAACAATATTTAATAATCATTTAGTATCTCTAAATTTAAATAAAATTAAATTGAAGTATTCGCACACAGATAGTATAAATAGCATGTCTGATGTATATGATCCATACAGGCTTTATCAAAATAAAGGATATAGTTTTTTATCTGATATATTAGCATTTAATTTTAAGACAAGTATTGATTTGGAAAATTTATTTAATCTAGATTTGGAATCCTATATAAACAAAGTAAATAAATCAAATAAGTTAAAAGAAATGATAAATTTATATTTTGATTTTGGGTTTGGTTTGACATATTTTTCAAGTATTTCTAGAAATATACCAAGTGAAAATTATATCTACTCTTACGGATACAAAGATGAGGAAGGTAGTCCTGAGGAAATAAAATCTATTTCAGAAAGACCTATATCTAATTTATTTTTACTTGGTTATACTCTTAAATATAAAGTAAAAACAAATATTTTTTATTTTTTTTCTTGGGAAGAAGTTTTTGTAGACACTGATATGTTAGATGGTATTTCTAATTCTACAAAACAAGATAGATATAGATCATACCATTTAGGTGTAAATTATCTATTTTGATGTTTTAATAACTCATAATACTTCCATATAACAATACCTGCTGCTACAGAAACATTTAAAGAATGCTTTGTTCCAAGTTGCGGTATTTCAACAGATCTCTTACATAAGTTGATAACTTCTTGTGACACCCCATTTACTTCATTTCCAAAAACAAGAGCATAAGGAATTCCAGTTAATTTTACATTATCTAATGTAGTAGAATTACTAGTTTGCTCTACAGAAACAATAGTATAGTTTTTTTTAATTAATGTATTCACAGCGTCTACAGTACTTGAATAATATTCCCACTCTACTGAAGAATCGGCACCAAGACCTGATTTTCTTATATCTTTATGAGGAGGGCAAGCTGTAATCCCGCAAATTAAAATCTTATCAACTAAAAAAGTATCAGAAGTTCTAAAAATTGAACCAACATTCAAAGCACTTCTTATATTATCCAAAACAATAACTAAAGGAGTTTTTTTGCATTTTTTGAACTCATCTATTGTTATTGTTTTTATTTCGTTGCTTTTTAATTTTTTCATGTCTTATATTTGTTGCAATATTACATAATATTTGATTTTATAATTTATTTAAATGTCTAAGAAAAAAACACCTTTAATGACTCAATATGAAAACATTAAGAGGAAATATCCTGAATCCATGCTTCTTTTTAGGGTAGGTGATTTTTATGAAACTTTTGGTGAAGATGCAGTTAAAGCATCTAAAATTTTAAATATTGTTTTAACTAACAGAGCAAATGGTTCTTCAAAAGTTGAACTTGCAGGTTTTCCATACCATTCTCTTGATAATTATTTGCCAAAGCTAGTAAGATCTGGATTAAGAGTAGCAATATGTGACCAACTTGAGGATCCGAAAAATACTAAGGGTATTGTAAAAAGAGGTGTAACTGAACTAGTAACTCCTGGTCTTTCATATAATGATTTAGTTTTAGACGTTAAGAAAAATAATTTTCTAGCAGCTATATATTATTCCAAAGAAAATATTGGTATATCTTTTTTAGACATATCAACTGGTGAATTTTTGGTATCAGAAGGAAATAAGATTTATATTGATAAGTTATTACAAAGCTTTAAACCAAATGAAATTCTTTTACAAAGAGATTATAAATCAAAAATCATAGATGAATTCAAACTTTCTACTAATTGTTTTTTTATTGATGAGTGGGTATTTAATCGTGATTATACCAAAGATTTGTTGTTAAAACAATTTAACGTAAAATCATTAAAAGGATTTGGTGTAAGTGAATTACACGACGCATTAACAAGTGCTGGTGTAATACTACACTATTTAAATGAAACACATCATCATAAAACTCAACATATTCTTTCAATAAATAGAATTGAACAAGATAAATATTTGTGGATGGATAAGTTTACAATTAATAATTTAGAACTATTTTCTTCTAATAATGAAAGTGCTACAACATTATTTAATGTTCTAAATAAAACTCACTCCCCAATGGGAGCAAGATTGTTAAGAAGATGGGTAGCATTACCATTAAAAAATATCAAAAGTTTAAATTATCGTCATAATATTGTTGAAGAGTTAATAAACAATGATGAAGTTGCTTTTGTGCTTGAGAACAAAATTTCTCATATTGCAGATTTAGAAAGATTGTCTTCAAAAGTTTCCACATTAAGAATTAACCCTAAAGAATGTAATAAACTAAAAGAATCTTTACAAATTCTTGAGCCAATTAAGAAAGTTTGTTTGCAATCAAATAATAAAGAATTAAGACAACACGCAAAAAAAATAAATTTGTGTGTTAAGTTGGTAGATAAAATTAGTTTTATACTTAATCCAGAAGCACCATTTGTGGTAAATAAAGGGAACGTAATTAATGAAAATGTAAATTCTGAACTCGATAATTTAAGAAGTATAAAGAATTCGGGCAATACTTATTTAAATGAGATGCTAGAAAGAGAGAAATTATCAACCGGTATTTCTTCTTTAAAAATATCATTTAACAATGTTTTCGGTTATTTTTTAGAAGTACGAAATACTCATAAAGATAAGGTTCCATCAAACTGGATACGTAAACAAACATTAGTAAGTGCAGAAAGATATATAACAGAAGAACTCAAGCAATATGAACAACAAATAATTGCTGCTGATAGTAAAATAATTGAAATTGAAAATTCACTTTACAAAAATTTGCTTAATGAAATATCTGCATATATAAATCAATTACAAATAAATGCAAAAGTTATTGCTGTACTAGATTGTTTGTTTTGTTTTTCAAAAATAGCACAAACAAATAGGTATATTAAACCCAATATAAATAGTTCTTCAGATTTAGTTATAGAAAAAGGCAGACACCCAGTCATAGAGCAACAGTTAGGTGATGATGAATTTTATGTTCCAAATGATGTAATACTAAATAAAGATAATCAGCAGATAATGATGATAACTGGACCAAACATGTCTGGAAAATCAGCTTTGTTAAGGCAAACTGCTTTGATTGTTTTGATGGCTCAAATAGGATCTTTTGTACCAGCTGATGCTGCTAAAATTGGCATAGTAGATAAAATTTTTACAAGAGTAGGTGCTTCAGATAACATTTCAATGGGGGAGTCAACTTTTATGGTAGAAATGAATGAAACTGCTAGTATCTTAAATAATTTATCTGATAAAAGTTTAATTTTACTTGATGAAATTGGAAGAGGAACTAGCACATATGATGGAGTTTCTATTGCATGGTCAATAAGTGAATATTTACATGATCACAAAACAAAACCTAAAACACTTTTTGCGACACATTATCATGAGCTGAATAAGATGGAGAGTCATTTTGATAGAATTAAAAATTATAATGTGTCAGTAAAAGAGATTAATAATAATATTGTTTTTATAAGAGAACTCAAGCCTGGTGGAACAGAACATAGCTTTGGAATTCAAGTAGCGAAGATGGCGGGAATGCCAAAAAAAATACTCAATGATGCAAATAATATGTTAACAGAACTCGAAAATAAAAACTATAAAAATTCTAAAACTGAAAGGGCTAAAAAAACAAATAAGGATATGCAACTAAGTTTTGTAAAGTTAGATGATCCAATTTTAGAAGAAATAAGAGATCAATTGTTAGGAATTGATATAAATAATTTAACCCCTATGGATGCTTTAATGAAATTAAATAGAATTAAGAAATTATTAGATTCATAAATTGTAATGAAACAAATAAATTTGTTAGATTTGCGATCTATTTTTTTAGGCGAGTGTAGCTCAGGGGTAGAGCATCACCTTGCCAAGGTGAGGGTCGTGGGTTCGAATCCCATCACTCGC
>PBVH01000032.1 GCA_002728175.1 Flavobacteriales bacterium | reverse complement strand
ATACTCCCAATTCCAACTAATCAGGGCTCATATAGTTATCATTTAGTTTATGTTGTAAATATAGAAACAAGGATTAAAGTAGGACCAGCAAACTATGAGTGTTATGTTGATGCAAATAGTGGGGTTCTTTTAATGAGAAATAATAAGGTTTTATATGAAGCACCTCCTTCGTCAGCAATTGTAAATGTTCAAGGAGAAGTATATACTACCAACCCTTTTAATCCATCATCAATCGAAAAAATGATAAATTTAAGAGCCAATTATAGTGGTTCTAACTATTATACAGATAATTCTGGAAATGTTAATATACCATCAAACTTTGGTAGTGTATCATATTTTTTAGATGGTAAGTATGCAGAAGTTAAAACAAATAGTTATGTTCCTAATTTTACATCTTCTACATCAAATACTAATGTAAGTTTTGATAATAGTAATTCAACAATACAGGAAAGAACTGCATATCATGCAGTAAATGAAATTCATGCACATTTAAAAAGCGTTTTTCCAAACTTTACAGGATTAGATTTTCCTTTAGAAACTAATGTAGATGAAGCTGGTAGTTGTAACGCTTATTATAATGGAAGTTCAATTAATTTTTATGCTGAAGGAGCAGGTTGTGCCGCGACAGCTAAACTACCTGATGTTGTTTATCACGAGTATGGTCATGCTATCAACGGATGGAGATATGGATCTGGAATGCAAAATGGAGGTCAAAATGAAGGTTATGCAGATATATGGGCAATTTCTTTAGCGCAAAACCCAGTTTTGGGTTTTGGTTGGGACTTAGTTGATCCAAGTGTATATGTTAGAAGATATGATATCAATAAAAAGGTTTATCCTCAAGATTTAACAGGTGAGGTACACGCCGATGGAGAAATTATTGCTGGTTGTTTTTGGGATACATATTTAAATCTTGGAAGTATGACACAGATGTTGGATTTATTTAAATATACATTTGATGGAGCCCCACAAGCGCCTAATGGAGATGAAGGTGTTTTATATACAGATATTCTATTAGAAGTATTATATGGAGATGATAATGATAATGATTTAACTAACGGAACTCCAAATGATGATGATATTGTAAGTGCCTTCGCAATACATGGGATTACACTATTATCCAATGCTAATTTAAATCACAATCCTATAGAGACATCTAATAGTAATTCTGCAATTAGCTTAAATACTAGCATTTCCATGACATATCCATGGGCATTATCTACCGCTGATTGTTATTATAGAATAAATAGTGATACTTCATGGAATCATTTATCAATGACATTAACTGGCACTGGTAATAATCAAAATGCTCAAGCTACAATTTCAGGTCAACCTGATGGAACAGTAATTGCATATTATATTTCTTTGACTGATATATATGGATACCAATCTGCAATTACTCCAATGGCAGCAAATATTTCTCCTGTTAATAACGCCAATGTTCCTTATTTTATTTTGGTTGGCTATAATCTAGTNGCGGAAGAAGATTTCGATTTTAATGTTGGTTTTTGGCAAACTGGTGATCCAGGAGATTTAGCTACCACAGGAATGTGGGANATNGGTTCTCCNATAGCTTCATACGATAATCCTCAACAAATGTCTGGTATTGTTCAAACAGGAAGTCAGCATACACCAGGTGGNTTTTCATGTGCTTTTACNCAAAATGCATCATCAATTTTTGATGGTATAGGAGCAAATGATGTTGATGGTGGACATACAACATTATATTCTCCATATTTTGACATGACCTCATATACTAATCCAGCAATAAGTTACTATAGATGGTATACCAACTCTCCTGCTAGCGGTGCAAATCCAAATGCAGATTGGTGGCAAGTTCTCATTACAGATGATGGAGTTAACTGGAANTANGTTGAAAATAATAAAAGCTCAGAGATTGATTGGAGAAGATATGCTTTTAGAGTTCAGGATTATGTTAATTTAACAANTTTAGTTCAACTAAAATTTATAGCTTCAGATAGTATAAGACCTGGCCAAAATTTGGATGGTGGTAGCTTGGTAGAAGCAGCTGTTGATGATTTGAAAGTTTTTGAGGCAAAGTCTAATACAACNAGNTTTGATGATATGCCATATTANAAAAAGAAACTTTTAAAAATTACTGATTTAATTGGAAGAGAAATCAATACAAGAAATNTAAATGATTATTCTAAAACNACTNTAATATACATTTACAGTGATGGTAGTGTAGAAAAAGTCGTGAAGAACTAACATTGCTGATACTTTTTGTTGTTGTATATAGCTAGAGCTTTTCCTTGCAATTTCTCGTTAACAAATGGTGTGTTAAAAGATTTTGATTTAATGCTAGATTTGCTGAAGTTCCAATNAATATTTGGATCAAATAAAGTTATGTTNGCTTTTTCACCTATTTCTATTACNGGACAATCAATGTTTAAAATTTTTCTTGGATTTATACTAATCTTATCAACTATTTCATTTATGCTTAACTTACCTAATAAATTNTTACATAATAAACCAAAAAAACTTTCTAGTCCAATTATTCCNAATTTTGCATGTTCGAACTCTTTATTTTTATCATCNTCTAAATGTGGTCTATGGTCAGAAGTAATTACATCAATAATATTTAACTTTANAGCTTTAATAAGAGAATTTNTATCATTATTATCTCGAAGTGGAGGAAGAAGCTTAAAATTTGTATTAAAATCCTTTANCTGNTGATCATTATAGATTAGATTATANATACAAACATCAGCAGTTATATTTATTTTATTTTTTTTAGCTTGTTTGAGAATTTCAGTGCACTCTTGTGTTGAAATATATGATAAGTGTATTCTTGAGTTTGTATACTCACATAATTTGACATCTCTATTAGTCATAATTTCTTCCGCAATTCTAGGGATTCCTTTCAGACCAAGAGAAGTACTAACTAGACCTTCATTAATCAATCCATTTTTTGATAATGAATGATCATTTGGATAATTCATTATAAGTTTATTTGAATCNTTANCNTACAAAAGNGCAATTTTTAAAACATTACTATTTTGTAATGATTGTTTATCATCAGTAAATGCAACACAACCGGCATTACTCATATCATGCATTTCTACAATTTTTTCTCCTTTATTTTTTAAAGTAATATTTCCTGAGGGTAAAATATCAACNATTGAGTTTGAATTAAATTGCCTAATATATTTAACGGTGCTACTGTTATCNATATTNGGATTTGTGTTTGGGCTTAATAAGACACCGGTAAAACCACCTTTTTTTGCTGCTTCTGAGCCTGATTTNATTGTTTCTTTTTGCTCATTTCCAGGTTCCCCAAAATCTACATGCATATCAAACCATCCTGGNGAAACATGTAAGTTNTTAGATTTAAAATCTANAGTNTTTACATTTTTGTAATTTGATATATCAATTTTACTAGAGATTTTTTCAAACCTCCCGTTTATAATTAGAATATCTTTTTTCTTGTTGTTATGATTACTATTAGTATCAATAATTAAACAATTTTTTATTAGTATATTCATGATTTTAAATATTTAATTAGAAAAATTTCTAATGCAAAAAATATTAAGGATAATATNAATGTTAATATCCAATATTCTTTAATGTTAATATTAGTTTTNTTTATGTATTTCTTGAAATTTGACATGTTTTCATCAATAATTTCAANATTTAAATTATAATTTTTTNTCCAACGATTAATTTCATTTNTANTAGTTAGTTTTATATTACTNTCTTTNTTGTCAAAATTAAANGCAATTTTGTCTACTAATTTGTTTTTATTTCTAAGATTATACAATCCACTGTTTGATAAAATATTTTTAATAATATAATGTATTTCTCCCTCAATGCTTTTACTTTCAACAATATGTTCACTATTTCCATTAGTCAAATTTAGTATTTCATTTTTTGAATTATTATGTTTNGATTTAAAAAAAGTTGTATTCTTTAATAAATAGTAAACTTTTTGATTTGATAATGATTGTGAGCCAATGTTCATTAAAAGTGGTACAAATATTGAATGTTGAGTTATATTGTTTTGTTTGTTATCTAATGCACTATTAAACATATATATAAATTTATTATCCTTTTTATATATTGATAAAAATGGATCCCCATTTTCTANAAAAAGTATATTNGTGGTTGGGTATTTTTTATTTTTTACTAAATGAATNTTCGAATANGGATAAATAATGTTTTCTANTTTATTATCAAAAACATTTTTAAAAATTGGGTGTTCATCATCAATTTTGTTTATTTCGTATTTATTTTTATTAATACTTTTGATCGTGTTAAGTTCTAGTTTAGATAATGAATTATTAAAATTTTCAATTTCAATATCATTTGGTGGAATTATAACGTAATTAAATGAATTTGTTTTATCATTTAAAATTTTAATTAAAGCATTTGGGAAGCTATTAATATCATTTATTAGAATTAGATCATATTTACTAATGGTATTATAGGGTAAATTATTGATGTTAGTTGCATAATAATTAAATAGTGTACTATCTTGATTAAATATTGCATTAATGTATTTGTTATTTTTTCCACTATTTATGCATAAAATCTTTGTTTTCTTATTTTGATTAAAACTAAAATAACATTTATTGTCATAAGTGATTGGTAAATCATTTATATTTAGGTATCCAGAAATAGAAATATTAGATTTTTGATCAAAATTAAAGTTTATTGTTTTTGTTTCTCTGCTTTTTAAGTTAATAAATTGTTGAGATTTTTGTTGTTCATCTATATATAGGAAAACTACTTTGTCAGATACTTGCATATCACTGTAATTGGTGATTTTTGCATATAATGTAATGTTATCAGAGGATTTGTTTATTGGATTCATTAACCACACAGAATCAATACTGATATTATTTGTTTTATGTTCTATTGGAACAATTGATAGGTCGAGAGATGAATCAACATATTTAACGTTTTCGATATCAAAAGATGATTTTTGCAAATCAGAAATAAAATAGATTTTTTTCTTTTCTTTTATAAAAGATGTAAATGATAGAATTTCAGAAAATTTTTTTCTCTGGTAAGAACTTTCAATTTTATTAATTTCATTTATAAAATCTTTGGCTGCAAACTTGTGTTTGTTTTTAGCAGAAAAATTGTTTGTAATCAAATATAGATTTTTGTCGGAGTTATCTTTAGCTATTATTTTAGCTTTTTCTTTTGCAATATTTAGAGCACGTCCAAATTTTGTTTCTCCATCCATACTAAATGAATTATCTACATAGATAAAAATATTTTCTTGATCATTTTTATTATTTAGTGAGATATATGGTTGAGCAAATGTTAGAACCAAAAAGGTAATTGCTAAAATTCTTGATATTAGAATTAAAATATTTTTAAGTTTTAGTTTTTGTTTTTTTTCCTCGGAAATTTTTTTTAAAAAACGAATACTACTAAAATAAATATTTTTGTGTTTTCTTAAATTTAATAAATGTATTATGATTGGAACAAGAACAGCAATTAATGCATACAGTATTTCAGGATTTTGATATTTCATCAAAGCGCAAAATTAAAAAATATAATATAACTTAAGTAGATATTAAATTATTTTTCCGTCTTGCATTAAAACTTTTTTATTACCAATTCTAGCAAAATTATTATTGTGAGTAATAATTACAAAAGTATGTCCAAATTCATTGTTCAATTTCTGAAATAGTTTGTAGATTATTTCTGTGTTATGTGAATCTAAATTACCTGTTGGTTCATCGGCTAAAACAAATGATGGTGAATTAATAAGTGCTCTACAAATTGAAATTTTTTGTTTTTCACCACCTGATAGTTGATTTGGTTTGTGTTGCGCTCTATTGGTAAGATCTAATTTTTTTAAAAGTTCATAGGCTTTTTTTTCTGCTTCTTTTTTTGTTATCCCTTTAATAAAGGCAGGAAGACATATATTCTCAAGAGCAGTAAATTCTGGAAGTAAGTTGTGAAATTGAAATACAAAACCTATTTCTTCATTTCTTAATTTATAAAGTTCTTTTAGGCTTAAATTATTAATTAATTTCCCATTAATATAAATTTCTCCATCCTGTATAGTATCAAGGGTTCCAATTAAGTTTAAAAGTGTTGTTTTGCCAGCACCTGATTTTCCAAGAACAGAAATAATTTCACTTTTATTTATTTCTAAATTTATACCATCTAAAACTTTGATGTTATCGTAGGAGTGATGTAGATTGTTAATTTTTATCATTTCTTAGGTAAAGATAATCTAAATAATATACAATTTTAAACGAAATACTATTTTGTTTACTAGAATTAAGAGTTTGATTAGCATTATCAATCCAATTATAATTTATATTATCATCTGAAAAATCTCTTCCATTTTTCCAAACTATACTTATTTGACTTCCTGGACTATACCACCAATTCCAGCTTACATCAGAAGTCCATGTAGTATAGTTTTCATTTTCATCCAGATTTAATAAAAAATTATTCAAATCTAAATAACCATCATTATTAACTGAATGATAGCTTAAATTTTTGACTTGGTCAATATGGTATCGTAATTTAAAAGAAAAATCCATTTTGTTGTTTATAATATAACTCCCTGACAATACATTCGTAATCATATTTGTATTTCTAATTGCTATTACTGGAAATCCATTTAGATTATTAGAATAACCAATGTCATTAAATTTATTTTTAACTGATAAAACATATTTTGTTGAAAATTTATTATTAAATCTGTATCTAGGTGAAACTCTCCAGCTGTATTCATATCCCTGATACAGTGGGTTGGTTTGAATTCCACCACCTAAATCTAACGCAAACTTCTTTCTAAAATCACTGGATGAATATGCACTAAGTCTAAGATATTTTGATTTTTTAACAATAGTATTAAAATCACCTGTTCTAGCTTCATAATAATCATTTTTATGGAAGGGATGACCAGAAATTTTTCCCAATAAAAACAGATAATTTTTAAATACAAATTTAGTTTCAGCTTCCAGATATAAATTTACAAAATTTTTATTTTCAAAAAGTGATTCTTGATTTGCAAAAAAGTAATATTTAGAGGAAATAAAATTTTTATTTTCTTTTAACTGTTCATATCCAAGTTCTAGTTTATTAATTATTTCATTACTTTTTGAATAAAAACCTATATCGTTTGGATTATAATTTTTATCACTAATAAATGTTTCTAACTTATATCTATAGTTACCACTATTTTTTTTTATAGATAATTTTCCTGAAGAACCTGATTTATTGTTTTCAAAATTTTGGCTGAACTTAAGATTAGCATCTAAAACATGAGTATTTTTTTTGTTGTATAGCTGAGTAAATATTCCACTTACATTTGAAATAGAGGAGTTTAATGATGTTAAATTTGTATTCATAAAGCTAATAGAAGAACTATTTTTTAATGCTTGATCTAAAATTATTACATTATAATTTTTAAAAGTTTCATCATCAGTTTTGTTACTAATTGCATTTAATCCCGCTATGCCAAGTCCATTCTTGGATCTACCACTTACTTTTGTTGCATTAATTAAATCATTTTGTAATCTTCTACTGTAAAACATATCTCCACCTTTATTGAAAAGTTCTATTCCTTCATTAAAGAATTGTCTTTTTTCATCATATTTTAACTCAAAAGGAGTAAGGTTGAGAACCATTGCATCGGAGCTAACTTGACCAAAATCNGGAATTAAAGTCATATCCAAAGTAAAACTTTCATTAATCCCATATTTTAAATCCATNCCATAATTNTAGGGGAAATTATATTCATCAAGATAAGATTCNGCATAAATAGATGCATATGGCATAAAAGATAATCTAAGTGGATTTTTAATATTTTTTATTCCATTTAATATTCCGGATTGTAAAGCTTTATTTTCATATTCAATGTCAATATANTTCCATGAATACTTTTCTCTATNTCTTCTGATTGTTCTGACCATATTTAAAGCCCATTTTGAATTATTATCATTAAATCTAATTTGACTAAAAGGAATAGCAATTTCTGCAGACCATCCAAACTTATTAATTTTTACTGCTGAATACCATATCGCATTCCAATTTTTATCAGAACCAGTTTTTGATAATTTTTTATCAATTTGAACACCAGCAGCTGTAATCATAAAATTATATTCAACCTGTGTATTATTAAAGGGGTCGATATATATTTCAAATGCATCAAAATTTTTATTGTCATCATCTCTTTTAGAAAGTTCTNTAAGAATACTATCGGGATGATTGTCAAACATCATAATTCCAAAATATATATTCTTATTATCATAAAAAATTTTAACTTCTGTTTTNAGATTNTCTCTTTCATTTTTACCATTATTTGGTTCCANTTGAATAAAGTTATNAGCAAAACTCAAATCATTCCAAACANATTCATTTAATTCACCATCNATAATGGGTTTTGAATTGATTTTTTTTATGTTGTATGTTTTTTTCTCAGAAAATTGAGAAAATGAAAGCATTGGAATCAAAAAAAATAATAAATAAAAAAGTCTCATTAATTTATAAAGATTTGCAAAAATAAAATAATTCTATTTAGTAACTTGTATTTAAATNCAATGATATATTTTTACAANTAAAATACATTTAATATTTAAATATGAATTTACACGAATACCAAGGAAAAGAATTGTTAAATAAATATGGAGTAAGAATACAAAGAGGTAAAGTTGCAACTACACCACAAGAGGCAGTAAGTGTAGCTAATCAACTAAATAAAGAAACTGGAACTAGTTGGTGGGTAATTAAGGCTCAAATTCATGCAGGAGGTAGAGGAAAAGGTGGGGGAGTTAAGCTTGCAAAAAGTATTGAAGATGTTGAAAAAATATCAAGTGAAATATTAGGAATGAAACTAATAACACCACAAACATCTAGTGAAGGAAAATTAGTTAATCAAATATTAGTTGCTGAAGACGTTTATTATCCGGGCCCAAATGAGAATTTAGAATTTTATATTTCGGTTCTTCTAAATAGATCTACTGGAAAAAATATGATTATGTACTCTACTGAAGGAGGTGTTGATATTGAAACAGTCGCTGAAAAAACACCCGAACTGATTTATACAGAAGAGATTAATCCATTGTTTGGCTTAACTGAAGAGCAAGCAAGTAATATTGCTTCAAATTTAAAGCTATCTGGAAAAGCATATGCTGAGATGATTACTTTCGTTAAATCACTTTACAATGCATACGATTCAATTGATGCATCATTATTTGAAATTAATCCTGTTCTAAAAACTTCAGACGATAAGATTTTAGCAGTTGATTCTAAAGTTACAATTGACGATAATGCNTTATTTAGACATAATGATATTGNACTTCTAAGAGATAAAAGAGAAGAAGACCCAACTGAGGTTGAAGCAGATGAATTTGGTTTGAACTTTGTTAAACTTGACGGAAATGTTGGTTGCATGGTNAATGGTGCAGGACTTGCTATGGCTACAATGGATATTATAAAGATGGCTGGTGGAAATCCGGCTAATTTTTTAGANGTAGGTGGAACTGCTGATGCAAAGAGAGTTGAACAAGCATTCAGAATTATTATGAAGGACCCTGAAGTAAAGGCAATTTTAGTTAATATTTTTGGAGGTATTGTAAGATGTGACAGAGTTGCACAGGGTGTTATTGATGCCTATAATAATATTGGCNCAATTAATATNCCTATAATTGTTAGATTAGAGGGAACAAATGCAGNAAAAGCAAAAAAATTACTTGACCAAAGTGATTTAAAAGTTGAATCAGTTATTTTATTACAAGAAGCAGCAGATAAAGTAGCAGAATTAGTAAACTAATCATTTTGAAAAAAAAAGAATTTGTAATAAGTGGATCAAAAGGCAAATCTATTTTAGTTGATGTTACCTACAATGAAAATAATTTAGCAAAAAAAGTAATTATTTTCTGTCATGGATTTAAGGGTTTTAAGGATTGGGGAGCTTTTAATAAAATTGCTGAATATTTTGCAAAAAAAAATTTATTTTTTTTAAAATTTAATTTTAGTCANAATGGAACAACAATAGAAAATCCATCTGATTTTGTTGATTTAGAAGCTTTTGGTAACAATAATTTNTGTATTGAATTAGATGATNTAAATTTTGTTATAGACTGGATTTCNAGCTNNAATGANTTTGNGCATGAGATNAATNTNAATGATATACATTTATTAGGTCATAGTAGAGGAGGGGCTATATCAATTTTAAAGTCAAATGAAGATAAGAGAATAAAAAGTGTTATCAGTTGGGCAAGCCCATCTAATTTATTATTAAGATTACCAAGTGGAGAAAAATTAAATACTTGGAAAAAAACAAACATTGCATACATATATAACAGTAGAATCAATAAAAATATGCCAATGTATTATCAATTTTATGAAAACTGTATTTTGAATAAACATAAATTATCAATTGAAAATTCTATTAAAAAAAATACAAAGCCACATTTAATAATACATGGATCAGAGGATTTAACAGTTCCTGTAAATGATGCACTAGAAATGAAAAGTTGGAATAATGATATTAAATTAGAAATAATCGAAAAATCTGACCATGTTTTTGGAAGTTTTCATCCCTATAATTTGGATGAATTTAATGATCATCTAAAGCTTGTGATTAAAAAAACAATTGATTTTTTAAAACTTCAGTCTAGCTGAAGGTGCAATAATATGTTTTGTAAAATCTTTTTTTAAAAACTTATAATAGCCAGCAATAGCTATCATAGCAGCATTATCCGTACAATATTCAAATTTTGGTATATGTACACTAATATTTTTCTCCATAGATAATCTATGAACTTCCTTTCTTAAAAGAGAATTTGCAGAGACTCCTCCAGCTATTGCAAATGCTTTGACTTTTGATTTATCAATAGCTTTGGTTAATTTATTAATAAGAATGCTTACTATGCTATGTTCAATAGATGCACACAAATCGCTTAAATTTTTATCAATAAATTTTTCATCTAGTTTAATTTCCTTTTCAATTTTATATTTAATAGATGTTTTTAGTCCACTAAAACTAAAATTTAAATCTTTGACTACTGGCCTACCAAACACAAATGCATTTTTGTTACCTAATTCTGCATATTTTTGTATTGATGGACCTCCTGGATAGGGTAAGCCTAATAGTTTTGCTGATTTATCAAAAGCTTCTCCAGCCGCATCATCAATAGTTGAACCAATTATTTTCATATCGTATGGACTGTTAACCAATACAAATTGTGTATGACCACCAGAAACAGTTAGACATAAAAATGGAAACTCTGGTTTTTTTTGGTTTTCATCATCGATAAATAAAGATAAAACATGACCATGCATATGATTAATTCCAATTAACGGTTTTTCAAGTGCTAAAGCAAAGGATTTTGCAAATGAGCTTCCAACTAGTAATGAACCTAATAGTCCAGGACCGTTAGTGTACGCAATAGCATCGATATCCATTTTATTAATACCAGCCTGTTTTATTGCAGTATCGATTACTGGAATAATATTTTGTTGATGAGCTCTGGAGGCAAGTTCTGGAACAACACCCCCAAATTTTTCATGAATTTTTTGATTTGCAATATTGTTAGATAAAATTTTTGTTCCTAAAGCAACTGCAGCAGCTGTATCATCACATGAGGATTCAATAGCGAGAATAATAGGTTCTTTATTCATCTAGTTTATTTAAAAAATGACCCATTTTATCTCTTTTAGTTTTTAGGTAAAATTCATTGTGCTCATTTGATTTTATTTCTATAGAAACGCTATTAGTAATTTCAATTCCATAGCCTGATAAACCGACTCGCTTTTTTGGATTGTTGGTAAGTAGTCTAATTTTGGATATATTTAATGCTCTTAATATTTGTGCTCCAATTCCATAATCTCGATGGTCTGGTTTAAATCCTAGCTTAATATTTGCTTCAACAGTATCAAATCCTTGCTCTTGAAGTTCGTAAGCTTTTAGTTTATTAATTAAACCAATTCCTCTACCTTCTTGATTCATATATAGCACAACCCCTTGTCCTTCATTTTCTATCGCATTTAACGCTGCTTCAAGTTGAAGTCCACAGTCACATCTGCAGCTACCAAAAATATCACCTGTCATGCACGATGAATGTACTCTTACTAAAACCTCATCATTTTCATCCCATTTTCCTTTATATACAGCTAAATGAGATTCTCCTGTATTTTTTTCTTTAAAAGCTTTTAGCATAAAATCACCAAATTTTGTTGGTAATTTTACATTTACTAACTCGTCTATTAATGATTCGTTTTTTATTCTGAATTCAATTAAATCTTTAATTGTTATAAATTTAAGATCAAACTTCTTAGCTAACACAAACAATTCTTTGGTTCTAGCCATTGATCCATCATCATTTAAAATTTCGACTATAACTCCTGCGGGCTGTAATCCGGCTAATTTTGCAAGATCAACAGCAGCTTCAGTATGGCCAGCTCTTCTTAAAACACCACCATTTTTGGCCTTTAATGGAAAAATATGTCCCGGTTTGCCTAATTTTTTTGGATTGAGATGTGGATCTGATATTGCTTTAATTGTCTTAGCCCTATCATTGGCAGAGATACCAGTTGTACATCCATCTCCAATAAGATCTACAGAAACTGTAAAAGGTGTTTCAAAATTTGATGTATTTTTTCCGATCATAAGATCAAGTTCTAATTCCTCACATCTTTTTTCAGGTATAGGTGTGCATATAAGACCTTTTCCATGAGTGGCCATAAAATTCACCATTTCTGGAGTTACCATTTCTGCTGCGGCAACAAAGTCACCTTCATTCTCTCTGTCTTCGTCATCAATAACAATAACAACTTTACCTTTTTTAATATCTTTAATTGCCTCTTCAATGGAATTAAAATTCATAATTTATTTTTTTGCAAAAATAGTAAGTTTTATTGAGGATATACTTAACATATCGCTATCATTTTTAGCATTATAAATTAAAAATAATGCAATAGGAACAAAAACTACATTTGCTAACCAAATTCCTTCATATGCTTCAATACTTAAATCCTTTGCAGATTTTTCGCCAATCATTGATAAAACATGATATAATAAGAAAAATGATATTGAAATAACTGCTGGTAATCCGAATCCACCCTTTTTAATAATGGTACCTAGTGGAGCACCAACTAAAAATAAAATTAGACATGCAAAGGCGAGGCTATACTTTCTATGAAGTTCAATTTTATGTTTAGTTATTATGATTTTTTTGTAAGTAATATCTTTTTTATAGTTTGATAATAATGACTTGATTGTTTTAAGTTTATTAATTGCAATACCATATACTTTATTATTATAATTTTTATTGATTTTTGATGTTTTTGGTTTGATACTTATATTTTGAATGTTGTATTTATTATCAAAATTACTGTTAAATTCTGATTTTTTAATATTAATTTCTTTCGTTAGTGAGTCAATCGAAACTTTTAGCTGTTTATTATTTAACATTGCATAATGACCCTTGTATAGTTTTTGACTGTTATTTAAAATATTGAAATTGCTTAAATCAAACCTGATTAGATTTTCTTTAAAATATGTTCTTCTATATGTTGTTTTTCCTTTTTTAGAATTTTCATTTACATCAATATATGCGTATCCATCAAACAATTTTAACTCTAAAAAATTATCGTAATTTGTTAAATCCATCATCCCACTTTTGGCAATAATTACTTTTTTATTTCCATTACTTGAGGTATGATCATAAATTATAATATCTTTTAATCTTTTTCCATCAATATTTTTTTCACCAACTTTCAGGCTGTAACCTTCAATATCATTATAAAAAATACCCTCTTTTATGTTAAATGCAGGTTTCTTTTTTTGAATATCATATATCATAGATGCATTTTTTAAATTAGCAATTGGCAAAGCATAATTTGAAAATAAAAAAGAACAAATTGAAATAATAATCACAAATGCTAGAATTGGTTTTAACATTTTAAAAAAAGAAATTCCTGATGATTTTAATGCGATTAACTCATTATTTTCAGACAATTTTCCAAATACCATAATGGATGATAAAAGCATTGAGATTGGTAAAGCTAATGGAACAAATCTGGCAGATGCATAAAAAAGTAAAACAAAAAGTTGATTGATTTCTAAACCTTTTCCAACTAAATCATCAATATACTTCCATAGAAATTGCATCAATAAAAGAAAAATAGCAATGAAAAATGTTGTAATAAATGGAATTAAAAAAGCTTTGATTAGATAAAGATGGAGTTTTTTAAATCTGAACATTAATTTTTATTTAATGTTTCACAAATATAGCATATAAGTTTATAATATGTTGTTAAAATCATTATCAGAAATTAGTAAAATAATATATTTGCAAATATTTGGCGTGGTAGCTCAGTTGGTTAGAGCGCAGGATTCATAACCCTGAGGTCGGCAGTTCAAATCTGCTCCACGCTACAAATAGGGAGGTAACTTACCTCCCTTTTTAATTTAAAAATATGAACAAATTATATTTTGATGGCAAAATTACTGAATCAACAAATGATTTTGATCTTTTTAATAGAGGTTTTAAGTACAATGACTCATTCTTTGAAACAATTCATGTTACAAACGGGAAAGTATTTAATGTTAAAAATCATTTAATAAGAATAGTAGAAGCAGTAAAAATTTTAAAATTTAATTTTAAACATACCAGTCAACAGTTAGTTCAAATTTTTAATGATTTAATTAGTGTAAATAATTTGAAGCACGGAGTTTTAAGATTATATATATACAGAAATTCTGATGGTCAATATTTACCAAATAGTAATGACACCTCATTAATAATTAAAACGAATCATTTAAATTGTTCATTTAAGATAAATTCTCCAAAAAAATTATGTACATATAATAGGGAGTTTAAATCAAATACCTTGTTGTCCAATATTAAGGCTAATTCAATTATTTCAGTACTATCTTCAATTCATGCTTCAGATATGAACTTTGATAGTGCAATATTATTTAATAATAATAATAGAATTATAGAAACTTCAAATTCAAATATTTTTTTTATTGAGAATAATAAAATAATAACTCCTCCTATTAAAGATGGATGTATTGATGGTACAATGAGAAGATTATTGATGTCATTATTTGATATTGAAGAGAAGTCAATTTCTTTTAGTATGTTGAGTAAAGTAGATGAAGTTTTTGTTAGTAATTCAATAAGCGGAGTAATTCCAATTAAGAAAATTGATTATATTGAATATCATAATTTTTCTTATTGTAATATCATACAAAAAAAAATTATTAGTTTAAGTTTGGATCTCTAGTGGCATTAGTCCAAATGGCATATTTTTCGTCTAGTGTTTTTATAATGCTTGACCAAATATTTTTTTTGTTAATACATTCATTTAAATCATATTCGCATAAAATCCAGGAATTTTCGTTTATTTCACTAATTAATTGATTTTTTGTCCATCCTGTATATCCAAGATAAATAAAAATTCTATTAATATTTTTTTTTGTAATGTGAGTACTAAGAATTTCATAATCACCTCCAAAATAATAATCATCTTTAATTTTTGTTGAACCTGGTATTAATGTTTTTAATTTATGTATGAATAATAAAGACTTTTGTTCAACAGGTCCACCTACATTTAAATTTAAATGTTCTTGAGAATTAGGGATTTGCTTTAAATATTCTTTTGATGGCTTATTAAGTATAATTCCAATAACTTCTTTATCATCACAATATACAATTAATATAACTGATTTGAAAAATTCCGGATCCTCCATTTGAGGATTTGCAAGTAATATTGTACCTTTTTTTATATGCATTATTTTGGATATCTTTGCTAATATAAAAATAAATTTTTATGAAAAATTTAGATATTAACAACCTAAGAGAAAATTATAATTTAGATCACATTGATTTTTCTAATGTTAGAAAAAACCCTATTGATTTATTCATTGATTGGTTTAATTTTGAGAAATCAAATAATTATAAAGACGTAAATGCATGTGTTTTATCAACTGTTAGTTCTGATAATATTCCTTCATCAAGAGTAGTACTATTAAAATATCTGAAAAATGATGAATTTATTTTTTTTACTAATTACAATAGTAATAAAGGCAAAGAAATTAGTTGTAATAATAATGTTTGTTTAAATTTTTTTTGGGTTAATTCAGAAAGACAGGTTAGAATCAATGGTAAAGCAACTAAAATTAGCGAAGATGATTCAGATGATTATTTTAATGCAAGACCTATTGAAAGTCAAATAGGGGCATGTGTGTCTTCTCAAAGTGAAATTATCGATATAGCCCATGATTTTACTAATGATGTTGAGCATTTTAAATTCTTACATAAAAATAAGAAAATTAAAAGACCTAATCATTGGGGTGGATATTCTATAATTCCTCATAAAATAGAATTTTGGCAGGGTAGACCCTCAAGGTTGCATGACAGGTTACTTTATGAAAAGTGTAAGGAGGATTGGATATTTAAAAGATTATCTGCTTAAGTTATGATTTGAATCGAATTTTTTTTCCAACATTTCTGAAGATTTAATACTTTTTTTTAACCAATCCTGAAGTATTTTATTTTTTTCGTCCTGACACAATTGCCAATTTACCTTAGACTTTCTCAATTGGTTTGTAAATTGTTGTAGAGTTAGTGCAACTGCTACTGATACATTGTAGCTTTCTGTAAATCCATACATTGGAATACTTATAAATTCATCAGCTAATTTTTGTGCATCTTTACTATATCCGTTTACTTCAGATCCAAACAAAATTGCAACTTTATCTTCTATCAGAGAATCATCAAAGATAGTTTTCTCTGTATTATGAGGTGATGTCAAAACAATCTTATAGCCCTCTTTTTTCAATTTTTTTATTGCACTGATTGTTCTCCTATGCTTTTTAATATTAATCCATTTACTAGCACCCATCGAAATTTCTTTATTGTCTTTAAAAGAATGTTTTTGTTCAATAATATTAACATTTTGAATTCCAAAACAATCAGCAGATCTTAAGCACGCTGAAATGTTATGTTCATGATAAATATCTTCTAAGATGATTGTTAAATAATTTGTTCTTTCATCTAAGATTTTTAAAAAATTATCCCATCTTTTATCTGTGATGAATTGCTTTAAAAAGAGAATTTTTTTATTAAAAAGGTTCACAGTATAAAGTTTGTGTTATCGATTTTATTACCTTGCAAAAATGATTTTATTGACATAGGTTTTTTGCCTTCAATCTGTAAATACATAATAGATAAAAATTGACCGTTAACACAAATATTTAAATAAGTTTTATTATCACAACAAATTGATAGATGAGAAGAATTTGTGTGTTCTTTTAGTTTAGTTAATAATATTTTAACTCTTTTAATAGAATTATTTATTTTAAAGTGTGTCCAAGCTCCAGGAAATATTTCTATTTCACTAAGTAAAAGATTATCATCAACATAAGGAGATAGTCCTCTCACTAAGTTGTGTATGCTAGATGCAGAAATATCCCAATTTATTTTACAACATTCTTTACTAATTTTTTTTGCATAGTTATTATTCTTATTAGATGAAACATTAAGATTTCGTAATTTCTTTTCTTCAATTGATTTAATTGTTTTTAAGACAATTTTTTCACCTTTCACTTTCATAATATTGTAAAGTTGGGCGGCAGTAGTGGTTTTTTTTAGTTCAATTTTATCTCTTAAAATCAATTTTCCAGAATCAATTTTTTCATTTATATAAAATGTTGAAATGCCAGTTGAGCTTTCTCCATTAATTATAACTCTATTAATTGGTGCAGCTCCTTTATAATTTGGTAAATATGAAGTGTGTAAATTTATTGTTCCTAAATGCGGTATTTGCCAAATACATTTTGGTAAAAATTTGAATGCAACAACAATAAAAATATCTGCATTAAGTTTTTTGAGATCAGAAATAAAATTAATATCATCGAACTTTAATGTTTCAAAAACTTTGATATTATATTTTTTACTAACTTCTTTAACCGGGGTAGATATGATTTTTTTCCCTCTTCCTTTTTTTCTGTCTGGTAATGTTACCGCAGCTAATATTTCTTTTTTTTGTTTTATTAACTTTGATAAAATAAATGCGGCAAAATCTGGTGTCCCAAAGAATATGATTTTCATCAATTGTATTTTATTTGATTTAAAATATTGATTTGCTAATATATTATGTTTTTAATACATAGAGTCATAAATCATATTTTAAACAATTACTACAATTTTCACAATCATTACTTTCAACTTCATCAAAATAGTTTAAAATTAAATTTCTTCTGCACTGATCTTGATTTTTGCAAAAACTTATCATTTTTTCTAGTCTATATAAATCAGATTTTTTTCTCTTTTCAATTTCCGCATCATTAAAAGATAAATATTGACTATCAACTCTTGGAATTAAGTATTTAATAGTAATTGTATTTTCATCATTAAATTGATATTTAACAACTTCTAATTTCTCAAGTTTATTTAATATTTTTTTAATATAATCTATATCTCGATTGATTTTTTTAGCAATAATTTCCTCGTTAATTGAAACGTATTGATTAAATAATTTTGGATATGTTCTGAGTAATAATCTAATAAATTGATCATAAAGTCTGTTTTCAATTTGAAACTTATAAAGATTATTTGTATCCAAAATAATTTTTAATTTGGAATGAGGCTTAACAAAACCTTTGAAAATAATATAACCTTCATTTTGTAGTATGTTAAGAAAATTATACAATTCAATTGAAGATATTTTATATCTTTCTTTAAAGTTTTCAATATTAATAGACTTATTGTCTTCAGGAACTGATCCAATTGGAATTTGTAAATAGTTGCTTAAATTATTGTAGAAATCAATTATTTCATAACACTTAGGATATCGTTGTCTTAATAGTTGTTGTTGGTATTTAATATCATTTTCGTCAAATAATAAAATTGAGTAGGCTTTTTTATTATCTCTTCCTGCCCTTCCTGACTGTTGATAATAAGTTTCAATGTTTGGAGGTAATGAAAAATTAATTACTAACCTTACATCCTGTTTATTAATACCCATTCCAAATGAACTTGTTGCAACAATTATTCTAATTTGATTTTTAATCCATTTTTCTTGAATATTTTTTCTATTTTCATAAGATAAACCTGCATGATAGAAACATGAATTATATTTATTATAATTTAGATATTTTGAAATATTCTCGACGTTTTTTCTGCTATTGGCGTAAATAATAATCGAACTTTTAATTTTTTCTACTAATTCTATTAGTTTTTTTCTTTTATCAATGTTTTCTAGTACTAAATATGAAATATTATTTTTTTTCAATGATGTTTTAATAATTTCATGATTTTTTTTAAAATGCAAGTTTGTTGTAATATCATCAATGACGTATTTATTTGCAGTTGCTGTTAGAGCAAGTATTGGTGTTTGTGGTAATATTGTTCTTAGATCTGAAATTTTTCTGAAAGATGGTCTAAACTGGTGACCCCATTCTGAAATGCAATGTGCTTCATCTACTGCAATAAGATTAATGTTAATGTCATTTAATTTTCTTTTAATTTTACTGCTTTGAAGTCTTTCAGGCGAAAGAAAAAGAAATTTGATGCCGCCAAACTTACACTTGTTAAATATATCATCAATTTCATTTAAATTGATGTTTTTATTAATTGCTATTGATTTTATTCCTTTTGATGATAAAAATCTTAACTGATCTGTCATTAGTGAGATTAATGGTGATATGACCAAGCATACGCCATTTTTCATTAATGCAGGGATTTGATAGCATAAGGATTTTCCTTCACCAACTGGAAATATTGCCAAAACATCTTTATTAACTAGGATATTTTCTATAACTTCTTCTTGCTTTGATCTAAATGTAGAATAGCCCCAATATTTACTTAAAATATCTATTGCATTCATGAGATTTGAAAGTATAAATAATTTAAATATACGAATTATGTAATGTTATGTTGCTTGTGATGAAAGAAATCTTTCCGCATCTAAAGCGGCCATACAACCAGTTCCGGCGGAAGTTACTGCTTGTCTGTAGACATGATCTGCAACATCACCGGCTGCATATACTCCATCTACTTCAGTTGAAGCTGTACCAGGTATAACTTTAAGATAGCCGTTTTCATCCATTTCAAGTTGATCTTTGAAAAGATCAGTATTAGGTTTGTGTCCTATAGCTACAAAAAATCCAGAGGCTGGGATAATAATTTCTTGGTTAGTTATATTGTTAATTGCTGTAACACTTTCTACTCCAATAGGACCAGGTTCTCCATTAATACTTTTAGTTTCGTGATTAAAGAGAACTGTAAGATTTTTAGTTGCCATAACTCTATGTTGCATAGCCTTTGATGCTCTCAAATAATCTTTTCTAACTAACATGGTTACTTTGTTACATAATTTTGCTAAATATGTAGCTTCTTCTGCCGCTGTATCGCCTCCTCCAACAACAACAACATCTTTTCCTTTATAAAAAAATCCATCACATGTTGCGCATGCTGAAACACCATATCCATTTAGTCTTTTTTCATCATCAATCCCAAGCCACTTTGCTGTAGCTCCAGTCGCTATAATTATTGTTTGAGCAATAATATTTTTTGTATTATCTATTTCAACTTTAAATGGTCTATTTGATAAATCAACTTTGGTAACCATTCCCCATCGAGTATCTGTCCCAAATCTTTCAGCTTGAGCTTTTAAATCTTCCATCATTTCAGGTCCGGTAACTCCATCTCTGTAGCCAGGAAAATTATCAACATCTGTTGTTGTTGTTAATTGTCCGCCAGGCTGGAGACCCTGGATTACAACCGGTTTCATGTCGGCCCTTGCTGCATAAATTGCAGCTGTATATCCTGCAGGACCTGATCCGATAATTAGTGTTTCAATATTTTCAATTTCCTCTTGCATAATTTTTTTTTGTAAAATTATAATATATCTTCAAATTTTGGGTCATATTGGTAAAATATTGTGGTGTCTTGAACAATTGGAACTTTGTAGTAGGTTGGACTAAATCCTGTCCATACACCGAGACCTCCATCAATATTACTTGGTAGATTAAGTGGTTCAGTAAATGGATTAGAATTAAAACCGGCTTGACGAACTACACCACGCCAAAATCTCATTGATTCTTCATTAATTTGACAAAATTTAATTAATACAATTTCTTTATTTATAAGAACACTATCTCCGTTTTCACATTCCTCATAATGTGTTGCTCTGTAGTTTCCTATTGGAAAACCATTATCTAATTTTGGAATTGGAAACTCGAAGCTTTCACCATCAATCAAAATATCTGTGCCACAGTCTAAAAGTTGTAGAAAAAAATCTTCTTTTTCAATGCTTCTACATTCTGAACTATCATTTTCTGAATAGGATACTAATTTTGTTTTTGTTAGTAAATTATTTTGTATACCTGCTGGATCTGAGTACCAGGCTCTTATTTCAGATTCAAAATCGAATTCTCCAAATTCACTTTTCTCAACCCAAATACTGTCTAATGGGGTAGGTTCAGGAATAGTTGTTTGTGCAGTAATTGAATCTCCTCGCCAATATATGTTTAAATTATATGTTCTTCCAATTTTACTAAAGTTATAATTATCTAATCCATTAATAAAATCGTATTCATCTAATTTAACAGTATAAATTACAATCGTATCAGATCCAAGTAGATCTGTTACTTCAGTAGTTAGCTCAATAACTTCAGTAACATTATTTTCTGTATAAGAAACAGTGATAATCGCATCTTTAACAAATAAATTACTATATGTATTAGTGTCTATTTTGGAAAAGTACCCTTGATTTTTTGTTAAAATTACATAGGGTGGAAAACCTGGTTCAATTGAACCTTCAACAACTAATTTGTCTCTTGCTTGATCCAGCTCTAAGGTTATTTCTTCTTGACAAGATGTAAATAATATGATTATAAATAATATTCTTTTCATAATTAAAAACTAAAATTCCATGTAATCGAAGGTAAAATTGGAAATATTGATACTTGGTAAGCTTTAGGAGTTATATTTCCATTTTGAATACTCCCGCTATTATCATCGGATTCTAATGCAAAGTAAATAAAGTATGGATTTTTTCTACTGTAAAGATTATATATTGAAAAATTCCATGAAGACTCGTATTTTCTTTTAGGTTTTGGTTTAAAAGTTGCTCCAATATCAAGTCTATGATAAGGAGGCATCTTGTAGCCATTTCTAGATGTATATTCTGTGTATACATCACCACCAATCACGTATCTTTCAGTAGGAAGAGTTATTGAATTTCCAGTTGCGTAGACAAAAACAGTACTTAAAGTCCATTTGTCATTTAGTTTGTGTGATGCTGTAATTGATAAGTCATGTCTTCTATCATATTTGGCAGGAAAAGGGTTTCCATTATTAACATCATCAAAGTATTTTGTTGTTTTAGATAATGTGTATCCAATCCAACCAGTTGTTTTTCCTTTATTTTTTTTAATTAATAGTTCTACACCATATGAATCTCCATCACCAAACACAAATGCATCATCACTATTTGTATTAGTATTATCTTCCGGTAAAACACCTTCTTTGTATTCAATGAGGTTTGCAATTTCTTTATAATATGCTTCGACTGAGGTTTCATACATATTTTCATTAAAATTTTTAAAATATCCCAATGCATACTGTGTTGAAAATTTAGGTTTAATATCTTTAGAGCTTGGNACCCACAAATCAGCNGGTAAACTTAGTGATGATAGANAAGCNAGNTGNATATATTGATAATTCTGTGTNAAGGCCATTTTNATAGAATTGTTTGTATTTATTCTGTATCTTAATGAAGCTCTAGGNTCGATATTTCTATAATTATCGTTCTCTCCAGTTAAATCACTTTTAATATATTCTCTAAATGTAATATTACCCCTGTACTGGAACGATGAGTAGCGAAGACCTAGATGTGCCTTAATTTCGTCACTTAGCTCAATATCGTTTGAAAAATATAAAGCTCCTTCGTTTGAATATTGGGTATATACTTCATCTGGAGCAAATTCTACTTCTCCTGATCTTCCAGTAGCATTGCCTGGAATAAATTTATGATATGTATAATTTGTTCCAAATCTTATTGTATTTCTTTGATTAGGTTGATATAAAAAATCAACCTTAGTATTCCAGTCATTAATTCCCGTATANATTTTAAATTCAAAATCNCTTTGTGCAATATTAAATTGAAATCTATAGTCTGTAAATATTACAGANGTATTTACAAATAGTTTGTCATTAAATAAGTGATTCCATCTNAATGATGTGGTTGCATTACCCCAAGGAATACTTATTCCAATGCCGTTGTCAGAATTAATAAAATCAAANACATCNCTTCCAAAATANCCGCTNANATATAATCTATTTTTATCTGANAATTTATAATTNACTTTNGTNGTTAAATCATAAAAATAATAGCCAGATCCACTAAATGCATTTTCTTCATTCATAAATGGTTGAGCTAAGACATCAATATAGGTTCTTCTTCCAGAAACAATAAATGAGCTTTTTTCTTTTTGTATNGGACCCTGAAGAGTTAATCTTGANGATAGTAATCCAATACCACCGTCGGCTTGAAATCTTTTATTATTNCCATCCTTCATTGTAATNTCAATTACAGATGATAGTCTTCCACCATATTCNGCAGGCATACCACCTTTNATTATNTTCATATCTTTGATAGCATCTGCATTAAAAACAGAAAAGAAACCAAATAAATGAGCAGCATTNTANACAACTGCNTCGTCTAGTAAAATCAANTTTTGATCTGGTCCACCNCCTCTAACATAAAGTCCAGAGTTTCCNTCACCTCCTGATTGAATNCCAGGTANAAGNTGTGCNGACTTNAGAACATCAACTTCTCCTAAAATAACTGGAAGCTCTTTAACGCTTTCAACTTTTAGCTTTACTTGACTCATGTTTGAACTAGCAACATTTTTATCAAGTCTTTCACCTTCAACAATAACCTCTTTGGTTAATATTGCATCAGTTTTTAATGATATATTTGTTCTAATGTTTCTATCTAATGTTATTTTTTTTGTAATTGTTTTATATCCAATAAATGAATAAACTATCTCATACTCGCCTTTATCTAATGTTAGTGAATAAAAACCATATTGATTAGTGGATGTTCCTTTAAAACTTTGGCTTTCGTATATTGAAACACCAATTAAACTTTCACCAGAGTTAAAATCCTGAATAAAACCGCTGATGGTATATCTATCCTGAGATAAAGAATTGAAAAAGGAAAAAATAAAAATTAATGTTAAGTATTTTACTTTCATATAATTTTACAAAAATACTTTAACATTTCTAATAAACAGCAAGTTTTGTATAATTTTTTTATGTTGAAAACTATACAATAATTAGTTAATAATTAAATAATATTNANTANTTGTAAAAACATAATAATTAATTAATTTTACNAAAAACAAGTATATAAAACCTAAAAATATTTAAACATGAAAAAATATATTTTTTTTCTATTTGCANTANTGCAAATATCNCTNTNTGNTAATACACATAGCATANTATCTAATAACTCAAATAATTTTGTACCNTCTAGCTTGACAATTAATGTTGGNGATACGGTANTATTTAGTAATGCNGGTGGTTATCATAATGTAAATGGAACTCTTGCAACTTATCCAAGCAATCCCGAGAGTTTTGGTTATGCCATGTCTAGTTGGAGTAGTATGGTTGGAAGTCCAACAAGTTCATGGACTTACACATACATATTTACAATTCCTGGCTCATATACGTATCAATGTGATCCTCATGTTGGAATGGGTATGGTAGGTACAATTATTGTTAATTCCACTTCAGTTCCTGGTTGTACTGACCCATTAGCATCAAATTATAATTCTTCAGCTACAGTTGATGATGGTTCATGTTTATATAACACTTCTTATGCTGTTGATCTTTTTATTTCAGAGTACGCTGAAGGAAGTGGATACAATAAATACATTGAAATATATAATGGAACAGGTCAGTCGGTGGATTTGTCAAATTATGAAATTTGGAAAATTACAAACGGTGGTTCATGGCCAGAATATTCTTTAAGTTTGTCAGGAACACTTGCACATAATGATGTTTTTATAGTTTGTCATTCAAGTTCAAGTGTAAACCCTTCAATCAGTGGTGTTGCTGATATAACATGGAGTCAAGCAAGTTGGACTGGAGATGATGCTGTTGGTCTCGCTAAAAATATTCCAACATTAGGGTCTAGTTTTGTATTAATTGATGTTATAGGTGAGGATGGTTCCGATCCCGGTAATGGATGGGATGTAGCTGGAACATCTGATGCAACTAAAGACCATACATTAATAAGAAAATGTAACATTTCTCAAGGAAATACTAATTGGGCTTTATCTGCTGGAACAAACCCACAAGATTCAGAATGGGAAGTTTATCCACAAAATCATTGGATAAACATTAATCAACACACTTTTCCATGTCAAGTTACTGCTGTTTATGGCTGTACCGATTCAACAGCCTTAAACTTTGATCCAAATGCCAATTCTGATGATGGTAGCTGTTTGTATCCTGTTTTAGGTTGTATGGATTCATCAGCTTATAATTATGATTCTTTAGCCACAATTGACAATGGATTATGTTGTTTCGTTACTGGATGTACAAATAATTTAGCTTATAATTTTGATTCAACTGCATGTTTTGATGATGGTTCATGTGTTTTACCAATCTTTGGTTGTATGGATATTAACGCAATGAACTATAATTCGTTAGCAAATGCATCAGATAGTAGTTGTGTTTTCTTGTCAGATAAAGTTGATTTATTCTTTTCTGAGTATGGTGAAGGTTCATCAAACAATAAGTGGCTTGAAATATATAATTCTACCGGGCAAAACATTGATTTATCAAATTATGCACTAGCAAGAGTAAGTAATGCTCCAACAACAACTGGAGTTTATGAGTACTGGGTAGATTTCCCTGCTGGTTCACAAATTTTAGCAGGTGATGTGTTTGTTGTAGCTCACCCTAGCTCATCAAATCCAACACCACCTTTTGGACCTGGTAATTCCGCTGATTGGTTTTATTCAGCATTAAGTAATGGAGATGATGGTTTTGCACTTGTTTATGGAGCTGAACCAAGCACACCTTCACTTCCTGGAGTTGAATACATTATACTAGATCATATTGGAGATTTTAATGGAGATCCTGGTTCGGGATGGAGTGTTGCTGGAATTAGTAATGCAACAAAAGATCACACTTTAATAAGAAAGTGCAATATTTCTCAAGGCAACTCAGATTGGTTAAGTTCTGCTGGTACAGATTCATTAAATTCTGAGTGGATTGTTTTACCCCAAGACGATTGGTCCGACATAGGTCAACATTCATTATGTAGTTTATGTGATATCATAGCAGATTTTATTAATACTAATTCTGTTTGTTCAGGTGATGTTACTTCATTTATCAATACGTCTACTTCATCATATTCAATTTTAACTTACTTTTGGGATTTTGGTGATGGAAATACATCAACATTAGAAAACCCTACTCATATTTATTCATCAAGTGGAACATATCTTGTTAGCCTGGTTGTGACTGATACAAATGGATGTAGCGATACAATTCAAAATACTACAAATGTGTTAGATAATCCAACTGTTTATTTTTCATATCCAAATTCATCAAACGTTGGTCCAACAACAATAACTTTTGATAATCTATCAAATCCACAAAACGGTGATGATACTACAACAATGTTGTTTAGTTGGTTTATTGATGGGCAATTAATATCAAACACATCTAATTTTACATATACTTTTGCTCCTATTTCAGGTGATACAACATGTTACACTGTACAGTTAGTTGGAATTAATCAGTACGGATGTATAGATTCAGTTGTAACATCAATTTGCGTTTTCCCAATCAATAATAGTATTGTTTATGGATGTACAGATTCAACTGCTATTAATTATTTTCCTGGGGCAAATGTTGACGATGGTTCTTGCTGTTATGTGTCTGGTTGTACTGATATAACCGCTATGAACTATAATGCCAATGCATGTATTGATGATGGTTCATGTGCCTATTCTAACAATTGCTTAAGCCCAACTCCAACAGGTACACATGTAATAGATATTATTCATACTAGAGCCAGAGTTAAGTGGGATAATATGAGTTCATTCTCGTGTATTCCTGAGCAGTATAGGGTAAGATATAGAGAATCAGGTTCAACTGCATCATGGAGCTTTAAAAACGCTGTTAACACATCTAATTGTGGTCCATTTAACCAAACAGGTAGATTGCTGACTAATTTAACACCAGCAACCACTTATGAGTATCAGGTTAAGGCATGGTATTGTAATACAACTGGTTCGTCTACTTGGTCAGCACTACAGACCTTTACTACATTAGATGCTTGTCCAAATGTTGGTAACTTCGCTGTCAGTACACCTCTAACTACTAGAGCGGTCTTTACTTGGGATGATAGTAATGGTCCGTATAGTTTTGTACGTATCAAGTTAAGAGTAGATAGTATATCTAACCCAAGTGGATCAGACTGGCAGAATGCAGGAGGGTTTGGAGTAAACTATGGTACTTGGACTAGAAATAAGAATGGTCTAGTAGCAGGTGAGACTTATAGAGGTCAATCTAGAACTTGGTGTGATCCAAATGGTGGTCCGTATAAGTCAGCCAACTGGACACCGCTTATTTTCTGGACTCAGCCAACTAGTGTAAGGATGGGAGAGGAGTATGGTATCAGTAACTTGGACGTATATCCGAATCCATCAAGAGATATCTTTAATATTAGCTTTACTAGTGAAGAAGTACAAGACTTCACATTAAGGGTGGTGAACTTGTTAGGAGAGGAGATAATAAAAGAAGAAATGCAACAGTATGTAGGAGAATATGTTAAGGCAATTAATCTAAACCAATACAAGAAGGGTATTTACTTATTAGAAATACAAACACAAGATGGAAAAATTAATAATAAGTTAATTTTACAATAAGAAGAAAAAGCTGTACAAAAAAACCCGGCAATTAAAGCTGGGTTTTTATATACTAAGTTAATTATTATTTGTCTTTTTTTAGCCAAAGACTTAATGGAAATATAAGCAAAAGAAAAAAAAATCTATTTGATATTAATCCAATAAATGTAATTATCAAACCCAAAAAAATAATCCAGTAATAACTTTTTTTATTCATCATATAAATTTGATCAAATATACGCTCTTATTTAAATATATTGTAAATGAAATTAGTTTAAATTTGCATACATATTGATAATTTTAGAAATATTTACTTTTAATAGCTAGTGGTCATTCTTTCGCTAGAATGATAGTACAATTAAAATAAACAATTGCCAAATAATATGAAGAAATTAATTTTAAATAATACTCATGAGAACTTAGGTGCCAAAATGATAGATTTTGGTGGGTTTTATATGCCTGTACAATATGAAGGTGTCAAAGCTGAACATCACACTGTTAGAAACAAGGTTGGTGTATTTGATGTATCACACATGGGTGAAATTTTTGTTAGTGGTGAACAATCTTTAGATTTTTTACAATATGTTACATCAAATGATGTGTCTAAATTATCTGTTGGAAAAGTACAATACTCCTATTTTCCAAATAGTGAAGGAGGTATTGTTGATGATCTTTTAGTTTACCAATTAGGTAAAAACAAATATATGTTAGTTGTTAATGCTTCAAATATTGAAAAAGATTATAAATGGTTAAATGAAAATAACTCATTTAAATGTGAAATTACCAATAAATCTGATGAGTATTCATTACTTGCACTACAAGGTCCTCAGTCCTTAGATCTTATAAAACAAATTAGTAACTCTAATATATCTGAATTAAAATATTATAACTTTATTATTGGAAATATAGGAGAAATTAAAGATGTTATTATATCAAGAACTGGATATACTGGAGAATTAGGTTATGAACTATATGTAAAAAATTCTTTTGTGACTGATTTATGGAACATATTATTTAGTACAAACATTCAATTAAGTCCAATTGGTTTAGCTGCAAGAGATACATTAAGATTAGAAAAAGGATATTGTTTATATGGAAATGAAATTAATGATTTTACATCTCCAATAGAAGCAGATTTAACATGGATTACCAAATTCAATAAAAATTTTATTGGCAAAGACATTATTCATAAAGTTCATATTGAGGGTAGAACTAGAAAACTTGTTGGAATTGAATTAATAGATAAAGGAATTGCAAGAAAAGATTATAAAATCTTTTCTCCAACAAAACAAATTGAAATTGGCTATGTTACATCAGGAACGATGTCTCCTACCTTAAATAAATCAATAGCAATAGGATTTGTAGATATTAATTACTGTGATATTAATACTATTGTTGAAATTAGTGTTAGAAATAAAAAAATAAAGTCTAAAGTTGTTAATTTACCGTTCATAAAATGAAGAAACTCTCTGTTTGTTTATCACCTAAATTGTTTGAATGTTACAATACAGAAAATAATATTATTGTAATTATTGATTTATTTCGTGCAACATCTGTAATTTCTACAGCATTTGAGTATGGTATTTCAAAAATCATACCAGTAACNAGTTTAGGAGATGCACTCAAATTTAAGAATAAAAAAAATCACATTTTAGCAGCTGAGCGAAACACAAAGTTGGTTGAGGGTTTTGATTATGGAAATTCTCCATATCATTATATTGAAAAGAATATTAAAGGTAAAACTTTAGTTTTAACCACTACTAATGGCACGAAGGCAATTAATTTGGCAAAAGGAAATAAAATTATCACTGCATCATATATTAATTTTCATTCTGTAGTCAACTATTTAAATAGTACTACTAATGATGTTACAATTTTGTGTTCAGGTTGGAAAAATTTTTTAAATTTAGAAGACACCATACTGGCAGGACATATTTCACAAGTTTTAATGAAAAATGGTTTGTTCAGCTCTGATTGTGAATCGGTAACAATTTCCAAACAGATGTATTTAAACAGTAAAATTGATATACTTGAATTTCTTTCAAATTCAGCTTACAGAAAAAGAAATAATTCAGAAGAGTTAATTAGAGATACAGAATTTTGTCTTAGTCCTAAGATTAAATCACAAATTATCCCTATGTTCGAAGATAATTATTTGATTCCTTATCGTTTTCAAAATAAATAAGAAAAAGAAACTCTAATATTTGATAATTTTAAGTTAGTTGTCGGTTCATCGTTTTGAATATCTATTGGTCTTAAAACTTCTCCAATTTTCATAAAACCACTATAAATTGTAGTATTTAAAATAAAATTTTCATTTAAATAGTAAGATATTCCAGCATTTAATCCAATATCCAAACTTTGTTCATCATATACACCATCTGTAAGGACTTCTGGAGATGTAGTTTCATCTATTCTATCAGTCAGAGTTTGTTCGTATTCATGCTTACTGCTGATCAGATAATGTATTGAAGGTCCAACATTTAAAGATAAATTATATGTAGCCAGATAGCTAAAGTTAGGATTAAACTCAACATAACTTAATGTAATTGAACTTTTACTTGTATAATAGTCTCTTTGATTTATATCATAATCGTAAACGTAATCATATTCAAAAGATGATGATTTTTGTGAATAAAGTATTTCAGGATTAATAGAAATGTTATTATTAATAGGAATCTGCATATAAAATCCACCTGCAAAACCAAAACCTAAACTAGTTGAGGGATTTTTTACACCTTCATCAGAATTTGTCACTAAATTTGATATGTTAGCACCAATTTTAAGTCCATACTTATTTGGAAGTAAATTTTGGGATTTCAAATTGAAACAAATAAAAATAGTAATTAAAAATATAAATTGTTTTTTCATAGTTTAGGAATTTAGCATTACAGGCATAACTAGCATTAATGTTTCTTCAGATTCCTCTTGCCCATCTAAAGGAAATAAAATACCAGCTCTGTTAGGTTCACTCATTTCTATTGAAATATTATCTGAACCAATATTATTTAACATATCAATAATAAATCTTGAATTGAAGCCAATTTCAATGTCATCGCCTTCATATTTACAAGATAATCGTTCATCAGCTTTATTTGCAAAATCTAAATCTTCAGAAGATATTTGTAGTTCACTACCAGCAATCTTTAGCTTGATTTGATGAGTTGTTTTATTTGCATAAATAGACACTCTCTTTATAGACTCTAAAATTTTAGATTTTGAAATTGTTAATTTATTTGGATTTTTTTTAGGAATAACAGCATCATAATTTGGATACTTTCCATCTATTAATCTACAAATTACAGTTGTATTTTCAAAAGTAAACATTGCATTAGTATCATTATATTCTAAAAATACATCAGTTTCAGACACTAAATGATTTTTAAGAATTGAAAGTGGTTTTTTAGGCAATATAAAAGAAGTATTAGTTTCAGAAATAATATCATATCTAATATGCTTAACCAACTTATGTGCATCTGTAGCAACAAAAACAGTATGTTCATTAGATAACTCACAATACACACCGGACATTACTGGACGTAATTCATCATTTCCACTTGCAAATAATGTCTTATTAATAGCATTTAATAAAACTGAAGAATTTATATTAATTTTATTTGATGTTGAAAGAGAAGGGGTTTTTGGAAAATCATCCCCATTTTGTCCAGCTAATTTGTAATTTCCAGTTTCAGAACTCATTTCGACTGTAAACTTTTCCATATCTACAATGAAGGTTAAAAGATTATTAGAAAATGATTTTAATGTGTCTAATAACATCCGTGATGGAATAGCAATTTTTCCGTCATCTTGTGATTCAATTTGTATTGATGAAATCATAGTTGTCTCTAAATCCGATGCAATTATACTTAGTTTGTTAGAAGTAATATCAAATAAGAAATTATCTAAGATTGGTAATGTATTTGTCGAGCTTACTAAGCTACTCAACTTTTGTATTTCTTTTAATAAAAGTGTACTATTAACTATAAATTTCATAATTATTTTTTAACAAGCCAAATATAATTTTTCTATTTCTTAAAAATAAATTTTTAGTTTACAAATTCATCAATATTAATTAACACTTTGTTAAAAACATGAGCTTGAATTAGCATATATTGATTATTATTCAGAACACCTAACATTCTTTTTACATTATAATTATGTTCTTTGTATTTGAGTAAATCCCTATTCAACTCGTATATCTTTAATGTGTCTGTATCTATTGATATTTCATATAATAATTTGTTGTAATCATTAAATTTATTGATATTACTATACGATTCACAATTTAATTTGCTACATACTTTTACATACTTATCAATTATATTCTTGTTTACTTTAACTTGATTTTGTTTGAAATCATATAATAAACATTCTTTGTTATTAATTGAAAAAGATTTTGAGCTATCCAAAAAATTTGTCAGAGATAAGTTATTTATTTTCTTAGCTGACTTTTTAAAAATTAAGGTTGATCGCCAAGAATTAATGTCAAGATTATTTACTTGAACACCATATCTAGGTGTTAAAAAACCATTAAAGCCTGGAATATTGACTATGTAAGGTGTTTCTTCATCATTATTTATTATATAGTTACTCAAGTAATCAGCAGTTGGTTGACCAAGTGTGTATGATCTTAAAAGTTTATTTTTTTTATTACTATAAATTTCAACTTTAATTCCATTTGTAGCGATGTCTTTAATAATATTATTAGTTGCATTTATAGGAACTGATTTATGAACTCTAATATCTTTGATTGTAGAAAGTAGGATGTTGATTGAACTTTTTTTTACATCATATTTTTTATTGAGAATCCAATTATTTTTATTTTTTTCTAACAAAATAGATGTACCATTTCTATCAGCAAGAAAAATCTTACTTATAGATGATGTGTCTTCAACAGCAAACATGTTACTATTGCTATTAGATGATATTTTTTTGTCATTATATAAATAAAAAATTATTATAACTAATAACACAAAAAACACAAATTTTTTTTTATGCATATTTTTTCTTTTCATATAATTTAAAAAAAATACTAAATAGTGATAGAAGAACTACAGGTAATATTATATTAATAATTTCAATAGTCAGTCGATTTTTTTTAATTTTTTTCTGATCAAGCATTCTTAAAGATAAGTTTTTTGACTTTATTAAATTCAATTGTTGATTATCACTTAAGTATTGAACTAAATTTATTAAAAAATATTTATTTCCTGGGTATGCTTCAGTTATCTTTCTGTATTTGTCATAACCCAACGGATATATATTTCCTGCTTTACTAACGTAGTTAGAAATTATATCACCATCTGAAATAACAATCATTTTATTTTCAATTGAACTTTCTTTAAAATTTAAAATTGAATTATTTTTTGGTAATATTCTATTTTTATAAATTGATTCAAATTTTCCTTCTAACAATACACCAATAGTTTTTCTACCCTGTGAAAAGGAAGATTTTGGAGGTGGATTTCTAAGTATTTCTAATGAGATGTCAGATGGAGAAAGAGTTAAACGAGAATTTTCTGAACTTTCTAAAAGAATAGTTTTTTTAACGTTGTTTTTAATCAAATCTATTGAGCTAACAAATTCACATTTTACCCCATCTATATTTTTTGAAAGTGAATGTTTTTTTTGAGAATACAAAATTGGATAGTAAGGCCAAGTAAAAAAGTTTTGTTGAGGAATATTATTACTATATCCAGTTACAATTGGGATTTGTGCTGATCTTAAATCTTGAATAAGGTTAGCATTAATCCTTACACCATATTTAAATAGTTGATCATCAATATTTAAGTTGTTTTTCATTGCAATAAAACTTCCGCCTTGAGTTTTTAAACTATCCATATTAGCATTTACTCCATCAACAAGCCAGATAACCTTTCCTCCATTCATGATGTATTGATCAATAATAAATTTTTCAAGATCATTAAATGCTAAAGTAGGTTTTGCAATAATTACAACTTTATATTTAAGTAGCCTGTTTATTTGAAATGAAATATCATTTTTATTATTCAAAGAATCAATAATATATTCTTTAATATTAAATCTTTCTACATCGTAATAATTTGATAAATTGTAGTTATCGTTCATAACTGAGTGAGTGATATCATAAACATGTTCTGCACTCAATTGCCCATTTCCCGTTAAAAATGCTATTTTATCATTTTCTTTTTTAGTAATTTTTAAAATTGAAGAAATAATTTCATATTCTAAATTTTCAATAGAATGATTTATACTATTTGATGGAGATCTATTTGCTCTGTTTTTTAGTAAATTAACTGCTAAAGTTTTATCTTTATAATATACTATTGCGCCAGGAAATATGCGCTGGGTTATTTTAGAGTCATCTTTATTTATTTGTATATCAGTAGGTGATAGTCCCAAATCAATTAACTGATTAAATAAAGTTATCTTTTTATCTTCATCATTAATATTAGGATTATTAAAATCGAATTCAAATAAATCTGAATTTACACTTCTAATATTTTTTAACAATGTTTGCATAGAGTTTTTGAAAAATTCAAACTCGCTTGGAAGATTTCCATCTAAATATATTTTTATATATATTTTATCTTCTAAATTTTTTAGAATTTTCTTGGACTCCTTAGAAATTGTATATCTTTTATCGCTAGTTAAATCAAAA
>PBVH01000031.1 GCA_002728175.1 Flavobacteriales bacterium | reverse complement strand
ACATTTGCACCTGGGAAGTAGTTGATCGCTGTTGGATCAGTACAACCATATACAATTGCTACACAACTTCCATCATCGCATGTGGCAGTTGGATCATAATTAAATGCTGTTGGATCGGTACAACCGTAATCCGTTAAACAAGAACCATCGTCTGTATTAGCACTTGGATTATAATTACAGGCTGCTGGATTGGTACAACCTAAAATAGGTGTTGTAAGCCCTACACACATTGCTTCTACTTCAATATTATAAAAATAATAATAGTATTGATCAGCAACAGAAGCACTAGATTCAGTAATACTTATTAAACCTCCAATATCGTAAGGATAATTTACAAATGCAGCATCATTGCTTCTATAAAGACCAGGACTAGTATTAGAAGATGAAATTCCTAGTTCATAATTATTTCCTACAGGAATATCAAAATTTAAATTAATTCTTTGCTGACCCTGTACAAGTGTTAAGGTAGTATCATCTATAACAGATGAAGTATTGTCTCTTAACTCAAATGTTATAGTATTAGAACTAGAATTTGAATATACATCAGCTGATACAATTTTAGCAGGAACATTGGCATCAACTAAAAGATGTCTGTTGCCATTAAAATAAGCTCCAGAACCTCCATTTGGATCAAAAATACCACCAAAAGAAGTGCTTGTGTTAGCTAATGGATCATAATTTGATGCACTTGGGTTCATGCAGCCGACAATTGGAACTATACAGGAACCAATAGAAGAATTTGTTTCTGACGTCCCGAATGAACCACCACTCGCAACAATATTTCCATTATAGGAAACACTGTAAGAACCATTTCCGTAACTACAACAAATACCATCTCCATAAGTATCATATATTATAAAATCATAACAATCTGTACTAGAAGGACAAATACTCCAAGAATAAGATGAATTAGCCTGTGTTAAATCACCAGAATTAATACTAGCAACTACAACTCCACTTTGATTAATCAATTGCCAAGAAGTTTCAGTTGGATAATTATCAGTAATTATATCAATCGTAATTAAATCGCCATAACAACATGAACCATCATCAACATTAGCAGAAGGATCATAATTATTCGCCAAAGGATCTGTACAGCCTAAAACACCACTTCCTGAAAACAAAACAGCATTCAAAGTTATTATATTTCCACTAATCATGTTAGCATTTAATATAACAGGAATATATCCAGAAGCACTAAAAAGTACTTGAATATTTCCATCTTCAATAGATGCTAAGTTATAGTTTCCAAATAAATTTGTTAATGTGCTATAGCTAGAATTTACAATTTGAACTGTTGCATTACTTATTGAAAGTCCAGTATTGCCATCAATTACATTACCCTCGATAAAAGAAGCCTGTTGAAAATCTCTTTGATAAACCAATAATCTACCACCTCCATTTGGACCACTATTAATATCAGATGAGATAATATTTCCAGAAGGTAAGAATGGGTATGTTCCCCAACATCCATCAAAACCATTACCTGATCCTGAATATGAGTCATAATAAGCAACTTGCACCATATTATTAGGATATGTTATATCATGAACAGTCGTACCATCTCTGTAATAAGAAGTAATTAAAAAATTACCATCGACATGAGTATTGTGTGGTATAGAACCAGATCCGGGATTTGATTGTATTCTATCTACTTCTTGAATATTATTTAGATCTGAAACATCATAAGCTGCTAAATATGCATTTGAAGTTTCATCAGTTGTGAAAACAAAATTCCCATCATCAGAAACCCATATGTTATGAGTAAAATTGTTTGGTGTAGGATAAGACCCTAATGTAACTGGATTTGATTTATTAGAAACATCAACAGCAAATAGTTCTCCTGCGTATATACATCCAGCCCACATCGTATCTCCCCTTACCATACCATCGTGAATATAATTTTCATTCCAATTACCAAGATAATGAGGGTTTATTGGATTCGCATTTACATCTAAAAATATTGCTCCATCAGCTGGATTTGTTCCAACATTAGATGAAGCTCCAAAAATATAAGCAACCCCATTTTCATCTATGTAAATATTATGAGCAGCGGTAAAAGTAATTGAGGATCCATTATTTGGATTTGTAAACTGAGTCAAACGCCAATAAGTGTTTCCAGACATATCAGAAAGATCAACAATTAATAAACCTGCATCAGCTTCAGTAGTAACATACGCATAATTTCCCCATGTTTTTACATCTCTCCAAGTTGAAGTCAAGTCGGATATAAAAAACTTTTCATTTGGAGTAGATGGATTAGTAACATCAACAACGGAAAAGCCATTTTGTAAAGTTACAAGAGCATATTCATTGCCAGTATTATCAGTCCAACCCCAAATATCACTTCCTTCAGTATTTGGATAGTTGTATGTTCCTAACAAATTCATATTCAAACTAGTTTGAGAAAAACAAATACTAGAAACAAAAATTAATATTAATAGAATTCTTAGCATAATGGATGTTTTGGATTATCACAAATTTAAGAATTTTAAATTGATTTTTTAAAGTAAAATAACTTTAGAACAAATTATAAAACTTATCAGCATAAAAATAGGCAAGACCTAAAGTTAATGGATATACAAAAAACAACCAACATATAGAGAAGAAATTAATTTGTGTTAAAGATTGTAAACCACTAACTAAAAATATCGAACCAAAATCATACCAAGTTATAATACCAAAATTTTTAATTAAAATATTTGCAATTATTGCATATAATAAAACTGCTAGACCACAAAAATATATTTTAAACATAGGTTGTATTGAGAGTTAAAATGTAATTGTCATGAACTTCCAAAAATAAACTTAATATTAATTAATGTAATATGATATTTTCATAAACTACGAAGAAAATTAATTGTAAGATTTATTTAAATTTTCATAAGCAAGTTGAATTTGTTGAAATTTTTCTTTTGCTAAATCCTTTATTCCTTGACTCATGCCATTTAGTTTATCAGGGTGAAACTCTTTTGCTAAACTTCGGTATGCAGATTTTATCTCATCTTTTGTTGCTCCTTCACTTAGTCCCAAGACAGATAAATATTGTTTAATACTTCCTTCACTACTTACATTTGAGTTGACAAATTGATTTCTTATAATTTGTATTCTGTCTCTAGTAAATTGTAGTAATAAACCAACTCTAATAATGAAATCATCTTCTTTTTTAGCAATTTTACCATCAGAGGCTGCAACTGCAAAAAGAAGTTGTAAAATAGCATAGTATTGAGTTGGAATTACCTTAGATTTTAATACATCTACTAATTGTTCTAAATCATATTCTTTTAACTTTGAACTTTTAGCTTTAGAAAAAACTTGATTAGCTTTGTATGAACCAAAAGTTCTTTTAAAATAGTTTCTAACAATATCAACTTCAATTTTCTCAACAGTACCGTCAGATTTAATAAGCATAGAACAAATTCTTAGTAAAGAAATTTCGAAATCTAAATTATTATTTCTTGCTTTTAATAATGTTTTAGTTAAAAAATACGCAATGATAGCACCAAACAAACCGAAAAAGTACCAACCAAAGAAGATAGCAACCCATTTAAAATATTTATAATCAAACAGACCTACCATATTTAGTAATTATGAATTAATTAATGATGTTGACACTCGATTTTTTTTTACATTTGAGAGTATTGCTTTAAAATTTCTAAAAATAGATTTTAATTCATTTTGATATTTAATCTTATCATTTTGAAACTTTTCTATCATTTTAGATGAAAAATTATCTTTATCCTTTAGATATTTGATCTCCATATTTTTCCAAGATTCAATAATACCTTTAGCTTTAATATTCAGACTATTTAGCCTGTCATTATATGCACTCTTAATGTTTGCGCTTGAATCTTGAAGCCTTTCGTTTAATTGAGCTTTTAAACTATTAATTTTGCTTTCCCATATCAAATGATCTTGAGCAACTTTCAAATCATAAGTTATTCCAACATAAGATAAAGCCTTTATTATCCATTTGCTTGGATCGAAAGCAAACCATTTAATACCATTTCTGTAATCCCACTGAAACTTGTGATGATAATTATGATAACCTTCACCAAAAGTGAAAAGCGAAACAAACCAAGAATCTCTAGCTGTTGAAGTAAAATCATAAGTTCTACCACCCACATAATGACAAAGTGAATTAATAAAAAAGGTAGCATGATGAACAAGAGTAATTCTTAAAAAAGCACCCCATAAAACTGCACCTAAAGGTCTACCGTAAGTGAAACCAATAATTAGTGGAAAAATAACACCAACTAAAATTCCAATATGAAAATAATATTTGTTTTGAAATATAATTGCAGATTTTTTTTCTAAATCCTTAACTCCTTTAATCTTATTTTTTTCGGCAGGAGTATTCTTTAAAATCCAACCAATATGTGCATGCCAAAAACCTTCAGTTATTGAATACGGATCATTTTCAGTTTCAGCCTCTGTATGATGCTTTCTATGATCAGAAGACCATTTCAAGACTGTATTTTCGAAAGCTGTTGATCCCAAGATCATTAAAATCCACTCAACAAAAACATTGGTTTTGTATGCTTTATGAGCAAATAGTCGATGATAACCCATTGTAATTCCCATACCTGAAAGAAACCACAAAGTAAACATAATGACCGGTTCTTGCCACACTACCCCGTTGTAGTATACATATATAGCTGTACCAATAATACCAATTATAGGAATCAGAGTTAAAAAAACGACCATATTCCAGTTATATTTAGATTTTTTTATGCTTGTCATTTTATATTTTAAAGATTTTTTGTCAAAAATACTACTTTAAAAACATAGTTTATTATTATAAATAATTTTTTTTCAATCTTTTTTCCAGAGTTTTTATTTTTGTCTATTATTGTTTAAAACAAAATTATGATGAAGAAAAAAAATCGTCCAGCAGATAAAATTCAAGACTTACAATATTTTGGTGAATTTGGTGGAGTTAATCCATCAATAGCTGATTCTACAACATTCACTTATTTAGCAGGAAAAACAATGCATGATGTTTTTGAAGGCAATAGAGAAGGTTGTTATCTGTACTCAAGACATACGAATCCTTCAACATCATATTTAGGTCAAGCAATTGCTGAGATGGAAGAAACTGAAGGTTCTATACTAACTTCCTCTGGAATGGCTGCAATAACTACTACTATTTTAGAATTATGTAATTCTGGAGATGAAATAATTAGTAGTCAAACAATTTATGGTGGTTCTTTTGCTTTTATGCAAAATTATTTGCCAAAATATAATATTGAGACACATTTTGTTGATACTACTAACATAGATGAAATTAAAAATAAAATAAATAAAAAAACTAAGCTCATCTATTGTGAAACAATGAGCAATCCCTTGTTAGAAGTATCTGATATTAGAAGTATTTCAAAATTGGCTAAAGCACATAATATAAAGCTAATAGTTGACAATACATTTACTCCAATGATTTTTACTCCCAAAGAGCTTGGAGCAGATATAATCATTCACTCTTTAACTAAATTTATTAATGGTACATCAGATACGGTTGGTGGTATTATTTGTTCAGATGAAGAATTTATAAGTAGTTTAATAGATGTTAATTCAGGAAGTGCGATGTTACTTGGTCCGGTTATGGACTCTATGAGAGCAGCAAGTATTTTAAAAAATCTTAGGACACTTCATATCAGAATGAAAAAACACTCTGAAAACGCAAAATATCTATCTGAAAAATTTTTTAGTGATGGTATTTCTGTCATCTATCCTGGCTTAAAAAATCATCCACAAAATGATCTCATGTTACAACAAATGAATAAGGAATTTGGATTTGGTGGCATGTTGGTAATTGATATGAAAACAAAAGAGGCGGCTAATCTTCTAATGGAAGAAATGCAAGCTATCAATCTTGGTTACTTAGCAGTAAGTTTAGGGTTTTATAAAACACTATTTTCAGCTCCAAGCCACTCAACATCATCAGAGATACCAGAAAACGAAAGAAAAAACATTGGATTATCAGATGGACTTGTTAGAATTTCTATAGGCCTAGACAATGATATTGAAAGAACTTATAAATTAATGAAAAAATGTATCAAAAAAGTTAATTCTTTTTAATAAACCTAATACTTATAGAATTAACACAATGTCTCAGGTTTTTTTTTGTTAAATTTTCTCCTTCGAAAACATGCCCTAAATGACCGTTACAATTGGCACAACAAATCTCTGTTCTTTTCATAAAAAATGAATTATCTTCATATCTCTTGAGAGATCCATTGATTTCATCATCAAATGATGGCCATCCACAATTTGAATTAAATTTTGAAGTTGAATTAAAAAGTGGATTATTACATGCCTTACATACGTACACTCCATGTTCAAAGTGATTGTTATACATACCACTACCGGCAGGTTCAGTACCCTTAAAAATAATAACTCTTCTTTCTTCCTTATTTAAATCTTTAAAGAAATCTTTAGTTTTAATCTTATCTTGTGAAAACAATGAAATAGTTAAACAAATATTTATAATAAAAAAAACGAATTTAAGCATAAAAAAAAGGGAGATTTAAATCTCCCTTATAATTAAATCAGATATTATTTATTTTACGAAAAAATAACCTCTCATTATTTCACTATGTCCAGGATATGTACAAATAAATTCATAATTTCCTTTTTCTGGAGCTTCAAATTCAAGCACTACTGTTTCTCCTGGATCAGCAAGATCTGAATAGGCAATTACATCAGAACTTTTTGGAACAAATTGCAAATCTGGACCAGCTTCAATTGATTGTTTTGCTACTTCTTTTCTTGTTCCATACTTCACAAACACTATATTGTGAAGCATAGCAGGATCAACTCCTTCATTAACTAAGTTGATTCTTACCCAACTTCCTGCCTGAACTGTAATATTTTTTTTATCAAATTTCATTTCAGACATAGTATTTCCAACTGCCCCAACTGTGAATTCTTCCCAATTTTTTTCTTTTTCAACAGTTTCAATAGAATTGACATCATTTGTATTGACATCTGAACTTTTATTTTCAGAAGATCCACATGATATTAAAATTGTTACTAATAAAATTAACGCTGTTTTTTTCATTTTTTATTTATTTAATTAATTATTGATGTTTGTTTATTATATTTTATGAAATATGAATTAAGCTTGACCATAGTTCATGTGATATATCTGTACTAAACTTGCTATTTGGTGCTGTTACAACCGAAATTGCGTCATGAGAATGTAAAGACTCTTGATGTGAACATATAACTCTAAAGTCTAACACTCTTTTGTCTGCTTGAAGTTGTTCGTACAGTAACCTAGCTGCATCTTCAACAAATTTAAGATATGAGCCATTTAATTCAGCAAAAGCCATTTCATCTTCTCTTTTAACAACAACTTGAGTTTCTGTGTTAAGCGCTTCTAAACATAGCTCTTGTAAATCTTCAATCCAAACGATATCCTTAAATTTAATGGAGACTCTAGCCACAGACCTTTGTGAATGTGGTACGGCTGCTTGATTTCTATTTTTTCTTGCATGTTCAGCCAATTCATATGAACAAGGACATGCCGAAGAGTAAACAAAATCAAAATGAAGATATTTACTAAAATTTCCTTTTTTATCAATATCTCCTTCTAAAGTCACTTTATAGTATTGGTATCCTGAATTTTCAGACCTTAATGAATTTTTTAGAATTGGATAAGAAAAATTTAAACCAATTTTAGCATTAAATGATTCAAGATTGTCTTTGTACTTTAATAATATATCATGTAAATTTTCAAACACATAATCTTGTTTGAACTCATAAAAAGACCTCATAATTCTAGACATATTTATACCTTTTTTATGAGCTGCTAAAGAAACAGAACCTGTCACCTTTGTTTCTAAAGTTATACTATCTCCGTCTCTTGTTTTGTACTTCAAAGGGAGTCTAAAATTGTGTATTCCAACCTGATGAATAGCAACAGCAGAACCTTGTATCAAAGATGAAGGACCATTTTGTAAATCTGGAAATGATTTAATGTCATCTTCTGATGGAACATAGCTAGAATCATACTCTCTACTGTAAGTAATATCATTAGATGAAACAGTTATTTTTACATCATTTTGATTTAGTTCAACACTATCAATATCTGATCTAGAATCTTCAATAACATCGTTAGAATTATTTTCATTCTTTAAAAATTTTTCCATATCTAAACTATAATTTTTTTATTATCACTATTTTCCTTGCTATAGGAAACTTGAGGATGAGTGATCGGTTGATAAATGGCGGAATTTTTAGTACCACCTTCAAAACTTTCTACTTTTAATACTCTTACTCTGTTATTAGTTTCTTTTTGAACTATATTATTTATATAATTACAAACATATTCTGCAAATTTTTCACAACCAACGTCGTCAATAACTCTTAGTTGAATTAAATTTTCTTTTTCTAACTTTTTAAAATGAGAAAGTTTAGGGTCATCTGCAGCTACAACAGTAGTGTGATCGAACATATATGACATATGTTCTTTAACTCCATTTCTTTTAAATGATCCAAAATCACATACCCAGTTTAGTTGATCTAATTGACCTATAAATGTAACTTTAAATTTCATTGCATATCCATGTACATATTGACAATGTGAATGTTTTGCTCTCCATTGTCTAAAAGCTACACTGTATCCATCAAATAGTTTAGTACTTTTATATTCATTCATAATTAAAATTTTTAGCAAAATTAATAAAAATTTGTTTGACGTATAATTTTATTTACAAAAAGTTATACAAAATAAAAAAAATTTATATGTTTGCATATTATTAACCAAAAAAACAAAATTATGTTATTAAATGTTGTACAATCTATCGCACCTGACAACTATGTAGCTTTTACATTTTTTATTGGCTACATTGCGATGCTTGCAGCATCTGTTTTCTTTTTTGTTGAAAGAAACAGNGTGTCTGANAAGTGGAAAATGTCTTTATTAGTATCTGGTTTNATTACAGGTATTGCAGCTGTTCACTACTATTATATGAGAGATTATAATTTAGNTACANTTGNCCCACTCACGGGTGTTGGTGANTCACCNACNTTNTTTAGATANGTNGATTGGATACTTACTGTTCCATTAATGTGTGTTGAGTTTTATTTATTAACAAGACTAGCAGGAGCTACTAAGTCATTGTTATGGAAANTGATATTTGCATCNACTTGGATGTTAGTTTGCGGATACATTGGTGAAGCGTTTAATGNNGNNGGCTCTACTNNNCANTCNGTAANNTGGGGNGTTTTATCAACACTTGGATATTTATACATCTTACATTCTGTATGGATGGGAGAAGTTGCAGGACTTGCAGATTCAAGTGGTTCAGAAGTTGTTAAGAAAGGTGTTAGATATCTTGCATGGTTCGTATTAGTTGGATGGGCAATCTATCCAGTAGGATACATGTGTATGGATGGCGGATGGTTAAATGGAATATTTGAGGCTAGTACTCTAGACATATGGTATAACATTGCTGATGCGATCAACAAAATTGGTTTCGGTTTAGTTGTATATACTATTGCAATCTCTGAATCCAACAAAGAATTAGCTAAATAACTAGTTTAAATAACATTATAAGGAGCAGTTTATCTGCTCCTTTTTTTTTACATGAACAAATTTTCATTTTTATATCTAATAACCTGCTATTTTTTAGCATCAATTTTTACATTAAACAACCATATTGATATTAGTCATCAGATTATTGGTTCATTATTTCTTATTACTATCTTTGGAATACCACATGGTGCTATAGATAATATTATATTAAAATCAGATGTAAAAATTTCTAATTTAAGGTTTTATACTTTATATATCTTTTGCATATTACTTTATATAATTACATGGTTTATTTCACCAATCATTTCGTTCTATATATTTCTAATAATATCTTCATATCATTTTGGTGAATCTCAATTGGCTAATTATAAAATCCCAAACAATAACAAAAAACTCATATACCTAATTTGGGGATGCGCTTTAATGTCTACTCTATTTTACTATAATGAAGTTGAATTGATAAATTTGTTTTCTTTATTTGAAGATACGGAAAATTTAAACTCATTATTCTATTACAACTATTTTAAAATTATTTTTTACGCAAGTAATATTTTAATTTTTTTGTCTTTAACTTTCCTATTACTTAAAAATCAAATTAAAGCAAGCGTATTTAGAAATGAGTTGTTTCAATTATTTCTATTACACCTTAGTTTTTATCTTTTTCCAGTAATAATTAGCTTTACGCTATATTTTGTTTTTTTACATTCCTTGAAAGTTTTATCTCAAGAATTCAATTACTTAAACATTATTTATAAAAAATTAAGTATTTCAAAATTTATAATTTTACTAGCACCCCACACTCTTTTATCACTTGCTTTTCTAGCTTTTTTCATTTACTTATCTCAGAATAATATTATAAATATTTCAATTTTACTTTTAACTATTATTGGAATTTCAGTTATAACACTTCCACATTCAATTGTTATGACAAAATTTTATGAAAAATTTAAATAAACATGCTTTATCAAATTAATACTGAAGATGTTGAGCTTAAAAAAATAATCAAAGAAAAATGTGGAAAAAGTTATTCAATTTTTCAGAGAATTAGAGATAATAATTTTGGTTCTCAAAGGTATAAACTGCTAAAAATATCTCCAGATCACGAAAAAATTGATTTAGAAAATTTTAACGACAATATTTATTTAAATTTTGATTTAAGGCTAAAAGGTATAGTATATTATTTCAGGTACAAAAATTCAGAGTATGTGGAATTTTGTCCTTATTATAAACTAACATTTCAATCAAGCGACAATCAATTTGTTATTCAGACCGATTNCTACACATATNCATTTAAAATCTATAACAAAAANAAACATAAAANNTTTCTTACTCAATTATATAATTTCAAAGTAAANAGTCATGAAAAGACCTTGGAATAGAACTAATTTAAATATTTACAGTTTAGCAACATACAACAAAAAAGAAATCAATATGAACATATGTACATATGTTTCAGTAGTTAATATGCATCCAAAATTATACATGATTTCAATTGACTATAATACTTTAACTTATCAAAACTTAAATAAAAAAAACACTTCTTTTGTACTCCAATGTTTGAGTATTGATAATATAAATATTGTCAAACATATGGGTAAAAAGTCAGGAAAAAAATTTGACAAACTAAAATACTTGTCCAAAAATAACTTATTATCAAATTGGAAAAATTATTCTGTATTAAAAAAAACATGTTTTGTAATTGAGTTATATAATCCAAAAAAAGTTTACGAAATGCAGGATCACTGCATGTTTGTTTTTCAAATGAAAAGTTTTAAAAATTTTGACAATAGGTTCTTGCATTTCAGCGATTTAATCGATAATAAAATTATATTATGAAAACAAATTACAATGAAATTATTAATAAACTTGATACAATTAATCCCATAAGATATGCAAAAGATAGAAATTTTATTAATGGATCCGTCACAAAATTATCCCCTTACATTTCAAGAGGAATAATATCTACAAAATCTGTATTTAATTTTCTACTTGAAAAAGGCTATTCTTTAAAATCAATGCAAAAATTTGTTCAAGAATTAGTTTGGAGAGAATTTTGGCAAATGACATGGATTGATAAAAATATAAATGAGGATTTAAGAACGAAACAAAAGGATTATAAAAATATTGGAATGCCTAAAAAAGTCAATGATTTTGATACCGGAATAAATGCAATTGATAATTCAATAAAGTTATTATATAACACTGGATACATGCACAATCATTTAAGAATGTATGTTGCAAGTCTAGTAACTAATATTGGAAAATATCATTGGAAAACACCAGCTAAATGGATGTATTACCACCTATTGGATGCAGATTGGGGGTCCAATGCACTTAGCTGGCAGTGGGTATGCGGTTCCAACAGTAATAAAAAATATTATGCTAACCAAGATAATATTAATAGATTTACAAATAGTAATCAAAAAAATACAATCTTAGATAAAAGCTATGATGAACTAATAAACTATAAATGTGAAGGAGTTTTTGAAGATGAAATAAACTTAAATCTAAAAGTAAACTTTCCAAAATCTGATATATTTACAAATCAAAATGAAAAACCTATTTGTATTTATAATTTTTACAATTTAGACACGAAATGGCGCCAAGAAGTAGATGCAAATAGAGTTTTGTTAATTGAACCAAGTATTTTTAATAAATATCCCATTAGTGATAATTCAATGAAATTTATGCTTGATTTATCTAAAAACATTAAAAATATAATAATATTCGTTGGAGAATTTTCTGATTTACCAATAAATGGTTCTGATGTATACTTTAAAGAACATCCATTAAACTTTAACTATAAAGGCATAAAAGATGATAGGGATTGGATTTTTAAACCTGAACAAGGTTTCTCATCATTTTTTAAACACTGGAACTACGTATTAAAAAAATTAGCTTACTAATCACTTAATTACTTCTATTATATCTCCTGACAAACTAAATAAATTTAGCTCTAATATTTTTGTATCAAAAATAGTTTGATTTAATTTAGTTTTAGTCTTTGAAAATTCTAATTGGGCTAATCTAAATTCATTACGATCAATAAAGCCCTCAAAATACTGATTACTTGCCCTATCAAAATATTTTTTTGCAGTATTTACATTTTTCTTTTCAATATTTATTAGTTCAAGGTTGTTTTTGTATTTGTAATATAAATTATAAAGTTCTTTTATAACTTCTTGCTGTACNGCCTCTAATCTTAACTTATTATTTTCAACTTCAATTTTTGCATTTTGAAAAGCCTTTCTTTTTGAAAAGCCATCAAATATTGGCCATGTAAAATTTAAATTTCCAGTAAATCCAAGATTTGATTGATTTAGTATTAAACTAGTATTACTTTCATTGTGAGTATATCCATACTGAGCACTTAATCCTATTCTAGGTAAAAAAGAACTGTTATTAATTTTTTTATTGTTTTTGGCTATTTCTAACCTATAATTTTGTGCTAACACTAATTTGTTTTGTTTAATTTTTGATAGTAAATCGTCAATTTTAATTTCTCTAAAAAATATTTCATCAACTTCAACTAAAAAATCTAAGCTAATATCTCTATTTAATGTTTGATTTAGTGAGTTTTTAGAACTTGTTAATTGAACTATTAATCTTTTAAAATCAATACTATCATTATAAAGATCTAGTTCCGCATCTAATAAGTCAAGTTTTGACACATTTCCAAATTCATGCTGTATTTTTATTTTTTCAAATCTTTTAGTGGAAATTGATATTAGCTCTTGAAGTATATCTTTTTGTTCCTGAAGATAAAAAACATCATAAAACTCTTTTGATAGTTTCAAAATCACATTTTCTATCTCAATTTTAGTTTCTAATGTTTGGAGTTCGTTTAGCTTTTTATTGTTCTGATAGGCATAAATAGAAGCTAAACCATTAAAAATATTATATTGTACCTCAACTCCAGAATTTATATTTGAAGATTCAGATTCTACATCATTAATTGATGGAAAATCATCAGTTGCAAATTCTAAACTACTTTCTCCTTTATTAGCACCTGTGGCAGCATTAATATTTATTTTAGGCAATAGACCCGAAGTGCCAATGTTATTTAAATTTTTAGCTTGTTTTTCTTTGTTAAGTTTAATTTTAATATCAATATTTTCTTTTAGTGCTATTTCTAATGCAGTATTTAATTTTAAAATATCTTGACAATAAATAGATAGAGGAAAGAAGAAAACTAAAAAAAGATAATATTTCATAACACTAAATAGTTTCATATTTTATTTCTTTAACAGCAGGCTCTCTCTGCTCCTTATTTAATTTATTTCCAGTAAAAATCCATTCTCTATAAAAACGAATTTTATTTATAATTTTTAATTGGGCAGGAAGAAAAATAAGAGTTAGAAAAGTTGCTAAAACTAGACCATATGCTATAGCTATAGCCATAGGAATTAAAAATTGAGCTTGTAATTCCTTTTCAAATATTAATGGAGCTAATCCTACAATTGTAGTCAATGAAGTTAAAATAATTGGACGAAATCTTGATGATCCTGTTAAAATCAGTGCATCTTCAAACTTTATTCCAGACTTTAAATTTTTATTAAACTTACTAATAAAAACAAGAGCATCATTAACAAGTATTCCAATTAAAGCGATCATTCCGAACCAGGAAAACATAGAAAGCTGGAAATCATGAACAAAGTGTCCCCAACCTACTCCAATAAAACCAAATGGTATTAAGGTAAATACTACAAACGTTTGCAATATACTTCTAAATGTAAATAAAATAATTGTTAACATTAAAATTAGTACGATAGGCCCAGATTTCTTAACAGAACCGCCTGTTTCTTTTTGTGATCTAATTTGACCTTCAACAGAGTGTTTAATTGAGGGATAAACAGTTTTAATTTCGGAAAAAATAAACTCTTCAATATTATCTGTAATTGAAATTGGATTATCAATCTTTGGATTTAATAAATCTGCATCGATTTGAACAGATCTCTTACCATTTAAATGATCTATACTTATTAAATCTCTTTCAATATTCAAATTAACTAAATCTCCTAGTCTATAACTATTGTCAAAGTGAATAATTCTCATATTTTCCAAATCATAAATGGAATTTCTATCACGATTATCGTATCTAATCCATAATTTAACTTCATCAGTGCCTAGTTGCAGTCTCTGTGATTCAAATCCATAAAAACTACTCCTAATCTTACTTAATATTTCTAAAGACGATAAATTTAGCTGATAAGCTTTTGATTTGAGAGTTAATTTTATTTCCTTTAGACCCTTCTGATCACTACTTTCAATATTTTTCAAAACATTTAAATTCCGCATATATTCTTTTAATCTACTAATTGCGTCAAGCAATTCATCATTATCATCAGAAAAAAGAGCAATACTAATTGCCTTTCCAAATGGTGATGCAATATCAAAAGTAAGTGATTCTGAAGTTGGTATTTCACCAACAGCCTCTTTGAAAAAATTTGCTATTTCAGATGTTCCAATGGATCTTTCTTCAGATGGGACTATAATTATATTTAATGATCCTTTTTCACTACTTTGTGAAGTTGATGGTGTCCACTGATCAGCTGCTTGAATATTTCCAATAGTCTTTTCAATATCTTTAATGAGTGATATATCGTTATTGTATTTGCTACTAATCTCTTTATTTTTATCGATTATTTTTTTTTCAATAAAATCAACCCATTTTTTTGTCTTTTCTTCACTTGATCCTGCTTGAAATTTTAAATTTATTAAAATATTATCTCCTTCTATATTTGGGAAAACAGTTGATTTAATTAATCCAGCACTTAAGGCGCTAATTGTAATAATTAGTGAACTTATAAACACTAGTATAACTGTAACAGGATTTTTGATACTATACTTTAAAAAAGGTAAGTAATAATTATTTTTAACATTATCTAAAAATAATGTAGTCTTATTTATTGTTACTTCAATATACTTATTTGGTTTTTGGCCTTTGAGTGCCCTTGAGTGTGCTATATGTGATGGCAATATAATTATCCCTTCAATTAAAGAAAAAAGTAATGTTCCTATAACAACAAAACCCATTTCAGGAAAAAAATCACCTAGCATTCCATCAAGCATAAAAAATAATGAAAAAGCAACTATAGTTGTAAGTATAGCTGAAGTTACTGCAGGAAGAACTTCTAATGTACCATTTACAGCGGCTTTAAATGGCCCCTCTCCTTTCTCAAATCTTTGGTATATATTTTCAGCAATTACAATTCCATCATCAACTAATATTCCAATTACAATAATCATACCAAACAACGAAATAACATTTAACGTTATGCCATAAAAAGATGCTAAAATAAACATACCAGCAAACGATATTGGAATTGCAACAGCTACCCATCCAGCTAAACTTGGATGTAAAAACAAAGTCAAAATGATCATTACTAAAACAAATCCAATAATTCCATTTTTAGTTAATAGAGAAATTCTTTGCTCAATAATTACAGAATCATCTTGAATAATACTTGCTTTAACATCGGTACTCATCATATTAAAACTATCAATATAATCTCTAGTTAGACTAGCTACTATGCTAATATCTTCACTATTTGTATTAAAAACTTTTACAACTACACAAGAGGTATCGTTGAAGAATTTTTTATTTGGAATATCTTGCCAAATGATATTAACATCAGCAACGTCCTTAATTCTAACTATTTTATTATTATCATTTTTAATAACTATTTCTGCTATTTCTAAAGATGAATATTTTTTATTGTTACTTCTAATCTGAAAATTTTCAGTACTGGTTTTTATTTTTCCAGCAGTAATATCAATATTTTCTGACTTTATAGCATTATTAATTTCATCCAGAGTAATATTATATTTTTTTACATCATTATCTCTAACACTTATCTCAATTTCTCTATTTACAAAACCGGAAAGGCTTACTTTAGATATTCCATTCATTTCCTTCAAATCATCTTCGATCTTTTCAGAAATATTTTTTAATTGTAATAAACTTACATCTCCGCTTATTGCAAATGAAATTGCAGGATTTAAATTCTCCATTAAATTTATTGAAGGAGATTCCATATTAGCTGGGAATGAATTAATTCTATCAACAGAGTTTTTAATATCTTGTAGTACAATCTGATTATCTGCATTATTTTCTATTTCTACAATTACATTACTTGTATTTTCTGTTGATTTAGACGTTACTCTTTTCACTCCAGTTATACCATCAATATTATCTTCAATTTTAAGAGTCACCATTTGCTCCATTTCCAAAGGTGATGCACCAGGATTTACTGTTTGTATAGTTATAATCTTTGATGTTCTTTCTGGAAAAAAGGTTTTTCTTAAATTAAACAAACCCATACAACCAAAAACAATAATGAGAAGCATTATTACATTAGCTGCAACAGGATACTTTATAAAATATTTAATGAAACTTTTCATTATTATTTTATTCTTACAGGCATACCTTCATAAGAATCTTTGACTGACTCTCCAAGCATTACATCGTTATTTTTCAAACCCTTAATAATGGCTTTGTTTTCAATAATTTGCAGAATTTCAACTTTCTTTTTAACTAATTTTTCATCTTTTATCAAATATAAATAGCTACCATCTAATAAGCTTCGATCAATTAACATGCAATTCTCAACTGATCCAATTATAATGTGACCATCAACATACATTCCGTTAAAGAATTTATCTCCACCAACCTCTATAAATACACTCATATTTTGAGAATTAGAATTTAAAGTTTTATTAACTCTAGATACATAACCATAATCATGATCAATCAATTCATCTGATTTAATAAAAACTTTCATTTTAGGTTTAATCAGTAATGCATTTTCTAAACTTATACTTGATTCAAATTCCAAATATTTAGGTTGATAAAAAACACCTATTTTTTGTCCAAACACAACTGCTGTACCACTTTTGATACTAACATCACTTAAAACTCCATCAAAATTTGCTATAAAAACATGTTTTGATATTCTATCTTCTATTGATTTAACTGTAAAATATAGTGTATAAAAATTTTTACCAGTTAAATAGTTTTTTAATTTTTCATTACTAATTGATGGTATTTCAGGTAAATTTGATTTAAAGTTAATTCTTTTCATAAAATTGTACCATTTAGAATAATCATCAGGAAAATCAAATTTAATTTCAGACACCAGCTTTGATACTTGATTTAATAAAATACTTTTTTGACTATTTAAATTATTTTTAAACTCATCATAATTAACATATCCAAGTGTATCGCCCTTAAAAAAACTTATACCACTCTTAAAATTATTTCCAATAAAAATTCCATTCACTTCACAAACAATATTATTTTGATTCACTGATTGTAACTTTCCATACACAGGAACTTGTAGGTCATTTTTTTCAAGTGATACAACCTTTGTATCAACTAACTTAATCGATTTGGTTAGTTTATTTATAGTAGCTTCTTTTTTAAAGCTAGAAATTAATTTAACAAACAAAAAAGTAAATAAAAATATTATAAAAAAACGTAGTATTTGTCTAAAGTATTTTTTCACAGGCAATTATTAAAAAAAGATTGTAAAGTTAATAAAACCTCTGATTTTTTGATTTAAATCTATTAGAAAAACTTGATAAGGAATGCTTTGTTTTTCTTCCAACTACTCTTTTTCTCCATACTAAATATGTTTTTAATTTAAGTGAAGACCTGAGAATATATTTTACATTTTTTTCATTTATACCAAACTGATTTTTAATGGCATCAAAAGGAGTTCTATCTTCCCAAGCCATTTCAATAATTCTATCAATTTGATCTTTGGATAAGATATTTTTAAAATTTTTCAAAATATATTATTAGTTTTTAGTTTTTTCCAAGATATCTAAAATTTTTTGGGCTTCAACTTCTAACTTATCACTCTCTTTCCTATTAATTTTGGACATTTTGAATGCCTTTTCTTTTAGTTGTTGATACTTTACTTGCAATTTTTCTTTTTCTGACCTTTTTTTAAATATTCCAAACATAAATTAAATTTAAAATTATTGAATACAAATCTCGTCTATAATGAGATTGAATTGTTCTTCTTTATTATTAGCAATTAAAATTGAAATTTGCTGTATTTGTTTAGCTGAAAAATTACTGAAGTCCAGTCTTTGACCTCTAAATGAAGGATACATTGACGCTAGTTCAACTGAAACTGATTCCCAATTTCCAGAAGTGGGAAAACTATAAACATAAGAATAATAATCAAATCTGTTTTTTTTTATTCTCAACTGATAATTTTTCCCATCACCTTTAACTTTTAATACAATGCTTTTTTTGTTATATAAATTGACACCTGAAAGTTGTCTTCTTATTGATGCAAAACCTCCATTATTTTCAAGAGAAACATTACCTGAAAACATTGCATAATCATTATTAATGTATTTTATGTCTGAAGTTGAAACTCCACCCATAACATCATCATTTATGGTTTTCCATTTATTTACAGACTGTTTAGAATCAAAATTTAATATGCATTGACAATTGGCATTGTTAAATGAAAAAATGAATATAATGTATATAAATGTATTAGTTAATAATTTACTCATTAAAAATAAAGTTATCGATATGCCTTGATAAAACCTTTGTCATTTTTCTTGTACTTATTCCAGCCCAAGACTCTAACAATTTATCATTGTCCATCAAATAAAAAAAAGGATAATACTTTGGCCTCATTTTTTCTGGCATTTCTTCAGCTTTTATTGCCTTAAAATCTAATGAATTTTCAATAGCAACATCCTTTATTGTTGGCTCAAACATTTTGCAAGGATTACACCCTTTTTTCTTAACCATTATTATTTTCATCTCTAATAATTTAATGAGACGCTTAGCTTAAAATCATCATAAATCATTTTATCACCTAGGTTATCAAAAAAACTTCCTGAACCATATCTAATATCAAATGTTGTTCTATCAACTACAATATCAGCAGAAGCAATGTTGTCATTAAGTTTAGTCTTAAATTTTATTTCATTTGTAATTCCTTTTATTGTTAAATCTGCAACAATCTCATAATTATTATTATACAAGTATTTAGCTTTTTTAATAATTAGAGTTGATGTTGGATGTTTTTTTACAGAAAAAAAGTCGTCAGATTTAAGATGACCTTCAATACTGTTTTTTGCATCTCCCTCTAAATCTGTACAATTAATTGTGTTCATATTAATTGTAACTTCACCTCCAACAAGCTTGTTATCATCATTAAATTCTAAATAAGCGTCAAAAATATCAATCAACCCTTCATGAGATCCCGTTACTTTTTCTCCAACCCATTTGACTTTACTTTTAGATGTAACATCTGATGTTTTAGTACTAGATTCTACTTTGCTTTTACTTGATTTTGCACTACAACCACAAGTTCTACAGGCAAATGAAACAGTTGAAAGTAAAAGGAAACTTAATATAAATATTCTAATTGTTGTTTTCATATTATTATTTTTGTATAGTTATTATTATGCAAAGTTATACAAAAAAAATTATAACTTAATTGTTGTCCGGCAAAAAATAAAAATGCTATTAATAATTAACTTGTTATATTTGTTAGAACAACTGTAGATATTGAAAAAAAAACACGATCCATATGCTGCTCTTAGGTTCAAAGAATTTAATTTTTTTTTGATAATTAGATTTTTACTTGTTTTCGCGTGGTCAATGCAGTTTATTATTATTGAATGGGAAGTGTATAATATAACTAAAGATCCATTAGCACTTGGCCTTATTGGATTAGCTGAAATTATTCCTGCCATATCAACAGCACTATTTGCAGGCCATATTGTTGATCAGAATGAAAAGAAAAAACTTTTTGTATTAGCAATATTTGCCTTTCTTATTATTTCTTCAGGTTTTTATTTTATTACAAGTAGTTATATGTATAACAACTATTCATCAAAATATATTCTAATAGCTATATATAGTTTAGTTTTTGCTGGAGGATTTGTGAGAGCTTTTTTTGGACCTATCATTTTTTCATTAGTTGCTCTAATAGTTACGAAAAAAACATACCCAAACGCAGCCTCATGGAGTAGCTCTACATGGCAATTAGCTGCTGTAGTTGGTCCAGCATTTGCAGGTTTTTCTATAGCTTGGGTTGGTATCAACAATTCATTAGCTTTTGTTTTAGTATCAGTTTTCTTAGCTTTATTACTGACATTTTTAATAAAGAAAAAACCTATTTTAAATCCTAAAATTGGAGAGCCAATTTTAAATAGTCTGAAGGAAGGCTTATCTTTTGTATATAAAACTAAATCAATTTTAGTTGCCATTACACTAGATATGATTGCAGTTTTGTTTGGAGGAGCTATAGCTCTACTTCCTATATATGCGCAAGACATATTAAATGTAGGATCACAAGGATTTGGAATACTAAGAGCCGCTCCAGCTGTTGGTTCATTGATTATTATGTTTATGTCTGCTTATATTCCAGTAACTAAAGATGCTGGAAAAAAATTATTGGTTGCTATTTTCTGCTTTGGATTATCAATTATTGTTTTTGGAATTTCATCAATATTTTATTTATCTGTATTTGCACTTTTAATTTATGGTATAACAGATGGCATTTCAATGATAATAAGGCAAACCATATTACAATTAAAAACACCAGACGAAGTAAGAGGAAGAGTTGCATCAGTAAACTCAATATTTATTGGTTCTTCAAACGAAATTGGTGCTTTTGAAAGTGGGGTTACAGCAAAATTAATGGGAACAGTTCCTGCAGTTGTTTTTGGTGGTGTCATGACAATATTATCTGTAGGATTTACAAATTTTAAATTTCCAAAATTCAAAAATTTAGATTTATCTAAGGATATCAAAGATTAAAAATGTTAAAATATATTTTCTAAAATAATTTTTAAATTTGTAAGTAAAAATGAAAATCTACAAAATAATATTTATTACACTAGTACTTTTAACAAAGCCATTATTAGCACAAAAGTATCCCACTCTAGAAATAAATCAAAAAATGCCGGTTCAAAACTATAAAGTTAAAAGTATTGATGGTGATTTCATGAGCCTCAATGATAATATAAAAAACAATGGAATTTTAGTTGTTTTCACCTCTAATAAATGTCCTTTTGTTATAATGTGGGAAGATAGATATAAATTAATTGAAGATGAATGTCTAAAAAGTGATATTGGAATGGTTTATATTAACTCAAATGAAGCCAGAAGAGATGGAGACGATTCGATCGATAAGATGAAAGAACATGCAAGAAAAATGGGATATAAATATCCATATTTAATTGATAGAAATAGTAAAATAGCAAATAGTTTTGGAGCAAAAACAACTCCCCATATTTTTTTATTTAATAAAAATAAAAAGCTAATTTATAAAGGCGCTATTGACGACAATTATCAATCAATTAAAAACGTAAAAGAAAAATATCTCATTAATGCAATAACGCAGCTAAATAATAATGAAGAAATAAAAATAAATACAACTAAAGCTATTGGCTGTAGTATTAAAAGAAAAAAATAATCTATCAAGAATTAATTGATAGGTAAAAAACTATAAAATTTATTGTAGCATAACAAAACGAGGGTAACGTTTTTAAAAACGAATCTTTGACACGGATTCTGGTAATCATCGCTCCGATCATCATTAAAAACAACAAAAATGAGGAAATGATGGTTAACATGCTATTATAAAATCCTAAAATTAAACCAACACTTGCAAATATTTGTGAATAAGCAATTAAATACCTTTTACTTGCAAAACCCCATCTTTTATATTCTGCAACCATTTTTTTTGATACTAAAGAATTAATACCGTAATATAAAAATGATAAAACAGAAATCCAACTAAGAACAAACTCTAAATCCACTAGATTTTAATAACTAGCACTGGCAATAAATAAAGAAACCAATAATAATAAAAAAGAAGGAATAAACTTATGTATTGGATTCTTAAATTTAAAATGAAAATATTGAGCACAAATCATTAAAAATGCCATTATTAAAGAAGAAAAAAACAACAACTCATTATACCAAATACCTAAGACTAAAATAGTTGATAATGATATTTTTAATGCACCAACAAAATTTCTTGTCAATGCAGAAAGTTGATAATGCTCAAATTCAAGAACTATATTTTCGTATCTAACTACCCATACAACTAAAATTGAAAAAGCAATGACTAATTGAGAGAGTATCAATATATTTTCCATATTTATTTTTTTTTAAATATATTATTTTTTTTTAATCAAACAAAATTGTTTTTTTGAAGCTATTATCATCATAAATTTCAATAAATGGTATGTTAACTTTAACCTTATTTTTTTTGCCAAGTATATCTGTTACAATTAGCAATTCTTTTTTATCAGCTTGTTCTTCTATGTTAGTTATATCATAATCACAATTTCCAGGCATATTTAAATCTAGCCAGTCAAGTCTATTAGCTATCCATGATTTCAAAGCTATTATTTCTTCAGCATATGACTGTGGAATTGGACTTGGTTCAATCCAAATTTGCTGACCAATATGAGGCCATTTGGTAAAATTTCTAGATTTAGCATCACTAATCAAAGTTGTATCTGTTTTTATCCAATAAAAAATAGAATCTTGATGCAGAAAAGTATTTCTAAAATTATCCCATCTGCATTTTAATCTATTTTGAAATATAGTATCTTGCATCATTGATTGCCACCACATAGGCATCGACATTAAATCTTCACAATCAGACTGATTTTGAAGATATGTCCATCCACTTGGATCATCATTTGAACAGACCAATGAAACTCCATAAGTTTGATCAAAATCCCAAATAGGACCAGCATTTAATTTCCCGCCATTTTTATCTCTATCTTTATGTAAATAAGAACTCAACTTATAACCGTCAGAATTTTTACTAAACTCGTTAATGATTAAAAAATCAACAAAAGAGTTTAAATTAATATAGTCTGTATATCTGTTTCCTAAGTAATTATGATAATCACTTGAAAAAACAGCGCTTTCAAAATTATTAAACCAATCAGAGATATAATTTTCTTGCTCTATTTGAATATTATCTGCCTTTGGATAATACCACTGATAAAAAAGTGGAAAATATCCTGACTGAGAGTAATAATTAGATGAAAAACCTTGCGAATAATAGCCTAACCAATCCAATCTTAAAATATATCCACCAGTTAATGAATCACCATAAATATCATCATCATCTAATTTTGCAATATCTACCCTATCATCATCTCGTTTTATTTTTTCACATAGAATGTAAAGTCCTCTGTAATCGCCATCAATTATTAGTTCAACGTAGCGCCAATTTGATGCATAATGACCCATTCTTTGAAATAAATAAAAACTAAAGGGTATTCTGACTTGACTTTTGTCAATTACCATAGCATGAAGAATCCAATCTTCTTCTTTCCCCATACCCAAGAGTGATGCTGAAGTATCTTCATTATTACTGTTCCACAGTTCAATAGAATAAGTCTTTTTATCGAAACCTTGAGTAGAATTTCCTCGAGTTTCTATACCACAAAAGCCATTATAATGATTTGGGAAATCATTAATATTATTCAAAACTCCAACACCATTATCGATAATCTGAAAGTTGACTGGTATTTTTGGTTCATCAGGAATGTATGCTCCTCCAGTGTTAATTATTACAATTGGTAAATTAGAATTATATAAAATTTGTGAGTTAACTATATTAAATTTTGAAAATCCAAAAAAAATCACAAGAAGAGTAAAAAATTTATTTGTCATTTTTTTAGTTAATCAATTATAATTTTCTTTTTGACAGAACCATCATCATACAATTCTAAAATAGGAGTATTATATATAGTATTAGTTTTTCTTCCAATAAAATCAATTGTTTTTACTAATTTATTATTAGTGTATTGTGAATTATTAATTGTATTAGTTAAGACTGAATTATCAATCATAATATTTTCATCACCAACTTGATAGTCAGTAAATTGAAAAATAAAAATAAACATTTCATCATTTGTATTTAGTCCAGATTGAACTAAAACTGGATTAGGATTAGAAATAGATACTGTATTATCATAGCTACCATTTGCATAAATCATACTTCCCGCCGGGATTTTTAAAAATTTTTTAAATAAATATGCTCCTTGCCATTCAAAATCCCACTTATTAATTCTAATTAAATTTATAGTATCACTTGTTGGCGTAACAGCAAAACATTGCATGTCTTTTCCTAAAAGATGCATGTGTGGATAAATTGACATTAGTGAAATGTCATTTATAAGCGGTCCATATGTAGCTGAAATTTGTGTGATTTGATTTGGTAAAACAAAAAATGGAGGGTCAGGTGGTAAGCCCTCATTTATTAAATATTCGGTATATATTTCTCTAACATTAGTGTTTTGAGGATAAAAATAAAATCTGACTTTAGTACTGTCAATTTGACCAAAACTTCCTTCTGGATAGTGCAAACCTAATCCAATACTACTATTTGCCGGGATTTCAATACCGAAATTATCAATTGAAGACAAAGGAAATTCTAATGGAACAGAACCTGGTGCATAAGTGTAAACTTGGTTTCCAACAGGTGCCATACAATTTGTTGATATTGGATTTGAAATTCCTAATTCATCAACTGAAACTAATACATGATGAACTATTTGAGGATTTCCTGGCACTACTTCAATTGCTCTAACTTGTCTGTCAGTTGTTAAATTTGATGGAAGAGAAAAACACACATAATCGTCAGAACTAGAAGTAGCATTACTGTAATAAGTAGGAATTTGTATTTCTAAATCAGGTGAGCCTAAATTATTATCATTAGAAAACGAGGGCATTTGAGGTAATAAATTTGTGTCTCCAAGAGGTGAACCATTAAAAATCCAATTTGTAATCAAATCAATTTCATTTGATGACAAAATATTCTCGTAAGCATATCTTTGAAAAGTTGTATCTGGAGGCCATGGGGGCATTTCACCACTAGATGTAACATGCTGAATTAAGCCTGCATTTGAAACCGTATTAACGTATGACTCGAAGGATAATGGTGCAATTCCGCCATCATGATGACATTGTAAACATTTTCCATAAATAATTGGAGCAATATCTTCAGAATAATTTGGATTTTGAGAGTAAGCTAGTATATTGATAAAGAAAAAAATAAAAAAGAGCTTCTTCATTAGTAGTTTTTTAATAGTTTCTTTTCAACTGTTCCATCTTCGTAAAAATATATTTGAGGTATATATTTGTTACGTGAACTTTCTTGTCCTAAAAAATTAGAAATTCTAATTATCTTCTTTTTATTAACATTAAAATTAAAAGCTGAACTTTGCATACAAAAATTAACACAACTTAATGAATCACTAAAACTACCGCTATTATTATTTTGCGGAGTACAAATACTATTCATACACTCCCAAGATAATGGATTATTAAATCCAGTAAAAGTTATATTATCAAACAAAACAACTTCATCATCATATCTTGGATTTGGATCAAAATCTGGAAAGATTACCATTTGATCTTTAATTATAGGAAAAACTCCAATTCTAGATGAAAAATCAAATGTTAACTCTTCCCATTGATTAACTAAAGTATTAGATACCTTTATCTCAGGTTGAGCAGCAGATGTAGGATCAACAAATTTAATTCCCACATCACTTATCTTATTTTTAAAAACCATGATTTTAATAATACAATTAGAAGAATCCAATGAGAATGAACCTATGTCAGAACCATGTAATGTTTCGCAACCAGCCCAAGGTTGACCAAGTCTTCTAGCCGTAAATTTGGCAACAGTTTTTGATGTATTAATTCCAGAGGATATGGGATTGTTAATTATTTCTAAAATTGGATTATCATCATTTTCAAATACCGTCCAGGTCCAAACAGATCCAACACCTGGGTTTTCAAAATTTATTGGATTAATTTGTCCAAAAAAATATAGTGGAAAAATTACAAAAACAAAAAGTAGTTTTTTCATTGTTAATCAGTGGATTATTTTAGCAAACATAAACATTATAAGTATCTTTGTCATTATAAATTTATATCTTTCTAACTAAAGTTTTATTAAACGATTAAATAAAGTATTTATTAAAAGGGATGAAGAGTTGAAAAATTTATTATAACATGATTTTTAGTAAAGATGAAGTTCAAAAAAAGTCAATTCCTGAAAATATTTTGGGAGTCTATTATTTTTTAGATGAAAACAATAATATACTATATATAGGTAAAAGTATAAATATTAAAAAAAGAATACATCAACATTTAGCAAATGGAAGAAAAAGAATGCTTTTTTCATTTAAAAAAGTAATGATCAAAGAAATGTATTCTGAACTAGAAGCTTTACTTTTTGAATCGCAAGAAATAAAAAAATATAAACCAATATATAATAGAAAACTTCGTAAAATTAGGAATTCAATTTCAGTAAGCTTTAAACAAAATAAATATTCTTACCCTTTTTTTTATACACATAAAACATCATCATCATCATTATTTGATTTCTTTAGCAAAAGAAAAGCTCTTGCTTTTATAGAAAAAATTACAACTCAGTTTAATTTATGTGATAAACTTAATGGCTTAGATAAAGTAAATAACGCTTGTTTTAAGTACCAATTAAATACTTGTAATGGTGCTTGTGTAGAAAAAGAAAGTATAATTGATTATCAAAAAAGATTTGACTTATGTCTGACTCATTTATTTGACTTACCAAATAATTGTAAAATTATAATTACTACAAACAAATTAAAAACATACGTAATTATTAAAAAAAATCAAGTAACTGAGTTTGGAGTACAAGGAAAAAGCAAATATTTTATTAAATACAGATCATATGATGAATTTAAAATAGTTAGCTCTTTTAGAAAAAAAATAAAATCTAGTGAGTTAATTAAAATATAATATCAAGCTAACGCATAAATTTTTACATTAATCGAATTAAATATTCAAAACTTATAATTGTTGCGCCGATAAAAAAATAATTATCATAATATTTTTTTGATTCAGAAATTATTTGTACTTTAAAATGCAACTTTCGAGGTTGCTATATCTAGTATTAATCTTAAAAAAATGATCTTTTTTGATAGCAACTGACAAGAAATCGGCTATTTTTAAGCAAAAACTTTTCTTTTCAAAACTATTTTAAAATTTAACTCAATTATTTAACTTATGAGTAAATTATCTCAAAATAACTTTAAAAATTATGATAACTATAAGTCTATGTTTAAAAAACAATTAGATGAAATTTCAGATGAAGAACTAATAAATGCATATTTAGAACACCCAACAAATGCAAGTGGATTTGTTGTTCAAATATATAGGAACATAATGAGTGAAAGTTTTAAAAATCGATTTGGCACAACAGTTCTAAACAATATAGAGAACGGGCATGAAACCTTTAGCTTTGGTAAATCAATCAAATTAATTAATGGAAAAATTAAAATAATATAACTATGGAAATAATTTTATTGGCAATAATATTTATCGTATTTATAGCTCTTAACTATTCGGATGATAAATATCTAACTAAAGATAACTATAATATACATTTAGAACAGTTGAATAACTCTATGTTAGAATATAAAGATATATTTAGATATTATCATGAAAATGATATAAAATCAGATATAGAAAAATATCTATCAGAAATAAAATACTTCTCCCCCCTATCATTTGCAGAAGAAAAAAAATTAGCATATGATATTCAAAATGGCAAGGAAGGTGCGAAAGAAGATGCGCTTGAAAAATTGACAAAAGCAAATTTGGGAAAGGTTGTGTTAATTATTAATGAGATTAATTCTCATTTGCACCCTGAATTAATAAATGTGGGTAATTATGCATTAATTGAGGCTGCAAAAAAATACGATAGTAAAAGTACTTTTATGCAATTTGCTAGACCATATATTATCAAAAATGTCAAAGAGGCTATAGCTGAAAACTCGTCATTCAAACAACCATATAAGAGTATTCGTAAGAGGATTTGTGGTACATGTTTAGTGAACAGAAAACATAAAACATGAAAATAATAATATTATCATTAATTCCATTTCTGTCTTTGTCTCAAGATAACATTAATGGCATTTGGATAAAGGAAGGTAATAGATACAAGTACATTCTTAAAATAAATCATTTGGATAGTAATAGCTATGAATTTGAATTAGAAGGTTGGGAAAAAACATATGATAATTTTATTAACGATTCAACTATTTTTACAGGAGAAATAAAAGGAGAAGGATACATTTTTTACAGAGAAGAAGAACTAGGATTGTTTAATGACGCTGGGAGGCTGTTTGATGGTGAAGACTTTTATTATGGTGAAGAGCCGTGCAAGATATTCTTTATGCTTAAACAAAATTACATTAAACTTGCAAGTATGGATTGTGTAGGTTGGTATGGAGGCTATGGTATTAACTGGAATGGTAAATATTTAAAAAATGATTAATAGAATCAATGGTGTTATTAAAAAGGTATTGGCAGGATGGTTTTTGCTCACTGTATTTATGACTATAGCATATAAATTTTGGCATCAGGTTGTTGGTGTTGTTTTAGATGATTATGAGTGTTATAGTTGTGATTGGGATATAAATATTACTTTTCCATATGTTTAAGCGTGTTGTCACCAATAATTCCATCAGGTTTTAAATTATTTTTCTTTTGAAAGGCTTTAACTAAATTGACTAATTCTTCATCAAAATATCCGTCTTGTTTAATTCCAAAAAACTTCTCAACCTCTTTAACTCTAAATCCTACAGAGCCTTTCTTTAAAATATCTTTCTTTATTTCTTTAAATACATATCCATCTGTACTTCTTCTCAAAACAATCTTAAAATTATTTACTGGAAAATATATGTTTCCATCTCTATCGTTCACATAGTAGTTTCTATAATCTCCATACCAATCTTTAAGACCTTTATTTAATGCTTTTGCGTTAGTAATATTATTTATTTTTGGTATTGAATTTCTTTTATTTAATCTACGAAATAAATCATTATCTAATTGATGAAAAACATAGAAATATGGAGATATTAATGAATAAGGGTCATTTAAATCCCATTCTTTTGGCTTTGGAATACTAAAATTTGGAGTTACTTGTTTAAAATAAAAACTAACACTTTCATTATCTTCTTTCCATAAAGATATACTACATCTAAATACTCCATTAATCTCATCATTTACTTCTATGGTATATTTATTCCTATTTTTAGTTAATTTTATTTTTTTTCCGCTTGCTTCTCCATAACTGTGTAAATCCCATCTAAATAAAGTAGCACTAGTAAAGTTTTCTTTAGATTCAAAAGTTATTTTTAATTTGTTAGATTTAACCACACCTTCTTTTAATGAGAAGTTTGTGATATCTGAATTTAGAAAATCAGAATCAAAGTATGGTAGGCTGATAAAATCCTTCATAGACATTGGATTATCAAGTAATTGCCATTTAGAATCGTCTGGAAAATGATTTAATATAAACCTCTCAGGAGATGAATTAAAATAAAATGGGTTAAATCTTTTTTCAAAAACACCTTGCGAGATATAGCCAGCAGCCCAAGTTAAATCATATATCTTGTATTCTCCGTTAATTTTAATAATATTCCATGCGTGATTTGAATTATAGAAACCTATATCTGTAGAGCTGTTTTTACCACTTCCTGTAACAATATGACACTCAATTTGAGCTATATCACAAAGTGCTTTAAATAGCTCTGAATAATCTTGGCAAACACCTTCTTTCGTGTTGACACAATTTATAGGATTTCTTGCTCTTTTTCCATATTTAATATTTTCAACTATAAATTTTCCAATAACATATACCTTCTCCTCATCTGTATAGTTAGTCTTAATTATTTTAGAATATAATTCCTCAATACTTTGAATATTTTTGATTTGAATAGATTTAATTTTATTATCTAAATACTTATACTCTGATGAGTTGTTTTGACTTAACAAAATAAAAGGGAGAGCAAGTAGTATAAGTAGTAGTTTTTTCATATTTATGTAACAGTATTTATCTATAGAGATGTAATTTACCCTTCTTTGAGACGGTAAAATCAGAAAATTTATTCAAAGTATCTATACCAAACAGAAGGGAGCAATCTTGTTCGCAAATTGTAATAATAACATTATTTAGAGTGTAATCCCCAATTGTCAAGTTATCTATTTTAGCATATTTTACTGCAACAAGTTCATTTGTTGCTATTACAGCTGTGCCATTTTTAATATTAAGAATTTCAATATTAACTCCATTTTTTTCTAGCTTACTAGCAAAAGCTTTACTAATACAAATTCTAGTTGCTCCTGTATCAAATAAAAAATCTTGTTTTATGATAGAATTTTTACCAAAACCTAAATTTATATACATCATTTTTTCCATCATTGTTAACTCAATTACACAGTTTGTCTTACTTCCAATAATATCATCTATATTATAAATATTATCAATGTTATAGTACCCTTCTTTTTGTTCATCCATTTCATATTCCCCCGACCATATCAAACCATTAGGATCAGTATAAGTTCCTTGGCCGTGAAACTTATCATCCTTCCACTGTCCTTCGTATTTATCTCCTGAAGCCCAAGTATAAGTTCCTTGGCCAGATTTATTATCATCCTTCCACTGTCCTTCGTATTTATCTCCTGAAGACGAAGTGTAAGTTCCTTGGCCGTGAGACTTATCATCCTTCCACTGTCCTTTGTATTTAGCTCCTGAAGCCGAAGTATAAGTTCCTTGGCCATCTTTCTTATAGTCCTTCCACTGTCCTTCGTATTTATCTCCTGAAGCCCAGATATAAGTTCCGTATCCATTTTTACAATCTCCTGAGACACATTGCCCAAACCCAATCATAGGCAAGCAAAGTAAAACAAGTAGTAGTTTTTTCATTGTTAATCAAATTTTTTGAGAATTATTAAATTTATATAAATATCTTATTTTCATTAATTAGTTAAGTCATTTTTTTTGGGAGTAAAAAAATATAAAAGAGAGATTGATTTGTTTGTTTAGTCTAAACCTACAAGTTGACCAATTATGACTATCAAAGTCATTACAATTATAACTTTTAAGGTTTTCTCTAAGGTTTTACTTATTGACCAACTCTTTTTTAAAAAAGAAGTAAGGCTAATAATCACTGCAATTAAAGAAAAACCTCCTCCACCTATCCCTTGATTAATAAAGCCTAAAACTGCTAGTACAAAATTAAATAATAATTTATACTATCTGACTTTGTCAACCTGACATATAAAAGAGGTATTAGTACACCAAAAACTAATATGTAAAGAAATTGTTCCATTTTTTTAAATTTATTTACTCAAATTTATAAAATATTTTTTTGTAAGTAAAAAAATATAAAAAAGAGGACTCAAAAATGGAATAAAAATCAATAAAATATATGCAGGATTAATTCCAATATCATTAATCCTTTGAATAAGAAGTGAGCAATAAATAAAAAGACATATTATAACCAGCAAACTAGAAATCGAAAATGGTGAAGCAAATAAACCAAAAAGCATAATACCTGCTGCTCCTAAACCTGCATATTGATTAATAACTTCCCTTAGAAAGTTAATAACAAAAATTCCCATCATAGCACCTGGCCCAAAAATAATTTCTATAATAACACCAAGAATTATTGGACAAAATAAAAGTATATTGTAAATAAAAAATTTTTTTCTATTTAATTTTTTACTCAATAAATTAAACATAATTATTTATTTTTAATTATTAATCTATTGTTATTTTCTTAAAAATTTATTAAAACTAAACATACTAAAGTAATAGTTCAAGCATTTTCATATAGGATATGTTTCTAAAATATGCTTTATAAAGTATTTCATTTTCGAAATCTTTAATGATCACTGTTGTTTCTCGATTTTTTTCATCAATATTATTTCTAATAAAATTTAAGTATAGGTAATCCTCTTTTTTTGAATGTTTTTTAGCCTTATATTTTTTTATTTTTTTGACCTTTTGCTCAGAAATTAATTCATAGTTAGAATTGATTAATAAATTTACAATTTTTTTTGCATTAGCTTGAGGCTTCCATCCTGATGTTTTAATTACCAAATGCGAAAAGTATGACAAATCTTCACTGCATTCCACCTCAACTTCAATTATTTCAGAAAGAAGAGGTATTTTAGAAATACGTATTTTTTCTTTTTCTCTTCTAATTCTTTCTCTTTCTCTTTGTTGAGCTTGAGCTTCGGCAATTTGCCTAATATTTTCTTGCATTATCGCTTCGTTTCTTTCTATTTCGTTCTGATATTTTTTTTCAAGTTCTTGAGAATGACGTATTTCCTGTTGTTTTATCTTTGTGTAATTATTTAGTAAATCATTACTATTTCCTTTACTAGATTTACTTCCTTCTAATAAGCCCTGATTATATCCAAATTGATAATCTGATTGGTTTGTATGATTAATAATCCCACTTGGTGGAATTGGTGGAATTGGCGGAACACATCCAACTTTATTTCCACAATAACCTTTTTTATATCCTTCTTTCCACCCTTCTTTAAAAGAGGTTTGCCCAAACCCAATCATAGGTAAACAAAATAATATAAGTAGTAGTTTTTTCATCTTAGTTTATTTTTAATCTATTGTTATTTTCTTCTCTACTGTTCCATCATCATATATCTCAATAAATGGAATGTTCTTTTGAGGTTTTGATTTTTCTTTATTATGACTTGAGTTGACCATTTTCATATATTTTGTTATCAAGTGTACCAGTAAACACAGATGAAAGTCTAATCATTCCTTGAGAGGAAGGTCTTTCATAAAAACAAAATTTATTATAAATTTTAAACCAACGCCTATTTAAAGATTCAGTAGACATATTAAATCTTATTGAAGTTTTATTAATAGCTCTATTCTCTCTTAGTCTAAGTTGTTCCTTTATTTCTTCAAGAGTAAGTAGAACACCTTCATTATTCATCCAATCAAAACAACTTATTTCTTGATTAGTAAATCTAACTTCTTCTATTTTTTGAGTAATATCATGTTTAGTGTCTTTGCTATCAAAGAAAACAGGTAGACCAGTTTTCACATATACATTAAAAATGTTTTTTAGAATGATAGATTTAACATTTATAGTTTTAATGAGCTTAGGCTCGTGGACACTGGATATCTTTTTAGAAATATACTCTTCTTCTTCATCTTTTTCTCTTCTTCTTTGCTCATCTAATGCAATCTTACTGTTAGGATTGTTTTTAATGTATTCTTTAGCATCATCTTGCGATAATTTCTCAAACATTTCTTTCTCTTTTTTTTCAACTTCTCTTTCATAATCGCTTTTTAAAGTGTCAATAAATCCATTTAAGGCATATATTGTAAATGCCAATAATGGAAGACTCAATAAAAGTAAATAGTATGAAAAAGTAAATGAGAAATATAACGTAACAACAGTGACCAATATAAATAGGAAAATATAGAAAATAGGACTTAAATTTGCTTTAATAACATTAATCATTTTATTTACAGGGTTGTTTTAAATTAGTGTCAAACTTAATAATTATTTTACAACAAAACCATAATCTATCTTATCATCACATATAAACTTAGAGACAAACATACTTGCACTCTTTTCATAAGGCAAGTGTTTAACGAGTTGCAGAAAAGTAAACAGAATAATTATTCCCTTCAAAATTGTAATTACAGTTAAATTCTATGACGGCATCTGCACTTCCTCCTGTATGTATTAATTGACCAGTACCATTATACCTAACATTTGACTCAACATGAGGGTCATAAACCATATCGTTGATTGTAAATTCTAAAGTTTTAGAATCAAAGAAATTTAAAATCAAATGAGAAGTTGATCCATATTCTGGAAAGTCAATACTAATATTTTGCAATCCTTGAGTTATTGATTTAAGATTTTCGAGCTCGTAAAGAAAAGTGTTACCCGACTCATCTATTATGTTTAACTCTCCGCCCCAGTATCCATGACTTGAATATAAATCTAACTTTGGCCTACAAGCCCATTCAAAACCAAAGAAATCTTGACTAATATTTGTACATCTTTCCCATTCATTACATTCAATATTACAGCCAATTACTGTAGAACCATTAGAGGTATAACTCGTTGAAACAAGTGTTGATTCTTCTTCTTTTTCACAAGACGAAAATATTATAAGAAGAGAGAAAAATATGATGTATAATTTTTTCATTGTTAAT